>ONKA01000044.1 GCA_900318265.1 uncultured Bacteroidales bacterium | reverse complement strand
TTAAGCCTTTGCCGTCATGGCGGAGACGCATCCGCCATCTCCTAAGCGCGAAGACGACACTTTTCGCTTCAGGAGATTGCGGGTCAAGCCCGCAATGACGGTCAAGGCTCGGTCTCGACTCAAACAACACCCCCATGAGCACATTCGACCCGTTAGATATGAACAACTACAAAGTGGAAAAACTGCCCAAGATGCAGAAATCCAACTTTGAGATTTGGATGGCACGCCTCGGCGGCCCCTTGGCCATCATCGCCTTCGTCGTGATTTATTGGTGCTGCCACATCGGTTTCATCGACAACTTGAACACCGAGATGCTGACCGAGAAGGCCTTGAAGCGTTGCAACGACATCGGCTTTGAGGAGTTCCTCCGGACCAACTACGCCATGCTCGCCATCTTCGTCGCGGGTCTCATCCTCTGGATGACGGAGGCCATCCCCAACTACCTGACCTCGCTGTTCATCATCCTGGGTATCGTGCTCTGTAATGTCACCACACAGAAGGAGGCCTTGGCCCAACTCGGTCACCCTGTGATGTGGCTGAACATCCTTTCCTTCGTCTTGGCGAGTATGCTGGTTAAGACGCAATTCGCTAAACGATTGGCTTTGGCCTTCGTCATCAAATTTGGAAAGAGCGCCAAAGGTGTGCTTTGGAGTTTCTTGATCATTAATTTGGTGTTGTCGGCCTTTATCTCGGCCACCACAGTGAAAGCCACCATCATGTTACCCATCTTCATGACGGTGTGTGCCATCTATGGTGCCTCCAACGGCAACCGCAACAACTTCGGCCGTAACCTCGTCATCCAGAACCTCTTCCAGGTGAATATCGGTGCCAATGCGTTCTACACGGGTAGCGGTGCCCACCTGCTCGCCATTTCATTAATCGCAGGCTTCGTCGGTAGCTGCGACTTCGGCTATGCTGACTGGCTCGTCTCTTGCGGCCCGATGAGTGCCTTGATTCTCGTGATAGGCTTGTTGCTGGGCACATATGTCTTCTTCCCGATGAAGAAAGAGGAGCAGGTGCCTCAAATCGAAGGTGGTTTGGACCGCCTAAAAGAAGAGCTGAAGGCCATGGGCAAGATGAAGGCCGAAGAATACAAGGCCGTGGGCATTTTTGTCTTGGTGCTTGTCCTTTGGGTTACTAAGGGCACTTTCCATAACATTGATGAGACTATCGTTGCTTTGTTGGGTGCCGTCCTTGCTTTGTTGCCGGGCATCGGCGTGGTGAAATGGAACGATGTCGACATTCCTTGGCACCTGATGCTCTTCTCGGCTGGTGCTTATACCTTGGGTTCAGGCCTCAATGCTACTGATTTGCCCAACACCATGGTTAATGCCGCTTTCGACAGCCTCGGCATCACTTCCAATACCCCATTCTGGGTGCTGTATGTCATCCTCACCTTCTTGATGATGTACTCGGGTCTGGTCTTCCAAAGCAAGACCATTCGCACCATGGTCTTCGTGCCCATCGCCTTGGGTGTGGAGGCGCGATTCGGCTTCCCTGTCATGAGCCTCAGCCTGCCTGTCGCCATGCTCATCGAGCACTGCTATGTGTTGCCCTTCAACAGCAAGCCCGCCGCATTGCTTTACAACACCAACCAATATAGCATGACCGATGCCTTCAAGTTCGGCATCACCATGATGACCATCTCATGGGTGCTCATCCTCGTTTGGGGCGAGACGGTGCTCCATTGGCTGGACATCACGCCGGGGTTGTTTTTAGTGAAGTAGGAATCATTTCTTTACCACCCTGCCCGCAACGAAACATTAGGCAAAATACCAAACATCGAATAAGCGTAAGCCCGCATCTCGCCAGATTCAATATCGGTCTCGAACTGATACCCCAACGGATTCAGGCGGTTGTAAGCGTTAAATACTCCGACACTCGCGCTCCAGTTGAAGCCGCTTCTGTATTTCGGCGAATGATAGGCGCACGAAAGGTCGAGGCGATGATAAGCAGGTGTGCGGCTGGCGTTGCGCTCGGTGTAAACCGGGACGGTCTGCCCCATGTATTCATAGAAGCCCACGGGCAAGGTGACGGGATGCCCGCTCGAATACTGCCATGCCGCACTTGCGCTCCAACGCGGCGTGAACTGGTAGCAGCCGTTGATGCGGAAATCGTGTGGGATGTCAGACAAAGCCGAATAGGGATTGCCGTCGTTGATGCCGTCGATGGCGTAAATCACACGCGAATAGGTGTAACTCATTGCCCCTGTAAACTTTCCGACATTCTTGGAGAAGTTCAATTCCACACCGTAAGCCGTTGAGTTTCCGCTTCTCACCTGATTGATGACATTCGGGTTGCTGATGAGCTGCGCATGGTCGATGAAGTCGATTTGGTTCTGGCCTTTCTTGTAATAGAGTTCAGCCGAAGCGGAATACTGCCCACCAAAATCAAGGAAGCAGCCACCCGAAACCACATCGGCAATGACAGGCTTCAAACCATTGACCGCAGGGAACCAAGTTTCAAGCGATTGGTAGTCCAAAGCCGTGTTTTGCAGCACTTGGATATATTGCACATTCCGCGCATAGCCGGCTTTCAGTGAGGCGTTCTCGCTCAGGATGACATTCATGCTCACACGAGGCTCGGGGTAGACCAACAGTTTCTCGTCGCTGTTCAAAGGCTGGAAAGCCGACAGATGGACACCATAGTTGAAGCCCAACCAGCGTATGGGTTTCCAATCGTTCAGAACATAGGCGGAATACTCCATCGCCTGATAATGCGGCAGACTCATGCCGATGCTGTCGGACTCTCCTGGCATGAAGGCATGGCGGATGGCTCCTGCGCCAATGCGGAGTTCGCAGTCAGGAGCGATATAATAACTCAATGCGGCCTTCAGGTTAAGGTCGGAAATGCCAGTGCGCCAATTGTATTTTCGTCTTTTGTATTGATAATCAATGTCGTTGCTGTAATCGCTGACGATGAAGGCTGTATTGAGGAACCAACGACTGCCGAAGTTGTGCGTCCAGCGCAAGGTGCCCGAGGTGTTGCCCCAAGTGTTGTAGAGGCCATTGGAATGGTCGATGCCGCCCATGGACTCGATGACATCATGGCCTCGATAGAACGAGAGATAAATGCGGTCGTTTTGTCCGATTTTGGTATTGATTTTCGCGTTCAGGTCGTAAAACCTCGGGACAAGCGGCATGTCCTCGTTAGGCTTCACGAAAAAGTCGATGAAACTCCTGCGTGCCGAAACCAGGTATGAAGCCTTCTCTTTGACGATGGGGCCGTTGGCCGTGAGTGTAGCCGCGAAGGGACTCAACGCCACCGAAAAATCATGGTGGTTCATGTTGCCTTCCTTCATCTTGCAGTCGAGGACGGCAGAGACACGACCGCCGTATTGCGCGGGCATGTTGCTCTTGTAGAGCGTCACCTGGTTCACCGCCTCGGAATTGAAGATGGAGATCATGCCGAAGAGGTGCGAGGGGTTGTAGATGGGAGCCTCGTCGATGAGGATGAGGTTCTGGTCGTTGGTGCCGCCGCGCACGAGCAGTCCCGACGAGGCGTCGCCGATGGTTTTCACACCCGACTGCATCTGTACCGCTTTGAGAATGTCGGCCTCGCCAAACACACTCGGCAGTTTGCGTATCGAGTTTATGGTCAGCATCTCGGCATGGAACTCGTTCTGCTTTTGCGGTCGCTCCACCGATGCTGCTTCAACGGTGACTTCGCCCAATCCCACGAAGTTTTCCTCCAACTTGATTTCCAAGGTTTGGTCGGCATTGAGTTGGATTTCAATTTCTTTGGTGTTATAGCCCAAATAGGCGCATTGCAACTTGTGTTTTCCAGCGGGCAAACGCAGCGAATAGAAGCCGTAGCCATTGGCCGAGGTCCCAGTTTGTGAGGAGGCCTCATATAATGTGGCACCGATAAGCGTCTCTCCCGTGGCGGCATCGGTGATGTGGCCGCTTAAAGTATAGGTCTGTGCCTGAAGACAAACAAAAGAGGCAAAGAATAATATGGTGATGAGGATACGTTTCATGGCTTATTGGTTTTCGGGGGTGAGGGAGTTGTAGATATCGTGGTAAGTAAAGGGTTGGCGTCGCACATCGGAGGCAAAGAAATAGCCATAGCCGTTCTTGACATTGCCTCGCACGTTGCCCGAGATGGTGGCGAACAGGCCCAGGCTCCAGTCGTCTTCGTTGAAGACATCCAACAGGAAGGTGTAGAATTCGGGCGAGACCGAACAAGTGATGAAAGTCTCGTTTTGGTCGAGATAGTCTTCCGTGACGTGATAGGAATACCAGAACAGCCTGGCGGTGAACAGTGCCGAGAGCGACATGTCGTTATGGATGAATGAGACACTTTCGATGCTGTCGATGGGGAAATCCTCAGACTGATAAAAGGTCAGGCCGCAAATCACAGGTTGTTCCCCAACGGTATAGATGTGCTTGTCGAACTGGAATTCATGCGCCATCATGCCCGATTGCATCTGATAACTCCTCACTTTTGTGTGGTCCTGGATGATTTGGAAGTAATCCGTGTTGCCCAAAGGCGTCAGATAGTCCTCGGCGGTGATGTCGCCCGTAGGTGTTTCGACGACGAGTTTGTAGGTCTTGCCCGCCTCACCTTTGAAGGGTTGCTCCGAAACGAAAACCATACTACTGCGGTCGGCTTCCTTTTCAATATAAGGTATCGTGTCGTTGCCGCAAAGCACGAAAACGCGGTTGATTTC
>ONKA01000039.1 GCA_900318265.1 uncultured Bacteroidales bacterium | reverse complement strand
CGCAGGTTACAGCTGTAGGCACCCAGACGCATGGTGCCGCCCAGGTTGGTAATGGTCTTCTGCTCCTCCATCATGTCGATGACATTGTGAGGAGTATCGGCCATCTCGCTCGAGTTAGCGTCTTTGTAGCCCAACACGTTGCGGGCAAATTCGATGACCATCATCTGCATGCCGAGGCATACACCGAAGGCAGGCAGGTTGTTGACACGCGCATACTCCACAGCGACAATCTTGCCTTCGATGCCGCGTTGGCCGAAGCCAGGGCAGACCAAGATGCCTGCCACGCCGGAGAGCTGTTCGGAGACATTCTCCTTAGTGATGTTCTCACTGTTGATGAAGTCGATTTTCACCTTCACATGGTTATAGATGCCTGCCAAAATCAGGCTCTCACGAATACTCTTGTAGGCGTCTTGCAAGTCGTATTTGCCCACCAGCCCCACATGCACTTCTTTGGTAGCAGTGCGTTGCAGCTCCAAGAAACGATGCCAGCCTTCCATCTTGGGGGTCTCTCCTACTGGCAAACCGAATTTGCGCAGCAAGGCAGCGTCAAGGCCTTGGCGTTGCATGTTGACAGGCACCTCGTAGATGCTCGGCAGGTCTTCGCTCTGCACCACGCATTCGAGGTCGACATTGCAGAAGGAGGCAACCTTTTGGCGGACGCCATCGGAGAGGTGCTTCTCGGTGCGAAGCACGAGCACATCGGGTTGGATACCAGCGGCTTGCAGCTCTTTCACCGAATGTTGGGTGGGCTTCGTCTTCAATTCATCGGCAGCCTTAAGGTAAGGAATATAGGTAAGATGTACGCTGACCGCGCGGTTGCCGAGTTCCCATTTCAGCTGACGGATGGCTTCGAGAAAGGGGGCCGCTTCGATGTCACCGATGGTGCCGCCAATCTCTTGGATGACAAAGTCGACATCAGTGTTTTGCATGATGCGGTGTTTGATCTCGTCGGTGATGTGAGGCACCACTTGTATGGTCTTGCCGAGGTAATCGCCGTGGCGTTCCTTGTCGATGACGGTCTTGTAGATCTTACCCGTGGTCACCGAGTTGGCTTGGGTGGTGCGGATGCCTGTGAAGCGCTCGTAGTGGCCGAGGTCGAGGTCAGTCTCAGTGCCGTCGACAGTCACATAGCACTCGCCGTGCTCGTATGGGTTCAACGTCCCCGGATCGATATTGATATAGGGATCGATTTTCTGTATGGTGATGGTGTAGCCGCGGGCTTGTAGTAGTTTGCCGATGCTGGCCGAGATAATGCCTTTACCAAGAGAGGAAACCACGCCTCCCGTCACAAAAATATAGCGTGTCATAGTAGTAGTTAGTTTTTGTTGTTGAATAAAGGGGCAAAAATAGAAAAAATGGCATTAACAACAAAAAAAGAGAAAGTATAAGTATCTTTGCAGCTTTGATGAAGTAAATCATGAGCAAGTCACCGATTATAGGCGTCACGCCGCTATGGGACGTGGAGCGCAAGAGCGTTTGGATGCTGCCGAATTATCTGGACGGCATCAAGGCGGCCGGAGGGGTTCCTGTCGTCCTGCCTATTGAAATGTCAGAAGCTGACGCTGACCGCATTGTGGAAACCTGTGATGGTTTTCTGTTTACGGGCGGTCAGGATGTCGCAGCGGAGCTTTATGGGACGAAAGATGCCACTGGAACCGTCGTTCCCAGCCCCGAACGCGACAAGTTGGAAACGCTGTTGCTGTCGAAGGCGCTGCAAGCCGACAAACCCATTCTTGGCATCTGCCGTGGGCTACAGTTCATCAATGCGTTTTTGGGCGGTACGCTTTGGCAGGACCTTCCCTCGCAGCATCCTTCGGATATCGTCCACAGGCAGGACAAGCCCTACGTCAATCCCACGCATAAAGTCTCGCTGAGTGGCGACTTGCGTACGCTATTAGGCAAAGACACACTCGAAGTGAACACGCTGCACCACCAAGCCATCAAAGACCTTGGCAAGGATTTGATACCCATGGCCGAGTCCCCCGACGGCCTCATCGAAGCCGTAAAAATGGCGGGCAAGCATTTTGTCTGGGCGGTGCAATGGCATCCCGAGTATATGTTCAAGACGGATGCTGATAGTTTGAGGGTGTTTTCTTGGTTTGTGAGACAGTGCGGATGAAGACGACACAATAAACAACGAAGCCACGCCAAAATAGCGTGGCTTCGTTGTTTTTCAATTGATGGTTTCAATACACGGCGTGGTCCAAAACAAGTTGCCTTTCAATCTTTTCGTCCGAGTTGATAGTAATAGGATTGATGCCACCATAGCCATCGAGTCCACCTCCATCCGTCAGTTTCCCGTTATACAATAAAAATATCGAGTAAGTGCCAGGAGCAAGATTGATTTCGTAGAAGCCTTTGGCGTTTGATGTGGTCTTGGCCACAAATGGCTTTGGCATTGCGTCAATAGGATAATTAACGGAAATACCGCCGCCGAAGTCAGAGAGCATGGTGTACTCGTAAACGTACACATCGCAAGCGACGGGTCTCTCGCCATGGTCGGCGTTTGCGCCAGGCATCCAATCGCCGTAACGCTCTATTACAGTGCCATACACGCCTTGCGTGATAGATGGTTCTTTTTTACAGGCGGACATCAAAGTGATGACGCTCAATAATGCGAGGATAAAAACTGATTTTTTCATGTTATATAAGATTTAGTTTACGGTATCTTTAACGCTTAAAAGTCGTAATTATTTCGTTTAAAGATTTTTTCCTGAATTATTGATTTGGAAAGGCAATTGATGACAATTGTGATATGGAGCGGAGCGGAGAAATTGGGGGATGCTATATTCATCCACTCTATGCTTTATATCAGTTCGTGCTGAGAGAATAAAGGGGAAAATAGCCTTATAGTAAATGAAAAAAAGCCGCGACAATGGCGGTTTTTAATGCATTTCATCGGATAGAAGGAAATTATTACCTTGGATTTTTTCGTTTTTGGCCAAATTATTACCTTGGATTTTTTCGATTTTTGGCAAATTATTACCTTGGATAATTTCATTTTTTGGTATAAGACACTGAAAAACAAGTTTATATGCTTTATCGCAGTTTGTGATGAGAGAATAGAAAAAGAGTTACCTTTCGAATGATTCAAGCATACGAGCAGGGCGACCAGGACATCAGGAAGGCAGA
Source organism: uncultured Bacteroidales bacterium (assembly GCA_900318265.1). Classification (GTDB taxonomy): domain Bacteria; phylum Bacteroidota; class Bacteroidia; order Bacteroidales; family F082; genus Limimorpha. The sequence continues at coordinate 4,995 of ONKA01000039.1, read as the reverse complement.
GGCGCGGACGGTTTTTGCATTGTTTAGTGCGCCAGGGGGTGAGGTGATTTGTGGGTGAAGTAAAACAGTAACAGCGGCGGCTTGGCCGGTAGAGGCTTATTCCTTGTTTTTCTGTAACAGAGACAGTTTTTCTTGTGCTTCTTTATCTCCTTGCTCAGCGGCTTTAGTGTACCATTCAATGGCGTTTGCAAGGTCTTTTTTAACGCCATATCCTTTTTCATAGCAAACAGCAAGGCACCATTGGGCATTTACATCCCCTTGCTCTGCTGACTTCATGTACCATTTAACAGCCTTTTTATAACTCTTTCGGATACCTTTTCCACGTGCATAACAACATGCCAAATTTTGCTGTGCGTATGGATATCCTTGGTTTGCTGCTTTAGTGTACCAATAAATGGCTTTCTTCATGTCTTGAATAATGCCCTTGCCATTCTCATAACACAAAGCAAGTTCGTATTGAGCATCTATTTCCCCTTGCATAGCTGCTTTAGTAAGCCATTCAACCGCCTTTACCATGTCTTTTTTTACGCCCCGACCTTTTGAATAACACCCTCCAAGATTGTATTGTGCTTTTCCTGCGCCTTGTTCTGCTGCTTTCGTGTACCATTCAATAGCTTTTTTGTAATTCTTTCTAACGCCATCACCGTATTCGTAGAGAATACCCAAATTGTTTTGTGCCCACATATTTCCTTGTAGTGCAGCTTTGGTGTACCATTTTACGGCTTGTTTATCATTCTTTTCTACTCCTTCACCATCCTTATAGCATCCAGCTAGATTGTATTGGGCAGTGTCAAAGCCTTGTTTGGCGGCTTTTGTGATCCACTCAAAGCCTTTTATTGGGTCTTTTTCAATACCGTATCCATTCAAGTAACAGATTCCAATATCGTTTTGCGACCACGAATCACCTTGTGCAGCAGCCTTGAAAAACCATTCTAGTGCCTTCGTGTAGTCTTTTTCAACTCCAGTTCCGTAATAATAACAGGCTCCAAGATTCCATTGAGCGCCCATATTATCTTGTTCTGCTGCTTTGGTGTACCACTCAACGGCTTTGGCATAATCCTTTTCCACGCCTCTCCCTCGTTTGTAGCAAACGCCAAGGTTGTTTTGAGCACCAGAATGCCCTTGCTCTGCGGCTTTGGTGTACCACTCAACGGCTTTGGCAAAATCTTTTTTTATCTCTTCTCCTTTTTTGTAGCAACCAGCTATCCTGAATTGAGCTTCTACATCGCCTTGCTCGGCCAAAGCTTTCAGTTGTTTGGCAGACATATCCGAATAGGGATTATTCTTTTTAGTGTTTTTCACGATTCGATGCTTTAATATTCCACGAAATGCAATTCAATGCGCCTCCTCTCCTGACAGCTTCCAATGCAGGGATGCCTAAAACCTCACAGTCTGGCATAGCATTGCTGATTTGTTCAAGAGCTTGCTCATCTTCTTCAAGTCCCAGCTGTGGCACAAGTATCAACTTGCCGACCTGCAAGAAATTGATGTATGCCCAGCTACGGGCGTGAATCTTCTTGGTTTTGTAATACAAAGGAATCACTTCAAAGTGTTTTTCCAATGCTATTCGAAAACGATTGTAATATCGAGGCGAAATGTCGCCGTAGTTTGTTATTAAGACTTTGCCTTCACCTGCATAATGGACGATGCCGTCGCTGTGGCCAAAGGTCTCTTGGTGGTCCCAGGGCAAATACAGCACATCGCATCGGAAAGCATCCTTCAGGATCCTATCCACCTCGTTAATCGATTTATTTCTGTTTTCGGCAAAGACCTTCTCGGTCATCACGATGGTGTTATTGCATTTCACGACATTGCCGCCGTCTAGAACCAGGTCTATTGTGACGGCGTTTTGCAACACGTGGGTTAGACGGTTTTGGCTGGTTTGAAGCACTGCTTCGGGATTGGTTTGAAGGCGAAGACCTGTTTTATCTTGCAGATAACCAGGTGTGTACTTATAGGACACAAAACGGTCTTCTGCAATCTGGATGGGCATGAAATCACGGCACCAAATGTCCTTGGTTTCCGAAAGGTAGGCATACGGAATCCTGTTTGCTTCCAATACTTCGGCAATGTGCTGATTCAAGGTTGGGCATTTCTTTGGCAGAAGGTCAGAGAAATATACTGCGGTGGTGAGGTTGTCGGTGATCATTTGATGCTTGGATTATTTCTTTTCTTTTATGCCTTTTAACTTAAACTGCCATGGCCTCATATCTTGCATAAAGAATTTGGTTCCATATTTGAAGCATTTTGGATATGACTTATTTTCTTCAGCCTCTTTTTTTGCAATTTTATAATATGCTTCGGTCGTATCTATCTTATCGCCGTTCTCGTTATACAATGCAACATTTTTTCGTGGACATTGTTCAATTTCACCTCCTTTATCATATTCTATCCATTCAATTGTAGTCCTCTTATCGGTTGATAACAACAACCCTCCAAAAAACATATCATCAAAAATATGAGTAGAATAGGGGTCGTAAAGAATATCATTGTTGTTTAGATCTTTTCTTTCCAACAATCTATAGGAACGAATAAGAAAAGACGCTCTGTATTTATTTTCTTCGTTTTCAAATGTTATATCAATCCCTGATGAGTGCTGATTAAAACTACCTATTTCAAAATACGGATATCCGCCATTGTGTTTTATTATTTCCTTGAAACTCTTTGGCAAATGCTCGTTGGTGTGATACATCACATGGTCTTTTATTTCTCCATTTTCTTCGTGGTAATACAGTTCTATTACTCCTATGTCAATGATAAATATACCATTAACAAGAAAACAACCATTACAAAGAATCTCCTTTGCCAATGGATGAATTATTTTGACTAATGCTGTTTCATCCCAACTACCATGTCTTTTTGTTCTTTTTCTTTCTTGATCGAATTGCTCTAGAATTTTTATTAGTTTTTCCATAATGTTTGAGTTTTGAATTTGCAGCAAAAGTAGGGAGTTGAAATGGAAGCATTGCAAGAAAATTTGTTAAACTTTGTTAAAAATTTTCGAATATTTATTTACAACATAAATAACGTTTTATTCATATAATTATTTGCAAATTATTATAAATCAATACAAAAAAAAGGCGTAACCCTTTCAGATTACACCTTTTTTGATAGTGATTTAAGAAGCGTTTACTTTACCTCCTCAAAATCCGCATCAGTAACGGTGTCATCACCGCCATTGTTCTGCGGGCCTTGGTTCGGGTTGCCGCCTTGGAAGCCGCCGCCCATGTTGTTCGGGTCGAAGCCGCCTTGCGGGCCGCCTTGGGCACCGGCGTTCTTGTACATCTCCTCGCTGGCCTTCTGCCACATGGCATTCATCTCGGCCATGGCAGCGTCGATGCCTGCGATGTCCTGGGCCTGGTGAGCGGTCTTCAGCTTGCCGAGGGCAGCCTCGATCTCAGCCTTCTTGTCGGCAGGCAGCTTGTCGCCGTATTCCTTCAGCTGCTTCTCGGTCTGGAAGATGATGCTGTCGGCTTGGTTCAACTTGTCGATACGCTCGCGTTCCTTCTTGTCGGCTTCGGCGTTGGCCTGGGCTTCGTTCTTCATACGCTCGATCTCAGCGTCGGTCAAGCCCGACGAGGCTTCGATGCGGATGCTCTGGGTCTTGCCCGTAGCCTTGTCTTTAGCGCTTACGTTCAGGATACCGTTGGAGTCGATGTCGAAGGTGACTTCGATTTGCGGGATGCCACGCGGCGCTGGCGGGATGCTGTCGAGGATGAAACGACCGATGGTCTTGTTCTGTGCAGCCATAGGACGTTCGCCTTGCAGCACGTGGATTTCAACCGAAGGCTGGTTGTCGGCAGCAGTCGAGAAGACTTCCGACTTGCGGGTCGGGATGGTAGTGTTGCTCTCGATCAGCTTGGTCATCACGCCACCGAGGGTCTCGATACCGAGGCTCAACGGGGTCACGTCAAGCAGCAGCACGTCCTTCACTTCGCCGGTCAAAACGCCGCCCTGGATGGAGGCACCGATGGCCACCACTTCGTCGGGGTTGACGCCCTTCGAAGGCTCCTTCTTGAAGAAGTCGCGGACGATGTTCTGGATGGCAGGGATACGGGTGGAACCACCGACCAGGATGACATCGTCGATGTCGTTGACGGTCAAGCCAGCGTCTTGCAGAGCTTGACGGCAAGGCTCGATGGTGTCGTGGATCAGCTTGTCGGCCAGCTGCTCGAACTTCGAACGGCTCAAGGTGCGGACCAAGTGCTGCGGGATGCCGTTGACAGGCATAATGTAAGGCAGGTTGATTTCGGTCTCGCTCGAAGAGCTCAATTCAATCTTTGCCTTTTCTGCAGCTTCTTTCAGACGTTGCAAGGCCATCGGGTCCTTACGCAGGTCGATGCCGTTGTCTTTCTGGAACTCTTCGGCCAGCCAGTTGATGATGACTTCGTCGAAGTCGTCGCCACCGAGGTGAGTGTTACCGTTGGTCGACTTCACCTCAAACACGCCATCGCCCAATTCAAGGATGGAGATATCGAAGGTGCCGCCGCCGAGGTCGTACACAGCAACTTTCACGTCGTTCTTTTTCTTGTCCAAGCCATAGGCCAAAGCAGCAGCCGTAGGCTCGTTGATGATACGGCGCACGGTCAAGCCGGCGATTTCGCCAGCTTCCTTGGTGGCCTGACGCTGGGCGTCGTTGAAGTAAGCCGGCACAGTGATGACGGCTTCGGTGACCGTCTGGCCGAGGAAGTCTTCAGCGGTCTTCTTCATCTTTTGCAGCACCATGGCAGAGATTTCCTGCGGGGTGTATTGCTTGCCGTCGATGTCGATACGAGGCGTATTGTTGGGGCCTTGCACGACTTTGTAAGGCACACGGCGCATCTCGGCGCCTACCTTGTCGTAGGTCTCGCCCATGAAACGCTTGATGGAATAAACGGTACGCAGCGGGTTGGTGATGGCCTGACGTTTGGCAGGCTCGCCGACCTTACGCTCGCCGCTGTCGGTGATGGCGACCACGGAAGGGGTGGTGCGGTGGCCTTCGCTGTTGGCGATGAC
>ONKA01000042.1 GCA_900318265.1 uncultured Bacteroidales bacterium | reverse complement strand
GACGGCGATGTCGGCCGATTGAGCCGGGATGCCGAACCCGTATTGGAACAGGTACTGGCACAGCGTCAAGGTCTTCAAAACCACGGTCTTGCCACCCATGTTGGCACCCGTGATCAAAGTGGGCTTTTGCCCAAAGGTGAGGCTCACCGGCTGGAACGTGCGTTTGCGCTGCGCCAAGGCGTCCTTCACCTGCGGATGGAACATCGCCTCGTAACGGCTGATGTCATCCTTCGAAATCGTCGGGAAACAAAGTCCCAACTGCTTTATCTGCAAGGCTTTGGCGAGGTTCATGTCAATCTTCGCCATCGCGATTTGGGCTTCCTCCAAAGCCTTCGCAAAAGAAACCAACTGCTTGCTCAAATCCCGTCTCACGCCTTCTTCAATCTCGGCGCACTCGGCCAAGAGTTCCTCTTGTCGGCTAGGATTCTGCCTCATCTGCGCGCGCAGGTCACGCAGTTCCTGGCAATAGGAGTCGTACACATAGAAGGTCGCCATCTTCAGCCCGTCGGGGTCGAGGATGGTGATGACCTCGTTCAAGTCGGGCACGGCGATGGCCTGGTCCAAGCCATGGGCTTTCATCCGCTCCGCCACATCGACCGCCAAGATGGCCAGATGCTTCACCTCGAAGAGTTCGATGTCATCCAAGACGGCTTGCTGTCCGAGGTTCTTGATGGTCGTGCGTATGTCCTTCAGACCCTGAAGGCGGAACTGGAGCGTATTAATATAAGGTGTATCGACCTCCTCCACAAAACGCACGAACTGCCGTAGCACCTCATACGACCGGGCAATCTCCTCCCCTGTCCGCATCATCGGCATGTCGAGCATCCAACGGCGCGTATAGCCCGCTTGCAGTTCGAGTTGCTCGAACACATAACGCAGGCCGCAGGGCGATTCTATGTGGTCTCTCAATTCCATACTGGGCTTGCGGACGGCTCGTCCGCACTATTTTTCATTAAATCATACACCGGAAGTTGTATCGCTTCCGAAAGTCTTTCACAAAATGTGTCGGAGTCCAAGGTCACGCCCAAGGGCGAGGTCGGGTTCACCGTCACGGCGATGAGTTTGCTCTTTTGCAGCACGCGGATCATGCCGCCTGCCTTCAAGAACAGTTTGTACTGCTGTGGACTAACAAAGATCTTGGTGAAGTCGCGCACCACCAGTTCGCAGGTCTTTAGTTTCGGGTTCTTCCTCACCTTCTCGAGGAAGCCGTCCACCAGGGCGCCAGCCACATACAGGGTCTTGCAGTGGTCCATGCCCTCGAAGCGGAAGTCCTGCGACAGCGAGGAGATGTGGCTCAACTCGTGCAACGCGCCTTCGTCGTCGATGTACCACACACCTTTCTCGATGGGCATCAGCAGTTTCAGGTTGGCCTCCTCCGTCAGCGGGATCTTGATCAGGTCCACCACGAAGGCGGTCTGTTGCACCAGCGTGTTCATGTTGGTTGAATACGCGGCGCCTGTGGCCAGTATCATGCTTTGGCTCACGGCGGGCGAAGCGAGGCTCATGCGCGACAAGGCCCCGTCGATGATGACGAGTTCGATGCCCACGCGGTGCATGTCCTTCATCCATCGTTTCAGTCCGCTCGACGACGAAGGCCCCGACAGGAGGATCTTGCCCCCTGTCAAGGCTTTGGCCGTCACCACACGACCCAGTGAGGTGTTCTCATCGCTGACATCGATCAGCTCCGAGACGATACGCTTTTGGCGGTAATGCATCTCGGACGTGCCGAAATACATGCCTTGGCGCAGATAGATCTCCGGCTTTTGCGTCCGGGTCACCTGGTCGGTGGTCTCTCCATCAATGCCTATTGAAGTCACGGCAATACGCTTCCTATCAATAGGCAAGCGGTCGAGCACATAGTTCAGACTCACGGTCTTCCCTGTGTTCTTCTGCAAGCCCACGATGGACAGGCTGTCGTAGTTCAATATGTCATCGATGAAGGTCATAGGTTTTTATTCCTCTTTTTTCAATAAAACAACATTGATTTCCTGCACTGCAAGATACTTATCCACGTCGCAACGGTAATAATACTCGCCATCATCCTTGGTGATTTCGAAAGTCATCCAATATTGACCGTTACATCGGTATGGTTCAAATTCGACTCTATAATAGCCACTCTCATCAGTGTACCAATCCAAACCTGCGTATCCCAAGCCGCTAAACCAATGTTCGTCAAATACGCCAATACGAACACCCTCAAAAGGTTGCCCGTCTTTGTCAGTTACAATACCACTGATGGTAACTTGATCAGGAAGTTTCTTGCACGATGTCAAGGTAACCGCACCAACGACTACCAGCAACATTAGCAATAATTTCATTGTTGTTTTCATAACTGATCGATTTTGAGTATTACCTTTGTTCATTTTCGGTTCACTATTTGCTGTTCCAATTGTTTCAGTTCCTCGTCATCCATTTGGTCGGCAAGTTGTGCATCGGCTTGTTTGCGGCGTTGGTCAAACTGCTCGTAAACGGCCAACACATGGGCTTCCATTTCTTTGTTGGAGATGCTTCCGGCATTGCGTAGCACATCCTTGTTTTGGAATTGTAGCAGATGGTCCACGTTCTGCCGCCAATAATTGAGAGTCAGGTCGAGGCGTTCCTTCACACGGATTTCTGCCGATTCAAGAAACAATGTCGTCAGGCGGTTGAGCAGGTCTATCTCATCAGCACGAAGATAATTCTTGGCGATGTAGATGTCCTGTTTGCGTACCACAGATCCTTTCCACGATGTAAGTGCCATGTTAGGTTGCGAGGCATCAGCACGGCTGACGATGATTTCGGCAGCGGTTTGGTGGGTAACGGCATAAAGCAACTTGTTTTGCGTTTCGGCAAAAAACATCTGTGTTGCCTTGTCAGTGGAATCGTAGTCGCTGCTTAAGGCGAACAGGTCGCGCAGTTTTTGGTAGAAGCGTTTCTCCGAGGCTCGAATGTCGCGGATGCGTTCGAGCAACTCATCGAAGTAGTCGGGGCGACCATCGGGGTTCTTCAGGCGCTCATCGTCAAGTACGAAACCTTTCACAATGAACTCCTTCAAGTGTTGGTTGGCCCAAATGCGGAATTGCGTGCCGCGCTTCCCCTTCACTCGGAAGCCAACTGCCAACACCATATCCAACGAGTAGAAAGTAACATCATATTGTTTGCCGTCGGCGGCAGTTATAAAGAAATTCTTTACAACTGAATCCAATGTTAATTCATTCTCTTTCAGAATATTGGATATGTGTTGACCCACATTTTGCTTCGAGGTGGCAAAAAGTTCGGCCATCTGTTTCTGGTTCATCCAGACATTGCCGTCGCGTGCCATCATCGTTACACTCACCTTGCCGTCCAAGGTGTTGTAGATGATGAGGTTCTGCTGGTTGGGTACCATTTCGTTCATAAGGCCTACTATTTTGCTACAAAACTGCGATTAGGTAGAGACGCAAAATCTTGCGTCTCTACCATTCACCTTTATTAATTATCTGTTCTCGTTGCGCTCGTGACGTTTCAACGCCTTCGGCTCGATGTTCATGCGCTCGCCTTCGAGCAGCGAGATGACACCGTCCACGGCCTTGTCGGCAGCGACCTGTTCCTTGGCGCGCGCAGCCTGACACTCGGGGCAGTTGCACTCGCTGTGGTACTCGTTAGGCTCGGTGTAGGTGGTGATGACGCCTTCGAAGTTGCGCAACACGACCTTGCCAGGAGCCTGCGAGATCACATACTGAGGCATCACCGGGGTCTTGCCGCCGCCACCAGGAGCATCGACAACGAAGGTCGGGATGCAGAAGCCACTGGTGTGGCCACGCAGACCTTCGATGATTTCGATACCCTTCGAGACGGGCGTGCGGAAATGCTCCAGACCCATCGAGAGGTCGCACTGGTAGATGTAGTACGGACGCACGCGCATCTTGACGAGTTCATGGACGAGGTTCTTCATCACATGGACGCAGTCGTTGACGCCACGCAACAGCACGCTCTGGTTGCCCAACGGGATACCGGCGTTGGCCAGCATCTCGCAAGCGCGACGCGACTCGGCAGTCACCTCGTTCGGGTGGTTGAAGTGCGTGTTGATCCACACGGGGTGGTACTTCTTCAGCATGTCGCAGAGTTCTGGTGTGATACGCTGCGGGCAGACCACGGGTGTGCGGGTGCCCAAGCGGACGATCTCCACATGCGGAATCTGACGCAGGCGCGAGATGATGTATTCCAGCTTCTTGTCGCTCACCATGAGGGCGTCGCCACCAGAGAGCAACACGTCGCGCACGCTTTCGGTCTTCTCGATGTATTCGAGGGCTTTCTCGATACGGTCGGGACCGCATTCGTTGTCGGTCTGGCCGGCAAAACGACGGCGCGTGCAGTGACGGCAGTACATGGAGCACATGTCGGTGATGAGGAACAACACACGGTCCGGATAACGGTGCGTCAAGCCGGGGGTCGGCGAGTCTTCATCCTCATGCAGCGGGTCGAGCAAGTCGGCGGCTGCCTGATGGGTCTCCAAAGCGGTAGGAATGCACTGACGGCGGACGGGGTCATGCGGGTCGTTCGGGTCAATGAGGCTCAAATAATAAGGAGTGATGGCCATGCGGAGGGTCGAGAGGGTCTTTCTTACGCCTTCTTCCTCTTCGGCGGTCAACTTCACATATTTCTTCAAGTCCTCAAGGGTCTCGATACGGTTCTTCACCTGCCATTTCCAGTCGTTCCACTGCTCGTCGGTGACTTCCGGGAACAATTGTTTTCTTCTTGATTCTGCCATGTTTTTTTGCTTTTGGCTTTTGGCCTTTGGCTTTTGGCCTTTGGCAGCTTTAACATAAAGGTTGAGTATCAACGCTTCCATTAAGCTGCCAACAGCCAATAGCCAGTAGCCAATAGCAAATTATGCATACAATTCTTCAAAGATCTTGCGCAGCTCGGGGCTTTCGCGGAGTTCCTGCAGGGTGAATTCGGCGTGGCCTTTGGTGTAGCCGTTACCCATGATCATGTTCACGTCGCTGCCGATGCCTTCGGCACCCAAGCTAGCCTTGGTGAAGCTGGTGGCCATCGAGAAGAAGTAGACGATACCGTCGTCCTTCGTGCAGAGCACGGCGGTCATTTCTTGGTCGGGCACATTGACGCAGTTGATGGTCACGTCGGCCATCTTGCCGTTAGTCAGTCTCTCAACCATTTCGTAAACCTGCACGGGAGTCATGCCGGCAGCGCTTTCCACGATGTCGCAGAAGCCGAGGTCCTTGATACGCTGGGTCGACTTGGGGCTGTTGGCGATACCGATCACCTTACCCGTGACGCCGACGCGCTTCTTGGCTTCGTAGCAGCAGAGCATACCGCTCTTACCACCAGCGCCGAGGATGACGACGGTTTGGCCGTATTGGCACAACTTGGCGGTCTGGGCGGGAGCACCAGCCACGTCGAGGGCGCTCAAAGCGAGTTTCTCGGGCATGTCGGTCGGGATCTTGGCATAGATGCCGCTTTCGAACAGGATGGCCTTGCCCTTGATATCGACTTGGTCAACATCGGGACGGATGGCGAGGATCTCGTCGATGCGGAGCGGGGTCAGCGAGAGGGAGACCAAAGTGGCGATGCGGTCGCCTTCCTTCAGGTCGATCTTGCCTTTCAGGGCGTCACCGATCTTCTCGACCTTGCCGAGTAGCATACCGCCCGAGCCGGTACGACGGTTGCGGTGCTTGCCTTGCAGTTCCACGTTGAGGAACATCTCCTTCTTCACCTCTTCCATGATCTTCTCTTCGCTTGCGCCAGGACCAGCCTGCTGCTTGGCGTAGTTGTGGATGTCGGTGAACGAAGCGGAGTCAGGGTCTGCACGTCGATGAGGATTTCGTTGTCCCAAATCTCGTCCATGTTGTTGTTCAGTTTGTTAGCGGGTTGCGGCAGCACGCCGACGGGTTCGATGACACGGTGAGTACCGTATTTGTTACCATGTTTTTGCATTGCTTTGTTGTTGTTTAATTGTTTATTGTTTAAATGTTTAATTGTTTATTGTTTTGTTTGTATCTACAAGTTTTGCAGAACATACAGGCCGAATGGGCAGACCACGGCTCCGCTCCGTACGACTTCCTCCGTTATATCCGTATGGAAAATAAAACTCATTCGCCATATATTCAACTTCTGGGGTGCTATAATTATTGAAAGCCATACCTCTTTCTCTCAGCCAATACTGGCCACTATGGCCTGCTTGGTTGAATTCGGTTTGGGAATCATCTTCCCAAGGGAAAACTCCATTAAGCCCTGTAGCAGGCAAGAAAAGCGTGTTGCCATTATTTCCGATAATAAGCAGCCCGCTTACCCCATTAATCGAATCCCATCTATGATCGCATTCGTCCAGCAGTTCCAAGGCTTCCGCACCATCGGGCATACGCCAGCCTTCACCCCAATTCACCGAGGCCGCGTCATCCGAAAGTTGTAAAACATACAAATTATCGGTAAATCCATTGTAACCGTAAGTCGTATCACTGCAATACTTTGTCAACCTATCATATTCACCTACACAGTATTTATATGTACTCCAATCGTAAGTTGTTTTAGGCTCCGTTTCGCCCCAAGCAAAGTAATCGCCATAACTTTCTGGAGTATCTGCACCAACATTGCAAGTGGCCCAAAGAGTTCCGCTTGGTAAACCAAGGTCAACATATTCGTGGCCGTTAAGCGTTCCTGTTGTAGTTTCGTTAGGTTTCGGATTCTTTTCGCACGACGGCATAATGCAAACCGCAGCTAGTGCCATTGCTAATACTAATGTCTTTTTCATTGTTGCCGAATTAATGATTCTATTATCCTTTTATTAATTACGCGTTACGCGGTTTCAAACCAAGGATTTCGCGGGCCTCGTCAGAGGTGGCAATCGGGCGACCGAGTTCGTTGGCGATGCGGACGACCTTGGCGACCAGTTCACCATTCGATTGAGCGAGAACGCCCTTCGAGAGGTAGAGGTTGTCCTCGAAGCCCACGCGGACGTTACCACCCATGGCGATGGCAGCGGCGGCCATCGGGAAGGCATGACGACCTACGCCGGTGACGGTCCAGGTGGAGCCAGCGGGGATGCCGTTCACGAGCCAGCAGAGGTTGGCGACGGTGGCAGGGGTGCAGCCCGGCACGCCCAACACAAAGTTGAACTGCATGGGAGCGCCAGGGGCCTGACCCTTCTTGGCCATGTTGAGGATGGTGTCGAGGTGACCCATCTCGAAGCATTCGTATTCGGGCTTGATGCCGCGTTCCATCATGCGTTTGCCGAAGGCGCGCATGGTCGGCATGGTGTTGTCGAAGATCTCGTCGCCGAAGTTGCAGGTACCGCAGTCGAGGGTAGCCATCTCAGGCAACGGGTTGGTGTCGGTCGATTGGAGACGCTCGTCGGGAGTCATGCCGACGGCACCGCCAGTCGAAGGGATGAGGATGACATTGGGGCACACCTTCAAGATGGCCTCTTCACACTCTTGGAAACGGCCACGGTCCTGGGTGGGCGTGCCGTCGTCCCAGCGGACGTGCAGGTGCACGATGGCGGCACCGGCGTCGACGGCCGACTTGGCCTCGCGCACGATTTCCTCAACGGTATAAGGCACATTGGGATTCTGTTCCTTGGTGACTTCTGCGCCGCAGATGGCGGCAGTGATGATCAGTTTATCCATTGATTTCAGATTTCAAGATTTGTTATTTATTGGCTGCTGGCTCTTGGCTACTGGCTACTGGCAGCTTCAACAGAAGGAAAGCCTTTCCTTTTTCATAAAGCTGCCAGAGGCCAGAGGCCAGAAGCCAGTGGCTTTCTTACTTTTTACGTTGGCAGTCTTTGGGAGTAACGCAAGTACCTGAAGCACGGCAAACGAGGATGGGCTCATCCAGTTCGTCGGCGGCTGAGGCGGAAATGTCGGGGCGGGCCACGGCCACCTTGCGGGCCTCAAACATCATGTGGCGTGAGGTGTTGCCTTCGCGGTCGATCCAGCCTTCGGCTTCGATGAAGTCGCCTGCATAGACAGGGGCCTTGAATTCAATCATGTCGTATGCGCAGAAGAGGCCTTCGTCGCCGTCGCGCATAATCAAGAGTTCGGTAGCCACGTCACCGAAGAGGTGAACCATGTGGGCGCCGTCAACCAAATTGCCACCGTAGTGGGCATCCTTTGCGCTCATGCGCAGTCTGATCTTTGTTCTGTATTCCATTTTGTTGATTGTTTATCGTTTAATTGTTTATTTGGCTACTGGCTCTTGGCTGCTGGCTACTGGCAGTTTCAACAGAAGCAAGGACTTTCCTGCTTATTCAAGCTGCCAAAGGCCAGAGGCCAGAAGCCAGAGGCCGATTATTTTTCCACATAAATCGCATCGACATAAATACCCGAGGCATGCACGCATTCAGGCTTGATCTCACCGACCTTCACCAACTTCTCGGCTTCGACGACGACATAGTCGGCGGCGGTGGCCATCAGCGGGTTGAAGTTGTTGGTAGTTCCGAGGAACACCATGTTGCCGAACTCGTCGACGATGTTGGCGCGCAGGAAGGCGATGTCGGCCTTCAGGGGCTTCTCAAGGAGGTAGTCCTTACCATCGACGTTTACAATCTGCTTGTCGTCGGCCATGATGGTGCCAAGACCCGTGGGCGTCAGCACGCCACCGAGACCTGCACCGTAGGCGCGGATGCGCTCTGCGAGGGTGCCTTGCGGAACGTATTCCACAATGAGGGTGCCTTCGTTCTTTTGGATGGCGGTCTGCTTGTTGGTGCCGGTGTGCGACACGATAGCCTTCTTCACCTGGTGGTTGCTGACCAGTTTGCCGTGGGCCACTTCGTCGTAGGCCGTGTCGTTGGCAATGATAGTGAGGTCTTTAACGCCTTTTGCAACAATAGCGTCAATGATTTGCGTGGCGCTTCCAACACCGAGGAAACCGCCGAACATAATCGTCATGCCGTCATGAACCTTCTCGACGGCCTGCTCTAATGTAATCTGCTTGTTCATAATGTGTTATGTTTTAGATTTTGAATTTGTAACTCGTTTAAAAGTCTGCAAATTTACTGAGATTTCCAGCACTTTCCAAACAAATTAATATTTATTTTATAAAGAGGTGTGTAACCCTATTAGGTTCAAGGTTTTGCACAACAAAAAAAGCCGCTGAATGCTCAGCGGCTTTTGTCTTCATCATCCGTATGACTTAGTTGTTCATGTAGGCGACCTGCCCCATCAGTCCGGTGCTCACCGTGTCGTAGGCAGCGGCATAACCCAAGAGGAACTGCATGACATTGCGGCTAGGTCTTTGATTCTCGCTCTCTCTCTCGAAAACGTTTTTGATTTGTGATACTAATATGTCGTCGTCAACGGATGAAAGGTAAGAGGTGTAGCTATTTCTCATAGGCGTTTTTTAGGTTTGACTTTACCTTAGAACGCCACCTTTCCGATATTATTTTACGCGGGAAAAGATTTTTTCTCTTTTTTCGGTTTTTTCTTTTTTGACCATGGCCGATGGCTTATGACTATGGCCACTTTTACGGCCGTTGAAGTGGCTATAAGCCATAGTCATAGGCCATAGTAGCGCGGGTCAATACGTAAGCGTCATATTGTTGGCAACCATCATCTTACGCAAGTTGATCAAGGCGTAGCGCATGCGGCCCAGCGCCGTGTTGATGCTCACGTTGGTGATGTCGGCGATGTCCTTGAAGCTCATGTCGTCGAAGATGCGCATGCGGAGCACCTCGCGCTGCTCGTCGGGCAGGAAGGCGATCATACGGTGCAAGTCGCTGTGGACCTGGTCGACGATCATGCCCTGTTCGACGGAATGGTCGGTA
>ONKA01000038.1 GCA_900318265.1 uncultured Bacteroidales bacterium | reverse complement strand
CACCAAGGACGGTGGCAAGTGCAACTGCGAGTTCCCCTGCCACTGCGAGTGCGACACCGAGTACAAGCCCAACAAGCTCCACAACTTCTCGATGTACATTGAGGGCGTGTGGTACAGCCTGACTGCCAAACCTGGCACCTACGACGACAACGATCCCATCGGCGTGTTGGATGTCACCATCCTCAGCAACCTTGTCCTCGACAAGATTCTGGGCATCAAGGACCTCCGCACCGACAAGCGCATCGACTTCGTTGGTGGTATCCGTGGCCTCGGCGAGCTGAAGCGTCGTGTCGACAGCGGTGAGATGAAGGTCGCCTTCGCTCTCTATCCTGTGAGCATGAAGCAGATCATCGACATCGCCGACACCGGCAACATCATGCCTCCCAAGACCACTTGGTTTGAACCTAAACTGCGCTCTGGCCTCGTCATCCACACTTTGGATTGATAGGGACACGAGACATTACGACATGGGACGCGAGACATGGAAACTTGCGTCCTTTTTTTTTATATCTTTGCAAAAACAAAACGATGGAACAGGTCAATATCACCCCCAACCTCATCAAGCACTTCGCCGACTATCTGCGGCTTGAGCTATCGCTATCCGACAATAGCGTGGAGGCCTATCGCCACGATGTCTACCTGTTTCTGCAATACCTTGAAGCCGAAAAGGTATCCACCGACATCAACGCCATTACCCAAGAAACCATCGAAAACTTCTTCGCCTATCTCTTTGACCTCAACATAGGCGCCACCTCGCAGGCCCGCATCTTATCGGGGCTGAAGTCGTTTTGGCGTTATCTGACTCAAGAGGAAATCGCCGACAAAGACCCTACCCTGCTCATCTCCTCACCCACCCTGGGACGTCATCTCCCCGAGGTGCTGAGCTACGAGGAAATCCAAAAGATGATCGACAGCATCGACCTCAGCCAACCCACAGGCCATCGCAACAAAGCCATGATCGAGGTTATGTACGGCTGCGGTCTTCGCGTTTCGGAGCTCATTGGTTTGCAAATCAGCAACATTTATAAGGAAGATGGCTTCCTGCGTATCTTTGGCAAAGGCAGCAAGGAACGCCTTGTCCCTATAGGCGACAGTAGCCTGAAAATCCTCTATCAATACATCGAAGGTGCGCGGCTGCACATCACGCCCAAACCCAAATTCACCGACACGGTCTTCCTTAACAGTCGTGGCACAGGCCTCACGCGCCAAATGGTCTTCCTCATCGTGAAAGAACTCGCCGAGAAGAATGGCATCGACAAAACCATCAGTCCCCATACCTTCCGACATAGTTTCGCCACCCATCTCCTCGAAGGCGGTGCCAATCTCCTTGCTGTACAGCAAATGCTCGGACACGCCAGCGTGAGCACCACTGAAATCTATACGCATATCTCTGATGAATTGCTCCGCGACACACTAACCACGTATCATCCGCGTTTTAAAAAACAATGATAAGACGGCCCTTCGACGAGCTCATGGACCTGCTAAAACACAAAAACCAAGGTCCCTGAGCCTGTCGAAGGGCCGACATTCAAAAAAAACACTACTTTTGCAAAAAATCTCCACCATGGACACCACGAAATACGACTTCCTGAAAGGCCTTCGCACTGACCGTTTCTTCCTCTTGGCCGGTCCTTGCGTCATCGAGGACGAGAGCTCGCCTCTCTTCATTGCCGAGACCTTGAAAAACATCTGTCAGAAACTTGACATACCCTTGGTTTTCAAAGGCTCCTACCGTAAGGCCAACCGCTCCAGACTGGACTCCTTCACTGGCATCGGCGACGAGAAAGCCTTGAAGGTGCTGCAAAGAATCGGGAAGGAATTCGAACTGCCCGTGGTGACCGACATCCACGCAGCTGAAGAAGCAGCCATGGCTGCCGAATATGTTGACATACTGCAGATTCCAGCTTTCCTCTGTCGCCAGACCGACCTCCTTGTGGCTGCTGCCAAGACGGGCAAGACCATCAACATCAAGAAGGGACAATTCCTTTCTGGCGAAGCCATGGGCTTTGCCGTCGAAAAAGTTAGGCAATCAGGCAACGACAAAGTCATGCTGACTGAGCGCGGCTCGATGTTCGGCTATCAGGATTTGGTAGTGGACTATCGCAACATCGCAGCCATGCAGAAGTTTGATGTGCCAGTCATTTTAGACATCACACATTCTTTGCAGCAGCCCAACCTAAGCAGTGGCGTCACAGGCGGACAGCCAGAACTCATCTGTTTGATCGCCAAAGCAGGCATCGCTGCAGGTGCTGACGGCATCTTTATGGAGGTACATCCCGAGCCTAAAAAAGCCAAGTCCGACGGCGCAAACATGCTCCGTTTAGACTTGGCTGAATCTCTTTTGAGACAGTTGGTGAAAATCAAGGAAGCAGTTACTGCATCCGCATGTTAACGATTTGACCCGTCTCTGTGTCAAACACCAACTTCGTATTTGTCAAAGGGGCAATCAACATGGCGCCCAACTGATTGACGATTACCCTCTCTTCCAACAATGTGGAATTGCCACAGGCCACCTTCACTTGGGCCATCTCAGGAACGCGGTAGAAGACCTTGTTTTCATACAACATCGACTCGATAGCCGACTGGCTAGGAGCGTTGATGGCCGCCGTCGTGTTGAGGGATAAAGTCTGCACCGTAATCATGTCGCCCGTTCCTCCCGTGCCCAAAGTCAGGCCGTCAATCTCAGAAAATTTGGCGATAGTTTGAGTCGGCACCTCTTTATTCGGGATCACATAAACTGTCTTCACCACCTTCTTACCCACTCGTTTGCCAAGAAGCAAACCCGTGTATTCTTTCTCCATGGCATCCAGCTTTTTATACATGGTGTTAAAAGTCTCTGGATTGTAAGCCATTTCAACATCGCCAGAAATCAGATAATACTTGGCCTTCCGAATTTCAACTATCTTGTCGGCCACTTCCTTAGCCAATTGGGCGTTGCTCTTTCCAGCCAGCATCAAAGGAATGAAACCTTCGGTGGTTTCGTCCTCTTCATCAGATCCAAGTTGCTGTTCCCTAACGGGCGAAGGCATCTCCACAACAGCATCAGCGGCATTGCCAATGCCTACACTTCGAATGATGCCATTGGGAAGCATGTCGAATTGCGTCTTAGCGCCTCTCGTGCCTGCCATCGTAACAAAAAACAAGGCATTGGGATCAGGGCTCGACACGGTCGACATCTTCACGTCCAAAAGTTTATACTCCGTAGTTTCATATTCCACGATGTCCTCCATTTCAAAATAGTTGGAAGCATAGTCGCTGAGCGGACCTTTTTCAAGTCTCACCTCATCGATGATGAAATCCAGCTTCAGCATGGTCTGCGGCAAAGAATAATACACGCCGTTATGCTGGCCAGGATTGACGTTCTTGGCGAAGGTCGTAGTGAACTGCGCTTGGACTTGGCTACCTATAAAGGTCAAGGCCATCAGCACCAAGGCGAATCTAGTAGCAATTTTATTCATTTCTGTAAGGTTTAGTTTCAAACTTCAAAAATACAACTTTTTCAATAATCACGTCAATTCATGGCTGTTTTTTCCTTTCGGCTGAAAAGCAGCAATGCCAAGAAAGTCATCAAGCCATTGATTATCAATATCTCAAATCCAATCTTATAGCCACCAAACAGTTGAGGTGAATACATCTTCAAGAAATAACTGATAATAGGTGATGCGACAGCAATGAAAGGCACAGCCTTATCGATGACTCTTCTGTTTTTGACAAACAAGCCAAAGGTATACAAACCCAGCAAGGGTCCATAGGTGTATCCCGCGATGTCAAACACCTTATCAATCAATGACTCATTATGAAAAGGTCGGAAGGCAATGATAACCAGTAAGTAAAGCAAGGCAAAAGCCACATGAATCCATTTGCGGCGTTGCGTAATCTGCTGTTCCGTCAACTGTTTCTTGTCGAAGTGCATGAAATCGAAACAGAAGGTGGTCGTCAAGGCCGTCAAGGTGCCGTCGGCGCTGGAATAACCTGCTGCGACAAGTCCAATAACGAAGACGATGGCAGTGAACTTGCTCAAGGAGAAAGCCACCGAGGGGAAGATCTTGTCGTTGACCACCACACCCGCTTCGTTCATAGGCAGTTGGAATCCCGTCTGCTGGGCGTAATAGATCAAGGCAGCACCCAAGCAAAGGAAGAGCGCATTGACCACAACGAACAACAGACTCGAAGTCATCACATTCTTTTGGGCATCACGCAGGTTTTTGCAAGTCAAATTCTTCTGCATCATATCCTGGTCCAGACCCGTCATGGTGATGGTGATGAACATACCACTCAGCACCTGCTTCACCCAGAACTTGTTGTGCGTCCAATCCGTCTCAAACACTTTGGTATACCCTTTTGCGGAGGCGGATTTCAGCAGGTCGCCCAACGAGATGTTCAAGTTCTTTAGGATGAACCAAGCCGTCAGGAAGGCTGCCAGCAATAGGAAAGTCGTCTGTAGGGTATCCGTCCAAACCACCGTCTTAATGCCGCCCTTGAAGGTGTAAAGCAAAATGATAGCAATAAAGATCACTGCGGGTACCCAAAACGGGACGCCCCAATCTTTGAAGACGAACTCATACAACACAAAGACAACGAGGTACATCCTCAAGGCCGAGCCCAACAGACGCGACAGGATGAAAAACGCCGCACCCGTCTTCTCCGACCTTGGTCCAAATCGCATCTCAAGATAGGAATAGATGGAAGTCAGGTTCAGCCGATAATACAGTGGAAGCAATATAAGGGCAATCACCGCATAACCCAGCACATAGCCAAAAACCAAAGGCATATAGGTGAACTGCCCCGTATAAACGCCACCTGGCACCGACATGAAGGTCACACCCGACAAAGAGGCACCAATCATACCGTATGCCACCACAAACCACGGTGAACTCTTGTTTCCACGGAAAAATGCATTGTTGTCGGACTTCCGCGCCGTAAAGTGCGAAATCACAAACAAAAGAACGGTATACAAAACAAAAACGGCAAGTATGATGGCAGCATTCATGTTGATTCGGTTTTAAATTGCAAAATTAGCAATTATTATGCTGCTTACGCCCCTTTCCTGACCAAATAGACAAATAAAACGCATCATCGTGGCATAAAAAGCAGTATTTTTGCGCCCCAAAACTAACATCAACCATGAAAGGCATTTACACCATCCTATTGCTTATTGTCTCCAACGTATTCATGACTTTTGCCTGGTACGGCCAACTTAAACTACTCGAAATCGTCCCCAGTTCCAAAGACTGGCCGCTCGTTCTCGTCATCCTGATGTCATGGAGCGTCGCCTTGTTCGAGTATTCTTTCATGATCCCCGCCAACCGCATCGGTGCTATGCAAAACGGAGGTCCATTCAATCTTATCCAGTTGAAAGTCATACAAGAAGCCGTCTCGTTGACCGTTTTCACCATTATCGTGATTACGGTGTTCAAGACGGAGACCTTCCGATGGAACCATATCATTTCATTCCTATTCATCATCCTCGCCGTGTTTTTTGCCTTCAAAAAGTAGGTTTTTGTTGCGAAAAACAGAAAAATGCATGATATTTGCGGATTGAAAAAGACACTATTCACTGACAAAAAAGAAAGGAAATAATATGAAATTCTATGACATTGATTCAGTTTTCACCTTCGGCAAATACGAGGGCATGACCATTGCCGAGGTGTATGAAAAAGACCCCAAATACCTGAAATACTGCGAAGAGAACATTGACGAGTTCTATGTCTCCCCTTCCGTGATGCGTGAACTGAAGTCTATGGGCCGTGCCATCAACGACTCCGCCCTTTTGGATGTCAATTTCGACAAGATGAGCGACGACGAGATAGACAGCTTCATCAGCGGACACGAGGAAGAAGACGAATTTGACGAGTCGAAACTTGAGCACGACTTCGATTGGGACAACAACGATTTTGCCGACGACTCCCCATTTGATGAGTTTGAGGATGAATTCGATGAAGAGGAATTCAACGATGAATTCGGCGACAGTTTCGACGAAAGCATTGACGGCGGTTTCGACGAATTGTATTAACTAGCACAAAAAAAGCCTGCCCTCTATGTCATTCCCTTGGGAATCTTTAGAGGGCAGGCTTTTTTTTGTTTAATCAAGCATTGATTCGCTCTGAAATGGAATACACGCGCTTTTCGCGTTGCGTTGAGGTAATCATCTCAGCGAGGAAACCTGTTGAAAACAGTTGAACACCGATGACGATAGCCAAAAGTGCAAAATAAAACAGCGGACGACGGGTCATGCCATAGACATGGCCGAAAAGCCTGGTGCAAGTCAGGTACACAGCAATGCCAAAACCGACCAAGAAAGTTATGGAACCCAACATGCCAAAGAAATGCATGGGCCGATTGCTGAACTTTGAGATGAAGTTGATGGTGAGCAGGTCAAGGTATCCACGGAAGAAACGACTTAAGCCAAACTTACTGCTGCCGTATTTACGCTTCTGATGATGTACCACCTTCTCCCCGATGTGACCAAAGCCATTCATCTTTGCAATGACAGGGATGTAGCGGTGCATCTCACCGTACACTTGAATATTCTTCACCACCTCGTTGCGATAGGCCTTCAGGCCACAATTGAAATCGTGCAATTTGATGCCCGACATCCTGCGTGTAGTCCAATTGAAGAACTTCGAGGGGATGTTTTTCATCAGCTTGGAGTCGTAACGCACCTTCTTCCAACCCGAAACAAGGTCGTAGCCCTCTTCCTTAATCATCTTATAGAGTTCAGGGATTTCATCGGGGCTGTCCTGCAGGTCGGCGTCCATGGTGATGACCACGTCGCCTTCCACGACCTTAAAGCCCTCGTTCAAAGCTGGCGACTTGCCATAGTTTCTCCTGAAACGTAGCGCCTTCACGTTGGGATTGGCCTCAGCAAGGCCTTGGATGATGGCCCAAGAATTGTCGGTGGAGCCATCGTCAACAAAGACGATCTCGTAAGAGAAGCCATGCTCGTCCATCACACGACGAATCCATGATTCCAGTTCGGGAAGCGACTCGGCTTCATTCAGCAAGGGTATGACAACGGATATATCCATAGTTTTCTTTTTTTACTATGGCCACTGACCCTGACCATGACTATGACCACTTCCACGGGAACGCTGAAGCTTCAGCCTTTGGTCAAAGTGGTCATGGTCATAGGCCATAAGCCATAGTCACTTTATTTCAGTTTTCCCTCCCATATAGGGTTGCAATGACTTCGGGATGGCGACGCTGCCGTCGGGGCGGAGGTTGTTCTCCAAGAAGGCGATCAACATGCGCGGTGGAGCGACCACCGTATTATTCAAGGTGTGGGCAAAGTAGTTGCCGTTCTTGCCTTTGATCCTGATCTTCAAGCGACGTGCCTGGGCATCGCCAAGATAGGAGCAGCTGCCCACCTCGAAGTATTTCTTCTGGCGCGGTGACCATGCTTCAACATCCAAAGATTTCACCTTCAGGTCGGCCAAGTCGCCAGAGCAGCATTCCAACGTGCGGACGGGGATGTCCATCGAGCGGAACAGGTCCACCGTATTCTTCCACATCTGCTCGTACCAGTAGTCGGCGTCCTCTTGCTTGCAGAGCACCACCATCTCCTGTTTCTCGAACTGGTGGATGCGGTACACGCCACGTTCCTCGATGCCGTGGGCACCTTTCTCCTTGCGGAAGCAGGGTGAATAGCTCGTCAGCGTCAGTGGCAGGGATTCTTCAGGCACGATTTGGTCGATGAACTTGCCAATCATGGAGTGCTCGCTGGTGCCAATGAGATAGAGGTCTTCGCCTTCGATCTTATACATCATGGCATCCATCTCAGCGAAGCTCATCACACCGGAGACGATTTCGCTGCGCACCATGAAAGGCGGAATACAATAGGTGAAACCACGCTCAATCATGAAGTCGCGGGCGTAGGTGATGACAGCGGAATGCAGGCGTGCGATGTCGCCCATGAGGTAATAAAAACCGTTACCAGCCACGCGGTGGGCTGAGTCAAGGTCGAGACCATTGAACTTGGCCATGATATCGGCATGATACGGCACCTCAAAATCGGGCACCACGGGTTCGCCAAAGCGTTCCTTCTCTACGTTGAAGGTGTCGTCCTTCCCTATCGGCACTTCCGGAGCGATGATGTTGGGGATGGCGTACATCACTTTGGTGAGCTGTTCCATGAGCGAAGACTGCTGCTTGCCAAGCTGTTCCAGCTCCTGAGCGTTGGCCTCAACGAGTTTCTTCATCTCGTTAGCTTTTTCAACCTCCTTATTCTTGAAGAGAATGCCAATCTCCTTAGAGATAGAGTTACGTTGTGAACGTAAGTCGTCGGCACGTTGTTGGCAGTCGCAATATTGGGTATACAAGTTGATAGCCTCGTCAACGAGAGGCAACTTATTATCTTGAAATTTCTTCTTGATGTTTTCCCTGACCACGTCGGGGTTCTTGACTAAAAACTTAACGTCTATCATAGTTCAAATCGTATTGCTGTGTAAAAACGGGCAAAGATAGGAAAAAATATGGAAAGGATGGAAAAAATATGCGATAGCATAAAAACAACGAACCCCGGCAGCATTTGCTGTCGGGGTTGTCGTTTAGGGTGGGCGGCGAACTACTTTCCCACGCTTTCGCGCAGTATCATCGTCGCGGCGGGGCTTAACTTCTCTGTTCGGAAT
>ONKA01000037.1 GCA_900318265.1 uncultured Bacteroidales bacterium | reverse complement strand
CGTATTGGCTGAAAATCTCTGATTTCTTTTCTGCAGTTAAGTACATAATTTTCTTCTTTTTACACTAAATTTGTTGTTCTAAACGGGCTGCAAAGATACAACTTTTTTGGAAACTGGAAGGGGTTTTGAGTGAATTTTTTTTGTAATGATAATTCAATGGCAATCTGAGTCTCGGACATCGCCATCCCAAATGCCGAATTTGGGCTTAGAAAGAGTCCATGCCATCCCACATCACAAGGTCGTGGCGCACATAACCTTCTGTGTTTCTAATTCTGATTTTGTACCATCCTTTAGTCTTTCCGAGACAAGGGTAGGCCAAAGGCATTTCTCCCGCTTTCGTCGTGATTTGGCAAATGACGGATGATTTTAGGTCGGGTTGAGCGCGGACGTTGACGTTCGTTCGGTGGGTGTAGACAATGCCTTGTCCGTTTCTTGCACTGTATTCCACGATTTTATGCCCAAGTTTTGGGACTTCTATATCATCTTGTACGGAGACAGTATATGTTGTTTGGTTGGTGCTGACATATCTTCCTACAACGTTTCCGCGGCTGTCGACAACCATTTTCATGTGGTCAACGGAAGCAGCCTTGATGTTGGGGTCGCCGTCATCTATGTCTTCAATGGTTTGGACTTCCATTTCGGCGTTTTTATCCGTCAGTTCTGTCTCGACTGGGGTAGAGGTCTTGCTTTCTTTACTTCCACACGAATAGCACATTATTCCTAAGGCAATTGCGAGTGCCGTGGTATACCAAAATCTTTTCATATACGTAAGAATTATGACGAAATAACATACAAAGATACGAAGAAAAAGGCAATCGGCAAAAAAAAGGATGTTTTTCTCCCCAAAAACGAAAAAAGCAAGGCCTAAGCCTTGCTTCTGAGTAGCGGGATCGAGAATTGAACTCGAGACCTCCGGGTTATGAATCCGACGCTCTAACCTGCTGAGCTATCCCGCCTCGTTTCGGGGTGCAAAAGTAGACATTTTTTCAATACGGTCAACAAAAAAAGCGGAAAAAATGTTTTTTCCGCTTTTTTTGCTTCCATAACTCTTATTCGGTCAACTCTTTGGCGGCTTGTTCAAGTTTGACGTCGAGTGTCTTGATGGCTGCTTCGAGACCGTTCGAAGCGTCGCCCTTCATGCTGAAGTAGAACTTGATCTTAGGCTCGGTGCCCGATGGACGGATGGTGATCTTCGAGCCGCTCTCGGTGAAGAACTGCAACACATCGCTCTTGGGCAGGGTGATGGGCGTGATCTTTCCAGTAGCCAAGTCTTTGGTTTCCTGAAGTTTGTAGTCGCGGGTCTCGATGACCTTCTCACCAGCGATGACGGTGGGCGGAGTGGTACGGAACTTGGCCATCAAAGCCTTGATTTCCTCGGTACCGCTGATGCCTTTCTTGGTCAGCGAGACGAGTTTCTCCTTATAGAGACCGAATTCCTTGTAGATGTCCATGAGCAGCTGATAGAGTGTCTTACCTTGCTCGGCAGCCCAGGCAGCAGCTTCGGCAATCATGCTGGTAGCGATGACGGCATCTTTGTCGCGGACGAAGTCGCCAGCCAAGTAGCCGTAGCTCTCTTCACCGCCACCGATGAATTGTTTCTTGCCTTCTAGTTCAAGGATCTTGTCGGCGATGTACTTGAAGCCGGTCAGCACATCGTAGCGGTCCACATTATATTTCTTCGCCATCTCGAAGATCAGCTCGGTGGTGACAATGGTCTTCACGATGAATTCTTTTCCTGTGAGTTTGCCAAGCTCGTTCCAGCGGGTCAGCAGGTAATAGACGAAGAGGCTACCCGTTTGGTTGCCATTGAGTAGGATAAACTCGCCCTTGTCGTCCTTTATGGCGATACCCACGCGGTCGGCGTCGGGGTCGGTGGCCATGACGAGGTCGGCGTTCACCTCTTGGGCTTTCTTCACGGCCAAGGCCATGGCGGCAGGCTCCTCGGGATTGGGTGACTTCACGGTGGGGAAGTTGCCATCGACGACCATCTGCTCCTCCACGCAATAGACATTCTCGAAGCCCTTGCGCTTCAAGATTTCAGGCACCAAGCGGCGACCTGTGCCATGAATGGGCGTGTAGACGATGCGCATGTCCTTGTGCTTCTTGATGAGGTCGAGCGAGAGGGAGAGGCCGTACACCTTATTTAAATAGATGTCGTCGAATTTCTCGTCCAAAACGGTAATGAGTTCGGGGTTGCGCTTGAAGTTGACCATCGAGGGATCGGTGATCTTCTCCACCTCAGCGATGACGTTCTTGTCGTGTGGGCTGACCAGCTGTCCGCCATCGTTCCAATAGGCCTTGTAGCCATTGTATTCTTTGGGGTTGTGCGAGGCGGTGACCATCACGCCGGCGTCGCATTTCATCTCGCGCACGGCGAATGATAGCTCGGGGGTGGGGCGGAGGCAGTCGAAGATGTAGACCTTGATGCCGTTGGCCGACATCACGTCAGCGGTGACGTTGGCGAAGGCGGGGCTGTTGTTGCGGCCGTCGTAGGAGATGGCAATGCTGAGGCCCTTCTTGTCGGGGTGCATCTTCTTGATGTAGTTGGCGAAGCCTTGGGTGGCCATGGCCACGGTGTAGATGTTCATGCGGTTGGTGCCGGCACCCATGATGCCGCGCAGTCCGCCAGTGCCGAACTCGAGGTTGCGGTAGAAGCTCTCGGTGAGTTCGTTAGGGTCGTTGTCGAGCATGTTTTGCACGCTCTTTCTCGTTTCTTCATCGTATTGCTCAGTGAGCCACGATTTTGCTCTTTCGATGATTTGAGGGTCCATGTTGTATAGTTTATAGTTGTTTAGTTGTTCAGTTGTTCAGTTGTTCAGTTGCCTGCCGGGGTGCTGCTCGAAGCAGTGCTATGCTTGCATCGGGTCAAGGTCGTTTCGCCCCTTCGGGGCTTTATTTTTGTGTCGTTTTGCGTCATAGGCTAAATTGCGTTACAAAAAGATAAAACTTCAAATCTCCTTCCCAAATAATCTTCCCCTGTTTGTCGATATAATAATAAGTGTCTTTGTCTTTGGCGTATACGGCTGTAAGTCCATTGCTAAAAAAGCCGCCTTCATCATACTTTGGTTCGATAACGAACTTCCCTGATTTATCGATGTAACCATATTTCCTGGTTCCCCATGTCCCAATCCCGACACAAGCAAGTTCTTCGGAGAATGCAAAGGCAATGTCAAATCGAGGTTCGATAACATATTTTCCAGTTTTGTCAATGAAACCATATTTTCTGGTTCCCCAATCTCCGATTCCTACACAAGCCAATTCTTCGAAAAAAGCACTTGCTTCATCGAACTGGGGTTTGATGACGAGATTACCTGTTTGGTCAATATAGCCCCATTTGCCATCTATTTTGACTGCAGCAAGACCTTCCTTAAAACAAAAGGTTTCTTCAAATTGTGGCTCGATGACGATTTTCCCACTTGTGTCATAATAACCATATTTCCCATCTCTCTCAAAAGATAAAAGGCTTTCACTGAAATAGGGAATGCTGGAGAATTGTGGCTCTATCACATAATTCCCTGTTTCGTCGATAAAACCCCATTTTATTGTACTTGTGCTTTTGGTCATCACTGGAGCGATGCCGCCTTCAAAAGCACCTGCACTATCAAATTGAGGATGAATGACAATTTCTCCTGATGTATCGATATACCCCCATTTCCCATTAATTGAGACCGCAGCAAAACCTTCATGGAATTCATTTGCGGCTTCATAATGTCGATTTATTGTGATATTCCCTGTTTTGTCAATGAAAAACCATTCACATGATTCATGATTGCCAACGCAAATAGCGGCCATTCCTTCCGAAAAGTCTGTTGCATGACGGTATTTTGGCTCAATTATTATTTGTCCGGTTTCATCAATATATCCGTATTCAAAACTGTCGTTTCTAACCAAAGCAATACCATCATGGAAAGCTCTTGACATAATGAATCGTGGCTCAATTATGACTTTGCCTGTCCTGTCAATGAAGCCTTCTTTTCCGTCTACACGAATGGGAAAAAGGTTGGTGCTGTCATTTTGGGCATAACCCTGGCCTGCCAACACAATTAGTGTCAGAAAAAGCAGTAAAGGTTTTATGCTGACAGGTTTTTTCATCAATTCTATCCTTTTTGCTTTATCTCTTCAATGCACTTCACTAAACTTTCCCTCCAATCTGGAATCTCAATCCCTAAATACTCCTTTATCTTGCTCAAATCCAACACACTATAAGCAGGTCGCTTGGCCTTGGTAGGATATTGTTCAGTCGTTATCGGGTTCACTTTGCAGGTCTTCCCGCCGATTTCCATGATGGCGGTGGCGAAGTCATGCCAGGTAATCTGTCCTTCGTTGGTGAAGTGGAAGGTCTCATGGACTTCGTTCTTGCCGTTTTTGTTGAGCAAGGCCATCAATGCCACGGCCAGGTCGTGCGCCCAGGTGGGACAGCCTTTCTGGTCGGCCACCACGTTGATTTCGTCTTTCGTGTCGCCCAGCATGAGCATGGTCTTCACGAAGTTCTTGCCTACGGAGGAGTAGAGCCATGCCGTGCGCACAATCATGTAGTTGCAGCCACTCTCACGGATGAGGCGCTCGCCTTCTGCCTTGGTGCTGCCGTACACCGACTGAGGGTTGATGGGATCATTGACTTTGTATGGCTCGTTGGCGTCGCCGCCGAAAACATAGTCGGTGGAGATATGGATAAGTAAGGCATTGCGTTTCAGGCATGCGTCAGCCAACACCTTGGGCGCAAAGGCGTTGATCAAGGTGGCCAGCTCAGGCTCGTCTTCGGCTTTGTCGACTGCGGTATAGGCGGCGCAGTTGATGCAGGCATCTATGTGGTTGGCCTCAAAACAAGCTTCCACAGCCGCCTTGTTGCAAATGTCGAGGGTGTCGACATCAGTGAAAAACCATTGGTGCTCGGCACCTGCTAGTTTCTGTAGTTCTGTTCCCAATTGGCCTTTACAGCCTGTGACTAATATGTTCATTTCAATTTGTTTTAGAATTTATGGATAAATGCAATGCCCAACGACTCCTTGAACTGGAGTTTGGGCACGTTGTCGACCACGGTCTGCACGCCTTCGATGTCATCGTATACGGGGAATGTGGTATTGTGGTCGTATTTGAGGTGGACGAAGAGAATCGTGCTGATGTATTTGGTAATCATAAAATTAAGGGTGTTTTCCCAGTTGACATCTATAGGCAGACGGTCGTCATCATGGCGCTCTATATAATTGTAAAAGGTGTTGAGCAACGTGGTATAGGTGATGTTCTTGCCAATGGAACGCTTGTAGTTGATGATGAAGTTCACGCCGATGGCGGGGGCAATGTGCTCGCCAGGGATCCAGATGCTATCCTGGTCGTAATAGCCTTTTTTCACGCCGAAGGCACCTTTGTCAGCCAACTCTTGGTTCATCACGAAGGTGACTTTTCCGGCCACGGGGCTCATGTAGATTTGGAATCGCTCGTCCTTGGTCTTGTATGAGCAACCTATCGAAAGGGTAAGGTAGGCAGGTGCGAAGAAGGTGGATATAACGGTGGAGTCGTTTGGGTATTTGTAACCGTTGGCGAATTGCGTGTTGAAGGTGACAATTGAGGACAGGTTCCATTGCGTCATGCTATTGCGCGATAAAGAATATGTAAGGTCGATTTTGTCGTCCTGTTTCTCGATGCCTTTGCTGGCAAAACGCGCGATGCCGAAAGCGAAGTTGCCAATGAGTTTTTGTTCGAAGGTCTTCTTATGGTCGAGAAGGGTAAAGCTGGCGAAGGCTTTTCCTGCAAAGGTGTTCTCGCCACCAGCGGCCCAGTTGGATAGAGCCAATTGATTGATGTTCAGGCCGTAGCTGCCATGAAAGGAGAGACGCTCGTAAAGGATGTCGATGATGTTCTCTTTTGGGCGTGGTCCGTCGGGGCGTTTAGGTGTGAGTGAGTCGATGTGCCGATTGATGGCCAGCAATTCGTTGTCGATGGCTATCCTTTCGTTTTTGGCCTCTTCCAGGTGGGCGTTCATGACGTCGATGGTGTGCTGGATCTGCATGACGTCGTTGTCGACGGCGTATTGCTGCAGGATGAGCGACTGCTTGATGCGAATCAGTTCAAGGGTGTTTTGGCAGATGGTGTCGACTTTAGGCGTCATAAAGCCGTAGCGTTCTTGTCCCATAAGTGAACAAGAAAACGCTGTTGATATGAAAATCAATAAGATACGGAATAATTGCCTAAATCGTAATCTCATCCGAACGCTGACTCGTTGTTTCCAATCGCAAAATTATGCGATTTTTGTGAGAAAACGCAAACTTAGGACAAATTATTACGCTTCTTCCAACGGAATTTTGTGGTTGGTCTGGTAGAGGTGCTTCTTGACGTTCTCGTATTGGTAGGTGACCTTGGTCCACATGTCTACATTTTTCTTGATACCCAAGATGCGGCGTGAGGCAACGCGCAGCTCTTCGCCGATGTTGTGGTAGATGTTACCTGAGATACCCACATAGAAGGGACGGGATGACTCCTTTGCGATGCGTTGTGCCTTGTAGATGCAGCTGCCAAACCATGTGATGCTTTCCAAGTCGTTGTCGGAAAGGTTCTTGGTGCCCATGATATGGCCGTGGTCCATGCCCATCGAGAACTCCAATCCAACGAGGCCGGCGAACTGTTGCTTGAAGTCTTCACTGAGGGCATGCACAATCCTCAATGCTCCTTTGACGGCAGGCTCCAACGATTCGTCGCGGCCGGGATATACGACGAGTAATGCGTTGGGTGCGAAACAGTTGACAAAAGCGTTGTCCTGCTGGGTGACGGCGGAGAGCACTTCCTTGAACATGGTGTAGGTCTGCGCTACCTTTCGCCTGCCATTCTCTTTGAGGAGATAGGGGAGGTTTTTGATTTCAAAATAGATGATGGTGGATTCCATATAGATGCCCGAGCATCCAAAGTCGATTTTAGAGGCGTCAGAGATGTTTTTGGTCTCGATATAGTCAAACTCCGCTTGTGAATAGGCGGTAAGTTTTTCGCCCAATGATTCTTTCCAATCCATTTTCCAATACCGTTTGATTGTTGCGCAAAGATAGGCATTTTTTGAGCGCAACAAGAAAAAAAGGAGCGGTTCCTCAAAAAAAGATACCGCTCCTTCGTTTTTTTGTTTTGTAATGGGTTATTCCATGTTCGTGTAGACGGCCTGGATGTCTTCGTCCTCATCAAGTTTGTCGAGGAACTTCTCGATTTCCACCATCTGTTCGTCGGTGAAGCTGACGGTTTGGTTGGGGAAACGCTGCAGGTTGGCCTTCACGATGTTGATCTTGCGCTCTTCGAGGGCGTCGTGCATGGTGCCGTAGTCGGTCCAGGCGGTGTAGACGGTGGTCGTGGTGGTGCCTTCCTCTTCGTCGGTCTCGGTCACGATTTCGTCAAGACCAAAGTCGATGAGTTCAAGCTCCAGTTCATCCTTGTCCATACCGGCAGGCATCTCGATCTCGAAGACGGCCTTGCGGGTGAACATGAACTCCAGCGAGCCGATGGGCAGGAACGAGCCGCCGCACTTGTTGAAGTACGACTTCACGTTGGCCACGGTGCGCGTGGTGTTGTCGGTAGCGCATTCCACCATGCACTGGATGCCGAAGGGACCTTTGCCTTCGTAGGTGATTTCCACGAGGTTGGCGGCGTCCTTATCGGTGGCGCGCTTGATGGCGGCATCGATGTTGTCCTTAGGCATGTTTTCGGCCTTGGCGTTTTGGATGGCCTGGCGGAGTTTGGGGTTCATGTCCGGGTCAGGACCGCCTTCCTTGGCAGCGATGGTGATCAGTTTTCCGAGTTTCGGGAACACTCTTGACATGTGTCCCCATCTTTTCAGCTTGGCCGCTTTGCGGTATTCAAATGCTCTTCCCATATTTAGATTTTTAGATTTTTTACTTTTAGGGTGCAAAAATAGTAAATCGCCTTGAATTGGCGTATTTTCTGACCAAAAATCTTCATTTTTGCCGATTTCTCGTATTTTTGCAGTGTAATATTTAAGGGTGTGAAGATTCTTGTATTGACCGAAACCGATGCCTGCTGCGGCCCGATGGCGGCGGCGTTCCTGCGCGATTATTCCACGACAAATGAAGTGGTATCAGCAGGAAGAAATCCAATCCAATCCGTTGACCTTCTAATGGTTGAGGCGATGCATGAATGTTTGATTGACCTCGACCATTACGTTCCTGTCGATGTGAAAACAATAGATGTATCCACTTTTGATGTCGTGTATGAATGTCCTGAAATCGAAAGCCCTAGGGCCGTTGAGGCATATCGAATCAAAAGGGATTTCATTAAAAATGAGGCGTTTACTTTCTTCAAAAGTTTGTGTTTGAGACAAATAAACTGAATAACGATGAACTAAGGGCACTGCCTAAAAACAAGTTGTTTTTATTCGATAGGTTCGATTAAACTTGCACTCACCCACATTTCGCCATTGTGTCTTTTGATGTAGCGCTCTATTCTTTTTTGCTTTTTAATATCCTTGTATTCGATAATCCTAATGTTTGCTTCCAAAAACTCACTCGTAACAAGTGGCCCTTGGGAAGACCCTATTCGTGATTTCACAGATGATTGTTTTGACCTCCACCCTATAATTTCTCCAACAACTTCACTTCGATCTCCTAATATGGAATAATCGACCCAAGCTCTCACTTGTGTGCCTATTGGATACTGGTTTTTTGTCCGTTCATTCATTTCTCGATTGAGTTGTTCATATCTCTCTTTTTCAGCATGGGCGAAAGCAGTATCGTTCTCTAGCCTATAGATATAGTCTTGCCGCTCGTTCCAAAACTGTTTACAATGCTGTACCTGTTCATCCACTTGCCACTCTTGACCCTGTAGTTCTCTATAGTAGCTTGTTAAAATGATACCTGACATATCGTCGGGATGAAAAATCCCCATAGATTCGAAATAGTCGACCAAATCTCCTCCTTTCCATAAGCGCCATTCGTTTCTAATCCACATTCCTAAAGACAGATGTGCATTTCCAACAAACTCTTCTTCCGTCATGGATGATATCTCCTGCTTTGTAGAATCGGAAAGGACAATTGAAAGTTGCGAAACGGCTTCTTCAAGGTTTTTTGGCTTGTATTTTGGGTTTCCATGGTTGATTTCTTGTCCCATGCCAATGCTTGAAAGGACGACTAATGCAATAAATACAGTGATTTTCAAATACTTAAAAACATGTTTCATGATTGTGCTCTCTCTTTAGGATTCTGGTATGTTTACAAAGTTA
>ONKA01000005.1 GCA_900318265.1 uncultured Bacteroidales bacterium | reverse complement strand
TTGGCTGTAGTTTTCGCTGTAGGTGACGATGAACTTGCCCGACTCCTTGAACTCGATGAGCTTGCTGCGGATCTCCTGCAGGGTGGCGGTGGAGGTGGGGATGCTGCTCAACTCCATATAGATGCCCTTGATGTTGGCGTCGGTCTTGGCCTGCTCAATGTTGCGCAGGATGTCGTTCAATCCCGTCATGTCCTTTGACTCCATGGTGTTGAAATTGATGCCACCGAAGGGGTTGTCAGTGGTACGATCGGGAATGGCATAGTCGAGTTTCATGTAAAGCACCGAGTTGGGTTTGGGTTTGCTGATGGTTTCCGTCTCGGTTGAGAGACTTGAAATCATGGAAGACACCACGCCAACTTTGATGAAGAAGGTGATTACCATTGCGATAAGCGTTCCAAGGAACGCAGCCAATAATACTTTCGAGAATTTCATGACGATTCAGTTATGTTAATGAACTTGTCGAGTAATAAATTTTAGGGTGCAAAAGTAACATTTTATTCTTTTATATTGGTGATAAATCGCTATATTTGCAAAAAATCTCGACGGTAGTTGCTGAGTTTTCTTAGGTATGCAAACTTGTTACATTCTTTTTGGCTCGAACATGGGTGACAAGAGGGGCATCTTCGATCTGGCGTGCCTATATATTAATAATAGGTGTGGGCGGATTGTTCAGGTGT
Organism: uncultured Bacteroidales bacterium; assembly: GCA_900318265.1. Lineage (GTDB taxonomy): Bacteria > Bacteroidota > Bacteroidia > Bacteroidales > F082 > Limimorpha. The sequence continues at coordinate 158,279 of ONKA01000005.1, read as the reverse complement.
CCTCATCCTACGAGTCTGAGCCATGGGGATTCGATGCCGAGGAGTGGTTCCTGAATCGGGTCATTGTGGTTGAAACGGGGTTGACACCGGAAGGATTCTTGCGACAACTGCTTGAGATTGAGCATGAGCTTGGGAGAGAACGGCATCCTGAAATCGGAGGCTATGTCTCAAGGACGGCCGATTTGGATATCTTGTACTATGGCGATAGGATTATCTTGACCGATACGCTGACTGTGCCGCATCCTCGGTTGCATCGCCGTCGTTTCGCCTTGTTGCCTATGTGCGAGGTGGCGCCCGACCTGGTGCATCCTGCTTTGGGATTGACGCAGACAGAGCTTCTGAAACGATGCCCCGATACACTCATGGTACGAAAAACAGAAAACGATTAGAAAGAAGGACAATGCAATATAACTACATAGCTATTGAAGGAACCGTGGGGGCGGGCAAGACCAGTTTGGCCACGCGCATCGCCAAGGATTTCAACGGACAGTTGATTCTGGAGGAGTTTGAGGGTGACAAGAATCCCTTCTTGCCCAAGTTCTACAAGGAGCCCGACAAGTATTCCTTCCAGTTGGAGATGACCTTTTTGGCTTTGCGTTTCCAACAGCTGAAGGACAAGTTAGGTGCGCTCGACCTGTTCCACGATTTCATCATCTCTGACTATTATGTGGCCAAGTCGCTGATTTTTTCACGCAACAATCTCCAGGAAGACGAATACCAACTGTTTGCTCGGTTTTTCAACATCATCTTTTCCGACATGCCCAAGCCCGAATTGTTGGTATATCTTTATTCCGACGTGGCGCGCCTACAGCGTAACATCCGCAAGCGTGGGCGCAGCTATGAGCAGGAAATCAGCGACGCCTATTTGGAAAACATCCAGCAGGGTTATTTTGATTTCTTGCGTCAGCAGCAGAACAACATGCGCATCCTGCTGATCGACACCAACCGGCTTGATTTCGTGGCCAACGAGCGTGACTATCAGCGCATCATTGAAGTCATCGACCAGCCATACGAAATAGGGTTACACCGGGTTTCGCTTTGATTTTTTTTGACTTTAGGCATAAAAAAAGCCGCTCAGTAGGAGCGGCTTTTTCGTTTTGGTTGAAGAATTATCTCTTCGGTCTCTTCACTTTCACCGTTTTGGTGGTGACAACCTCAACAGGTTCGTTCACGAAGACTTCAGCGCGACGAATCTGAGGCAGAATGTCCTTCTCGAGTTGAGGATAGATGGCGCACATGTCCTTCACAGCCTTTTGCTTGTTAGGAGCATTGTTGACGGTGTTGACGATGGCATCCTTGTCCTTCAGGTTGGAGTTCTGGACGAGCTCGATGAAGAGGTTCCAGTCTTCGCCATAACCCTTACCGTTGATCTTGATGTTCTTGTCCTTGGCAATCTTCTTCATCTGTGCCTCGGCAGCGTTGTCACGGTTGTTGGACAGTTCGAAGTTGTGGCCTTCTTCACCTTCAGGAGAAGCCCAAGCCTTGATTTCGAAATCGGTGACACCAGCGTTCAGCAGGTCTTTCAGAGCGGCATCAGCTTCGTTGTTGAGCTTCTTTCTGTCGCCAATGTTGTACTTGTCCTTGTTGAAGAAATAGGTGAGCTTCTTCACGAGGTTGTCTTGCATGGTCTTAACATCATAGGTTGAGTCGACCTCAATCCAAGCTTGCTCAACACCATTGGCAAGATGCTCGGTAGCACCCTGAGCGTAGTACACGTTCTTCACGATTTCATCCTGGGTAGGATAGATGGTGCCGTTGTAGACATAGAACATCGGGTCGCCCTTCAGCTCGCAGTTGGCCATCTCTTCTTGGTAAGGCATGCAGTAGTGCTTGGTGAACTCGCCGCCCTCTTTGTAAGGAACGCGGAAGTCGCCTTCGCCCTTGACCTTTTCACCAACGAAGGTGATAGGATCGATGTCGATTTGGCCACCGTTGTAGGCCAGATAAGGCTGCAGGTTCATGACAGCTTGCTTCTCGAAGTATTCACCAGGGATGGTGACGATGACGTCGAAGCAGACATTGCCATCTTCGCCTTCGACCAGCGGGTCAGGATTCACTTTGTAGGTGATCTTCTTGGACTCGCGAGCCATTCTGTCGATGTCGCAAGGATCGTTGAACTTGTAACGGAGACCCAGGTTGAACTGGCTGTACATATCCTTGTCGTTGATGATACGGTGCTCTTCGTCGGCTTTGATCTTGGCCACTTGGTCGAGATTGTCGGTGCCAGTGAAGACATAGGTGTAATCCAAGAAGATGTCAAACTTAGGAGCGCAGTTGAAGGTGATCTCCATACCAGCGGGAACGTTGAAGTTGAGTTCACGCTCAGTCTTGGCAGCGGCACGCTCTGAAGCCACATTGTCGTCGGCATCGAGTTGGTTGACAACACCAGCCTTATAGTAGATGCCACCAACACCGATATGAGGCACCAGGTTGATGACTCTTCTCGGGTTGTAGTTGAACATGTTGAACAGATTGAAGGTCAAGTTCAGGTCGCCTTCAATGTAGTTCGTCTTGTCGAGACCAAGGTCCCACAAGGTGTGGTCAGCATTGTCGTTCATGACAAGTGCTTGTTGGTGTTTGTGACCCGAGAGGAGGCCGTAGCCGCCCTTGAGGTTCAAACCGATGACCTTACCAAATTGATAACCAATGCCGAAGTGGGCATTCCAAGTCGGTTCCATAGCCACGCTCTTGAAGTGGTTGAAATCGTCCCAGATACCGCCGTTGTAGTTGGCCAAGTCACCATGGTTGATGGAGAGACCTCCGTCAGCTTGGATGTACCAATACTTTTCAGCAGGTTTTGCAATCTTTTTGCCTTCTTGAGCCATCATGCTCAAAGGAAGCACTGCGACGATGACGAGCATCAGCAGTTTCGAAAAAGTCAAATTTTTCTTCATAACGCAATTGTGTTAGGTTTGTAATGATTTTTAATTAGTTGATTTACTATTTCGATTCTATTCTATTCCTTTTAGCGAACAAAAATAGGGTTTTTTTCAATTGTCAACACAAAAAGTTGAAAAAAAATACAATTTTTTCACTTTTTTTACCAAAAAACCATCAAAAACCCCTTATTTTATCTTCAAATACAACATTTCAAACACTCTCCACATGACAATTCCGGCACAAACTGACACATTAATGGAGTGCTTTGTCCCTGCTTGTGGCAGTTCTATGGCCCCTTCGCAATAAGGGAGCGCCTCCTCGCTCACGCCTTCCACCTCGTTGCCTAAAATACATGCAGTTTGTGGTTCAAACTTGAAATCCTGCAAAGGTACGCTGCCTTCTACCTGCTCGACGGCGAATATCCTGTATCCTTCGCTTTTCAATGCTTGACAAGCAGCTTCAGTGCTTTCATAGTAGCGCCATCTCACGGTTTCGTCGGCTCCCAAGGCGGTCTTGTGGATTTCGCGATGGGGCGGACAAGCAGTGATGCCGCACAAAACCAACTCTCCGATGCGAAAGGCATCGGCACTGCGGAAGAAAGCTCCTACGTTACTCAGCGACCGAATGTTGTCCAATATTATTATAATAGGTAATTTCTCGACTCGCTCGAAATCTTCCTTGCTGATACGGTTCAGCTCGTCCATACTTAGTTTGTGCATGGTGCTCTTTTTCTTTTGGCCGCAAAATAAGTGAAAAAAGATGTCCGTCGGCCATTAATGCTGTTTTTTTTTGGTCGTTGGAGCCGAATGTTTCAAACAAAATGGTATTTTTGTACCCCTTATTTTAATTCGAGTTTTATGGCAGACAAAGCGATAGAGACCCCATTGATGAAGCAGTATTATTCGTTCAAGGCGAAATATCCCGACGCCATGTTGCTGTTTCGCGTGGGCGACTTTTATGAGACCTATGGCGAAGATGCCGTCAAGTCGTCAAAGATATTGGGCATCGTCCTTACCAAGCACTCCAAGGGTACTTCCTCGGAGGTGGAACTTGCGGGCTTCCCACATCATGCCCTTGACACCTATCTGCCTAAATTGGTGCGGGCTGGATTGAAAGTTGCTGTTTGTGAGCAGCTTGAAGATCCAAAACTGGCCAAGAAACTCGTGAAACGCGGTGTAGTGGAACTGGTGACGCCAGGTGTGACCTATAGCGACAGTGTGCTGGAGCAGAAAGAGAACAATTTTTTGGCATCCTTGCATCTCGACAAGGAGATTTCGGGCATTGCCTTCCTCGATGTGTCGACAGGCGAGTTTTATCTTACCCAAGGCAACAACGAATACATTGACAAGCTGTTGCAAAGTTTTAATCCTTCTGAGGTGTTGGTGCAACGCAATAAACGTAAGGACTTCATCGACCTTTTTAGTGCCAAGTACTACCTCACCGTCTTCGACGATTGGGTCTTCACCGACGACTACGCCAACGAGGTGCTCAACAAGCATTTCCACACCGTCTCGCTGAAAGGTTTCGGCGTCGACGACTTCCCGAAGGGCATCGTGGCAGCTGGTGCAGCCATACATTATCTGATTGAGACGCAACACGACAAACTCAATCATATCACTTCACTCTCGCGTATCGACCAGGGTCAATATGTGTGGTTGGATAAGTTCACCATCCGTAATTTGGAGCTGTTGCACACGTCCAATCTCAATGCAAAGACCTTGATTGATGTCATCGATAAGACGGTGTCGCCTATGGGCGGACGACTGATGCGTCGTTGGTTGAGCCTGCCGCTGAAAAACAAGGAACAGATTGAGGCCCGCTATGAGGTGGTGCAGTTTTTTTCCGAAAACCGTGACTTGATTGCCAAGTTCCAAGAGGCAGTCCGTCAAGTGGGTGATTTGGAGCGACTGATTTCGAAGGTGTCGCTATCGAGAGTCAACCCGAGAGAACTGTTGCAAGTGGGACGCGCCTTGGATCAGATTGAGGTTTTGAAGACGGCGTGTGAGGAGAGCGGACATCCCTCGTTGCAGAAATACGCCGAGCAATTCAACCCATGTGTGTCCATCCGTGAACGTATCAAGAAGACGCTGAATCCCGATGCACCGGCTTTGTTGTCAAAAGGCAACTACATCGGCGAAGGCGTTGATGCCGAACTCGATGACCTGCGCAGTCTCTCGCGCTCGGGCAAGGAATATCTGATGGGCATCCAACGTCGCGAGATGGAAGCGACAGGCATCAGCTCGTTGAAGGTGGGTTATAACAATGTGTTTGGTTACTATCTCGAAGTTACCAATTCCCACAAGGAAAAGGTCCCGGCAGAGTGGATTCGCAAGCAAACTCTGACCAATGCAGAGCGCTATATTACCGAGGAACTGAAGGAATACGAACAGAAGATCCTTGGTGCGGAGGAAAAAATCAGCGTTATCGAACAAAGGGTCTATAATGAGCTTGTCACCGCCGTAACCGAGTTTGTGGAGCCTATCCAGGTGGATGCATCCCTCGTGGCTCGCATTGATTGCCTGGTGAGTTTTGCCGATATATCATTGAAATACAATTATGTACGTCCTGTCATCGACGACTCGTTTGTGTTGGATATCAAGGATGGCCGTCATCCTGTTATCGAGCAGATGATGCCAGTCGGGGAGAGTTACATCGCCAACGACGTCTATCTCGATCGCGACAAGCAGCAAATCATTATCATCACGGGCCCCAACATGTCGGGTAAGTCGGCCTTGCTGCGCCAGACGGCGTTAATTGTGCTCTTGGCGCAGATGGGTTGTTTTGTCCCCGCTGCTTCGGCACGCATTGGCTTGGTGGACAAGATCTTCACCCGCGTAGGCGCCTCCGACAATATCTCTTCGGGCGAGTCGACCTTCATGGTGGAGATGAATGAGACGGCGAGTATCTTGAACAATGTGTCGTCGCGTAGCCTGGTGCTGCTCGACGAAATCGGGCGTGGCACCAGCACTTACGACGGTATCAGCATTGCTTGGGCCATCACCGAGTTTTTGCACGACCATCCCGTGAGTCGTGCCAAGGTGATGTTTGCCACGCACTACCACGAGCTGAACGAAATGGAGGACTCTTTTGCTCGCATCAAGAACTACCATGTTTCGGTGAAGGAAGTCGGCAACAAGGTGGTGTTTTTGCGCAAGTTGAAGCGTGGTGGTAGCGCCCACAGTTTCGGTATCCATGTGGCCGAGATGGCCGGAATGCCGCGCAAGGTCATCGAGCGCGCCACGGCATTATTGTCCGTTTTGGAGAAATCGCACACTAGCGAGGATGTGGAGAAGGCTGCGGCAAAGAAACAGGATGATGCCATGCAGTTAAGTTTCATCCAGTTGGATGACCCGCTGCTTTTGCAGATCAAGGAGGACATTCTCAATACGAACATTGATACCTTGACCCCTGTCGAGGCATTAATGAAGCTCAACGAGATCAAGAAGTTGTTGAATCGATGATGGTTATACACTATTATTAATAAGTGATTATGAAAATAAGAGAATTATTGAAAAAAAATAGTTGGCTTTATGCGGTTCATCGTGAGATGGTGTTTTTGAAGGCGGATAGAAAAAGCTTGTGGGCTGATGCTGTCAAACTGTTTGAGGAGAAACGACCAGAACACGGCAATTTGTTAGACTATAAAAGAAGTATGCTTAAGCATAGGATTAGTATTAAAGAATATAATACCTATGAGTTTTGGCGATTAAATGAAAGAGAAAGGAAAAACTATCTTTCTGAGAGGGAATTAAAGTGCATATATAGAAAAACCGAAAGTGTTGAAGAATGCCAATGGTTTGACAACAAACTATTGACACATAAAAAATTTTCTAAGTATATGAAAAGGGATTGGATATGTCCAAGCCTTGTTTCATACGATGTTTTCAGTCAGTTTGTGTCCTCTAGAGACTGCATTGTAAAACCATGGAAAGGATCTCTGGGAATTGGCGTTTTTTTGGTGCAGAAAGGGGGCGATACGGATTTGCATGAATTGTATGAGAATTGTCGTAACAAAGGTCTGATGGTTGAAGAACGTGTCCAATCTTGTGAAGAAATGAACGAGTTTCACCCGCAATCTTTGAATACGATTCGAGTGATGACAATGTTAAAAGGGGAGCAATGTAAGGTGATTGGGTGTATGTTTAGGATGGGTGTGGGTGAGCATGTGGTCGATAACGGGTCGGCGGGCGGAATCTTGGCACCTATTGATTCTGATACTGGTGTTATTATTGGGCCTGGGAAAGATAAGGATGGAAAACTTTATTTACAACATCCAGACACAGGGAAAGTCATTAAAGGATTTGTTGTCCCCTATTGGGATAATGTTCTTGAGGCATGTAAAAAAATGGCTTCTTTTGTTCCTGGGAAAGGGATTGCTGGATGGGATGTTTGCGTGCTTGATACGGGTGAGATAGAATTAATAGAAGTCAATTCGGGGCCGAATATTATGGGCCTCCAAACGTCACACGGGTATGGATTCGGACCTCGTATTCAAGCTATTGGGATGGATTTATTTGGATTTGACTTAATGAAAAAAATATCCATTTGGAGTAGGCCGCATGCCAATTATAATGATATTATGGAGTATAGACGACATAAACGGGATGTGGGTTTATTGCTTAAGGATTATATAGATTATGAAGAATAAGGATGCTGACTGATTTTGTATTATACACATAATCAATTAAATATCAATAAAGATTGATTTTTTTTCAATTAATTGCTTGCAGTATCGAAAAAAGTTGTACTTTTGCCGCGCAATTCGCAAGCGGAATTCTTGAAATAGAATACCGATTCGTGAAGCGAAGCGGAAATAGCTCAGTTGGTAGAGCACGACCTTGCCAAGGTCGGGGTCGCGAGTTCGAGTCTCGTTTTCCGCTCCACTTTTTGCGGAAATAGCTCAGTTGGTAGAGCACGACCTTGCCAAGGTCGGGGTCGCGAGTTCGAGTCTCGTTTTCCGCTCCACAAGGTCCCGAGTAAAATCGGGATTTTTTGTGTAAGTGCCTGAGTGGTGGAATTGGTAGACACGAGGGACTTAAAATCCCTTGCCCTTTAAAGGCGTGCCGGTTCGAGCCCGGCCTCGGGTACGCAGAAAGCCTCTTCTTTTTGAGGAGGCTTTTTTGTTTTCAATCAAATAATCACTACATTTGCCGCATAAAAACAATTTGTTATGAAAGCTGACAAGAAAAATGTATTGGCCGAAGTGAAGCGCTATGTTATCATCACTTTGGCATTGTTTACCATGTGTCTGGGCTGGACGGCCTTCCTTATCCCGAATCACCTTATGGGCGGTGGCGTGAGCGGCATCGCTGCCTTGGTGTATTGGGGCACGGGCATCTCCACGGGTATCACCGTGTTTGTCATTAATGCCATCCTGTTGCTCATTGCTTTGAAGATCATCGGTGTGGGTTTCGGCATTAAGACGGCCTATTCCATCATTATGGCTTCGGTGTTTATGTCGTTGCTGCAGCATTTCATTACCGATCCGATGATGGCGGGCACGATGCAGCCTTTCGTCAGCGACCATTTCCTCGCGGCCATCCTCGGTGGCGGCTTGGCTGGCTTGAGCATCGGTGTGGCCTTCACTCAAGGAGGTAGCACGGGCGGTACCGATATCATCGCTATGATTGTATGCAAGTACCGCAACATCTCTCAAGGACGTGTCATCCTCATTCTTGACATTGTCATCATCGCCTGCGGTTTTATCGTGGGTAACACTGTCGAAGACTTCATTTACAGCTGTGTGGTGATGGGCGTTTGCAGCTATTGCATCGATCTGGTGCTGACGGGTAACAAACAAACCGTACAAGCTTTCATCTTCACCTCTAAGCCCGAAAAAGTGGCTGATCGCATTGCCAACGAGATGCAGCGTGGCGTGACAATGATCAACGGCACGGGCTGGTACACGAAGAACGAAGGCCCCATCCTGATGGTGGTGGCGCACAAGCGCGAGTCGCAACAGATACTAAGGATTGTGAAAGACGAAGACCCCAAGGCGTTCATGACGATGAACACCGTGATGGGTGCCTACGGCAAAGGATTTGAGCAGATCAAGCACTAAAGCTATTGGAGATAAGGGGCAAAGAATTCCGTCAACGCATTAAGAATATGCTGCGCTTTCTCTGTCGAGGCTTCGTCATCGCTCCGGCCGCCAAAACGTGCTATGTCTTTTGAGTCGTAATCAGTGAAGAGATGCCATGTGGAGTTGCCCATGAAATCGTCCTTGGCTTTGTCAAGACCGAATGATTCAACCAACTTCTGTAGTTTCAACACGTCTTCCTTGTTCATCTTGCCTTCACGATGCTGTCCTCTCTCATCATAATAACTGAGAGTGAAACCTTCGTCCTCCTTGATGACGTAGTATTTGATGTCACGGAAGTCTGTGACGCTATAATAATATTCAAACCTGACAAGGTTGCCGCGAAGAGGTAGCCAACGGTCGAAAAAGCCCAAAAAAGGTTCAACTTGTCCTCCCACGAATGTGGTATAATAGCCTCTGAAGTCGATTGTGTCGCCTGTGTTGTAGCAAATGAAGAAGCGGTATACCGAAGCGCTGTCGTCGTCGGTGGTGTGATTGTATTCGTCTTTTAGGCGATACATGTTGACCAACTCTTGTAGTTCTTTCAGATAGTCGTTGCTGACGGCAATCTCTTTCTCTGTGTCGTGTTCAGCATTGCGGATGAAAAGCTTGGCTTCCTGTTCGCCACGTTCAAGGCGATACTCGATGTCGCGTCCTTGTTTGTTTTTGCAGATGTACTTGAAGAGGTTGATTTCCTTGGCTTGGATGGGGTAGTCCCTCCATTTTTGGAAATATTCCGAAATGGCATGACGGGCCGCACGATAGTTGTCAGGCCATGCCATATAACCGCCCGAGCCCTTGTTTTCGTCTGAACCATACTTGAAATAAATTGACCAACTGTCACCATCGAAGATTTCCATTTTGGGCTGGTATCTATCATGCCATTTGTGAATCTTGAACGCCTTGATGATGGAATCCAATTCGTCGAAAATGGTGGTGTCGTCGATGTAGAACTCCTTCTCCTCAGGGTAGCCTTCGTCGATGACGATATGGATTCTACCATCTTTCTCGGTACTGACATTGTATTTCTCTCCGGAATGCCAGACCATCGTGTTGTGGTGGTCGTAACTAAAGTAAGTCAGGCGTTCTTTTTTCATTTCCTTTGGGTTTTGTGCGATGCATGATGCGAGGCTACACATCAGCACCAATAGCAATAAGTTCTTTTTCGTCATGTTTTTTTTGTTTTTTAGAAACAATTAAGGGAAAGTCAAAGGCTTTCCCTTAATTGCATTTGTTTCAATTGGTTTGATTATTTGATACCAAGCTTCTTGGCGATGTCCTTCGGCAAGGCGTCCTTATGGACCACGATGTTCAAGGTCTTGTAGCGGACGAAAGCCTTTGAGACGTACCAAATACCGTCGTAGTTGCCGGCTTTGCCCCAGCTGTTCTTCACGATGAAGTATTCGTTGCCGATTTGGTCCTTGGCGGTGCCGTAGATAAGCATGCCGTGGTCGTCTTGGGTTTCATAGTTGTCGTAAGCAATCTGACGTTCTTTCTGCGTGACCCACTTTTGCGGAGTGGGACCGCTTTGGGCTTCTTTTGCTCTGTCGGCGGCGCTCATGCCCATCCAGTGGGCCATGTCGCTGCCTTGGAGGTCGCGGCCTTTGGCTTCGATGTCGGGAAGGACAGCCACGCCGGCCATCTTGCCACGGAGCCAGCCGGCCTCGCTGACGTCGCTACCCCATGCGATCGGGTAACCCTTGTCGATGGCATTGTCCATCACTTGCATCAGCTCGTCGATGGGGAGGTTCCAAGCACGACCCCAGCGCCAGTTGTCCTGTACTTCGATGACAAACTCCTCATAGAAGGGGTGGTGCGTGAAAGAGGTCAGGTTGACGTAGTCGTTCATGTTGAGGCCTGTCGATTCAGCGAAACTCTTAGGTGTGTATTTCTTACCGTTGTAGGTGAACTCGGTCGGAGGCACGCCAAGATAAGCGTCGTAAATGCCAGCCAAGCCTTTCTTCCAAAGGGCATTGCCGTCCTTGTCCATCTGGATTTTACGGCTCTTGATGACGCCTTCCACATACGGGTCGGTCACGGCCGAAAGTTCGTTGAAGTTCGACAAAGAGTCGCCATGCATAGTGCCAGCGGGCATCTCACAGTCGGGAACGAGGCCATAGTTCTTGATGGCGTAAAGCACGTCACCGAAGGAGCCACCTTGCGAGAAGGAGACGTCGCCGTGGGTACGGATAGCGGCCTCGGCACGGTCTAAGTAAGTCTTGTAAACGATGTACATCTCCGAAAAGTCGTACTCAGGCTTGCCCATACGGAGCAACTCAGCTTCGAAGAAAGCCAATGAGCTGTAGCACCAGCAAGTACCAGCCTGGTTTTGGTTCTTCACCGAAGTGACAGGCAATTCTTTAATGGTTTCAAACTTGAAGCCTTCTTCCTTGTTTTCTTTTGCATCGGTTTTGGGTTGTGCAACGACGCTGATGCTGAGCATCATAGCGGTTGCGGTCAATAAGTGCTTGAATTTCATGATGTGTTGATATTTATAATGTAAAATTTGTAATTTAAGATTCAAAATTTAAAGATTCAAAGATTCGAAATTGAATTACAATCCAAGGTCTTTACGCATGGCTTTCGAAAGGGCTTCTTTGTTGAGCGTGAAGAAGATGGTATATTGGCGCAGGTATTGCTCGGAGCAGTACCAATAGCCATGGTAAGGTCCTCTGTCGCCCCAAGAGTTCTTGATCTTGTAGTATTTGTTGCCGTTTTGGTCTTTGGCAATGCCGACGACGAGCATGCTGTGGTCATCGCCAGCATCCCAATTGTCGTAAGCTTTCTGGTGGTCCTCGTCAGTCACCTTCTTTTCTGCGACAATCTCTTTCCAAAGGTTTTCGCTTTCGGGGTCTTCGGGGACGATGCCAATACCGGTCTTGCCTGAAAAACCTTTGTTGCTGACGTCCTGTGCCCACCCAAGGGTATAGCCATGCTCAAGGGCATAGTCGACAGCCTCCATCAGCTTGTCAAGAGGCAGGTTATAGGCAGGGGTCCAGGTCCAGTTGTCGGGGATTTCGACCATGCATGGCTTGTTGTATTCCTCACTGGTGAACGAGCAGATTTCAATGTAGTTGGCAGGGTCGATGCGGTAGGCTTCGGCAAACGATTTGGCGGTGTATTTCTTGCCATCCACGGTAAACTCTTCAGGTGCTACACCAAGGTATGCGTCCAGTACACCTTGCACGGCTTTTGGGCCGGCAGGAGAGATCTTTTTATTGCCGTTTTTGATGATGGCACGGGCCACGCTGCTGATCACCTCGTTCATCTCGCTGTGCATGTGGCGTTCTTCGCCGATGACCTTGCCGCTATAGTCGGCTTCAGGCATCATGCCGTATTTGTCAATCATATAGAGGACATCGCATACTTCGCCGCCTTGGCTGAGGGTGTTGTTGCCGTGCATTCTGGTGAACTTGGCAACTTTTTCTGTCCATGCATTACGCACCACAAACATCTCCGAGAGGTTGAACTCCTTACCGTAGATGCGCTGGATTTCAGCCTCTACGAAGCCGATACCCGCAAAGCACCAGCAAGTGCCGGAGCTGCCTTGGTTGTCGACAGGAGTATGTTTCACGTTGACAGTCTCAGTGATTTGGTAGACGGGTTGTTCTTCTTTCTCTTGGGCAACGAGCGAGGTGCCTGTGCCCAACAGCAGCGCAAAGGCTGCCATACTTAAGAATCTGTTTGTTTTCATGTCTTTTGTTGTTCTTATAATTTCACAATTTTGGTGGTTGAGCAGCCATGGTCGGTTGTGGTTTCAATGAAATAACAGCCCTTGGGTTGCGATGAAAGGTCGAGGGTGATATTGCCTTCGATAGTCGGATGGCATTGCACTTCTTGGCCCATCAGGTTGAAGACCCTGACTTGGCGGAGATCAAGGGCTTCAATGGTAACGGTACTCTCTGTCGGATTGGGATAGATGCTGATGCCTTGTTGCGCGTTTTCGTCCACATCGGTAGTCCAGTCGACGAAGACCACATTGGAAGGATTGGATATCATGTGAGTCGAGTGTCCAGTGATGTAGTAAGTGTAGCTTTGCTGTGATGTGGCAGAATAGTCAACGAACGAGTTCCCGATGATGTTGTATCCAATGTGTTCGCCGTTACGGTAAACCTGATAGTTGTCGGCCATCGAGCCTTCCTTCCATTGCAGGATGACGTGTCCTTCGTGGATGAAGAAATCAAGGTGGGTGGGAATGATGGTCTTGTTGAATTCCACGAAGTTGAGTTCAGGATGGCCTTCGACTGAAGCATAACCAGATTCGCATTCAATTTCACGGAAATAGCCAGTGACGGCATATTCATAAAGACCATCGGGCAAAGCGGAAAGATTGTCGGTATAGGATGTACCGGTGAGCAACTTGATACGTTTGAACTCGCCTCCTTTGGGTCGGCGGTAGACCATATAACCTGTAACGCTTTCGCCTACGGGAGCTTCCCAAGTGAGTTTGGCCTTAACAGGGGTGGCTATTTCAACCCTGAGGTTGATGGGGACGAGACACTCCGACTCGGGTTGGTAGCTACAAATGTTGGAAAGAAGGGTCTCGCCGTCGATGGTGAAGGCGGTGACGTGGTAGGTATGGAAGGTCTCGCGAGTGTCGTCGTCGACGAAACTTGTCTCCGTAGTCATGTCATAAAGCAGGCCGTCGCGGAACACTTGGTAATTGACGCTATTGTTGACAGGATTCCAATTCAAAGTTACTTGGTCGTTAGCGATGGTGGCTGTCAAGAGGGTGCCGTCAGCTTCTTCGTCTTTGTCACTGCAAGTGTTGTTGATGATGTAGAATAAACCGTTTTGGATTTCGGAAGAGTTGCCATGGAATTGGGTCTTGATCACCCCGTTGGGGTTTTTCACTTTGAATGAGAAGCTTTCGATGGATTGTTCCGGTTTTTCCCAGCGGATCTCGACATGGCCAAGAGGAAGGGTGATGGTGCGGGTGGCTTGCGAAGATTCGAGAGAAAGTCGTGCCACTTCATCGCCAGCACCGTTGACAAATAAGAGTGCGCCACCGTTCCAACCTTGTGCGTTTTGGGCGTTCATTTCAACAGTCCACTCGCAGGTGGGTCCCAATAAGACATTCTTTTCGGTGGCCGCCAAGCCCTTGGCATTGTGAACGATGGCATAAACGCTGTAGTTCACCATCTTGGGCATGTATTGATCGGTAAAGCTCATGCTGGCACCAGGGGCCACGTTGTTTTCGGTATGAATGATTTTGCCGTTACGGGTGATGACCATTTGGTCGATGGTGGTCAAATCGTGCAAATGGATGTCTTGTGTGGGGTTGGTCCAAGTCAAAGTGGCAGCATAGTCAAAGTCGCCACTGGTGCTGACGCTGAGGTTTTCTGGCTCCAAGGGCATGTAATCGTAGACATCGGCAGGTACATAGTTGAACACGGCCTGGGCCCAGCCGGCATAGTCGATCTCATCGATGACAAACCAACCGTCGCTGCTGCCTCCCCAGCCCCAGTTGAAGTGGAAGAGGTCGCTGTCGTCGTAGCCGTCGCAAACAAAGGCATGACCACCGCTGTTGCTGAAACCAGAATAATAGACAGGCCAGCCAATGTCGTGGGATTCCTTCAGCATGTTTTGCCAATTGACAAGAGAATAATAGTCGCGGCTCTTGAGTGAAGCATGGCTTGAATAAGAGAAATAACGTTCAATGGCATCGGGCACATCCCATGAGTTGGCACCGCTGCCACTGGGCGAGAATTGCATGTCGACAGCCACGGCACAGTGGTACATCAACAATGCTACAGCCTCAATCTCTTGTTGTGAAGCACCATTTAGTCTGTCGGGCATGTGTTCCCAATCATAGGTGGTGGCGCCGAAATTGGCCGATTGCGAGCCATAGCCTTGGCAGTAATAGGAATGGCTACCAGAACCTTGGGTGGGATAGTCCCAACGTTTCATCACTTGGCTCATCGCAGTGGCTACGCAACCTGCATAGCAACGGCCGCCAGGACCACTGCCTGCTTCGGGAGCATAAAAGTTGTAGGGTGAGTCCTGATTCCACTTGGTGGTGCAGATGTAGTCGACACCGCGACCACCGTTGCGTGAGAGCATGTGTCCCGTGGTGGCCACACTTTGCCATTCCTGCTCGGTGTCGTCGAAGATGACGGCATTGCGGCTGGTGCGGGCTTCGATGATTTTTTCAAGGTAAAAAGCGAGTTCGGGCGACATGTTTTCAGTCGCAAACGGGCCTTCGTCGGAGTAACCTACGATAGGACGAAAACGGTCGTCGGCCGAAACGATGACGAAACCATCGTCTCCTGCATTGAAGGCATAGAAGCAGGCCTCACCACGGCTTGATGAACCAGTGTAGACCAATTGTAACTCGTTGCTTCTTAAGTTGTTGTTGAAATTAGCTTGGGCAAATTTTTGTCCGATTTCCTTAGCTCTGGCCACGTCGACGGGACGGGCATTCAGTGTGGTCATGCCTAAAAGCACGACAAGGCCTAATAGTATGTGTTTTTTCATGATGTAAATGAGTTTCTTTAAAAGGCTTCAAAAATAAGAATAATTTCGCAATGTTTGACGATTATGGAAAAGAAATCATCAAAAAGACTTTCATAATGAAATCACTTCGTCCATTTTGATATCTAGGGGCTCGGTGGGGACTTCTTCAACAAGTTGGAAATCAAAGCAAATGCCTATGCGTTTTGTTTCCAAATGTTGGCAAAGAAAACGGTCGTAGTAGCCTTTCCCACGGCCGATGCGATTGCCTTTTCGGTCGAAGGCTACCCCTGGAACAACGATGAGGTCGAAATTGCCAGTGTAGGGATCGTTTTGTGGCTCAAGGATGTTGAAGTCGCCCACGGCAAAGTCGGTGTCTTTGGCATATTCCACGGGGATGATGTCGTCGCCGACCACAGTGGGGAGAATGATGGTCTTCTTGAGATGCCATTTTTCTAGGAAAGCTTGGGTCTGTACCTCGTCGGGGAGGGCACTGTAAAGCATGACTTTTTTGGCTTTGATGAAGTCGGGATGCTGTTCGAGCTTGGCCAAGATCTTCTCGGATTGTTCGAGAAGTTGTTCTTTGGTATGCTGTTTTTTCAGTGTTTTGATGTGGGCGCGTAGTTCTTTTTTGTCCATTTCTTTTATGACTAATTGATAATTTTGGTTGTATTGAGACCCAAGCCGTGGGGCAGTAATGTCGATGCGGTAAGACTATGTTTGGGGGCGTTGCCGAACCATGCCACTTTGACATTGTTGCCTGTTGATTCGAGGATGACTCCTCCTTCGGCTTTCCAACTGGTGGCCAAAGGGTATGGTTTCACGTAATAATAATCGTCTCCCTCAATGATTTCGGGTTGCTGCGGCACGATGATATCGAAGAAAAAGTCCGACATCATGTCTTGGATGGTGAAGAAATTTTCATTCAATTCCTTGGTTGTAGGTTCAACATGGGGTGAGTGTTTGTATCCTGAAAAGGTGACCAAATGAGCTTTGTATCCCAATTTGATGGCACGATCAACGATGCATGACGAACCATACATTTTTTCGACCAACACAGTTTTCAGTAGGCCTGCCATGGCAAATGGGTAGTTGTAATCGTAGGGGACGATGTCGTCGGCATCACCATGGAAGGCCAAAATGGGTATGTTCCGGTCGTGAATAAGGGTAGTGTCGGGCATGGCCCCCCACATGTCAACGATGCCTTTGATTCGGAAATTGCTCTTGATGTCGTTGCCAGAAGTGTCGATGTCGCCAAGTTCCGGGCTCAAGAAACTGTAGTGGGTGTATTCGGGCCGGGTTTCGTTGGTCATAAAGGCAAGATTGAGTGCGGTGATGGCTCCTGCGCTGGCACCTCCCACAAAAAGCATGGTGGTGTCGATTCCGTATTCTTCCTGGTGCGATACAAGGAAACGCATTGCTGCGTGGGCGTCTTGTACGGCGCGGTAGCCCGCTCGTCCAATGCTGGACTTGGTAGGCAGGAAGCCTATCCTGTAATCGATGGAGGCGGCCACGTAACCCATCGAAGCCAAGTGTTGGCACCATTGGGTGATCGATTTGTCATCTTTCGAACCAAAATAGAAAGCGCCGCCATGAACGAGCATGACCAAAGGTCGTTTCTTTAAAGAGTCGCCTTGTGGACGAAAAACGTCGAGATGGAGGTCTAGCGAGCTCTCATAAATGGCATTGCCCAAGTTGAAGATCTTGTCGGACACCGCGGTTTCGTCTGCCAACTCAGACCAGAACCCCGTGACATTGGCATAAGGGATGTCATGGATTTCTTCTACTGCGAACAAGGTGTCCTGATAACGTTTGTTTTTGAAGTCGTGAAATGCGGGCGTTTCGAATCTGTCGAAGTTAAACTTTGCGGTCTTGAATAGGCTCAAACGGGCGTTGCCTTCGGCATGTCGGTTATCCATGGATTTGACGCGCGGTCTGAAAACTTCCTTTTCCCCCTCGTAATAAAGAATGGCGTTGCGGCCTTTGGCTTCCAATTTGAAAGGAAGGGTATCAGTCATGAATTCTTCCATGGCCATATAGTGGCCATTGATGTGTAGACTATCACTGTATTCGATGAAAATCAAAAACTCTTTGTCGTGGATGGTGCTCGTAAAGCAGGCAGGTGTCTCGATGACTGGAAAATAGACCTTTTTTAAAATCTGGTGTGAGCTTGGAATGCCGTCGTTGCCGAAGAGTTGGGTGAACAACAGGGAAAGGAATAAAGTAAGAATAGAGCGGCGCATGGCTTGGTATGATTTAGCTGCAAAAATAGTAAACTCATGCGAAACAAGCGAAACCGAATGGTAAAATCCTTACTTTTACAGCGAAATACAGAATAATATGATGAAACGATTTTTACCTATCTTTTTGATAATCATTGGATTTATTGGGTTTTCCAATGCGCAGGAACATCGTCGTTACGCCTTGGTTTGGAACGATGAATTTGATTCTGGCGTTTTGGACGAAACGGTTTGGTCGAAGATTCCTAGGAGCAAGCCCGACTGGGCTATCCACATGTCGTCGGACGAAAGGCTATATGGTTTTGATGACGGCAGCCTGGTGTTGCGCGGCATGGTGAATGACTATTTGGCCAAAGACACGGCTGCTTTTTTGACTGGCGGCGTGTGGGGCAAAGGCAAAAAGACCTTCAGCTACGGCAGATTGGAAGTGAGGGCCAAGTTCGATGTGGCGCAGGGTTATTGGCCTGCCATTTGGATGCTGCCTTGGACCGACCACAAGGTGAATTGGCCTTATGCCGGTGAGATTGACATCATGGAGCACTTTAGGGACAATCCTTTTGTGAACAACACGGTGCATAGCCATTACACGTACAACCTGCGTAGGCGCAACCGACCTTCTCAGGTGGCCTATCCGAGTTATAACGAAGGGGAATACAACACCTACAGCGTGGAACGCTTTCAGGACAGTCTCGTGTTTTTCGTCAATGGGCGCCGGACGCTGACCTATCCTCGCTTCCGTGATGGCAGAAATGGCCAGTTCCCTTTCAGTGATTACGACTATTACTTGATTTTGGATGCACAATTGGGTCGTGACCGTTCGCCCTACATTGACACTGCCAAGTTGCCAGTGGAACTGCGCATCGACTATGTGCGCTACTATGAGTTGGATACAAAGACCGATGTTATTCCAGAGCCACAAGATTATCAACAGTATACGAGGAAACGGTATAAATTCAAGAGGATAGTGGTCGATGAGAGTGAAACCTTCGCCAATCCTGATGAATATCATATTGTTACCCGACGGGGCAAGGCCACCGTTTCGGGCAACGTAGTATGGGCGCAAAGTACTCTTAACCAGCTTATTGGTGAGGACGGAAGGATCGCTAACGTTGATTTTTACGACAAGCCGGCTTGTTCTTATCGTGGCATTAGTCTTGATAGGTATGACAAAAAACTGACATTCAGTGAGATAAAAAAGCTGTTGGATGTGATGGCTTTCTATAAGTTGAATTACCTGCAATGGAACGGCGATGGAAATTGCTCTGAAAAGGAAATTGACAGTTTAAGGGAATATGCCAGCAATTTGGGCATCCAAATGATTGACGATATCCCCAATGTGGCTGATGTTGGTTTGTTTTTGTTTAGCAACAATGTGCAGTTTCCCATAGTGAATCGTGTTTTCTCAAAGATGGCTATTGGACAAGGTGGTTTCCTCAGCTTGAGCGAATTCGAGGATGAGGAGCTGGAAGCTCTGATGGCTTTCTCTGAGCGCTTTTGGCGTGGCGGTAGTGCGGGTAAGGTGACTAACAGTGAAGGCTTGCCCGATACCTTGTCGGAAGCCGGTTCGCGCTTGGCTAACTTTAAGGAGAAAGTGGCTGTGCATCGTGAACGTTTCCATTATAAATGACAATGACCACGACCCACGGTAAATGTGGTCATGGTCATTGTCATTAGTCATAGTCAATAGACTATCTTCCGTTGTAGTTTCCGCTCAATGTCTCGATGAAGCCGTTGGCTGCCGTCTTCACGTTGATGAAATCGCTGCCCAATGAGCTGGAGCAGTCGAGCACAAGCATGATCATCGCACTCTTGTATTCGTTGACGGTTTGGGTGTTGCCCGACGGCGTGAACTCGCTGTTATACTGCCATTGCGACGAGGATCCCAGCCAATTCCATTCCTTCACATAGTCGGTGCTGATTTGGTTGCCGCCCATGTCGGTGAGGTTTTGGAAAACAAACACGTCGAAGATGCCTTCTGTCGAAGCGGTTACGGTGACGCCTGACATGCATTCCATGCCAACATATTGGATTTCGGTCAGTTGGCCTCTGCCTCCGTTGCGGATGTAGGTGCCTTCGATGTAGCACTGCGATTCGCTGGCATCGATTACATTGTCGAAGGTGAAGCGAATCCTGGTGTTGGGTTCCTGTGCCGGCAGCTTGAGCGTGACATTGTATAAAGTGCTCTGGTTGTAGAGTTGTTGGGCGATGCGGGCAAACATGTCGGAGGCTTCATTCATGTTGTTGACCTCGAAAACGTTGTGAACGGGGTCGCTCGACAACTTCTTGAGGTTGTTGCGGAAACTCTCGATGTCGCTTACATCCGAGCCACGCACACCGATGGAGTAGGCTGAGATGTTGGTACCGCCGATGAGCTCATGGTTGATTCTTCTGTTGACCGCAGTCAAGTATTCGCTGCCCGAGTTGTAGTTCTCGGAGAGCACATACGAACCTTGGTCGAGGCCGTCGGTGAAGGTCACCACCGAGACGTTGATGAGATTCTCCGGAATCTTGGCGGCGGCCAGGCTGTTGAGGCCCGTGTTGACGGCATGATATAGGATGGTGCCGTTTTGCATCGAAAGGCCGTCGACAAAGTTCTCGAAGTTGTGCTTCGTGTCTTGGTTGAGCAGGCCAAGTGGCATGGTGTAGAGCTCGCTGTTGAAACCCACGATGCCGAGATAAAGGCCTTCCTTGGCTGGAGTGGTGTCCTCGGCCTGTGGTTTTCTGCAACTGGTGAAGGTGGAGAGCATGACGGCAAGTGCCAAAACTGCTACCGATAGAATGTGTTTCTTCATATTCGATTAAGTTTTCTTGTTCAATTAACGAGTTAATGCCTTTAAAATTGCAAAGATAGTTTTTTTTGGTTTGCTGTGATTCGAAAAGTTATATCTTTGCCAGCAGAATCAATAATTATTCAAAATGAAAGCAACTCTATTTTTATCTGTCTTGGCGGTGGCTTTTGTCATGATGGCCTGTGGAGGCAAAGGCAATAACGTTAATCAAGACAATGACACACAACCTCAAATAGTGGAAAACCTAGCGTCAAATCCTGAAGAGGTTATTTTCGATGTGTTTGACGACGTGGACTGGGATCGCCCTTTGTATTCTCTTGATAAGAATGGTGACACGACAGAGGTTTGGCGTTACGACCGATCGGGGAAGTTGGTTAGTTATTACGAGCTTGAAGGAGATTCTCCGTTAAACATAATCGGATACCGTTATGATGTTTTGGGCAGACTCATTTACGAGGGAGGATCTTCTTTCTTTGGGAATACTCGTGAATATAATGAGGATTTTACCTATAAGGACAACGTTTGTACGAGTATAGGCAAGCATACCACCGAGGGATATCCCTCTTTTTTTATGGTGAAGGAAGTTCGCTATTGCCTGGACAACGATTTTAAGTATGATACACTGTGTCAAGAGTATGACGCAGAAGTGTCGTGGGATGACTACGTGGACGACAAAGACTTCGATGAAAGGCTTTTACAACTTGCCCGATACACTACGAGTCGATATGCGGAAATCAATGGTGAGACGAAAATTGTTGAAAGCTGTTTCTATACCGCGAATCATGATGTCCCAGATGCTTTCCACTTAGGATATAAGGACGCCTATCACTATAACAGCCAAGGATTGCTCATCAGCATAGTTCATTACGCTTCCGATGGCAAGGAAACCACGTTTAATTACCATTATTATGACAATGTAAAGGATAGCCTTACTTATTTTGCGAGGAAGTCACAATTCGCCACCTGGAAGTATGAAGAGCCCAAGGAAAACATTGTCCAGAAGGCTGCCGAACAACTGCTCTCGGAGGAGTACATCGAAGGTCTTGCTTGCCAAAGCAAGACTGTGGCAACGGTTCCTGTCGACGACGGCGAAACGTTGACCATCGCCTGCTATCAGCGTAGCGACGGTTCGTGGTTGGTGATGGAGTATTGGCCTACCCAGGGTCCGGAGAACGACAAATTGAGTGTCTATGTTTTGGGTAAGGATGGGAAACTCGAACCCAGTGACGCCCAAAACCTCCCCTTGAATTTGGAAGGGATGCGACTGTTGGGTAGTGCTCTCTTTTTCCCTTATCAGGGAGATGAACTGGAATTTGGTAAAGACTATTTCGTTTTCCCGATGGAAGATGGCGAGCCGCTCCGCTTGGAATGGAATGGGGAACAGTTCGTTGTGGCGAAATAAGATTGCGTTTATTCTTGCGCCAAAGCTTGTTTGATAGCCTTGGCCAGCTGGTCGGGGCAAGAGGTGCCTTTGAAGCCGCAGCGGATACCTTCCAACTTGGCGACGACATCCTCGGCCTTCATGCCATCCACCAAAGTGGCCACGCCTTGCGTGTTGCCGTTGCAACCTCCGTAGAACTGTACGTTCTTCAAGATGCCGTCCTCGATTTCAAACTCAATGGCTTGGCTGCAGGTGCCTTGGGTTCGGTAAGTGTATCTCATAATTTGAAATTGAGAATTGAGAATTGATAATTGATAATTGAGAATTGCCTGAGGTTATTGAGTCAATTTAAAACTTGGACATAAATTTCTCGCTGTCGACGACAAAACGTTCGTGGATGCCTTCGCCAACCAGTGTGTCACCCTCGAAGCATTTCACTTCAAAAACCAAACGGCGGCGGTCCACCTCGACGAGTTCTGCCTCGCAGCGAATGGTGGAGCCCACAGGGCTGGCTTTCAGGTGCTTGATATTGACCGCAATGCCCACGGTGGTGTTGCCTTCACCAATCTTGTCGGAGACACTTTCCAAACAGGTCTTCTCCATCAAGGCAATCATGGCGGGGGTGGCAAATACCTCCAAAGCGCCTGAACCGTAAACGGCGGCGGTGTCTTTATGCTCCACCACGAGCGTCTCGCTGTGGCGGAGTCCTTTCAGTGCATCGTATTCCATCAGGCTTGGAAATTCATGGTGATGTTGACGATGACATCGGGGTGCAGCGAGCGGCCTACAGGACAACTCTCGGCTGCGGCCCACAACAGGGCTTTCTGTTTCTCGGTGTATTCCTTGGCGGGGAAGTTGAACACGATGTCGATCTGCCCGATGCGGCGCGGGTCGGCGTTCATGGTCTTCTTCACCGTGTAGGTGGTGCCGTCGATGTCGAATTTGTGGCCTTGTGCGCTGATGCCCATGATGGTCATCATGCAGCCGGCGAGGGCCGCGCAGGCGAGGTCGGTGGGCGAGAAGGCTTCGCCTTTGCCGTGGTTGTCGGTGGGTGCGTCGGTGAAGATGGTGTTGCCCGACTGCACATGGGTCATCTCGTTACGGAGATTTCCTTTGTAGGTTCCTTTTATTGTTGCCATGTTGTTTGTTTTTGTCACAAAACTTACAAAACCCTCAAAACCTTTTTATTGAGTTGGGGAAGCACGCCAACCGGCTGCTTCCCAGCGGCAAGGCGGTTGCCGTGCCGCTCAAACAAGACAATAGTTTTGTAAGTTTTGTGGGTTTTGTGATTATTGAATTTGTTCCAAAATTAAACTGGCGAGGCGGCTTGTACCTACGCGGAAGAGGTTCGGGTTGAGCCACTGTTTGCCGAGGATGTTTTTCACAAGATAATAGTAGGTGAGGGCATCGTCCGGCACCTTCATGCCGCCAGCGGGCTTGAAGCCGACCTTCTTGCCTGTGGCCTCATAGTATTCCTTGATGGTGTCGATCATGACGATGGCGGCGAGTGGTGTAGCGGCCACCGGCACCTTGCCAGTCGAGGTCTTGATGAAGTCGGCACCGGCGAGGATGGCCAATTCGCTGGCCTTGCGGATGTTTTCCACGGTCTTCAGCTCGCCCGTTTCAAGGATGACTTTCAGTCTGGCCTTGTTGCCGCAGGTTTCCTTGATGGTCTTGATCTCGTTGAAGACCTCGTCGTAACGACCCGCGAGGAATGTGCCACGCGAGATGACCATGTCCACCTCATCGGCGCCTTCGTTGACGCAGTATTCCACCTCTTTAACCTTTAAGTCGAAGGGCATCATGCCCGAAGGGAAGGCGCAGGCCACCGTAGCCACACGGATGCCACTACCTTCAAGCTGTTTCTTGGCCTGACGGATGAAGGGACTGTAGATGCAGATGGCGGGCACAGAGAGGTGTGGTTTCTGTTTCGGGAAGGCCAAGGCTTTCTCGCAAAAGTCCTTGATCTTGGCTTCGTTGTCGAAGGCTTCCAAGGTAGTGAAGTCGATGCTTTGGAAGATGGTGCGCAGGGCCTCCTTTTCGTGGCCTTTTCTCTTCTCTTCGTTGAGAATCAATGCGATGCGCTCGTTGAGCGCGGCTTCGCTATGGTTGTAGGGTTTGAATTTCATGGTGGTTTGAATTTAGGCTTCAAAGGTAAGGTTTTTTATCGGATTGGCGGCAATAAAGCTTCCAAATTCATCCGCATCCTCCATTTCCACTGGTTTTTGGCATTGGCGGGGACGTTGATTTGGTCCTCCGCGGGGTTGGGCGACCAGTTCTTTTCGTCCAAGTCCAAAAGGTCTTGCAGGGGGTAGATGTTCCATTTTGAAGGGCTGTCCAAATGCTTGTCCATCACCTTTTTAAGGGTTTTTGCTGTGACTTTGCGGTCGTCGAGGTCGAGACTGTCGAGGAACTTGCGGGTGCGCACTCGGTCTTCGGCCAACCAGCCACGCAAGGTGGGCATGTCATGGGTACCGGTGGTATAGACGCAGTTTTCGGGCAGGTCTTCGGTCTGCACGAATGGATGGCCAAACACTTTGGGCATGCGTTGCACCTCAAGGCTCATGATGCCCAATTCTTGCATCACTTCAGGCACACAGGCGGGAATCATGCCAAGATCTTCGCCACAGGCAATCATTGGTGTTGCATTGATTAGAGCTGGCAATTTCTCCAAAGCTTTCTGCTTCCAGAAATCGTTGTGACGGTGGAAATAGAAGTCCTCATAAATGTTGTCGATGGCGTGTTTCTGTTCCTCGCTGAGGGCTTGATAGGCTTTGGTCTTGTGCAGTTCGATGCGAGGGATGTATTTGTCTTTCTCGTTCGGTGCAAGGATGAAAAGGGTGTCGACACCTTTCTTCACATGCTTGCTTTTCACGAAATGGAAGCCTTGGTCTTCGATCTCTTCCACGCTTAAGGGTAGGGCAGGGTTGAAATGTCCCAGTAGTCCCGATTTGGCGGTCTTCGGGATCTCCCAGATGCGGAAAAAGCCCAAAATGTGGTCAATTCTGTATGCATCGAAATAGCGGGCCATCACCTGCAGGCGGCGTTGCCACCAGGCGTAGCCGTCCTTGGCCATCGCCTCCCAGTTGTAGGACGGGAAGCCCCAGTTTTGTCCTTCGTCGGCGAAGTCGTCAGGTGGGGCGCCGACTTGCACATCAAGGTTGAACAATTCGGGATGCGATTTTACATCTACTCCAGAGGGATTCACGCCGATAGGGATGTCGCCCTTCAACAGCAGGCCTTTGTCATGCAATGCCTTGACCGCCTTGCGAAGTTGCTTGTCGCAGTGGTATTGCAGGAAGAGGTGGATCTCCGTGCCGTTGCCGTCGCGCTCGGCACAAAACTGGGCATAGTCAAGGAGCCAGTCTTCGTTTTCCTTGACGAACTGCTGGAATTCAGCAGTGTCTTTCAGCGATTCCCATTGTTGCTCGAAAGCGGTTTGGAAATGTTTCCATTTGGTTTTCAGTACCTTGGGATAATTGACAGATTCCTCCTTGTTGAGCATGGTCCGCATCCGCTTGAAAGCCGCATCTTCCTTGATGCCCAATTGCTTGATATTGAGGTAAATCGGATTCAACGCAAAAGCAGAAATGGCATTATAAGGATAAGAATCGCCCCAGTCATAATGCGCCGTCGTGTCGTTGATGGGCAGGATTTGAATGATGTTCATGCCGTTGGCCACGCACCAATCACCTAATTTGGGCAGGTCGGCATATTCGCCGATGCCGAAATCGTTCTCCGTGCGCAGACTGAACAGCGGCACAGCCACGCCTTTCATCGTCTGCCTTTCGGTGAGGCCGAACCAGTCCCATGTGCGGTCTTTGCCTTCAGGCAAAATGCGGTTGGGGCCTTCTTCCCAACGGATTTGGCCGTTTTCGCGGATGAAATATTTGTATTCCGTGGTATGTAGAGACGGTGTGCACACCGTCTCTACCGTTGCAGACCAAATCCCAGGCCCCACATATTCCATCGGAACTGCCTTATTGGGATTCCAATTGCCTAATTCATCGCTGTTCCCCGTGAGGAACAATTCCTCGCCCCAACGGCTGTTGTATCTTAATCGGAACAAGGAGTCCATGATTCGTTAATCGTAATATGCTTCGTCTTCCGGGGTAATGGAATCGATCTTGAAAGTGTCCGCGTCTTTGACAAGGCCAAGCTTCACGTGATATTCGTAGCTTTTTTTGCCTTCATAATAATAGGTATTGGTAACCCTGTACGAAAGCCCGTCAACCGGTTCAATAGTGCGCTGGCAGTTGCCGATTACATCACCGCCTCCCTGATAAAGGAAGAGCCATATCGCCATGCATTCGCCATCACAGTCGTAATCGTATTGGTCTATCAGAAACTGCTTGGCTTTTGGGGTAACATGTTTATATACATACTGATAGGCTTCCTCTTGCTCTTGGTCAAACACTTCCTCCAACCCTTGGTAGAAGTTCTCCAAAAACGCTTTGCCCAGCTCCACCGAGGCATCTGGTGTGCTGACGGTGTTCTCTGTGTTTGCTTTGTTGTCAGTGTTTTGTTTGTTGTTTCCGTTGTTGTTGCACGCCATCATGGCGAATGCGAAGGTTGCCATGGTGATACAGATGAATAGTTTTTTCATGATGAAATGGATTTGATTGGTTTGACGGGGCAAATATAGATAAAAACCTTATTGTTGTTCCTGAAAACCTATTCTATCTTCACCCGGTTAATCACCCCGCGGTTGCTACCCGAATCGAAAAACACGCTGTAGGTATAGCCGCCATGCACCTTGAATACCCTTGGATAAATCTTCTTGCTGGCTTTTTGTCCCATGCCGACTGTGCCCGCTTCGGGGTCGTAGAGGCCGATGTGGTTCATCCCGTTTTCCACAAAAAGACCGTAAGTTTTGCCCGTGGCTTTGTCGGTGTGGAACTCGTTTTTGAAGTATTGCTCTCCCGAAGTGATTTTCAGTTGCTGTCTTTTCGCCACTTTGAAGTCGGGGCCGATTTCCACGATTTCGCGGTTGTCAAGACCAACGAATTGAAGCATGCCGTTGACTTTCAAGGGGACAATCTGGAGTTCCTTTTTTGCCATCATGGAGCAATACCATTGTATCATTCCAAGCAAGGTAGGGGTTTCTGCCAAGCGTACCAAATTCCCGTCCCAAGTTCCTTCGTTGATGAGGTCGATGCCTGGGCTTCCTCGTTCCGCTTTTTTGATGCGAATGGAGGTTATGCTTTCTCCTTCGCGCACCGGATGCCCGTCCCCGTTCTCATCGTAGATGGACTCGAGGGTGAAGTTTTCCGCCATCGCCTGATGGTATTCGTTTTGTATCTTCATCCATTGCGACTGGCAGGCACGGTAGCCGAGGGTGTCGATGAAACTGCATAAATATTGGGGCTTCTCCATAGAGCCGTCTTTTTTCATGTAAAGGAAATCTTGGCTTTTGCCGTGGTTGAATTTGAGCCAGTAAAGTCCTCGGTCGTGAACGATGGTCCTTACGATGTAAGCTCCGTTGTACTCGCAAACGATTTTGAGCAGTTTGTTGCGGTAGTCATCCCGAGAGAAGGTGGAAACGGGCAAAATGCCCTGTTTTTCATCCAGATACACTTGCAGACAACTGTCTTGCCCAACAAGAATGAGGTCGTCGAAAGCGTCAATGTAGAGTTTTTCAAAGAGTTGGTCGAAGTCCTTGTTGGCTTGTTCAATGCCTTCTGTGTCGAGGACGACCATCGATGAAGTCTTGGGTTTGTTTTCCAAAAGGTAGATTTTCCCATCCAAAAACGCGATGTCGGCGATGTTGCGGTTGGAACCAGAGCGGTAAAAGTCTTTGCTTGCCGAGACGCCAACTTCTTGAATGTCGTAACTCATCTTGCGCATACGGAAACTGACGTTGATGGAATCGCGCTGCAACTGTCTTGGCGTGAGGCTCACCACCGTATCCTGATAGCCGATGCACGAATAATACAGGTTGACGGTCTCCGAGCGGTCGAAAAGCGGCAATTCATAATGCCCTTTGGCATCGGTGCTGGTGCCGTAAGGCGTGTTCACGATGCTGATGTTCACGTTCTCCACACCGAGGTTGCCGTAAACGGTGGTTTGGGTTTGGGCGAAAAGCGAAGAAGCAAAGAATAGCAATAGCAAAACAAGAACAGAGTTCTGTTTCATAACGCACTCATTTTACGGTGATTGTAGCATATTTATACTCCTTTCCGTCGTCAAACCGCAGCAAATACTCGCCCTTGTAAAGCGTCAACTTAAACTCACTCTCGTCCTTGCCGTACATATATTGGTCGATGGGGACGCATTGCTCTCCTTCCGATTTCAGGAACGCGCTCACGCATCCTTCGGGGAAGCCGTTCTTTTTGATAAATCGGCGGTCGATGGTGTAAAGCACCTTGCCGTTGTAAAGTTTCCAGTCGGGGACGTTGTCTTCGATGAAGCGTGTGCGCGGAAGACAACAGGTGGCATCCATGCCTGAGTTGTTTGGATAAATGCGTTTCGCAGTATCATAACAGATAATCGGCTCTCGGACGGGCATGGCATCAATGCGGTCAAAAAATGCGGTACGTAGCGAGTCCATACTATCGTATTGTTCAGAGAAAGTCATGACGCTGCAATCCATCGTAAACGGGTCGATGTCTGTCTTTTCCTTGAAAAACCCACCCATCATCGACCACCCTTTGCGGTCGGTGATATGCCCCATGCCTCCTAAAAGCAAAAACTTTGCTTCGGGATCTTTGTCAAGAATGTTCTTGATTAGGTTATCTGCTTCATTCCTCTCGCGGTCAACGCCCCAACCATCGGCCTCGTAGGGCACCAGCGTATAGCCTATGTTGAGCGCCGTCCTTAATAGGTCACCGAAAACAGGTTCATCGCTATAGAATCCCGTCTCGCCAAGTAGCACGGTGCGCCGCTCGTTCACCAAGGAGTCCTTCGCAAATAAGGTTTCAGCGGCAAAGTAACGGTATCCGTTTTGGTAACAATTTTCCAACCAACTGATGACAAAAGCCCTGCTATGGGGATTAAAATGCATCTCGTTAAGCATGATGACTCGATTGTTTTCGATGATGCTGTCCATCACTTCCGACAAAGGTATTGTTATCACATTTTCGTAGGTCCTAGCCAAACGCGTCTTGTCTGAAAACAAGTTGCCTTTTTCGGCCATACGCATGGCATCCTTGTAATGCCCTACCCGTGAATACAGAATACTCAACAGGTCATGATAGGGGCGCTCAAATTGTGACCCGACATAAAGGCTGTCCATATTGATGAGTTTCTTCAACGAACGATAGCTGAATCCATCTTCCTTGGCTACTACATATGGATTTTGGAGTTCGTTTTGCGCCACTGCGCTTTGGAAAGCAAATGTTGCAAAAAGCAAGAGAAAGTAGATTTTCTTCATAGAATATGATTTTTAAGGATTTAACTAGGAAAAATATAAGTTAAATACTACAAAAATCATACCGATTTTGATATAATATCAATCAAAATTTTATTCAATCCTCACTTGATATAAAGCCTTTCGTTTGTTGTTTTGGAAAATTTTCATGGGAAGATGCTCCGAAAAAGAAAATCTTCCTATTTTTGCAAAATCATTATTTCCTATGGAAAAGTGTAGTCATATAACACAAATCAATACGAAAAAGTGTAATTTATGCAGATAAGAAGAGACATAGAAGCCATTTTTGCGACCTGGAAACGGTCGGAAAACAGGAAGCCGATTTTGCTGCAAGGAGCGAGGCAAATCGGAAAAACATGGATTATGGAGCAGTTCGGAAAGGACCATTACGATTATTGCGTCACTTTCGATTTCGACAGGCATCCTGAATACAAGGACGCTTTCACCAACAGCAAAGAACCTGAAAGGGTTTTGAAGGAACTGTCCATCTACAGCAACGTGCCTTTGCTTCCTGAAAAGACTTTGATCATCTTTGATGAGATTCAGGAATGTGAGGAGGCGCTGAACAGCCTGAAATATTTCTATGAAGACGCGCCGCAGTATCATATCGTGGCTGCCGGTTCGCTGCTTGGCGTGGCCGTCAAAAAACGGAGAATGTCGGTGCCTGTGGGGAAGGTTAAGATGGTGAAGATGTATCCTGTTTCATTCCGTGAGTTTTTGCAAGTCTCTGACCCAAAGACATTTGAATACATCGACGGCATCCAAAAAGCGGAACATATCCCAACCATAGTGTTGAATAAACTGCTCCTTGAATACAAGCGGTATCAGGTTTGTGGTGGTATGCCCGAGGCGGTGGTGGCTATGCTTGAAAACAAGGGAATGGCCGCCGTTGATGAAGTTTTGCAAGGCATTTTGGACCTGTACGAGCTGGATTTCGCCAAATATGCCGAGCCGATGGAGATACCGAGAATCCGCTCCGTATGGCATTCATTGCCAGCACAATTGTCGAAGGAAAACCGCAAATTCATCTACAAGGTAATACGCACAGGTGCACGTTCAAAAGATTATGAGGACGCTTTGCTATGGCTGAATGATGCAGGCATGATTCATCAGGTTTTCAACATTTCCAAACCAGGCATCCCGTTGAGCGGCTATGCGGAGCGCGATGCTTTCAAAGTGTATGCCTGCGACTGTGGTTTGCTGCGTCGGTTGGCGCGTGTGGCTCCCGAGGTCATCACGAACGGCAATGCGGGCTTTACAGAGTTTAAAGGAGCCTTGGCCGAGAATGTGGTGCTTCAGTCGTTGATAGCGCAGCCCGATGCCGATGTGCCTTATTACTGGACATCAGGCAACACGGCTGAGGTTGAGTTTGTCATTCAACATGGGGCGGAAATCGTTCCGATTGAGGTCAAGGCGGATGAAAATGTGAGCGGCAAGAGCCTGACTGTTTACAACGAAAAATACCATCCGAAATTCCGAGTCCGCTTTTCCTCAAACAATCTTCAAAGAAACGGGAATATGCTCAGCATACCGTCACCGATGGCCTGCTGGTTGGAGAGGTTTCTTCACGAATAGCTTCTTCTTATTCAATCCTCACTTGATACAACGCCTTCCGCTTGTTAAACCCCGTCGGATAAATGAAATACAGCACGCCGTCATGAATTCTCATGTTTTGTGCAAAGGGATAGCCGCTGAGATCCATTACGGCAGTGGCAGTGCCTGTCTTCAGGTCAATGCGCTTCAAAGTGTAGATGCCGTCATTTACGAAAAAAGTGTAAAACTCCTTTCGCGCCATGTCGTACATCATTTTTTGTTTCCAGCGTCGGTCGGGTTCCATTTTGCCGTTCCATTTACGATATTCGTGGAAGGTCAGGGGGTAGCGCTCCAGTTCGTTGCCCATGGCATCGAAGACGATCGTCTCATGGTCAGTGTAGGCAAAGAGATAGAACTTGTTGTCGATGGCGTAAATCGGATTGTAGATGCGGCCTGTGGCCCAGTAATCAATGCCTCTTTTTGTTCGTATCATCAGCGATATGTCGTCACGGCCTTCCTCATCCACGATGTAATGGAGTAATTCCTGCTCCTTATCGCTGCCCAACCAGTTTCTATAGTAACCCATTTCCTTGTTGTAATAGAAGTAACGTCCCGTGATGAAAACACTGTCGGATGCCGCCACGATGGTGGAGAACTTGTCGTAGAAGGTCTTCCGCGGCATGGAATGATAGAAATTCATCTGACCTTTCTTTCCGTTTCCGTACTCAATGAATCCGACTTGACTGGCTTGGTAGTCGTTGATGGCATAGATGTCGCCGAAAGCATCTTTTGTAAGATACTTGTATCGCGATGGAATCGGCATCTCATGCAGTGTGTCCATGTCAAAGGAGAGGTGGAGCAAAGAGCAGTGTCTGCGCCGATACACAATCATATAAATGCCGTCCTCTCGGAGCGTGTAGTCAATGACGGTCATCACGGGATTGTCGAAAACGATATGAGGAGCATTTGCTGTCACTTCCACTTCAAGCAACTCATGACTTTTGGTTTTCATCTTGACCGTCAAATTTTTGCCGTTGATGTCTTTGTCTTTGATGGTGTAATAGGTCGGCTCAAAGACCATGTGGGCAAAACGGAGTTTCAAGCCTGTTTGGGCATAGCCGTAAGTGAAGCGCCCCTGCTCGTCGGTGACTGAAACAAGCAGCGAGTCATGCACATACACGCTCACGTTCTCAATGGCTTTGCCGTTCTCGTCCTTGCAGTAACCTTGGATAATTTGGCGCTCTTGGGCGTAAATGTTGGCTGCCAACAGTAGGAACGCAAACAAGGTAAAGGCGTTATTCATTTTCATGATGCTATGATTTGATGTTTTTGCAAAATTATAGCCAAAAACCATCAAATACCCAAATTTCAAAGCCCAATTCAGATTTTTCTAATACAGTAATGTTGATTATCAGGTGTTTAATGAAAAATCTATTCAGATTTTTCCAGCTTAAACAAGGTTGAAATCGGGTCGGAACCAGCCTTTTTTTTCAGGTTGGAGCGGTATTTCAGGGCCGTGTATTCGGTGAAGCCCATCAGTTCGGCCTCTTCCTTTGCTCGGAAACGAAGGAAATTGAGTATGGCGATATGACATTCTGTTTCGCTCAATTCGGGATGTGTGGAGATCAATTCGGGCATGGCTTTCGGATAGACGGCCTCAAATTCCGCCAAAATCTGTTTCAAGCGGTTCTCGCTGCCCGATTGGTAAATCGTCATGGCGCGCTGTTGCAGTACTTCCCGCGTGTGTTGTGCGGCTTGTTCCATCTTGGCTTGCAACTCACGTTCTGCCTCGTCGTGGCGTTGTTGGACTTCATTCAACTGGCGTTTGGCGTAGGCTTCTTGCGCTGCCAAACGTTTTCGGTTTCTTCGCCGAACTACGACCACCACAGAAACCGATACTATCACAGCCAAAGGCAATCCCACAATGAGCCATGTTCTGATTTTCTTTTTCTTCTCAATGAGCAATTTGGCTTCTTGTTCTTTTTGCAAATGTTTCTGAAACAGTTCGTTGAGGTATGAAACCCGCGCCATTTTCACCCTTTCTTGTTCCGTGTGTTCCGCATGATAGACCGCATATTGCGAGGCCTCCAATGTGTCGCCTCGACTTTGGTAAATGTCGTGCAAGAACTTGGCTACCAGGGCTTTGGTTTCAATGTTCTTGCTTTGTTCAAAGGTTGGTTCCAGATAAACCAAGGCTGAGTCATATTGTTTTTCGTTGTAATAAATCTGCCCAATGAGGAAGAAATGCCATGGCTTTTCGTAGGAATCGGCTTTCGCCGCAATGCGTTTCAAGTTGCTCACGGCGGGTTCAACGTCCTCACTTGAAGCATAATTGAGGTTGGCCTTGTTTGCCATCAGACATTTGAAAAGCCAGTTGCTTGTGTCGGGTAGCAGGCGAAGTGCTTCATCGTAATAGTTTTGCGCACTGTCCCATTGCTGTAGTTTGTCGTATTGCAACCCAATGTAATACAACGATTTGGGATAATCGTCTAGGAAAATAGGTTCCAATCTGTTGAAAACGAGTGCTTTTTTGAAACAATAGAGGGCAGGTTCCTGCATGTATTGGTCGGAAAACAGGCCGCCGAGACGGCAATGGATCAGCATCATGAAACGAGGAAGGTGGGGTATGATGTGTAGAGACGTTGCGTGCAACGTCTTTTTTGATGTCGTGTTTTGAGACGTTGCACGCAACGTCTCTACAATTGGGAAATGCGTTTCCATGATTTCCAAGGCGCGGATGTATTCGTTGTAGGCCTCGATGATGCTGTCGTGTTCCAGATAGCCAACGCCATTCATATAATGGGCGCGGGCGGACAAAAATACATTATTTGGGGACATGTTTTGGGCGGACGCATTTGATGCGTTCCTACAATCCGATGCGGTCTGTAGGGACACACCGCGTGTGTCCGTCCCGTGTATTTTCACCATTGTTAACGAATCAAAATAATCTACTGACCACAATAGATTTTCTCGGTTGGTTTGTGGATAACCATTTTTAAACAGCAATTCCGACAGTAGCAAGTGTGCATATCGTTGGTTGCATTCCGTTCTTGTGGAGAGGGTGATGGTCGCGCTATCGGGTTTGAAATAATAAATCAGGTGCATCAAGGCACTGTCTGGATGATACCACATTAGGCTGTCGATATACAACAATTCGGGCGATACCTCGGGTTGTAGAGACGTGGCGCGCCGCGTCTCTACAGGGTCATGGCATGAGGCCAAGGCCAACAAAACAAACCATCCTATTAATATCCTGTTCAGTTTCATCGCCGCAAAATTAGTCAAAATTCGGTCGGTTGAATGCGAAATGATTATCTTTGCGCCATAAATCAGACCACTATGACCGCTTTTGATTTCTTCAATATCCTCTGCTCGATTCCGAAGACGCTGCGCTTTAATCTTCATTATTTTCCGCTGAAGACGGCCTTGAAGCTGCCTGTCGTGGTGTCGCACCGCACCTACCTGCGCGAACTGCACGGTAAGGTGGAGCTTCCCGAAAAGGTGGAAAGGGCAATGATAAAAATCGGCTTCGGCGATGTGGGCCATTACGACCGCAAGCGTTCCCGTGGCATCTGGCAGGTGAGCGGCACGGTCAGCTTTGGCGGCAAGGCGAGCATTGGGCATGGCTCGAAGCTTTCGGTTCGCGGAAATTTGTGTTTTGGCGATGGCTTCAACATGACTGCCGAAAGCACCATCGTATGCGCCAAGGAGATCCGTTTCGGGCGCGACTGCCTATTGAGTTGGGACATCCTCGTGATGGACACCGACGAGCATCCCCTATATAATATGGAAAACGAACGCATCAATCCCGACAAGGCCATTCAGGTTGGCGACCATGTCTGGATTGGATGCAAGTGTGTGTTGCTGAAAGGTGCCGTGGTGCCCGACAACACGGTTGTGGCAGCAGGCACGCTGCTGACCTCATCTTTCAGCGGCGAGCATCAAGTCATTGGCGGCAACCCGCCAACTATCCTCAAGCACGATATCCGCTGGGAACACTGATTTTTTTTCTCACAAAACATACAAAACCCACAAAACCGTTTTTTTTTGTCAAAGAGGAGGGCGGCGCACAACTGTGTCGCCGCCGGAAAGCGGGCCAGTTGGCCGCTTTCCCTCTACTACAAAGAAGTTTTGATTGTTTTGTGGGTTTTGTGATAATCCTACAAAGTGTCAATGACGGAGCAGAGGTTCTCGAAGATTTGCGGGATCTCGCCCACGCCGTTCACCGCGTGCAGGTTGTCCTTGCCTTGGTAGAAATCGAGCACGGGGCGCGTCTTGGCCTCATATTCCACAAAGCGGTGCTTGATGGAGTCAAGGTTGTCGTCGGCGCGACCGCTGGTCTTGCCACGTTCAAGCATACGCTCGATGAGGAGTTCTTCGGGCACTTCAAGGCTCAACACGCCTGTCAGCGACATCTCGAACTTCTCCATCATCTCGTCCAGGATCTCGGCTTGGCGCACCGTGCGCGGATAGCCGTCGAAGAGGAAGCCCGCCGAGTCCATGTTCTCGGAGAGTTTCTTCTCGATGATTTGGGCCACGATTTCGTCGGAGACGAGGTTGCCTTGGCTGATGATTTCCTTGACTTGAAGGCCAAGTTCGCTTTCGGCGGCGATTTCCTCGCGCAGGATTTCGCCGGTGGAGATATAGGTCAGGTTATATTTCTCGCGCAGGAACTGTGACTGCGTTCCTTTGCCTGCCCCGGGAGGGCCGAAAAGTACTATGTTTAGCATAGGGTTGTTTTTGTTTGTTTGGCTATTAGCTATTGGCTGTTGGCTGTTGGCAGCTTTATCAGAGCTGTGAAATTACAACTTCTTTGTTTCGCTGCCAATAGCCAGAGGCCAGTAGCCAGAGGCCGCTTATTCTATGATTTTATAAATATCTGGTAGGTTTCTTCCTTGTTGGTCATAATCCAATCCGTAGCCCACGATGAACTCGTTGCCGATGTCCATGCCTTTGTAGTCGATAGGGTAGGTGTATTGGAAATTGTTCGGCTTGAAGAACAGCGTGGCAATGCGCACGTCGGAGGCCTTCAAGTCGCGGAGTTTCTGTGTGGTGTAGCGCAAGGTGTGGCCAGTGTCGACGATGTCTTCCACGATGACCACATGGCGGCCGTTCAAGGGATGGTCCAGACCGATGAGCTCGCGGACGACGTTGGTGGTCTCCGTGCCGGCATATGACGATAGCTTGACGAACGAGATCTCACAGGGAATCGTCAGTCGCTTGAACAGCTCGGAGGCAAACATGAAGGCACCGTTGAGGATGACCAGAAACAGCGGGTTCATGCCGTCCATGTCCTGGTTGATTTGGTCAGCTACATTCTGGATGCTGGCTTCGATTTTTTCTTGGGGGATGTAGAGCCCAAATTCCTTGTCTAAAACTTTTACTGTTTTCATTTTCAAAGGATTGAGGTTGGTTTGTCCTTTTGTTAAGGCGATACAAATATACAAAATGCTTCGATAGGGTCACCAGCATTTGAAAAAAAACTATTTTTGCATCACCAACCAAGGTCCCTGAGCCCGTCGAAGGGCCGACCAATAGAATGACGGTGCTTCGACAGGCTCAGCAACCTGCTTTAAATGAATAACTGAAATGACTCCAATAGTAAGCATCATCATGGGAAGCACTTCTGACCTTCCCGTTCTCGAAAAAGCCGCTCAGTTCTTCGACGAAATGGAAATCCCCTTTGAGATGAACGCCCTCAGCGCGCACCGCACCCCGCAAGAGGTTGAAACCTTTGCCCGCGAAGCCCAAGGCCGTGGCATCAAAGTCATCATTGCCGCCGCTGGCATGGCCGCCGCTTTGCCTGGTGTGATTGCAGCCAATACCACTCTGCCCGTCATCGGCGTGCCTGTGAAAGGTATGCTCGATGGTCTCGATGCCATGCTGTCCATCATCCAGATGCCTCCTGGCATCCCTGTGGCCACGGTAGGTGTGAATGGCGCCCTCAATGCCGCTATCCTTGCTGCAGAAATGCTGGCTTTAGGCGACGCACAAATCGCTGCCAAAGTGGCGAATTACAAGGATAATCTGAAGAATAAGATTACAAAGGCCAACGCCGAACTGAAAGAGGTGCAGTATAAATACAAGACAAACTGATTTGGTATAGAAAACAGTAGAGACGGTGCATGCACCGTCTCTACAAATCAACTAAAACCAAATCATTATGAAAAAAAGCACTTACTTTATTCTTTTATTACCTTTTCATGGTAGCTCGTCCCGTCTTTCATCGTGACGCGCAGTGTGTATACCCCGGAGGACATCTTGTTCATGTCGATACTTTGAATGTTGTTGCGCCTTGTGGCAACCAGGCAACCAGCAAGGTTATAAAGTTCAACGCTCTCGGGCTCAACGCCGTCATCGAAGCGGAGGTTCAGCTGGTTTTTCACGGGGTTGGGGTAGAGGGAGTATGGTGTGCTGAAAATGGTTTTTTCTGAGGTGTTTGCGGGAGTGTTGCGTATGGTGTAGACATAAATGATAGTATTGCTGGCTCCATAGTCATTAGAGCCTCCAAATGCTACAACAATGTCGCCATTTGCCTTGGCTATCATGTTGTTTCCGCTCAGTCCGTCGTACTGGAGTCCTGGTAATTCAATGTCCCAATTCAGATGCAATTCACTGTCCAAGCAGGCCAACGACATGGGCCATGAGGTGTTTCCAAAGTTGACGTATAATTGGAAGATGCTGTTGTCGTTTGTAATTTTGGTGTCAAAGGGATACCCCAGGTTCCCAAATTCCGGTGAAATGCAAATCGGGTTGAGGTCCATGTCAAATTTGATCAGGGCAGACCCCGCATCGCCATTTGGGTACTCCATTTGCGAAGCCATCAGATAGGAACTTTCGCCTAAGGGGATGATATGCTCGGAGTTGCCTCCGCTGAAAAGGATGTCTTCGTCGTAGCGTTCAAACCAATGTGCTCCAATAATGTTGAGGTCTTCATCGAAGAAATAGCAATGCACAGGATAATTCTCCGTTGCTGTCTGATAACTTCCTAATTTGTAATAGGTCAGGGGAGATTCATTGAAGATGCCAAAACCAGAATACCACAATACAGTGTCAGGGTGGTACTCATAGTCAAATTTGGGAGGATAGATTTCGGTGATTTCACGATGAGTCTTGACCGTACCATCAAGTCCGATGCGCATGAGATGAAACGCGTCGTCGATCCAAAACGAGATAATGAAATCGTTTCGTGAGTCGATAAGCCATTTGTCCCAGGTGAAAGAACCTTCAAAATCCTCATCAACCAAAATGGAAATATCATCAATTACGTTGAGGTTGGCGTCGGTGTTAACCATCCTGAAATAATGGTTGTTGACCATGTCCCGATAGTGATTGGCGACAATGTACGAGTCAGGAGCCGCGGCATTACGAAGCAGGAAATGTTTGTCACAAATGTCTAAGACGTTGGTAAAATACTCACCGTTCATCCCGTTAGGGGCGGTGATGCTCAAAGAATTGAGGATCTCGCCTTCGGGAGTGGTCTTGTAAATCAGGTATTCAGGGTCATAGTAGTAGGGGTTGGTACAGCTGACCGCTCCGATTAAAAGCGTCTCGTCTTGGTTTTCCATAATGTCGCATCCCATGAATATCCTGTTGGGTTCCTGGATGGAGAATCTGTTGACAAATTCCTGTCCGTAACTCGTGATGCAGGCGGCCATCACCAGGCCAGTGAGGAGGGTGTAAAATTTTGTCTTCATAGCTTTAGTTTTTTGTGGGTGAATGATTCGGTTAAGTCTGTTTCATGTTATCAATTTGATGGCCTGATTGATGATTTTGAAAGTGAATTTAATCGTAATTATTCCGTTTTAATAGTTTGTTTTATCATTTTATATCGCAAAACTACAATCTGAAATAAGCTTTGTCAAGCATTTTTTTCAACTATTTTTCGTCACATAGGATAAGTTGCTATGTGTCAGCGGAGAAAAAACTTGTACATTTTGGGAAATTATTTTGATTTAAATATAAAAATTCTGTTTTAATCTCAAAATTTCCGCTTTAAGTTTTATTATTAAGATGGCTTATATGGAGTTTGGTTGGTACCCCGTAGGGGTTCTCTTATAATAGATTCGTGTCATTTTTTGTTTGTATTACCCCATAGGGGTTTTCTTTTACATTGTCACGCCATTTCCTTAAAAATGTATCTCTCATCAAATTCGATTCCAAACAATTGAAGAAACGAAACATATTCATCCTTGAA
Organism: uncultured Bacteroidales bacterium; assembly: GCA_900318265.1. GTDB lineage: Bacteria > Bacteroidota > Bacteroidia > Bacteroidales > F082 > Limimorpha. Next base: position 119,358 of record ONKA01000005.1, on the reverse strand, counting down.
TGTGTGTTTTGCATGATGAGCTTCTTGATTTTGAATGTATTTCACCACGCTATCAACCTGTGACTTGCTGTATGAAAAAGCCCCAAAACCTTCTTGCCAGGCGAATTGGCATCTAACATATTGTTTTTCTTTTATCCACAATGACGAAGCTCTTTTCACTTCCAGCACTAATTCCGAAATGGCTTGTTTGGGTGAAAGGCTCACCAAGATGTGGATATGGTCGCTCATCCCACCAATTGCATAAACTTTGTGGCCTCTGTTCGCAATTAGGCCGATAATGTATTGGTAAAGCTCTTGTCGCCATGATTTGTTGATGACGGCATCGCGGAATTTTACTGCGAAGACCAAATGGATGTAGATTTGATTGTATGTGTTTGCCATCTTAATAGAAAACCCCTACGGGGTAGTGTCATTAGTGTAATGTGAGTACTGTTGGTTATGAATAGAAAACCCCTACGGGGTAATTATAATGTGTTGATGGTTGTTTGTTTGTTATTAAAAGGGAACCCCTACGGGGTATCTCCTTCAAAAACAATCCGACTCAACTGTTTCTTGTCGAAGACTTGATTGGCCACTTCCAGGATGTCTTCCGCATTGACGGCCTCTACCTTTTGTATGATATCATCCATGTATTCGATTTCTTCGCCCATGATGAGCGAACGCGTCGCACTCAGCAACTCGTTCATGCCACTTTCGTAGCTCAATGCCACCTGCCCTATGAGTTGCTGCTTGGCATGATGCAACTGTAGGGTGCCTAACTTTTGGGTACAGAGCTTGTCCAATTCCTTATGGACCAACTCGATGGCGCGTTCAAGCGAGTCGGGGTCGACACCCATATAGACGTTGATGAGACCGACGTCGGAATAGGCTGTGTATTGCGACTCGATGCTGTAGGCGAAACCGTATTTTTCTCGGATGTTCAGGCCGAGACGCGAACTCATGGCTGGACCGCCAAGCACGTTGTTGAGCATGACGATGGGCATGCGCATAGGGCTGCTGAACTCGGGGGCGATGTTACCTATAATGCAGTGGCTCAGATGGTTGTTGCGCTTGTCGATGCGACTTTCGGGTCTATAGCCTTCGAAGATTTCGCGTTTCTTATTAATAATGTGTGCAGGTTGGCTTCCAAAATAAGTCATGGCCATCCGCTCGAACTCCTTGAAGCTGATGTCGCCGATGGAGGCTAAAATCATCTGGTCGGTGCTGTAGTTGTGCGCCATGAAGTCGAGGATGTCCTGACGATGGAATCCTTTTACCAACTCTGTAGTACCCAATATGTTGCGTGCCAAAGGATGTCCTTTGAAAACCATCTCCTCAAACAAATCATAGATCTCGTCGGAGGGAGAATCCAGATAGGAGTTGATCTCGTCCAAGATGACTTCCTTTTCCTTGGCCAGCTCGTTCTCGGGGAAGGTGGAACGGAAGGCGATGTCGGCAAAGAGGTCGAGGCTGCGTTTATAATGTTGCTTGAGGAAGGTGGCTTGCAGGCAGGTCTCCTCCTTGGTGGTAAAAGCATTGAGGTCGCCGCCTACGTTGTCGAGGCAACTCAGGATATGGTATGCCTTGCGGTTTTGCGTGCCTTTGAAGATGGTGTGTTCCACAAAGTGGGCGAGGCCGTTTTCGTGGGCCACCTCATCGCGCGTGCCGGTCTCCACCATCAGTACCAAATGGGCGATTTCGCCTTGTTTTTCCTTGTGTATCAGCCTAATGCCATTCGGGAGGACGGACTCTTTGTATTTGTTTTCCAACATGGGGTAAAAATTGGGCTGCAAAGATACGATAAACCCAAAACATTTCTAACTTTGCACCTTTAAAATCAATTCTATTTAAAATGAAAAAACTGTTTACCCTTCTCCTACTTGCGGTCTGCTGCATGGCAGGCTATGCACAAGCTGTCATCGATCCTCTGCTGAGTGAAGAGATGACCCGACGCAGCGATGACGAGAAAATCAAGGTCATCGTAATCATGAAGTCACAATACGATAGGGCAGAGATGAATCGTCGTGCCGACTATTATGTCAACCGCTCCGAGCGTCGTGCATTTGTTGTCAACGAGTTGAAGGCGTTTGCTGATGCTTCGCAGTACGACCTTCGCCATTCGTTGGCCGAGATGCAACGCAACGACATGACCACCGAACCTGTTGTCTTATGGATGGCAAATGCCCTGTATTTCGATGCCACCAAGGCGGCCATTCAAGATTTGGCGTATCGCAACGACATCGAGATCATGGGTTTTGCCAAGGAATACAACTGGATTCCCGATGGTGAAGAAGCCACTCCTGCAATGGCCACCCGCGAAATCACGCAGAATGTCATCCAAGTCCATGCCAACCAGGTATGGGAACTGGGCTATACAGGTCAAGGTGTCGTGGTGGCTGTCATCGACACGGGTGTCAACTATCATCACGTCGACTTGGCCGACCATCTTTGGGACGGCGGATCCGACTTTCCGAATCATGGCTACGATGTGTATAACCACGACAACGACCCCATAGATGATATGGGCCATGGCTCGCATTGTGCGGGTACGGTGTGCGGTGATGGTTCGGGCGCTTCCCAAACGGGCATGGCTCCCGATGCCACGCTGATGTGTGTCAAGTGCTTGGATGGTAACGGCAACGGCGGCGCCCAGAGTATTTCCGAAGGCATACAATGGGCGGTGGAGCATGGCTGCGACCTGTTCAGCATGTCGCTCGGTTTGCCCAATTCCTCCATTCCTGACCGTACCTTGTTGCGTCACACTTGTGAGGCTGCTTTGGATGCCGGCATTGTGGCTGCCATCGCTGCTGGCAACGAAGGCAATAGCACTTGGATGTATCCCATCCCCAACAATGTACGTGTGCCTGGCAGCTGCCCGCCTCCCTATATGGATGCCGTTCAGGGCGAAAACCCTGGTGGTCAGACCTGCTCGGTGTGTGTAGGTGCCGTTAACTATAACGACGCTGCCGCTAACTTCACTTCGCGTGGCCCTGTCACATGGCAGAACACGGAGTTTGGCGACTATCCCTACCAACCTGGAATCGGCCTCATCCGCCCCGATGTGTGCGCTCCTGGTGTCGACATCAAGTCGTTGAATTATCAAAGCAACACAGGCTACACCACCATGAGCGGTACTTCAATGGCCACGCCTTGTGTGGCAGGCTGCATGGCACTCATGCTGAGCAAGGACATCAACCTCACGCCTGCCGATGTTTGCCGCATCCTTGAGGAGACGGCGCTTCCATTGTCGGATGGCAAGAGCAACACTTTTGGCTTCGGCCGTGTGGATGTGTTCCAAGCCGTTGAAGCCATACAACTGGGAGCCATCAGATACAATTCGTTCGCCATTAATGACCCTGAGGGCAACAACAACCATCATCTTAATCCTGGCGAGTCGGTCATGATGACCTTGACGATGGACAACGTCACCGAAGATCCTGTTAGCAATGTCACCGTTGTGCTGGCTACTGAAGATCCCAATGTCACCATCACTGACAATACGGTCGACTTCCCCAACTTTGCTCCCAACGAAACCCTCACCGCGGAGAACGCCTTTGCCTTCTCGGTCAACGATCAAGTGCTGGCCAATCAGGAAATCAAATTCGACTTGGAGGTGTATGTTGCAGGTGAAAACACGGCTACCTATGGCGTCAAGGTCATGGTTTATGATTATATGCTGCAATATGGTACCACAGTGGTGCTGAACGACGACAATGCCAATGGTCTCCTAAATCCTGGCGAGACAGCCGACTTGCGTATCTTGGTCGATAATGTCGGCAATGAGATGGCGCAAATGGTGGTGGGTACTTTGTCGACGGATTACGAATACATCACCCTCAACGAGACTGAGAAACCTTACAGCACCATCGGCGCCGATATGATGGCTTATGCCGACTTTAACGTCACTCTCGATGCCGCCGCACCTGCTGAATTCGTCATTCCTTTCACGCTCGACCTCGTGGATGCCTTCGGTCGTCATACCCTCTTGACTTTCAATTACAGGAATGCATGCAACATCATTTTCTCGCTGCACGACTCCTACGGCGACGGTTGGCAAGGCAATTACCTCACGGTCAATTATTCCGATGGCACGCCTTCCGAGCAGATGACCGTAAACAATGGCAGTTCGGCCACTTATACGAGAGAGTTGGCCTCAGGCTGTGAGGTGACGCTCACTTGGCACAACGGCCAGTGGACCTCAGAATGCAGTTTCGAGGTCACCTATGAAGATGGCACGGTCATCTACCAGAATAGCGGCGGATTTAGTGGCACGCAGACCTTTACCGTTAACTGTAGCGGAGGGGCTGGGGCACAAGAGTTTTGCAATCCGGTCAGGAACCTGGCCTACGAGTTAGTCGGCCATGATGTCGTTTTGACTTGGGATGCTCCCGAGAGTGGCGCCCCAACGGGTTACGAGGTTTATCGCGAGACAGTGCTGCTCACCACTACAACGGAACTGACTTACACCGATGCCGATCTTGAGGAAGGCCTTTACAACTACTGCGTCTATGCCGTTTACAATGATTGCCAGAGCGAGTTTGTTTGCCTAGAGGCAGAGGTGTCGGTGTGCGGCCCTGTTCAGAACTTGGACTATACTATTGACGACAATCTGCTGCTTACCCTCACATGGGAAGCTCCTGAAGACCCGACGGGATTGCTGGAGTACCAAGTCTATATGGACGAAGAGCTGTTGGCAACGACCAATGAATTGACTTATGCTTTTGTCGTCACGGAAGGAGAACACGATATGGCTGTGAAGGCTGTGTTTGAGGGTTGTGAGAAAGACGTGCATGTAGCCGTTTGCGTTGTTGGCGCTGTGCAAAATTTGACCTATCAAATGGAAAGCCATAATGTCATCCTGAATTGGGATGCCATCGAAGGAGTGGACGAATACGAGGTGTACGTCAACGGGACGCTGGCTGCCACGGTTGAGACGACGGCCTACGCTTTCGACGTGGAAGCTGGTCTGACCACCGTAATGGTGAAAGCGGTTGCTGAAAACTGCTATGTGCTGAGCGCAAGTGTTGAGATTTGTTTCGCCGAAGCGGTGACGGGTTTGGAATTTGTTTCCAATGGTGTCAATAATCGCTTCTATTGGCAGTGGGACAATCCGGCAGATGTGGAGCGTTTTAATGTGGTATACAATGGTAATGTTTTAGAGCTGCTGCCTTCTCCGACTGGCTCTACCAGTCTTCTTATGACGGATATGCTTATTGGTGAGAATACGATTTGCGTGACAGCGCAGTCCGTCTATGGCTGTGATGCCGAAACGGTTTGCCTCTCCCAAAACATCTGTGCCTCCGTCGACAGTTTGGATTATCATTTCAACGGCGATTTGGTTACAGTGACATGGTTTGGTGATGCTGATGCCTATGAAGTCGTCGTGGATGGCGCCGAACCAGTAATTGTGGAGACCAATACCTTTATGGACACATTAATGGGCAGCCTCACCGTTCAAGTTATGCCTGTCCATGAAGACTGCATGTCGCTTATTGCCTCCTGCTTTATCGAGAGCGTTTACAACATTGCTCCTGAAATTCGTATCACCGATGTTCACGACGGCTATATCTCGATGGCTTGGACCGAGGTTGACTATCCTTGGGCCTCAGCCATCGCCTACAACCTATACCGCGATGGCGAACTGATTGCCGAGCATCTCAATGAGACCACTTATAACGACACCGAAATGGCTCTCAACGCGCAGCATTGCTATGCTGTGCAGTCGGTGTTCGAAAAGGGTGTTTCCGACGTAGGTGAAGCCGCTTGTGCCAATTATTTCAATGGACTTGGCGAGAACGACGGTAAGTTGAGCATTTATCCTAACCCGACCTCCGATAAGGTGAACATTGAATGCCAAGGCATGTCGTTGATTGATGTCTATAACGTCGAAGGCAAGCTGGTGCAGCGCATCCAAGTGGAGGGCGATGCCTATCAGCTCGACGGCCTCGATAATGGTATCTACACGCTTCGTATCCACAAAGGTGAAGCTGTGCTGGTCCGTAGAGTGGTTAAGATGTAAAATGATTGCTTGGCTCCCGCTTGCGGGAGCCAAGCAATAAAACCTATTGTTTTTCGTTTGACAAAAAAACCAAATTGTATGCGAAGGATTATTTTACCCATTTTGTTTTGTCTCTGCTTGACGGTCGGTGCCTTGGCGCAACAACCCAAGAGCATCATGCAGAACTCGATTCCGGTGGCTATGTTTCAGGCTACCTATGCCTTCCATGTCCCTGGCCTCGACACCAAGGTTTTGTATGGTGTCAGCCACAATGTGGGAGGTGGCTTTTGTTATAAAACCGCGTCCAACTGGCTGCTGACGTTTAACGGCAACTACATCTATGGTACCAAGGTGAAAGGCGACCGCGTGGAGCTCATGGGAGAGGGCATCACCACTGATGCGGGTGAGATCATAGGCAGTGGAGGCAGTTTCACGATGTTGGAACTCAACCAACGCGGCTTCCATTTTCAGGGCGAAGTGGGTAAGTTGTTCCCATTGGGTCCTAACCCCAACTGTGGTTTCTTCGTTCAGGGCGGTCTTGGCTATCTGCAAAACCGTCTCCGCATCGACTATCAGCAGGCATTACTCAACACACCGCTGCCAGTCGATAAGGACTATCGCTTTGGCTACGACCGCATGCGTGGCGGTCCGGCAGCGCATTTTGAAGTGGGTTATCTGTTGCTCAACGATACGCGTCTGCTCAACCTTTCGGTTGCCCTGGAGGTGACATACGCCCGCACCCACGACCTTCGCGATTACGACTTCCGCGTGTTTACCAATCCTGAAACTGGAGTGATGGAGCCTGTGGGCTACACTGACCCGAACAAGCGTTACAACGACCTCTATTACGGCATCCGCGTCACCTGGGACATCCCCACCTACGAACGCAGGCCGCAAGATTACTATTATTATTAATAGGTGACCGTTTTATATACCATAGGCATCCTGTTCTATTCCTTCGGCGTGAGGATTGCGGCGTTGTTTGGCAACGTCAAGGCCATGCAGTGGGTAAAAGGACGTAAGCATCGCTTGGCTGAGCCGCAGACTCAGCCAAGCGATGCTTGGATTTGGTTTCATGCCGCCTCTTTGGGCGAGTTCGAGCAAGGCCGACCTGTTATCGAGGCACTGAAGCAGGAGTTTCCACAATACAAGATTTTGCTTTCATTTTTTTCGCCTTCGGGCTACGAGGTGCGCAAGGACTACCCTTTGGCCGACGAGGTGCTTTATCTTCCTTCCGATACGCCTAGTCATGCCGCACAATGGGTGAAACGCCACCATTTTGTGGCGGCTTTCTTCATCAAGTATGAGTTTTGGTTCAATTATATGCGCGCTTTGAAAGATGCCGGCATACCTTTGTTCTATATCTCGCTTATCCTCAAACCTGATTCCTATTTCTTCCGATGGTATGGGGTTTGGTTCCGTGAGCAGTTGAAATCGGTGCGACATTTCTTCGTGCAGGATGACGCCACTGCTCAGTTGCTTCAAACCCATGGCATGACGAATGTCACCGTATGCGGTGACACGCGTTTCGACCGTGTGGCTGCTATAGCCCAGCAGGCCAAGCCTTTTCCCGAGGTGGAGCGGTTTATTGGCGGTCGCCGATGCATCATCGCAGGCAGCACCTGGCCACCTGACGAAAAGCTGCTGGAGAGGGTGTTTTCGCAATGCCCCGACGACTATTGCTTTATCGTCGCCCCGCACGACATCTCCGCCTCGCATGTGGCTCAAGTCCAAGCCCTGTTTCCCGACAGCCAGTTGTATACCCAACTTGATCCCCAAAAGCAGAGCAAGGTATTAATCGTCAACACGATTGGTATCTTGTCGCAGCTTTACCAGTATGCACGTTTTGTCTACATCGGTGGCGGCTTTGGGGTGAACATTCACAACATCCAGGAGCCGGTCACCTTCGGCTGCCCTGTGGTGTTTGGCCCCAAATACAAGAGCTTCAAGGAGGCAGTCGATTTGGTGGCCCTCGAAGGGGCTTTTTCTGTCGGTGATGAGGCTGAATTGGCAAAGGTCTTAATGCGTTTGATCGACGATGAGGCGTTTTATGCCAAGGCTTCAGAAACTTGCCGAAACTATCTCAAAGCTCAGGTGGGGGCAACGGAAAGCATCATAAAAGGCTTTAAAAAGGCACTTTTTTAATAAAAAAAGGGCTTTTATTTTGGATTGTTGTTTTTATTGTCTAATTTTGAAGGCTGATTTCCCGTTGAGATTCAGCCAAGTAAAAAAACAATGCCTATGCAAGACAATCCCTACCCCCTTACACTTCCCCGTATCGGCCTTAGCCAGGGTGACTTCAATGGCATCAGTTACGAGGTCATGCTGAAGACCTTTTCCGATGCCCGTATGTTCGAAACACTCACCCCCGTCTTGTATGGACAATCGAAGGCCTTTTCCTACTACAAGAAGAACTTTGGCATGGAGAGCCCCAACTATTCGCTGACTCGCGATGCGCGTCAGGCATGGGAGAAGAAATTCAATATCATCAACATCGTGGAAAACGAGTTGAAGATTGAACCAGGTGTGCCTTCTGATGTTTCAGCTGAGATGTCGGTGCTTTCGATGAAGCGGGCCGCAGATGACCTGCAAAACGGTTACCTTGATGCCTTGGTATTGGCTCCCGACAATCCCAGAGTGGCGAAGATCAATCGTGATTTTCTGCTCTCGTTCCACAAGGAAGCTGAGCCTCTGCAGGTGTTGGTGAGCGGACAGATGCGCGTCGCTTTGGCTACGAGCGACGTGCCTTTGCGTACTGCCATCGATCAGATCGACAGCCATTTCCTTGTTTCAAAACTCACCACGCTGGCTCAAGCCTTGAAGACTGACTTCGGCATCAGCTCGCCGAAGATTGCCGTGATGGGTCTGAATCCGCATTCGGGGTCAATTCCTACGGGCGACGACGAAAGGGTGGTGAAGGCCGTAGAGGAAGCACAGGAAAAAGGCCTCTTCGCCTTCGGACCTTTCTCGGCTTCGCAGTTGTTTGCGGCAGGCTGGTGGAAGAAGTATGATGCAGTGATGGCCTTGCACTATGAGCAGGGCGTGTTTCCCATGAAATTTTTGGCGTATGAAGGCTATGCCTATTACTGGGCTGGGTTGCCTGTGGTATGTGCTTCACCCTTGCACGGGCCCGCCTACGACATTGCCAACCAAAACAAGGCGTTGCCCGACTCTTACCGAAAGGCCATTTTCTTGGCTGCAGATGTGATTGGTCACCGCAGGGAACAATAAAAAAAGGAGGTTTAAAAAACCTCCTTTTTTTTGACTTAAAGTCTGGGAATCTTACTTCACGATGAACTTTTGGGTCACGGTGCCGGCGGAGATGAAATACACACCGCTGGTGAGGTCGTTGACGTTGATCGTGTTGACACCCTTCACGCCTTGCATGTTGATCACATTCTGACCCATGATGTTGTAGATGGAGATCTCAGAATTGTTCTCCAGTCTCACGTTCAGTTGGTTGACAGCAGGGTTAGGATAGATTTCCATCTTGGTGTTCGAGGCAACTGAGGGTTCCTCGATGCTCAAACCGTCGATGTCGGGAATAACCTTCGTGCCCCAGATGTAGTTGTCGGTGGGCTGGTTTTGGCTGGCGGTGTTACCCACGTTGAAGCCTGGGGTATCGTCAGCTTGGTAGCAGAACCAGAATTCCATGTCAGTGGTGTTTTGGGGTGAGCAGAGGGCGACGGCCTCGTCATAGCTGTGCAAGAAGTCATCGGCTTCCTGGAGCTTGAACATGTTGTAGTAGATGTCACCCAGTTGTTCGGTGTACTCGCCATAGTGGTCGGCCATACGATAAGGAGCTTCGATGAAGGACACCTTGATGCTTCTCATGTATTCATTAGTTTCGGCCAGACGGGTCATGTCGGGGCAGGAATAACCCACGGCAATCACGCCGTTCTCGTCGATGCAGATGGCAGGCAGAGCCGAGGGGCTTCTGAAGTAGTCGCTATAGTCCTCATCGTGGAAGCTATCGTTCGACCAATCGCTGAAGCCTTCAACGTCGACGAAACCGATGACGTTGTTGGTTTCGAAGTTACGCACGACATATTCACCGCTGGCATCGGTAGGCCACCAGAAACGGAAGCAGTTGCCGGGGTTGGAAGGAATGACGGTGCCGTCATCGGGGCAGGTCCATTCAGGAGCCACCATGGTGCCCATGCTTTCGTTCCAGTAGAAGATACCGTCCATGGTACCACCACCGTAGACGTTGTAGCTCGTGCCGAGTTCAGAGTGATAGAAGCACTTGGAGGAGAAGGCGCAGTGAACCATGCCGTTGTTGTCGATGCAGATGGCACCGGTCTCAGGGCAGTAAATAGCATCTTCTTCACCGAAGACAGTGTTCGGGTCGGTCTCCCAGTCACCAGCGTGCGGGTTGTCCCAGAACTTGATGCGTTCCCAAGTCTCACCGTTGTCGGCTGACTTGATCACGAGGCCGTGGCCTGACATGTCCATCAAAAGGATGGCAACATAGTCGCCATTGGTGGCAAAAGCATAGTAGTCGGAACCGTAGACGTTGTGCTCCCAGTCTTCAAGTGTAGGAACCCAAGTGGTTTCCCAGGTCTCACCATCAGTGGATCTGCTGTAGAACAGGTAGGAATAATACGGGTCGTCAGCGTTTTGGTCAGCACCCAGAACGTGGATGATGTTGTGGTTGGGACCAGAGGTGGCAATCTTGGGCCAAGTCATGTCGCATGAGGGGGCACCGAGCCAAGTGGGGTTCGGGATGTAGTTGGGGCCTTGCCAAGTGGCTTCGCCTTTCTTTTCGCGAGTGTAGTAGGTCAACTGCGTGCCAGTGTGGGCAATGATGATTTCACCATCGCCGTAAGGGGCGTAGCAGGGCCAGCCGGTTTTCTCGATTTCGATACGGCCAGGCATCGGGTTGTTTTCGATGTCGTAGACAAATTCGTCACCGTTGAAGTAGTCGTAACCCGTACCACGGTCACCATAACCGGTTTGTTGGGAATAGGTGGCAACCAGGCCGACGGAACCGTCGTCATAACGATACATACGATTGGCCACAAAGCCATTGCTCTGCAGGTCATAAATGGTGTAGAAGCATTGCACGTCCACCGGGAATTCGGTGTCTCTGTTCGGGTTGGTGGCAGCGGCCTGAGTGGGAGTAAACTCCATCATGGTCATTTGCTCGTTACCCTTGAAAGCTTTCTTGGCGGCGGTGGCTGATTGAACCTTAGCCATGTCAGAAGCCTTCACACGTAAATTCTTTTGCGCAAAGCCAGTCATACCGATGGCCAGTGCGAGTGTCACGAATAAAATTTTCTTCATGATGTTGTGATTTAAGTTTGTAATTTAGATTAGTTGCGTATTTGGACTGCAAATATAAACAATTAATTTAAATGAGGAATGAAATGCGTTTTTTTTTTTTGAATTATTTGGTTGCGAAAAAGAGGAGACCGAAGCCTCCTCTTTTCCTTTGTTTTCAATAAGTGCGTTAGCTTACTTCACCACGAACTTGATGGTCTTGCTAAAGCCATTGGCGCTGATGGTGCAGAAGTAGATGCCGCTCTTCAGGTCGATGCCGATGGCGTTTTCACCCATCTTCAGGCTCTTGTTGAACTGCTTCACGGTCTGGCCCATGAGGTTGATGATGCTGATGTTAGCCTCGACATCCTGTGACGACTTCACGACCACGTAGTCAGTGGCAGGGTTGGGATAGATACCGTAAACCACATCCTGGGCTTCGTAGTTCTCAGGCACGCTCACCATTTCGGGGTCGGGCGTGATTTTGATGACGTGGATGGTGTTTTCGCTGGCCTGTTGTTGAGTGGCATTGGAACCCCAGTACAAACCGACTTGGTCGTCGCTCTGGAAGCCGAACCAGAATTCACCAGGAACGTAGGTGTTGTCTACGCCCATCGTGAAGATGTTCTCTGAATAGAGGAATCCGAAGTAGACTTCTTCATCGGTGATTTCGTCCACCACTTGGTGCCAGTAGCCCTCGTCAACGTTGTAGTAGCTGACATAGATGCTTCTGTAGTAGTAGGCACCGTTGTCGTCGAGACGCTTGGTGCAAGGAGAAGAGTAGGCGCAAGCGATGTTGCCCATCGGGTCGATGGAGAAGGCAGGCATGCCAGATTGGCCGCTACGGAACTTGTAGAAATAGTCTTTTTCGCGATAGAACTTATCATTGCTCCATTCAACACCATCGTACAGCGGAACAAAGCCAATCCACTTGGTGGAATCGGCTACCATGTGCACGTAACCAGGTTCGTTGACGATAGGCCACCACAGTCTCATAGCGTGGTGCGGATTGGGATGGGCGAAGTGCTCTTCCAAAGAAGTACCGATGTACTCAGGGTGCTCGGTGTCAGCGATGGGGCCATCGGTGTCTTTCCAGTGGTAAATACCGTCGACAGCACGGCCACTCCAGGTGGTGTAGTTGTCGCCGAGTTCATCGTGGATGTACTCATAGGTGGTCAGAGCCACGTGAGCAGTACCTCTGTTGTCAATAGCAATGGCGAGGTTGGCGGGGCCAAACACGGTGTCGGTCATGATGGATTGGGGATCAGTGGCCCAGTCATAACCGGAATAGGGGTTGTCCCAAACCACGTATCTAGTCCAGTTCAGACCATCGTCGGTGGATTTGTACATAATGATATCAGCTTGGAGGTCATCACCGTAAACCATGGCAACGTTGTGGCCGTTGGCAGTGATGTTGTAAGCGTCAGCTGAATAGTTCATTTCTTCACCGTCTTGGGCAAGAGGAGAGTAGCTGATGGTCCAGTTTTCGGCGTCTTCCGAACGGAGATACACTTGGTAATGCTCGACGGCGTCGCCTTGGTGTTGGATGTCGGCAATCACGTGGATGATGTTGTGGTTGTCACCTGAAGTGGCAACTCTCGGCCACGAAGCGTCGTCATCATAAGGGAAGCCTTCGGGAGAGATGGGGAGTTCACCTCTGTACACCCATTCGCCTTGGCCGGCCACTTCTCTGGTCCAGCAGCGCATGGGGGCGTGGGAGATGAGGATTTCACCGTTTTCTTTCCACTGGGCGATGGTGGGCCAGCCCGTTCTCATGCTTTCGACGCGGGCATCAGGCATGTCCTGCCAAACGGCTTCTTCAGCATCGTAGAAGTTGTAACCCGTACCACGGTCACTGGCCGTTTGGTTGGGCTCGTGTGAGAAGGTGGCAGTCACAGCAACCGAACCATTGGGCAGTTGATACATACGATTCGAGCACCAGCTGTTGGACTGGAGGTCGTAGTTGGTCCACATGGTCTCGCCGTCTTCAACGTCTTGGTATCTGTTGACGACAACGCTCTTTGCGGTTTGAGGGGCAAAGTCGGCAACCGAGGGGTTGATGGTCTCATTGCCAACGGCAACCTTTTTGGCGCTTACCTTAACCGACTTGATGTCGTTCTTGGCAACGCGCTGTTGTGCAAAAGCACTGAAGCCTAATGCAAGGCTCAATGAAAGTAGTAATACTTTTCTCATTTTTTTTGTGTTTTTAATAGGTTAATTATTACAATTGAAATTTTTCTATTTGGGCTGCAAATATAAACAATTTTGGAATAACCGACATAAAACCGTCTTTTTTTTCGGTTTTTTGAAAACAGATGGTTATTATTCCTAATTTTACAGCCTCAAATATCGTATCCTATGAAAAAACTATTCCTACCCTTATTGCTTATTGCCCTTGCGGCCTGCACGCAGCAGCCCAAGGCCGACTATGTCACTGATCCCGCCAATTATGTCGATCCCTTCATCGGGACGGGCGGCCACGGCCACACCTTCCCGGGTGCCACTGTGCCTTTCGGCATGGTGCAGTTCAGTCCCGATACCCGAATGAACGACTGGGATGGCTGCTCGGGCTACCACACCTCCGACAACACCATCCTCGGCTTCAGCACCACCCACCTCAGCGGCACGGGCTGCTCCGACTATGGTGACTTTAGGTTTATGCCTTATGTGGGCGAGTATCAGAATGAGTTTGCTTTCAAGCATGAGAACGAAGATGCCTCCGCGGGCTACTATTCCGTAGTGTTGGAAAATGGTGTGAAAGTGGAACTGACTACTGGCGACCGTGTAGGCATGATGCGCTGTACTTTCCCATCAACGGAAACGCAACGGATGTTTCTCAATATGGTGCAAGGTGTCAACGACGAGTATGTTTTGGAGTCATACGTGGATTTAGATGGTGCACCAGAATACAACGCCATCAAAGGATTCCGACGCACCCGCGATTGGGCCAACGACCAGTACCTTTATTTCTATGCGGAGTTTTCACGCGACATTCTCGCCCTTGATACTGATGAGGAAAACAATGTCAGCATGAGTTTCGATGCCTCCGAACAGCCTCTTGTGATGCGTTTCGCTCTTTCCGCCGTCGACGTGGAAGGCGCGAAGAACAACCTGAAAACCGAACTCGCCGAAAACGACTTCGATTTCGATGCTCTAAAGCAAAAAGCATACGACAAATGGAACAAGGAATTGATGCGTTACGAGGTTGCCGATGCCAACGAATCAAACAAGACGGTTTTCTACACGGCGCTTTACCACTGCATGGTTGCGCCCAACCTATTCAGTGATGCTGATGGCCGCTATCGTGCCCACGACTTGAAGGTTTACAAGTCGGAGAGACCTGTCTATACGGTCTTTTCTTTGTGGGACACCTTCCGCAGCCTACACCCGCTCTTCAGCCTGATGCAGCGCGAACGCACCCTCGATTTCATCAACACCTTTATTAATAAGTACGAGACCAACCCGCATCACATGCTACCCATCTGGGAACTGGCCGCCAACGAGACCTACTGCATGATTGGCAACCACGCCATCCCCGTCATCGCCGACGCCTACTTTGCTGGCATCCGCGACTTCGACACGGAAAAGGCATTGGAAGCCATGGTGGCAAGCTCAAAAGACGATTTCCGTGGCATGGGCGCCTACATGAAATACGGTTATATCCCGATTGAAGTCGAAGGCGAGGCTACTTCCAAGACCCTCGAATATGCCTACGACGACTGGTGCGTAGCCCGCATGGCCGAGGCTATGGGCAAGACCGACATTGCCAAGGAATTCTACGCTCGCGCTCAAGCTTACAAAAACATCTACAACCCTGAGAACCAGTTCTTCCAAGGCCGTAGAAATGGTGGTTGGATGCGTCCCTTCGATCCCGCACAGGTCAACTTCACCTTGACGGAGGCTAATTCCTACCAATACGGTTTCTTCGTGCCCCAGGACGTCAATGGTCACATCGACCTGATGGGTGGTCGTGAGGCTTATGCTGCCAAACTTGATGGGCTCTTCAACGCGCCTGAAAACCTGACGGGCCGTGTGCAACCTGATATCACGGGTCTTATCGGACAATATGCCCACGGCAACGAGCCGAGCCACAACACGGTGTATATGTATAACTTTGTCGGCCAACCGACCAAGACGCAGAAATATGTGAAGCAGGTGATGGACGACTTCTATACCGACCGCCGCGACGGCTATGCCGGCAACGAGGACTGCGGCCAGATGTCGGCATGGGGTGTGTTTTCCGCCATGGGCTTCTATCCCGCCACGCCTGCCTCGGGCTATTATGTGTTGGGACTGCCTCGCTTTGAGCGCACCCGTCTCACCTTCGAGAACGGCAAGCAGTTTGAAGTTGTTGCCAAGGGTTTGAGCGACAAGAACTGCTACGTGCAATCCGTGAAGCTGAACGGCAAGCCCTTGGAACGCAGCTACATCACCTTTGAGGAAGTGTACAATGGAGGTACTTTGGAGTTCACCATGACTGACCAGCCCAACTCCACTTGGGCTACGCAACCCGAGAACTGCCCCGTGGTGCGCATCCCCGAGGAAAGCATTGTCGTCGTACCGACCATCAATGCCGACTCCGACACTTTCTTCGACAGCCTGATGGTGAGTATGAGTCACCCTGTCGAAGGTGTGAAGATATACTATACTATGGATGGCACCGACCCGAGAGAAAACGGGCAACTTTTCGAACAGCCTCTATGCCTGAAAGACAATGCCACAGTGCGTGCCGCTGCCGAGCAGGACGGTCGCTGGAGTTTGCCTATCGATGCCAAGTATTACCTTGTGGATGCACGCCATTCGGTGAAGCTGGAAAACGAGTATAACGAACAATATGAAGCTGGTGGCCTCAAGGCTTTGATCGACCATCAACGTGGTGGCGAAAACTTCCGCACGGGCTCGTGGCAGGGCTATTACGGCGTCGATCTGATCGCCACTGTCGACTTGGGCCAGAGTAAGAAAATCAATCGCTTGGCTGGCAGTTTCCTGCAGGAGATCTACTCCTGGATTTGGATGCCTACCGAGGTAGAGTATTTTGTCAGCGACGACGGAAAGAGTTTCCGCAGCGTGGGTAAGGTGAAGAACGAAATCCCGATCGATGCCGACGGTGCCTTTATCCAAGAGATGGAAGTGCGTCCGCGCACGAATGCCCGTTACGTGAAGATGGCAGCCAAGACCATTGGCGTCTGTCCCGAAGGCCATGTCGGCGCCGGACAGAAGGCTTGGATCTTCTGTGATGAGCTGGTTATTGAATAATGACACGCTTTGCGTCACTGCGAGGCACGAAGCAGTCTAGACAACAAACTTAATTCCTAGATTGCTTCGTCGTTCCTCCTCGCAATGACGCGAAGCGACGAAATGGACAACAACAAATCTTTAAATCCGAAAATATGAAAGAAAGCATCGTAATCCTCGCCGGCGGCGGTCCGGCACCCGGAATCAACACGGTGATCAGCACCGTGGCCAAGACCTTCCTCAAGGACGGTTATCGTGTACTCGGCCTCAACGACGGCTACAAGAACCTTTTCCAACCCAATCCCGACGTGGTCGAGATGGACTTCCTCTATGCCGATGCCATCCTCAAACAAGGTGGTTCGGCCTTGAAGATGAGCCGTTATAAGCCAAAGAACGAGGAGTTCAACACGGAGTTCTTCGTGAAGAACAACATCAAGTTGTTGGTCACCATCGGTGGCGACGACACTGCCTCAACGGCCAACCGTATTTCGAAGTTCTTGGCCAATAGTGGCTTTCCCATTCAGAACATCCATGTGCCCAAGACCATCGACAACGACCTGCCGTTGCCTGAGGGAAGCCCGACTTTTGGCTATTATTCCGCCAAAGATGCTGCCGTGCATTTGGTTCAGACCATCTATGAAGATGCCCGTACCAGCGGCAACTGGTTTGTGGTGTCGGCCATGGGTCGTGAGGCGGGCCACCTGGCTTTTGGTATGACTTCGGCCTGCCACTGCCCGATGGTGGTCATCCCTGAGATGTTCAATAACGCCCAAGTGACTTTCGATGCCATCATCAAGTTGGTGGTCAGCTCCATCGTGAAACGCAAACTGTTGGGTGTCAACTATGGCGTGGCCATCATCAGTGAAGGTGTGTTCCACTTCATGAGCGATGAGGAAATTGAGAAGTCGGGTGTGGCTTTCACCTACGACGAACATGGCCATCCTGAGTTGGGCAACGTCAGTAAGGCCCACATCTTCAACCTCTTGTTGCAACAAAGATTGAAAGCTTTGGGCATCAACGTGAAGAGCCGTCCCGTTGAAATCGGTTATGGCATCCGTTGCGTGGAGCCTAACGGCTACGACTTGACCTACTGCTCGTTGTTGGGCTATGGCGTGAAGAAACTCTTCGACAAGGGCGTGAGTGGCGCTATGGTCACCACCAACCCGAAGGGTGAGATCATGCCTTTGTACCTGAAGGACGTGGAAGACGAGAACGGCAAGATCAAGCCGCGTTTGGTGAACCTGAGCGGTCCCAAGGCTGAGCTTATCTTCAATGAAGGCTTGCAGTACATCTCGCCTGTCGACTACATCACGGCAAAGGCTTATTTGCCCAATCCTGAGGAATACGATTTCAAGAAGATCTTGAAATGGTAATCTTGGTGTAGGATCCAAAATAGAAAGCCGCCCCGTTTTCGAGGCGGCTTTCTTCATGTTTGAAAACAAAACCTTTATTTCCGTAAATTGACCTTCTGTATTGTTACGCCATTTTCACTCTCAATGCGAATGAGGTACATTCCAGCTTCCAAACGGCTCATGTCGAGGGTGGTGTTGCCGTTGGCAGTCGTCTCTTGGAGTGCCTGACCCAAGAGGTTGCTGACGCTGATGTACATCGTGCCTTGGCCTTCGATGTTAAGCAGGCCATTGGTCGGATTGGGATAGACATTGATGTTGGCGGTGTTTTCATTGACTGCTGTGACTATCAGGTTGCCAATGCCCTCGGCCGCCGATTCGCATTGTTCGCTACCTCTAACGAAGACAGAGGTGACCTCATACTCGTAGTCGCCTTGCTCGTTGTTGTCGTCGAAGAATTCGTAAGTGTTGGCGCCAGTGTAGGGTACTTCGGCAATGAGTTCAGATTCTTTGGTGACAAGAATGGAGCGATAGACGTTGAAGTGGTCAAGGTTGGCAGTTATGTTGGGCTTGTTCCAAGAGAGGTAAACGCCATACTCTTCTCCGCTATGCCATTGATACTCGCCTTGCAGGTTCTGCACGGGATAGCAGCTCAGCGGAGCTTCTTCGCAGTTGTTCTCGTAGGTCATGAAGATGCCGTCTTCGAGGTCGGCGGAAGTGTAGAGCTCATTGCCTGCATAGTCAAGAATGGAGAAGGAGCACTCTCCGTCTGTGTCGTGTTCTGGATAGGCATGATACCAGCCGTGGTTCCAGATGAAGTTGAGGTTGCCACGCAACAGGGGCAGGTCGACGACCAACTCGGAGCCTTGCGTCATGCTGACCACCGCAATGCGTTGTCCGCTTTCGGAGGTCACGCTGATGGCGGCGCCTTTCCAGCCGTCGCCACCGTCATCGTGAAGTTGGAAAACAACGTTACACTTCTCGCCCACAAGGATGCTGCGGTAGGTGGTGCGGCTGATGCCGGCTTCGTTGGTGACGTAGATGGCGTATTCATAAAGGCCGGGCTCTAAGCCGTTGTCCTCGTATTCCATGTCGGCACCCACTTGTGCATCGGTCAATTCTGCGATGACCTCAAAGTTGCGGCGGATGGTAACTGAAGTGATGTTGGTCAGCGCATTGCCGTTGAGGTCAAGGGTGGGGTTCGTCCAACTGAGGCGCACGGCATCCAATGAGGCATCTTCGGAGGCGAGCATGTTGGCCACACTGTCGGGACGGCTGTAATAAACATCGCCTTGTGGGATGATGTGTCCCGTGAAGCCGTTCATTTGGTTGAATGCATAACGTGTGGTGTTGAGAGCACCGATGGGGCACCAGGCATTATCGCGACCGCTCCAGCCCCAGTTGAAGTGGAAGTAGTCGTTTTCGTCGTAGCCGTCGCACACGTAGGCGTGACCACCAGCGCCGCTGTCGTCTTGACCGCTGTAGTAGAGCGGTAGGAGCTCGTCCAAGCCACCGTCTTTCAGCATTTGGGCCCATTGTTCGTTGGTGTAGCCCCAGCCTGGCCACCAATTGCCGTAGTTGGTCACATGGTCTTCACAATTGTAACGGAAATAGTTGCGCAGGGCAGTTGGTACATCATCTGAATAGGCGCCGCTGCCTTGACCGCTATACTGCATGTTGACTGAGATGCCAAGATGATGCAGCAGCTGTGCTGTTTCGAAGTATTCCTCTTCGGTGCTGGTTGAGTCCAGCGTATTGGGCATCAGCTCGAAATGGTACTCGGTCTCGCCAAAGTTGGCACTTTGTTGGGCATAGCCTTGCGGGTGGTAGCTGTGTGATCCTACACCTTGGGCAGGCCATTCCCAAAACTTCATCACCATACCCATGGCCGTGGCCACGCAACCGGCGTACACATGACCGCCATTGCCTTCAGGGTCTTCGGGGCATTGGCTGTTCCAAGGGAAGTTTTGGTTCCAGAGGGTTTGGCATAACGGACCGACCACAGTGCGTGTCTGCTCACCGCGGTTGAGGCTGCCAGTCTTGGATACAGCGTTCCATTCAGCGACAATGTCGGGCGTGGCCGTGAGGTTGTGCTCGCGAACATATTGGATTTCCTCGCGGAAGCCTTCGAGGGTGAATTGGAAGCCTTCCGACATATTGTTTGGGTCGATTGAGCCCGTGGTGGAGTACGCGAGGATGGGCTTCACGCGGTCGTCGCCGGCCACGATGACGAAGCCTTCGCCATTGCTGACGTTGAAGACGTAATAGTCGGTGGCGTCGCGGTTGGCGGCAACAGAGACTAGATTCAGTTGGATGTCAGCAGTTTTCTGGCTGACGGCAGTGGTGCCCAGGAATTTGGCACCTAGTTTTTGCGCCTTTTGCTGGTCGACGGGGCCGGCCAACAAGTTGCCCAAAGTGAGGGCGGCAAGGCATAAGGTTAGAATGGTTTTTCTCATTGTTTCAACTATTGTTTGTTTGACTATTGTTTGACTATTATAGACTGGTTTATTATTAGGTGCTTTACAACATGAAGAAATAACGAATACTTGAACAGTTTTAGTAACCTTCGCTGATCGCTATGGCAACGAGGGTGAAGTAGAGGATCCAGAAAGGAATCATCACGATGCTGAGGATGAGTCCTACCTTGGAAGTGATGCGACCAGCGTTGAGCATGCCCGCGCCAGTGTAGGTGTCAGGGTTTGCAGCAATGGCATCATAGCCTTCATTCGCCTTACGTTTACCTATGGCTGCTAATATGAAACCTGGAATAATCAGCGAACTGAAGTTGATGGAGAGAATGCCAAGCACCATCGAAGCGATGGCTGTGGGAGCGAGACGTTTAGGCTGTTGTTTGGCTGGTTTTGTCGGCCCTTCGATGTTTCTGCTGGACTCAGCAACCGCAGACTCAGGGACCTCGGGCTCATGGACCATAGCTTTTTGAGACGGCTTGAGGGGCGCAAAGCATTGAGGGCAGACTTCTTCTGTTTGGTCAACCCAGGTTCCGCAATAGGGACATGTGATTTTGTTGTCTTCGTTCATGGTATTGCTGTTATAATGGGTTATTCTTTCAGCTTCTTGTATCTGAAACGTTTGGGCTCGACATTGCCGAGGCGTTTCATTTTGTTTTCTTCGTATTCCGAGTAGCTACCCTCAAAGAAATAAACCTGTGAGTTGCCCTCGAAAGCGAGGATGTGGGTGGCCACACGGTCGAGGAACCAACGGTCGTGGCTGATGATGACGGCACAGCCTGCGAAGTTTTCAAGGCCTTCCTCCAAGGCGCGGAGGGTGTTCACATCGATGTCGTTGGTGGGCTCGTCCAAAAGGAGCACGTTGGCTTCCTGCTTCAGGGTCAAGGCAAGGTGCATGCGGTTGCGTTCACCGCCCGAGAGCACGCCGGCCTTCTTTTGCTGGTCGTTGCCGCCAAAGTTGAAGCGGGAGACGTAGGCACGCGAGTTCATGCTACGCTTGCCCAATTGGATGAGTTCGTTGCCGCCGCTGATGACTTCCCAGACGGTCTTCTCAGGGTCAATATCGGCATGCTGCTGGTCGACGTAACCAATCTTCACGGTCTCGCCGACTTCAAAAGTGCCAGAGTCAGGTTGCTCCAATCCCATAATAAGGCGGAACAGCGTGGTTTTGCCTGCGCCGTTGGGACCGATGACGCCCACGATGCCGCCTTGCGGCAGACTGAAGTTGAGATTTTCGAACAACAATTTGTCACCGTAGGCCTTGGTGACGTCATGCGCCTCGATGACTTTCGTTCCTAGACGGTCGCCATTGGGGATGTAGATTTCGAGTTTCTCTTCTTTCTCCTTTACGTCCTCGTTGAGCATCTTCTCATACGATTCCAGACGGGCCTTGCCTTTGGCGTGACGTGCCTTGGGCGCCATGCGCACCCATTCCAACTCTCTTTCAAGGGTCTTGCGGCGCTTGCTCTCGGTCTTCTCTTCCATGGCGAGGCGGGCGGTCTTCTGGTCGAGCCACGAGGAGTAGTTGCCCTTCCACGGGATGCCTTCGCCGCGGTCGAGTTCGAGAATCCAGCCGGCCACGTGGTCGAGGAAGTAACGGTCGTGGGTGACGGCGATGACGGTGCCCTTGTATTGTTGAAGGTGGCTCTCCAACCACTGGATGCTCTCGGCATCGAGGTGGTTGGTGGGCTCGTCGAGGAGCAGGATGTCGGGCTCTTGCAGCAGGAGACGGCAAAGGGCCACACGGCGACGCTCGCCTCCTGAGAGGTTGCACACAGGCGTGTCGCCATCGGGACAGTTGAGTGCGTCCATGGCGCGTTCCAGTTTGTTGTCAAGTTCCCAAGCATCGTGTTGCTCGATGAGTTCGGTCAGCTCGCCCTGGCGTGCAATCAGTTTGTCGAAGTCGGCGTCGGGCTCGGCAAACTTGTTATTGATCTCCTCGTATTCTTTGAGGATATCGACGATTTCCTGCACACCTTCTTCTACCACTTGGCGAACGGTCTTGTTGTCGTCGAGTTGCGGCTCCTGGTCGAGCATGCCGACCGAATAGCCGGGCGAGAAGACCACCTCGCCGTTATAGGATTTCTCCTTGCCCGCGATGATGCGCAGCAGGGTGGATTTACCTGCACCGTTCAAGCCGATGATGCCGATTTTGGCGCCATAGAAGAAGGAGAGGTAGATGTCTTTCAATATTTGTCTCGACGGCGGGATGATTTTGCTCACGCCTACCATCGAGAAGATGATTTTTTTGTCGTCTACTTGTGCCATATTCAGTTGTCAGTTATTCAGTTGTTTAGTTGTCAGTTGGGACATTGCGTGTTCCATGATGGCGGTCGCCTTGTCCCAATCATACACACGGTTGGTGAAATTGTATCCCGCTAGGGCGAGACGTTCGGCCTTTTCTTGGTCGGTCAATAGAGAGATGATGTGTTGTGCCATCTCCTCAGCGTTGTTGCCGATGAGGATTTCCTCGTCAGGTTTTGCGCCCAATGAGGCATTGGCCAAAGGAGAGGTGATGGAGGGCAGGCGCATCGACATGGCTTCCAAGAGCTTGTTTTGCAGGCCTGTTCCGATGCGCATAGGCGCGATGAAGACGCGGCTTTGGGCATAGGCGTCGCGAATGTCGTCGAGCCAGCCGCTGACGATGATGCGCTCTGAGGCGGCTTTCTTTACCTTTGGGTCGGGGGTGGCACCGGCAATGTAGAGTTTTACGTCGGGCAAGGTCTTCCAAACGACAGGAAGGATTTCGTTGGCCAAATATTCAACGGCGTTCACATTGGGCGGATAGCTCATGTTGCCGGTAAAGACGAGGTCGTATGACTTTTCGCGCTCCTGTGGATTGAAATAGTCGTGGTCAACACCATTGGGGATGACGAGGATTTCGTTGCGACGTTCGTGTGGGAACAAGGCCTTGTCAGGTTCACTGATGATGGTCTTCACGTCGAAGTCTTCAAAGATAGCGGCCTCGTAGCGGCTCAGACGACGGTATTCCATGTTGTAAATGGGTCGTGTGACGAAAGAGGCGATGTCAGCGCGACGTTTCATGCCATAGGAGAAGATGTCTTGATAGTCGATGGCTTTTGGAAGGTCCTTGTATCGGATGTACTCTGCCACACGAAGAAGTTGCCCGAAGAGCATGTCAGGCTTGTGCTTGGCAATCAAGGCATCGATTTTCTTGGCAGCCTTGCGGTTGTAGAAATAGCCACACTGCATGGGCAGGCCTTTTAGAAAGGCGCGGACGAGTCCCAGCAGGATCTGAGGCTTGGTGATTTTGATGAAGTTGATGGACTGGCAATAGGGTTGCAAGGCATGGAAAGCGTCCTGCTCGTTGACTTTTGGGTTGTCGTTGAGCGCACAAAGGACGATTTCGTTGTGCTTTGCAAGTTGCTTTATCTGATTGAATGCCCGCAGTTTATCACCTTTTTCAAGAGGGAATGGGATGCGTGGCAAGAGAACAAAAATCTTCATCTCGTCGGAATTAGGGAGCAAAGATAGTGATTTTTTTAAAACTATGGCCAATGGCTAATGACTATGGCTGCTTTTGCGCTTGGGAAGCAGCCATAGTCATAGGCCATAAGCTACAGTCACTCAAAGAAAACTAATCTTACTTCCAGGTTTGATCTGCTCATAGAACATCAACAAACGGGCGATAATCTTGCGGTTGTCGTAGGTCTCTTCCACCAGTTTCCTTGCGGCTTGTCCGATGCGCACGGCGGTTTCGGGGTTTTCGTTGAGGCTGCGGATGGCCTCCACCATCTTGGCCTTGTTCTCGGCGATGATGATGTTGACTTCCTCGTCGTAGAGGATGCCTTCGGCACCCACGCGGGTGGTGATGACGGTCTTGCCCAAAGCCATGGATTCGATGATCTTGATGCGGATACCACTACCCGAAAGCAAAGGCACGATGGCTACGTCATGATTTGTGACAAACTCCTTGGCGTCAGGCACCTCGCCGACCACGTCGACATGCGGGTTTTTCATGGAGGTAAGCCATTCAGGCATGGAACGGCCGGCCAGATGGTAGACGAAGTCGGGCACTTTTTCTACTGTCTTGGGTAGCACCTCGTCGACGAACCAACGTATGCCTTCTTCGTTGGGCATCCAATTCATGGAGCCGATATGATAGAATTTAGGCTTGCCTTCTATCTCGTATTTCGGATCAAACTGCTCGGGATACACACCAAACGGGATGTCGATGACGGGCTTGGAACAGTATTTTCTGAAAAAAGCAGCATCTTTCCTGGTGATGGCGGCAACGCCGTCAACGGTCTCCAACGCGTTGAGTTCAAATTCCTTTAAGGTCTTGGCCAGATGGTTGATATACCAACGTTTGAGTGGGGATTTTGTGTCCTTGGCAATCCTTTCCCAAATCTTGTGCTCCACGTTGTGGGCACGCAACACAATCATTGCTTTGCTGTGCCGGCGGATGGTTTCCACGTAAGGAGCCATGAAGAGGACTTCCAATTGGACGACGTCGAACTGCTCTTTGTCAAGTACTGCTGCCAGCCTCTTTTTAAATTCTTCGGAGATGAAACGCTCTGCATGGTACGACTTCCTGGTGAATAGGTTGAGGAAGGCGTTCAAAGGCTTGACGGTCAAATCGACGTCGATGAGTTCGATGCCGGTCTTTCGCTTGTATTCCTCGGGGATGTCGCTTTCCTTGACGTTGTATTTCTCGCTGTTGATCGCCAATACTTTGACCTGATGTCCTGCTTCGAGCAATCCGGTGATGATGCTGTTCATCGCCATAGGGCCGCCTTCAGAGGCAGGGTAAGGAGGTTTGTTGCAGAGTAGAAGTATCCTCATGATGTGGTGGTTTATGCTATTGTTTTTGGCTCAGTGACCTTGTCTTCATGTTTTTTCTTGAATAGTCTTTGGAAGAACTTTTTCCAACTGTCGCCATCGAAGAGGGCGGCGTCGGTAGTGGCCTTGAAGGTGAAGAAGAGTCCGACAGGTAGCAGCACGAGCGACGAGAGCCACACGCCTAGGAACATGTTGAGGTCACCGAACACGGCCATGCGCTCGGCAATGGTTGAGATGAGGTGGTAGATGATGAAGAACACTACCGAGATGACCACGGGCAACCCCAGTCCGCCTCGGCGGATGATGCTGCCCAACGGGGCTCCGATGAAGAAGAAGATGAGGCAGGCGATGCTCAGTGTGAACTTCTTGTGCCATTCTTTCTTGTGCTTGTTGATGTTCTCGGTCTGGGTTTTGAGATCCAGTTTGTTGAAGGCGACGTTGTCTTTGGCGTTTTGGGCACTGCCAGTGGCCATGGTGGCGATGATGGAGCGTGTCTCGCCCTCAAATCGGTCGAGCAACGGCCAACTCAAGGGAATGAGGGTGTCGGCTATAATGCTGTCGGGAACGGGCGAGGCGATGCCTTCGGGAGGCACACCCGTGTGCAGGCTGTTGTAGTTGGCCCATCGTCGCTCGAAGCCTAGCGTGAAGGCCTCCTGCTTGCCAGCGAAACGATGTTGAAGTGAGTCCAAAGAGGTGGAAAGCTGGCGGATGTTCATCATCTGTTGGTACGACTTGTACATTTCCTCGTCCGAACGGGTCATGTCAAACGAAGCCAAGCTGAACTTGAGTTGTTCCTGCTTAAACGACATGCGTTCGAAGGGCCGCCTGTCTTTGTAGTTATCGGGAGTAAGGTCGGTGTAGTTGTAGCCGTCGTATAAGGTGAAGATGATGTTGCGTTGGTTGGGACTCATCGACATCATGCCCGAGTCGGCTGAGATGATTTTGGTGTTGCCTAGGCGGTCGCTATGGTCATAGATCTTGACACCATAGATATGGCTGCCGTCCTTCCCTTTCTTTTCCACATAAATGACGTAGTTGTCTATGTCCTTGTAAAACACCCCTTCCTTGATGTTGAAAGCCAGCTTTTGTCGCTGCACGTCGGTGAGCAAGGTGCGCCATTTCAAGGTGGCGATGGGGATGAGACTGTTGGAGATGAAGAAGGCCAATACACTGGTCATCAACGAAAAAACCAACAAAGGCCGCATCACTCTCCACATCGAAATGCCTGAGGCTTTCATGGCCACCAACTCATAGTGTTCACCAAGGTTGCCGAAACTCATGAGTAGTGCAAGCAAGAGGGCCAAGGGAAGCGACATGGGAATGGCGGTGATGGAGGTGTAGAACAAAAGTTCTGCCAATATTTTGATTTCCAATCCCTTGCCGACCAAATCGTCGACATAAAGCCACACAAATTGCATCACCCAAACGAACACCACAATGAAAAAGGTGAGGAAGAAGGTGCCTAAGAACGACTTGGTGATATAGCGGTATAGTTTCTTCATTATTTTAATGAAAGAACGCTGCAAAATTATAAAAATTCTATCTTTGCAGAAAAATTACACGCATTATGAACCAACTTGATTATCTCAAAGGCTTGAATATAGCCATTACTATCAGCGCCAAAGACGGCGAAATCCTTTATCAGAACGACAGCTCTATCGAAGTGAATGGCGACGCACGCGGCCGTGACCTGATGAAATGCCATAACGAGCGCTCGCAGCAAATCATCAAGCATCTTTTGGATGATGCCGCCACCAACGTCTATACGATTTCCAAGAAAGGCAAGAAGAAACTGATTTACCAGACGCCTTGGTACGAGGACGATGCCAAGCAGGTCGTTGGCGGTCTTATTGAATTCTCCATCATCTTGCCCGATGAGATGCCACATTACGATCGTGGATGACTTTGATTGGAATGGTTTTTGTTTTTGAATATTTGTCTAATCTGTAAAATTATAAATCATGAGAAAACTAACAGTTCTTTTGCTCTTTTTGCTCTCTTTTATTGGTGCAAAGGCTAATGATGGCGTGTTCTATGCCAGTGGTAACCAACTGATTCCCATCACTGAGACCGACATCAGTGTAAGGAAGGAAGTGCTCACCATCAACCGTGTCGGTGACCATTTGGAAGTGACGGTTTACTATGAGTTTTTCAATCCGGGCAAGCCGAAGGACCTTTTGGTGGGCTTTGAGGCTCCTGCTCCTTATCCCGCTTATGAGGAGGACATGCAGCTCTTCCCCGAGCAGCCGCACATGCGTAACTTCAAAGTGGTGTTCAACGGCGACAAGTTATCCTACGAAGTGGCTCACATTGAGGACAACTTCTATGATACAGATGCCAAGGCTCCGCGCAAGTATTATGCCAACGGCAAGATCAAAGGTTTGACGCGCAAGCAGTGCTTCGATGCCATGTCGGGCGAGTTTGCCGATGTTTATCCATACTATTTCGTCTATCACTTCAACTCCCATTTCCGCGAAGGTTTGAACATTATCCAGCACACTTACGATTTCGACTTGTCAAGTTCGGTGGAAGAGGAGTTCAGATTTGATTATATTCTCACTGCTGCCAACCGTTGGGCCAACAATGGTATTGACGACTTTACGCTTGAAATCAACATGGGCGAGAGAGAGTCTTTCATGGTGCTGCCGACCTTCTTCAAGAGTGCCAAGGATTGGACCATCAACGGCAAAGGCAGAGTCACAATGGAGACGGAATGGGGCTTGGCCGGTGAAAATGGCTCTCCCTATTTCCATATCCAGGATGGCAGTATCACCTTTAAGAAGAAGAACTTCCACCCCGATGGTGAACTCAACATCAACAAGCGCTTGGCCCTGATGTATATGTACTCTTCATGGGAGGAGGGCGATAACGGTCAGCCAGTTGTCGACTTGATGAAATTTCAGTACAACCACGTGAATCCAAATTACTTTGAGGATACCAATATCTCAGGCTTCACTGCCGAGCAAAAGCGCATCATGAAGAACCTGCCCTTTGCCTATCGTGGCCACGTGTTCAAAGATGCTGGACTGAAACAATTCTTCGAGTCGACAAACTGGTATATGCCTGACCCCAACTACAAGGACAGCATGGATTCGTTGACACCAGACGAAAAGAAATGGGTCCAGTTTTGGTCAAAATAACTTATTAAGCGATGAAGAAACTGACCATTTTGTTTTTCCTTCTGCTCCTCATTGCCGGGGCAAAGGCTAACGATGGTGTGTTCTACGCCAGCGGCAACCAACTGATTCCTGTCACGGAGACCGACATCAGCGTCCGTAAGGAAGTGCTCACCATCAACCGAGTGGGTGATCGTCTTGAAGTGACCGTTTACTACGAGTTTTTCAATCCTACTAAACCGAAGGACCTGCTTGTCGGCTTTGAGGCTGAGCCGCCCTACGACTCGTATGTTGACATGGCAGAGGTCTTTCCCAATCATCCCCATATTAGCAACTTTACGGTCACCATCAATGGCGATCGTCTCGGCTACGAGGTGGCTCATGTGTTGTACGATGATGAGGATTACAGGAAGCTGGACTATTTCAAGAACGGACAATTCTCCGACTTGTCGCGTGAGCAATGCATCAAGACCATGAATGAATATGAGGGGATGGGGTATCCTTTTTATTATGTGTATCATTTTAATGCGCATTTCCGCGAGGGTCTGAACATTGTGCAACACACTTACGACTTTGAGATATCAAATTCTGTGGCTGAGGAATACCGTTTTACCTACATACTGACTGCGGCCAACCGCTGGGCCAACCATCAGATTGACGACTTCACGCTTAACATCGACATGGGCGAACGTGAATCGTTTTGCATGGATCAAAGTTTCTTCAGTAGTGTCGATGAATGGACCTTTAAAGGTAAGGGTCGGGTCACGCCTTCTGGAAAATGGGAGCGCCAATCTGAGCCGATGTTTCATGTCCAAAAGGGTAGCATTAGTTTTCACAAGGACAACTTTCATCCTGATGGTGAACTGAATATTAGCAAGCCCATTGTGTTGTATTTATTGCCGTGTGGGTTTGCTGGTTGTGGTGCTACTGAGATTCTGGATTTGGTAAAACAAACGATGTGTGACCTTGCCCCGTTGAAAGACGACGACTTGAAAGACGAACTCGATGCCGACCAACGCCGTATCATGAAGAACATACCTTTTGCCTATCGTGGTCGGGTGTTTAAGAATGAAAAGCTGCGCCGGTTTTTCGAGTCGACCGACTGGTATGTGCCTGATCCCGATTACGTGGATGACATGAGTACGATGAGCGAGACGGAAAGGGGATGGATATATTATTGGTCTGAGTAAAGAAAAAAAGGAGCGAAATTTTTCGCTCCTTTTTTTGTTGTGTAAGCGCGATACTTACTTCGTCACGAGGTTGTAGGTGTCCTGTGCGATGACGAACTCTTCGTCGGTAGGATACACCACCACTTTGACTTTGGAGTTGGGTGTTGAGATCACGCCGGCGTCGCCGATGGTCTCTTTGTTCATCTGACGGTCGTATTCGATGCCGAGGCCTTCCATGTTTTCGAGGATGGCTTCACGCATGAACCAGGCGTTCTCGCCAATGCCGCCCGTCATCACGATGAGGTCGGCACCGTTCATCACGGCCATGTAGCCGCCGATGTACTTCTTCACGCGGTGGGCAAACATGTTGAAGGCGTATGTGCAACGCTCGTCGCCTTCTTCCTTGCCGGCACGCACGTCGCGCATGTCCTGCTTGCCGCCCGTGATGCCCACGAGGCCTGACTTCTTGTTGACCAGGGTGTTCATCTCCTTGGTCGTGTAGCCTTCCTTGTCCATGATGTACATGAAAGCGCCGAGGTCAAGGTCGCCGGTGCGGCTTCCCATCACAAGGCCTTCAACGGGCGTGAAGCCCATCGAGGTCTCCACCGACTTGCCGTATTCGACGGCGGCGATGGAGGCGCCACTGCCGAGGTGGCAGGTCACGATCTTCGACTTCTTCCAGTCCATGCCAACGAAAGCGGCAGCCTTTTCGGCCACGTATTTATGACTGGTGCCGTGGAAGCCGTAACGGCGCACGCGGTACTTGTCGTAGTATTCGTAAGGCACGGCATAGAGGTAGGCCTCGGGCGGCATGGTGCTGTGGAACGAGGTGTCAAACACGGCAGCCATCGGGATGCCGGGGAGCACTTCTTCCATGGCGTGGATGCCCTGCAGGCTGCCAGGGTTGTGTAAAGGAGCGAGGTCACAGAGGTCTTCGATGCCCTTGATGACTTGGTTGTCGATGAGGACGCTCTTGGTGAACTTCTCGCCACCGTGGGCCACGCGGTGACCGACGGCGTCGATTTCCTTCAGGTCTTTGATGACGCCCATCTTCGGGTCGACCAAAGCCTTCAGCACCAACTTGATGCCTTCGGTGTGGTTCGGGATGGGGAGTTGCTCGTAGTATTTCTCGCCATTGTATTTATGGGTGAATTCGCCCATTTCGAGGCCGATACGCTCCAAGAGGCCTTTGGCCAACAGGCGTGATGAATTGGCGTTTTCCATTTCCAGCAGCTGGTACTTGATGGAGGAGCTGCCGCAGTTGAGAACTAATATCTTCATGGTTATTTCTGTTTTTGTGCGATTGCTTGGTTACAGGTGATGGCGACCAGTTTATACACGTCATCAATTGAGCAGCCACGGCTGAGGTCGTTGCAGGGCTTGGCGAGGCCTTGCAGCACGGGACCGACGGCTTCGGCACCAGCTAGACGTTGGACGAGCTTATAGGCGATGTTACCGACTTCGAGGCAGGGGAACACGAGTGTGTTGGCCTTGCCGGCGACGGGGCTGCCAGGAGCCTTGCTTGAACCGACTGAAGGCACGATGGCGGCGTCGGCCTGCAGTT
Source organism: uncultured Bacteroidales bacterium (assembly GCA_900318265.1). GTDB lineage: Bacteria > Bacteroidota > Bacteroidia > Bacteroidales > F082 > Limimorpha. The sequence goes on along the minus strand of ONKA01000005.1, from coordinate 88,415 downwards.
CACCGTCGAGGACGAGGTCGGGACGACGCTCCTTGGCGATACGCGTGGCTTCGATGACCTTGTCGACCACCTCATGCTTGGCACTGCCCTTGGTGGAGAAGCTCAGGATGGCGGTGACGGGGTCGATCTTGGCGATGGCCTTGGCGGTGTCGGCGGTGCAGATGGCAATTTCAGCCAGCTGTTCTGCTGTCGGCATGGGCGTGACGGCGCAGTCGGCAAAGACCATGCGGCCATTGGTGCCGTAGGGGCATCCCTCGGGCAGGAACATCGTGAAGGCGCCGCTGACGCAGGTCACGCCAGGCACGGTCTTGATGATTTGCAAAGCGGGACGGAGCATGTCGCCTGTGGTGCTGCGGGCACCGCTGACGAGACCATCGGCTTCACCGGCTTTGACCATGAGGATGCCGAGATACATGAAGTTCTGTGCCAGGTCGTCGGCTTGCTCGGGGGTCATGCCTTTAGCCTTACGCAGTTCGTAAAGCAGGTCGGCATATTTCTGTTTGTCGGGGTTGTTCTTCGGGTCGATGATACGGGCCTTGTCGATGTTCTTCAGACCGAACTCGGCGGTCATCTCTTTGATCTTCTCGGCAGGGCCGATGAGGATGATATCGGCGACGCCGTCAGCCAAAAGGCGATCGGCGGCTTTCAAGGTACGGGGTTCGTCACCCTCGGGGAGCACAATGCGCTGCTTGTTGGCTTGCGCGTTGGCAATGATTTCTTGCATTAAGTCCATTTTGCTGTGTTTGATTGTTGAATGATTATTGTTTAATTATTGATTTCAAAAATAGACCTGCAAAGTTAAGAAGTTTTTGTGTCGGTTTGCAAATAATCCATTATTTTTGCAGCGCAATTTTGCAAGAAATCCATGCCGCAGTATCCCGACATATTCTATAACCCTTTTGTGGAACACGCTCAAGCCGTTGACACAGTGCAAGCTGTCGACACCATTGCCTGCGATAGCGTGGTGCCAAGCTTCATCACATCCGGTTTTGAGGGTACGCTCACGCCTTTGGTGCGCATGAGTTACGAGATCCTACAAGGCTGGAATTTGGCGCTGTTGGGACTCTTGTTGCTGCTCATCGTGCTCAATAAGCAACTTTATCCCCGTCAGTTCCGTCAGGTGCTGTCGGTGCCAGGTGGTGTGGCCCATACCAACCAGTTGCTGAGGGAATGGAATCCTATGCGCAGTTTCCTGTGTGTTTCTTTTACAATAGGTTACATCCTACTCATCTCACTCTTTATGCAGAAGAGTTGTGTGGTGCTGTCGCACGACGTGGCGAAATACAACAATTGGTCGGTGTTTTGGACCATCTGTGGCTGCATGACGGGTTGGGTGCTGCTCCGTTATCTGACCTTGCATTTCGTCAATTGGCTCTTCGATGCACGTGATACCGTCGACCGTCAGATGTCCGTCCAGTTTTGCATCTCCATCTTCACCCTTATGGTGATGATGCCCGTTGTGTTGCTGTTGATTTATAATCCAACAAAGTATTTTGTGTGGATTGGCATTGGTTTATTGGGTTTAGCCGCTTTAGTGAGGTTTGTCATGGGGATAATTGAATCGAGAGTGACAACAAAAATATCCGCGTTTTATATTTTTTTGTATTTTTGCGCCCTCGAAATCGCACCCGTTGCAACACTCGTGACCGCAGGCTGGCGATTCTTTAATCATGGGTCTGTGTTTTAACGAGTTATGTAACGTTGATGCGGGTAAAACGAGGGTATTTTACGTTCTTAAAAAGAGAAGAAAAAGATGAAGATTAAGTCGATTTTGGTGTCACAACCCAAGCCTGCCGACATTTCGAAGACGCCTTTTGCCGACATGACGAAGAAGTATGGCGTGAACATTACTTTCGAAAAGTTCATCAAACTTGACGCAGTCTCTGCAAGCGAACTCCGCCAGGAACATATCAAGCTTCCGGAATACACTGCCATCATCCTCACTAGCCGTAACGCCATCGACCATTTCTTCAGAGTGGCCAAGGAAATGCGTTATGCTGTTCCCGAAACACTGAAGTATTTCTGCATCAACGAGTCGACAGCCTTCTATCTCCAGCGTTACGTGCAATACCGCAAGCGCAAGGTGTTCTATGGGAGCCAGACCCTTAACGACCTCATCGACATCATGAAGAAGCACAAGGACGAGAAATACCTCTATTGTTGCTCCGACATCAGTTCTGATGCCACACTTGACCTGTTGACTGCCGCAAAGCTCAATTTCACCAAGGCCGTGATGTTCCGCACCGTTTCGGCCGACTTGAAGGATATCATAAAAATCAACGACTATGACATGCTGGTATTCTTTAGCCCTGCCGGTATCCTTTCGTTGAAAGAGAACTTCCCTGAATTCGAGCAGAAAGAGGTCGCCATCGGCGGTTTCGGTGATGCCACCTGCCAAGCCATCATTGATGCTGGCTTTGAGCTCAGCTTCCGTGCTCCCACACAGACGGCTCCTTCCATGACCATGGCCATGGAGGAATACCTTGCTGCCGAGAACAAGAAGAGCAAGAAAAAATAACCCTCCCGAAAAGCGTTTCATGCCATGACGGCTCAGGAGGGACTCCCCAAATACGAGAGGATTTGTAAGGAAAACGACATCCAGGCGCTTTTCGACAAAGGCCATGGCTTCGGTGTGTATCCTTATCGTGTCGTCTATTTGTTCAGACATGACGAAAGCCATCCCGTCACCTGCCGTTTGCTCGTTTCCGTCTCCAAGAAACGCTTCCACCATGCCATTAATCGCAACCGCGTGAAACGTCTGATTCGCGAGTCGTGGCGTCGAAACAAGGCGGCCCTCTACGAAATCTGCGAAAAGGATAATATTTCCGTGGATGTAGCGTTAGTCTATACGGCTACGGTCATCCACAGCTACGAGGAGATGTTTGCCAAGACTAAGAAAGCCGTTAATGAGCTGATTAATAAGTATAATTCGACAAAGCACACCAGCCATGATTCGACAAAGCTCATCAACCATGAAACGCATCGCCCAACTGCCGGCTAAGTTCCTGATCCTGCTCATCCGCATCTATCAGGTGACGCTGTCGCCTTTCATTGGCAACAGCTGCCGCTATACGCCCACATGTTCCAACTACGGCATCGAGGCCATCCAGAAATACGGTTTCTTCAAAGGCGGCTGGCTCACCTTCAAACGCATCCTCTCCTGCAACCCTTGGGGTGGTAGCGGGTACGACCCTGTGCCGTGATTAGTTTAGAGTTTAGAGTTTAATAATTGAAAATGAAAAAGATACAACTTTTTGTTTTTTTAGTCGCATTGCTCCTCCCGCTGGGCCTCCTCGCCCAAGAGAAGCAGAACAACTTCGAAATCGCCAAAAGCCTCGACATCTACAACAGTCTTCTCCGTGAGCTGAACCTCAACTATGTCGACGAAATTAACCCAGGCGAACTCAACGAGACTGCCATCAAGGCCATGCTCGAAGGCCTCGACCCCTACACGGTCTTTATCCCCGAGTCGGACATCGAGAACGCCAAGTTCATGACCACAGGCGAATATGGCGGCATCGGCGCCATCATCCAATACGACGGCGAGTTCACCCGCATCTCCGACCCCTACGAAGGTTGGCCGGCACAGAAAGCGGGCATCATTGCTGGCGACGCCATCCTTGAGGTGAACGGCGTAGACTGCAAGAAAAAGAACACCCAAGAGGTCAGCAACCTGCTGAAGGGGCAACCTGGCACTGAGGTGACGCTGAAACTCAAGCGGTATGGTCAAGAGCAGCCTTTGGAAATCAAGTTGAAGCGCGAGAAGGTGAAGATCGATAACATACCTTATTATAAGGTATTCGACAACGGTATCGCTTATCTCTCTTTGAGTGGCTTCACCCGTGATGCAGCCAAGGAAGTGAAGGAGAAGTTTGTGGAGATGAAAAAAGGTAATGAATTAAAAGGCTTCGTCATCGACTTACGCGGCAATGGAGGTGGTCTTATGAACGAAGCGGTCGACATCGTCAACCTCTTCATTCCCAAAGGCAAACCTGTGGTCTCGATGAAGGGCAAGGCTGCCACGGCCAACAGCATGCATCCCACCACCAACGAGCCTGTGGACCTTGGGATCCCTTTGGCCATCCTCGTCGACGGCAGCAGTGCCTCAGCCAGTGAGATTGTGGCGGGTGCCATCCAGGACTATGACCGCGGTGTCATCATCGGACAAAGGACTTTTGGTAAAGGATTGGTACAAAACATCTTACCTCTGAGTTACAACACCCAGATGAAGGTTACGGTGGCTCACTACTACATCCCTAGTGGACGCTGCATCCAGGAGATCGACTATTCGCATAAGAAAGACACTGCCCAGATGAAGAAAGACACCCTCGGTAAAGCATTCAAGACTATGGGCGGCCGTACTGTCTACGAAGGCCATGGCATCACCCCCGATGTGAAGGTCAGTCGTGACCCTTACGCCACGGTGACGGCCTATCTCTTCGGCAAGAACTATATTTTCGACTATGCCAACAAATTCTACAGCGAGCATAAGAGCATAGCACCAGCCGAACGCTTCCAAATTGACGAGGCCACTTATCAGGACTTTATGAAGTTCGTGAAGGACAAGAAGTTCAGCTACACTACTGAGAGTGAGAAGGCCATTGAAAAATTGAAGAAAACGGCTAAAGAAGAAGGCTATCTGGACAAGATAAAGCCACAAATCGATTTGTTGGAGAAAAATCTCGCCGCCGAGAAGGATAACGACTTGCTTAATAACCGCAAGGATATCGAAGAGCTGTTGCGTTCTGAAATCGTAGGTCGCTACTATTATCAAAAAGGTCGTATTGTCGCCTCGCTTAATGATGACCCCGACCTGAAACGCGCCTTTGAGATCCTGCTCAATACCAACGGCAAGGACGAATACCACAGCATCTTGAGTGGCAAGTGATGAAGGCGCAGGCTTCCATACGACCCTACCTGAACCAAGCCTACTTGTTGGGTTTGCTGATGGTGGCCGTAGGCCTCACGCTCTCGCCGTTTTTGATGGGCATGTCGCAATTTTGGCTTGTCCTCGTATGGCTTGTGGATGGCATTGTCGCCAGAGACTTCAAGCAGAAGCTATCTCGGTTTTGGCACAATAAAGCCGCTGTTTTGCTGGTCGCATTCTATCTCATGCACGTTGTCGGATTACTGTGGACCTCTGATTTCGAGTATGCGATGAAAGACCTTCGTGTCAAGCTGCCCATTTTGGTCATGCCCTTCGTGTTGTCGAGCCTGGAACCACTCGACCGCAAGCGTTTCGACTTGGTGATGCTCGTCTATGTGCTTTCGGTCTTCATCGCCACACAGTTCAGCTTTTTCCGTTATGTCAGGCACGATTACGAGGATGTCCGCGAGATTTCCCGTTTCATCAGTCATATCCGTTTTTGCCTCAACATCGTCTTCAGCATGGCGGTGATTGGGTATTACCTTTATAAAAGACGTATTTCGAAAGGGAAAAGCGTGCCAAGTTTTGGGATAAAGGTGGTTATTGACCAATTCCTGATGTGGCTCTTGCTGTTCTGGTTTGCTTATGTGATTTTCATTTTTGAATCCTTATCGGGCTATGTGATTTTGGCCGCTGTCGTCCTGGCTACGTTGCTATTTGCTTTCCTGCGATGGAAAAAGGGTAGAGGCTGGCGTGTTGCCCTTGGCGTTTCGGCTTTGATGGTCATAGCTGCCATTGTGGTGGCGGTTTGGGTCGTCGTCAAACCCATGGTGGAGGTGAAGCCCGTTGATCTCAGTACTTTGGAGAAGACGACGGCACAAGGTAATCCCTATTGGCACGACACGATCCACAATCCCGTTGAGGACGGCAAATATGTAGGCCTATACTATAATAGGAATGAATTGAGAGAGGCTTGGTCGCAGCGCAGCGAACTGCCTTTTGACGGCGCTACCGCCGATGGCGAGAACCTTGAAGCCACTTTGGCGCGTTACCTCACCTCAAAGGATTTGCGCAAAGATGCGGAAGGAGTGATGGCCTTGACTGACGAGGACGTCAAAAACATTGAGCAAGGCGTGGCCAACTATAACAATTGGAAACATCCTGGCCTTCGGGCGCGACTTTCTTCAACGCTTTTTGAATACAATCTCTACCGCCGCTACAACAATCCCAATGGTGGCTCTCTTTCGCAACGCATTGAGTACACGCGGGCTTCATTCCATATAATAGGACGCCATCCTTGGTTTGGCGTGGGCACGGGCGATGTGCCGCAAACCTTTGCCCAGACCTACGATGAGATCCATTCTCCGTTGAAAGAGGAGTTTCGATTCCGTGCCCATAATCAATACCTTGCGATTGCAGTAGCGTTCGGTTTGGTGGGCTTGGCTTTCTTCCTTTTCGTCTTGCTTTATCCTTGGTTTTCGTCAAAACGGAATCACACTTATTTGTATATGGTGTTCCTTTGCGTTATGCTGCTCTCCATGTTTCCCGAGGACACTTTGGAGACCCAAGCTGGCGCCACCCTGTTTGCCTTCTTTATGGCCTTGTTGCTGTTTGCCAAGCCTCAAAGACGTGTGGATGTCAATCAATAAGGATTTTTTCCTTATCTTTGCAGCATCATGAATGAAAAATGATGCCATCATGAAAAAAGAACGCTTTATTTGCCCTTACACTGTTTACGATCATCTTGAGGAACTCGACCCGAGTGATGCTGAATTGTTGCGGTTTGCCCACGATGCGGCTCGTAATGCATACGCACCCTATTCCAAGTTCAATGTGGGCGCTGCCGTGCGTTTGGCCAATGGCGCTGTTGTATTGGGCAACAATATCGAAAATGCTGCCTATCCCAGCGGTTTGTGTGCCGAAAGAGTTGCGATGTTTGCCGCCATGGCGCAATATCCGGGTGTGCCTTTCGAGGCTTTGGCGGTGACGGCATGGTCGGCCACAAAAGCCATCGACGAGCCTGTGGCCCCTTGCGGGGCTTGCCGTCAGGTGATGGTGGAGGTGGAGCAGGTATCGCAACGACCTTTGCGCGTGCTCTGCCAAGGCGACACCGGCCCTGTCATGGTATTTGACGGTGTCGAGTCGCTGATGCCCTTTATCTTCTTGGATAAGTTCCTTTAATTGTTTCCCGCTGGCGGAGTTAAGGGAGTAGTCTCGGCTTGTTTCTTGGGCTGCGCCTTGATCCAACTCCAAGCGATGAGTCCGATGGTCACCATTGCACTGACGATGATGAGCCATACGCTTTGCGTGGCGCCAAAGTGGTCGACATCGACATTGATGATACCCTTGTTGTTAAGGTAATAGATCAAAACAGCGCTTCCGTTGTTGAGAAAGTGCATGAGGATGCTCGTCCACAACGAGCCGGTGATGTAGAACATGTAACCTAAGAGCATGCCGAGGAACATACGCGTCAGGAAGCCGTAGAACTGGAAGTGGATGAAGGAAAAGATGGCTGCCGAAAGGATGATGGCGACATGAGGGTTCATCTTACGCGTTAGCGCTTGTTGTATCACGCCACGAAAGGTCAATTCTTCTCCTATGGCCGGTATCAATGCGATGATGACCAGATTGAGCAGCAAGCCTCCGATGGTGTCGACGTTGAGCATGCGCTCGGTAAGGTCTGTTGCGGTTTGTTCCAGAGTCTTCATCATGTCTTCCAATATCTGGAACGCTCCACCTAGTTTCATACCTTCGTTCCATTCGGTCAGCAGGTTGGAGACTGGCAATGAGATGAACATCAAGATGGCACCTATTAATATGAGCCACCAGGGAGGGCTGAGTTTGCGAAGACCTAAATCCCTCATTTGGTGTTCCTTGCGCGTGATAAAATAGTAGACGATGGGTGGTACAACAAACATGAAGATGGAACTGATGCCTTGTCCGAGTTTCATGCCCGTGTCACCAGCAAACATAAAGATGGCGGAAGCCGCAACACCTATCAGGCCGCTGATCAATAAAATGACCAAGAAGATAAGGATTCTGATTCCCGTGGATTGTTTCAAGTTGTCGTTCATGATGAGGTTTATTTTGCTGCAAAGATACACTTTTTGTACTTTTGCAGCGTAAAATCCAAGGTTCTGAGCCCTGAGCTCGTCGAAGGGTCGAAGGGCCGATACCAAAAAATGTACAAACTCGCCCACCTCGAATTCGAGCATTATCCCTTGCTCCTCGCGCCTATGGAAGACGTGTCGGACCCGCCGTTCCGTTATGTCTGCAAACTCTTTGGCGCCGACGTGGTGTACTCGGAATTCATCTCCGCCGACGGCCTCATCCGCGACTCGGTGAAGAGCATCAAGAAACTCGATTTCGAGGAGATGGAACGTCCCGTGGGTATCCAAATCTTCGGCAACGCTGTCGAGCCCATGGTTGAGGCGGCACGTTATGCTGAGACCGCCCATCCCGATATCATCGACATCAATTTTGGCTGTCCGGTGAAGAAGGTGGCTTCGAAAGGTGCGGGCTCAGGCATCATGAACGACATCCCTAAGATGGTGGCCATCACTAAAGCTGTGGTGGAGGCGGTAAAGACACCTGTGACGGTCAAGACACGCCTCGGTTACGATGACGCGCACCGCGAAATCGTCGACATCGCCGAACGCTTGCAAGACGTGGGCATCGCCGCCTTGACCATCCACGGCCGTCTGCGCACCACCAAATACAGCGATCCTGCCGACTGGACCCTCATTGGAGCCGTGAAAAACAATCCCCGCATGCACATCCCTATCATCGGTAACGGCGACGTGGTGGATGGACCTTCAGCCAAGCATTTCAAGGACACCTACGGCGTGGATGGACTGATGATTGGCCGCGCTTCATACGGCAATCCATGGATTTTCAGCCAAATAAGACATTATTTGGAAACAGAGGAAGAGTTGCCTTCACCAAATGTGGCAGAACGCGTACGAGTGAGTAAAATTCATCTGCAGCGTTCCATCGAATGGAAGGGTGAGCACATTGCTTTATTGGAAATCCGCAAGCATTGGTCGGCCTATTTCAAAGGTTTACCGAATTTTAAGCCGTTCAAAATGAGGTTAATGGAGACGCTTTCTGTTGAAGAGGTTTTTGGAATTCTTGACGAGATTTCCCATTATTATTTGTCACAAAACCCACAAAACAATCAAAACTTGTAATAATTGAACTGGCAATGTCACCCAACTGGGTTCCATTGCAACGCACCCTACGGTTGCTGGTAAGTCAGAACACGTATTAATAAGTCAAAACTGCATCCTTTAGGATGCTTAGGAAAGGAGCCGGTTGGCGACTTTCCTGTTAAAATAATGGTTTTGTAAGTTTTGAAGGTTTTGTGATTATTCGACAACCCCTTCCTTCAAAACTCCATTCTCAAACAAATTTCTCACCAACTCATCACGTCGAATATGATACGTTTTGATGCCCAATGACTTGGCGACCTCAATATTTGCTGCCGTGTCGTCGATGAAAAGTGTTTCCTCAGGCGACAAGCCTTCATGGTCAAGAATCAGTTCGAAGAAGCGCGGGTCGGGCTTTTCCAGATGTTCGGCAAAGGAGAAATACGACTTGTTGAACAGTTCGTCAAACTCGTGGTAGCCGAAACGTAGCTGCAAATCTCTAACATACAAATCGTAATGAATTACGTTGGAGTTGCTCATCAAGAAGATCTTGTAGTGTTTCTTCACCTTCTCAATGGCCTCTATGCGCTCGCGGGGGATGTCGAGGAGCATGGCGTTCCAAATGGCATCGAATCTCTGGTCTGTCATTTTTTCCTGACCGAGAAGGGTTTTGGTTTTTTTGCGGAAGGTGGGGGCGGTGTAGATGCCTGTGTCGAATTTGCTCATGATGTCTATAAACTCCTTGGAATGAGCCAATTCAGAAGTGCTGATGCCCATTTTTTCGAGTTCTTTATACACAATGGTTTCATCGATGTCGAGGATGACGCCGCCAAGGTCGAAGATGATATTCTTGATTTTTGCGCTCATTTTTGAGAAAATTTCAGTCTATTTCGGTGCAAAATTGTAAATTTGCAGCGCAAAAAGCAAGAAAAAACGCTGAAAAGTGTGAATTTGCTTGGTTTTTTGCGGTCCCATAGCGCAGTTGGTTAGAGCAACTGACTCATAATCAGTAGGTCCTAGGTTCAAGCCCTAGTGGGACCACAACAAAAAAAGCCACTTACGAGTGGCTTTTTTGTTTCTTAGCTCATTTGTGTGTAATCCCTTGCCAATCCGCCTTGCGATGTCTCCTTATAAAGCGATGGCAAATCCTTGCCGGTCTCTTTCATCGTTTCCACGACCTTGTCGAACGACACACGATGGTGGCCATCGGAAAAAGTAGAGTAGATGTTGGAGTCGAGGGCACGGGCAGCGGCGTAGGCATTGCGCTCGATGCAAGGAATCTGGACAAGACCGCAAACAGGGTCGCAGGTCATGCCCAAGTGGTGCTCAAGCGCCATCTCTGCAGCGTATTCAATCTGGGCTGGACTTCCCCCAAACAACTGGTTGGCAGCAGCGGCAGCCATGGCGCATGCCACGCCCACCTCGCCTTGACATCCTACCTCTGCGCCCGAGATGGAGGCGTTGGTACGAACGATGTTGCCTACCAGTCCTGCCGTCACCAAGGCGCGGACGATGCGTTGGTCGGTGAAATCATAGCTCTTTGAGAGATGGTATAATACGGCAGGCATCACGCCACATGACCCACAGGTCGGTGCTGTAACGATGACCCCGCCTGAGGCATTTTCTTCCGAGACAGCCAAGGCGTAGGAATACACCAAGCCGCGACTCTTCAAGGTGTGCGTATACCCCGATGCCTTGATGTGATAGGTGGCGGCTTTGCGGCTCAAGTTGAGCGGACCGGGTAAGACACCCTCAGCTTGAAGACCACGCTCAACGGCAGCCTTCATCACTTGCCAAACCTTCAGCATGTAGTCCTCAATCTCCTTTTGGTTCTCGTATTCGTACACATACTCCCAATAGGTACGGCCGGTGCGCTCGCACCAGTTGAGGATGTCTGTCATCTTCGAGAGCGGGTAGACCTCAGGTGATTCATCCAATTTGCCCTCTTCGGCCAGGTTGCCGCCGCCTATGCTGAACACCTGCCAGTCTCCGAGAAGGTCTTTCTCCGCATCGAAAGCCTTGAACAACATACCGTTAGGGTGGAATGGGAGAATGACATCTGGTTTCCAAACGATTTCTGTGGGTGCCTGAAGGGTATTGAGAATGGCGGTGTCGGTCATGTGGCCTTTGCCCGTGGCAGCGAGACTGCCATAAAGTGTCACTTCAAACGAGGCTGCGTTGGGGAAACGCTCGTTGAAAATATGTGCGGCCTTCTGCGGGCCCATGGTGTGGCTGCTTGAGGGGCCAACACCGATCTTGTAAATGTCTTTGATGGTTTTCATGGCGCAAAGTTAGGAAAAAAACTTACCTTTGCAGCCAATAATAAAGAAGAATATGGCAGAAGAAAACAAACCCTTGACCGAACTCGACGAACTTGGTGAATTCGGCCTCATCGACCAACTGACGCAGGACTTCCCCTTGCGCAATGCCTCTTCGCTGAAAGGCGTCGGCGACGATGCCGCTGTCATCAACCACGAAGGGTATCGTACTCTCGTCTCGGTCGACATGCTCATCGAAGGCATCCATTTCGACATGACATATTGCCCTTTGAAGCACCTTGGCTATAAGGCGGCTGTCAGCAATTTCTCCGACATCTATGCCATGAACGGCACACCCACACAGATTGTGGTCGGCTTGGGTGTGTCGAGCCGCTATTCCGCCGAAGCATTGGATGAGTTGTATGCTGGCATTCGTTTGGCTTGTGAGCGTTACCATGTCGACATGGTGGGTGGCGATACCACGAGCAGCAAGACGGGCCTTGTCATCTCCATCACAGTCATCGGCATGGCGAAAGACGAGGACATCGTCTACCGCAGCGGTGCCAAGAAGAATGACCTGCTCTGTGTTTCGGGCGACTTGGGTGGTGCCTACATCGGCCTGCTCATCCTCGAACGCGAGAAAGTGGAGTTCCTCTCCAACCCCAATATGCAACCCCAACTGAAAGGCATGGAGTATGTGCTGGAACGCCAACTGAAGCCCGAAGCTCGAAAGGACGTCGTGGAACAGTTGAAGACCTTGGGCATCAAACCTACCTCGATGATTGACATCTCCGACGGCTTGGCCTCCGAAATCCTGCATCTCTGCAAGGAATCGGGCGTGGGCTGCCAACTCTATGAAAATAAGATCCCGATTGACCCGACCACGGACAAGATGGCTAAGGAGTTCCAGATTGTGCCTTCTGTGGCAGCGCTGAGTGGCGGCGAGGACTATGAGCTGCTCTTCACCATTGACCAGAAAGACTACGAGAAGATTCAAACCATGTCGGCTGACGTGACGGTCATCGGCTATATGACCGACGACAAGGGCGTGGCCGAGATGATCACTCCCGACAACCACGTCATTCCCATCAAAGCCCAAGGCTGGGATCACATGAGAAAGAAACAAGAATAGTTTATTTATCACAAAACCAACAAAACTGTCAAAACAGAAAAAATCCGAAGAAAAGCGTGTGGTGGCACCCAACTGGGTTGCCGCCGGAAAGCGGGCTGGTTGGCCGCTTTCCCCAACTGAGAAATAAGTTTTGTGGGTTTTGCAAGTTTTGTGAGAGAAACACCTATGATAGAATTGCCTGAAATAGTGAAACAAAAGCTCGCCGCGCTGCCCAACAAGCCTGGCGTGTACCGCTATTTCGACAAAAGCGGCACCCTCATCTACGTCGGCAAGGCCAAGAACCTGAAACGTCGTGTCAGCAGTTATTTCAATAAGGAACAATTCGGCAAGACGCGCGTCCTTGTGAGTAAAATTGCCGACCTTGAATACAGCATCGTCGACTCGGAGTCGGAGGCACTTTTGCTTGAGAATACGATGATCAAGCAGTACAAGCCGCGCTACAACATCATGCTCAAGGACGACAAGACCTATCCTTGGATTTGCATCAAGAAGGAGGCCTTCCCGCGTGTGTTCCTCACCCGGCGCAAGGTGAACGACGGCTCGGAGTACTTCGGTCCTTATCCCTCGGTGCGCACGGCGCATATTCTGCTGGACTTGCTCAGTCAAGTCTATAAGGTGCGTTCCTGCCGCACACCATTGACGGAAGCGGGTGTCGAAAAAGGTAAATACAAGGTTTGTCTCGATTATCACATCCACAAATGCAACGGTCCTTGCGAAGGCTTGATCTCCAAAGAGGACTACAACACCATGATTGCCGAGATCCGCGAGGTGATCAAGGGCAACTTGGGTTGGGTGCTTCGAGGACTTAAATCGGCAATGATGGACCATGCCTCACGTATGGAGTTTGAGGAGGCTCAGCTCATCAAGGAGAAATATGACCTTTTGGAAGAATACCGTAGCCGTTCCACGGTGGTCAGCGCGACCATCCATAATGTTGAGGTGTTTTCATTTGTCGACGACGACGAGACTTTCTATGTGAACTATATGAAGGTGAAGGACGGCGCTGTGGTGCAGTCGCATTCCTTCGAGATGAAACGCAAGCTGGAAGAGACCCCTGATGAGTTGCTCCTCTTAGCTGTTACCGACTTGCGTCAGCAGTTTGGTGACCATGCTCCAGAAATCATCGTTCCGATGAAGCTGGACTATGACATCGAGGAAGTGGAGGTGACCGTTCCTCAACGCGGCGACAAGTTAAAGCTCCTCGACCTCTCGCGCCGCAACGCATTCCAATACAAGATTGATCTTGATAAGCAGCGCACACTCGTTGATCCCGAGCGCCATCAGAAACGGGTTTTGAACAGCTTGAAAGAGGCCTTGCAGCTTGACGAGGTGCCTAATGTCATCGAGTGTTTCGACAACTCCAATTTCCAAGGCGACTATGCCGTGGCGGGCATGGTACAGTTCGTGAACGGCAAGCCTAACAAGGCAGGTTACCGGCATTTCAACATCAAGACGGTGGAAGGTCCCGACGACTACGCCTCGATGAAAGAGGTGGTGTGTCGGCGCTATTCTAGGTTGATTGAGGAAAACAAGCCTTTGCCCAACCTCATCATCACCGATGGTGGCAAAGGTCAAATGGAGGTGGTGCGTCAGGTGATACAAGACGAGTTGCATGTCGACATCCCCATTGCCGGCTTGGCTAAGGATGACCGTCATCGCACGAATGAATTGCTTTTCGGTTTCCCGCCTCGTGTGGTGGGCTTGAAGCCCAATTCAGAGGTGTTCCGTCTGCTGGCGCATATCCAGGACGAGGTACACCGTTTCGCCATCACTTTCCATAGGAAGAAGTTCGAGAAGGGATTTATGCACTCCGAGTTGGCCGACATCAAGGGAATAGGGAAGAAGACGGCAGAGAAGTTGCTCCTCGAATTGAAATCGGTAAAAGGCATCAAGGAGGCCTCCATGGAGCGGCTTGCCGAGATTGTTGGCCCTGCCAAGGCGAGGGTGGTTTACGAGCACTTTAAATAAAAAAAGCCAGCATGACGCTGGCTTTTTGTTTCACCTTTCTTCAAGTGTTTACTGCAGCTTGAAGAACACAGGGATTTGGTAGGACACACGCACGGCCTTACCACGCTGCTTGCCGGGTTTCCATTTCGGCATCGACTTGACGACGCGCATGGCTTCTTCGTCGCAGCCACCACCGATGCCACGGAGCAGCTTCACGTTGGAGACGGAACCATCGGGTTCAACAACGAAACCGATGAACACACGGCCTTGGATACCAGTCTCACGGGCAATCTGAGGATACTTGATGTTTTTACCAACATACTCCATCAGTTTTTGCTCGCCGCCAGGGAAGGCAGGCATCTCTTCCACGATTTGGAAGATCTCCTGTTCCACGACTTCTTCTTCCACGACCTCAGGGGCAACATACTCTTCGATGACTTCGTTCTGTTCCACTTCGGCGTTGATGTTGATGTCTTCAGTCTCTACATTGTCGTCCACAATTTCGAGCTGAGTGGTCTGCTGGGGCTGTTCCACCGGCTGAGGCTTTTGCTCCTCTTGCTTGGTGATTTCCACCATTTCCTCGTCCAATACGACCTCGCGATTGAGCAAGCTTTCGTCAATCTGGCGCTTGTCGTAGCTCTTGTGCTCGAAGGCCAACCATGCGATGAGCAAGCTGATGATCAAACCTATCTGCGTGAACATCACTTTCTTGTTCTCAAGATTAGCCTTAGGTGATTTTTTCTCTTCCATGGTTGTATGTTTTTAAATTCTACTTTCCAATTTGACGTTGCGAAAGTAGTAATATTTTGCTTATAAAACGCAAATGAGGCAAATTTTATTTTTTTCTTCTGAAAAAAAGATAAAAAACAAGTACGCCGATCCCCGTTCCGATGCTATCGGCAATCAAATCGCGCCAGTCGCCTGAGCGGTGAAGAAAGGTGATGGTTTCTTGCATGATTTCGGTCAGTCCACCATACGCAATGCTGATGATGACGGTAAGAATGATGGCTTTTCGCCTATAGTGTTGCCCATTGGAAACGAATTGCTTGCGATAGCCCCAGAGGCAGGCAAAGGCAAAACCTGCATACATCAAGACATGGGCCACCTTGTCGAGTCCAATTGCTGGCTTGACGTCGGGAAAAAAAGAACCCGGGAGTCCGGTCAGAATCAGGATGACGATTCCACACAGGATTCCCGGGATGCTATTTCTGGTTAGACGTTCCAAGGGATTAACCGATCTTGGCTTCGTAAGCGGCAGCATCGAGGAGACCGTCGAGTTCGGCGACGTCGTTCACTTTGATCTTGATGATCCAAGCTTCGCCGTAAGGATCGCTGTTGACGAGTTTGGCATTCTCTTCGTCAGTGAGGGCTTCGTTGACTTCGAGGATTTCGCCGGCGACGGGCATGAGTAGCTCGGCGGTGGTCTTCACGGCTTCGATGGCGCCGAATTCTTCTTGGGCGTCAAGGGTCTCGCCGACGATGTCGGGGTCAACATCAACGAAGGTGATGTCGCCAAGTTCGTGTTGTGCGTAATCGGTGATGCCGACGTAGGCTTCTTCGCCTTCGAGGCGGATCCATTCGTCGTCGTTGGTGTACTTCAGATTTGCTGGAATATTCATTTGATGTATGTTTTAAAGTGTTTCTGTTTAGGCTGCGAAATTACATATTTTAGTGGCTCACTTCACATTTTGCTGAAAATTTTATTGTGCCAAGCTAAGTCTAAGGGTGATGCCACCGTATGTGGTGGAGTTCCGGAAGGTGTTGGCCACCTCTGGAATGGCGAGGTCGTACTTGAAGAATGCCTGTGCTGACAATCTTTGGCTGAAGTTGTAGTCGGCTGTGAGATAGAAGTTGATTTTGTTTTGGCCGGCCGATACTTGGTTGTTGTTTTCGTCGATGCGGCGCAAGATGGTGATGTCTCTCTTGAAGCCGACGTCGAGTTTCAGCACGAGGTCGTTCTTGATGGTTTGTGACTTGCCGCTACCGCCAATGGGTGTGATGTTGAACGACAGGTTCTTGATGCGATAGCCGCCTCCGACAACAATCTCACGACCGTTCACCTCGGTGAGTTGGTTGTTGGCAAAGCTCAAGGTCAGCGTCCTACTCTTCTTATACTGTAAGTTGATGGTCATGGAGTTTTGCAAACCTAAGTCGATGCCCAACAAAGGAGTGAATTGCTCGTTGAGGACGATTTGCGACATGTCGTACTTTGGAATGATGATGTCGGAGTTCTCGAAGGTTTGTATGGTGTTGTCCTCGTCGTAATACACGTTGCTGGCCCATGCGTTGATGGCATAGTTCGACTTGTAGCCGTGGGTGATGTTGACGGTCTTGAAAATCTTGCCAATTGAAGGGATGTTGGTCAAACCGTTGTAGGTGAGTGTCCAGTTGGGCAATGGGATGCGCGGGAAGGGATTGAGGCTGATGGTGTTGGCATCTCTTCCGGTGTAGGCAGCAATGAAGGAGTAAAGCAACACATCCATTGAGCTCGAGCCGTAGCCTTTCGGGAAGTAGTCGCCTGCGATGCTATCGAAGGTGTATTCATTCACTTGATCGATCCACTGCGGGTTGTTGCGTGCGATGCGTTCGGCTATGATTTTTCGGTTCTCCATCAAGTTGTCGAACAGCCGCGACGAGGTGGAGTCGGAGGTGACGAAGGCGGTACCAGCCATGAAATAACTCATGCTGAAGTTACCGTTGTTGGTCGGAGTGAACACATCGAAGTTGTTGGTCAGCTCGTTGTAGCGGAAGTAGTGTTGCTGGTTCTCAGCGTAGCTACGGTTTCCTGTGAAGTCGATCTTGATGCCGGGCAAAGGCTCGGTGTTGACGCGGTAGTTCATGGTTTCCGTCTTGCGGCGTATGTACGGGTCGCTGAGAATCGAGTCGGTGGTGAGCCAACGCATGGCGTCTTCCACGTCGATGCTGTTGAGAACGGCTTTATCGAAGATGTTGGCGTCGCTTCCAAAGTTGCTGCCCAACACAAATCCTACACCTGGTGCCCATCCCGGTGTACTCATACCAAAGTAATTGGTCTTGGGCATGAAGCCTGGCAGCGACTGTCCTTGGTTAAGAGAATAGGTTCCTGACACTTTCTTGACGAGGGTAAGTATGCGTAACGAGTTGTCGAGGACAAGTTTGCCGTAGTTTGTCTTGGGTGCGGTTTTGGTCGAGTCGGCAGGCTGTCCGCCCTCCTCCTTTCCGTCTTTTTCTTTGTCTTTTGCGTCCTTCTCTTTCTTGTTGTCTTTTCCCTTGCCTTTGTCTTTTTCGTTCTTGCCGTCACTGCGTCGCTGTGGCGAATTCACTTGCTTCAAGTATGGCACCTTGTTGTATAGCTTGGCAAAGTCGAGGGTGGCATTACCTTGGATATTGTTTGAGTTGTCGATGGTGTTGCCCAAGCGGTGCTGGATGGATTTGGCAGGTGCCGTCCAATTGTAAGTGCCTTGGTAGTTGGCGCTTGCTGTGACCCAGTTGAAGATCGGAATCTTGTTGATGGGCAGGGTGTAGCTTGCGTTGAAGTTTTGCGTATAGCGCGACACAGAGCCCAAGTTCTTCAACTCGTTTTTGATGGTGTCCTGTACCTTTTGCCATTTCTCGGGATCGGCATTGCGGTCGACGAAGCCGGCGGGCTCATAGATGTAGGCCTGGGCTTGTGCCGAGTAATCGAAGGTGAGAGCCTTGGTGAGGTCATAACGCACTTGGTAGTTACGCGTCCAGTCCCATTGCTTTGAGAAGGTGGGGATGATGTTGATGATGCCACCGCTCTTGTTACGCATCTCACGCTCCGAATAGTAACGGTACATCTCCGTATTGAAGGTGAGGGTCTTGGGCGCGTAGTAGAAGTTGATGTCCTTGATGATCTGCAAAGCGGGCTTTGATGCCCATTTGGCCTTGGCGAAAGGCTCCACGGGCTTGGGATTGCCCGCATAGTTGTAGCCCAATCCGCCACGGTAGGTCTTCACCATGTTCGACTTGATGTCGGTGTTTTCTTGGAAGGTCTCACTGTAGGCGAATGAGAGGTTGAAGTTCTCGATGTCGTAGAAGTGTACCTTTGGCATGTTGCCACGGCCGCCGCTCAGGCTTCTGTTGGGATCTCTTGGATTCTCTTTTTCTTTCTTGCCTTTACCTCCTTCATCCTCGTTACGTTTCTTCGTGACGCGCTCTTTTCGCACATTCATGAAGTTGATGTTCTTCTGTCGGGTGTAGTCGTGGATGGTGGAGGTGAATTCGGCCCTCTCTTCGTCGCTGTTCATGGCGGCAAGGGCGTCTTTCAGCTTGATGTCGGGGTCGTAGGGGTTATAGAGTGGCGTGACCTTGTTTTGCCCGTAGTCGATGTGCATCGGAATCTTGAGGCCAGTGTTTTCGAAGAACTTGCCCAACTCGAGGTCAGTAGAGACATTGAAAGCCGACCGCGCCTCAAAGGTGTTGTTGGTGATACGGCTGTCCAAGGCACCGAAGCCTGCTGAACTATAGGATCCGTTGACGCTCACACGGCCCAAGTCTGCAAGGGTGGCTTCCAGTCGTCCCGTAGCGGCCACGCCACCGTTGCTGTTCAAGTCGGTGAGGCGCAGCTCGTTGACCCACACCACCGCACTTTTGGGTTGGCCGTCGTCGGTGTCGGCGAGGTTTTGTCGTTTCGGGTTGCGGATACCTATCATCATTGCTTCCACGTCGCTGATGCTCGGGTTACCTATCACCTTGATGGTGTGATAGTAGTCTTTGTTGTCAACGGTGCCTTTCTTGGTCTTTTCGGAGTAGATGTAGTTGAGGCGTACGTTGCTGTTGGGTTGGTTCATGGCCTCGTTGCGCCGTTGCTTCACCTCAACAAGGTCTTCCAAACGGATGTCCAAGTTGTTGATTTCTGGCCAGATGGCTTCGTCGTTGGTATAGGGTGTTCCCCAAGCTGTCACTTTTAAAGGCACCTCGTATTCGTAGTAGTTCTCGGTGAAGTCGGTACCGATACGCATGAAGACGGTGAGGTCTTGGTCGTCGAGCGGCATGTCTTCATGGGCCGCCTCGGCGTGGACGAACATCTTCAGGTATTTGTATTGTCGCAGGTCGAAGTCGGCGGTCTTGTAGATGGCGCGACCATCGCCGTCGACGAGGTTCTGCACGGTCATCTGAAGTGCCTGCTCGTTGATGCGGACGGTCTGTGTCATTCCGATGACACGTTCTTGCTGAATGCCGGGAGGGGTGACATAAGGCACGGGAACGCGGCGGTTGTTCTCGTCAACGCTGACGGCCGAGATATCAAAAGTGGTCTCGTTGCTGATGTCGCTGGGCTCATATTCGCCAGGGGCTTGGATGCTCTGCGAATAGGTGCGCCATTCGCCTTTCACGAGGTCGAGGGTGGCGAAACGCAGCACGATAGGTTTCTGGAACTCGGTCAAGAACATACGCATGAAGCGGATGCTTGAGTAGTCGTCGATACGGCCAATGACGCGGTCGGGCTGTCTGACGGGGATGCGGAACTGGTACCAGGTCACGCCGCTGATTTGTC
Organism: uncultured Bacteroidales bacterium; assembly: GCA_900318265.1. Lineage (GTDB taxonomy): Bacteria > Bacteroidota > Bacteroidia > Bacteroidales > F082 > Limimorpha. Next base: position 68,566 of record ONKA01000005.1, on the reverse strand, counting down.
CGTTGGGCAGTGCCACGCCACCAGATTGGAAGATGTCGGCGATGTGGTTTTGACCGACGACCATCTTGGCGGGGTTGAGGTCGATTTCATATTGGTAGTAGCGCTCCGACTCGCTCAAGGTGTTGTCGCCATTGATGTCTTCGGCGTTGGGCAGGGTGGAGTTGCTGCTCATATAGCCTTCGGTCTGCTGGTAGTCGGCAGGAGAGTTGCCGTCGGGACCATTAAACTCCTTGTAACGCGCCAAGATGCTTCTGTGGACTTCGTCTTCAGGCGAATCCCAGTCGTTGGAGCGGAAGTAATGGTAATTGTCGCCCGACGGGTCGTCGAAGGCTTTGGCGTAGGCGGCTGAGCCTTCGCCAAAACGATCTCTAACGATGTTCAAGTAGGTGTTTTCGAAGAAGTTGCGTTCGTCCTCGTCACGCAAGCCATCGTAACCTACGTCTTGGTATTGGCGGGCTTCCGCCGAGTTGTTGAAGGTACCAACAATATCCTGTAAGGTGGGCACGCGACCCCAGATAGTGGTATCGACGTTCTCTACCGCCGAAGTGGTAGGCAGACCGTTCTCGTAGAACTTGCGGCCATCGCGGAGGATGTCTTCCGAAACGTCGCCCAAATTGATGTATAGCTTACCGGGGTTGTCTGCAAATTCCTCGTCAGCGAAGGGATCCATGAGCCAGAACTCGATGTATTCGATGTTGGTGGCTTCAAAGTCGGTCGACTCCATCCTACGCATGATACCGCCCCAACGGCTCTTCGGGTCTTTCAGCTTGCCATCTTCGGTGATACCGGCGGAGTAAGGCGTCGGGTCAACGTCATAGTTATAGGGACCACGTTCTTCGGGATAGTAGGCTAAGTTGAGCACAGAGATGTTGGTCTGCGTGCCAGTCTCGATGTCTTTGTTGGGGAAGAGCTCGGTCTCAAGCACTTGACGGACCGAGTTTTTCGATAGCTCTTCGTTGTCCACGTTGGCTGGACGGTAGTTGGAGTTACGGTCGTAGAAGATGGAGTTGTCGATGACGTACCACGACAACTTAGCGCGGTTCTTGCCGTAGTTGAGGCCGGTGTTGGCGGCTGCCTCGGGGAAGAGGTCGTTTTGGTTCTGCGGCGTGCTGGCCATGTACCATAAAGTGGGCAGACGCAGGTCGATGGTCGACTTGGCGCCTTCAAAGTCGTCGATGTAGGAAGTGCCGGGTTCGCTGGCCGACTTGGAAAGGCCAGGGATGAAGCGGGCAAACTCACCGTCAACGTTGATGCGCGATTGAGCCTTTGTACTGATACCAGGCAATGCGTTGATGAAGCTTGTCAGCCAACGCGCCTCGGTGTGGTAGCTGAGGTCGGCGCCATAGATGGTGTTGGCGATGGCTTCCTCGCCATAGTTGATTTTCTGGGTGTAGGATTTTTCGCCCAAGTAGAGTAGGGTGGCTCCCGCATGGAAGTCACGGTTGAACTCGTGTTCGACGCGGGTACCCAAGAAGGTCTTTCGGATGGCGCTGAAGCCCGAGTTCGACTCCAATGAGATGTTGATGGGTGTGCCTGAGTTGAGGATACCTTCGTTGAGGATGGTGACGCGACCCAAAGTGTAGTCGACGGTATAGTCGACATTCTCAACGAGTTGCACACCACCTGCGGTGACGGTCACCGAGCCTTGTGCCACGTTCATGGCGTTGAGGCTGATCTCACTGCCCGACTGCGACGAGTAATAACCCTTCAAGCTGAATTTGTTCTTCTCAGAATACTGCTCAGCCGAGGTTTTCGTCATCGTGTACAGTGAGTCGAAGGCGTATTTGTTGGCCAAGTTAGGTTCGTCGGGGAAGATCTTTTCGTGGATGTGCTTGCCGAAAGGCTCTAGCACAGGGAAGAAGATGCGGCCATTTGATGAGTTGATGGTACCGCCTTGCGTGGCTGCGTTATCCAAGAAGTCAAACACGCCATCGCCACCAGCAATGGGGTTGTTTTGCGTAGTTAAGTTATCCAAGCCCATCAGGTTCAGCAGAGCGACGCCTTTCACTGAGCCTTCGGTGAAATAGCCGTACGGCGTGCTGTTCGAGTTGCCGTTGTAGAAGATGTTCAGCATGAAGTCCTGCGACCCGATTTGGTAGGCCCTGATGTTGTAGACATTTTTCATCATCAGGTTCCAGATGGGCATCTTGGTGTTCACCGTGGTGCCTTTCAGCAGTTTGGTCACCAATACCTTGGGTGTGTTGATGCCTTGGTCGGAGAATTCACCGACTTGGTAGACCTCGTCTGAACCCACTATGGTGTATTGGTAGGCCACGGCCAAGGTTTGGTTGGCGTTGAGGCTGACATTCAAGGAGATGAAGCCCAATTTGGAGTTGAGCGAATATTCGGTGTTGCTCAAGCGGCGGGCGTTCTCCACTTTCTCGAAGTCGCGGCCCGAGACCATGTAACCCGATCGGCCGATGCGCATAGGGTCATTGCTCATGTAGTTGGTCACCGAACTGATGCTGCGGATCTGCGTGGTGTCCATGCGGGTGAGCAGGTTGTTGGCCGCGTTGCGCGGAAACACCTTGCTATTGGTCGGAGTGATTTCCGAGTTGTAGATCCAGTTGTTTTTGCCTTCACCCAAGTCGTTCAGCGCAAGGATGTTACGTGTGTTTTGTGTCGAAGTGTTGGTGTTGGTGATCCATACCTCGATTTTCGTGATGTTGATGCTGGAGGTGATGGTGGGGAGGGTCGACATGGCGGCCTCATATTGGTCGCGGAAGTACTGGCTTAGGAAGAAGTGACGGTTTTCCTCGTATTCCAGGCAGCTGAGCTCAAACTGGTTGGTTTGTGCGCCGCCTTGAACGGTGATGTTTTGTGACTCACTCTCTTGGTAAGAGACGATGGATGACACGGTGGTCTTGCCGAACTTCAGTTTCGACTTCACACCGAACAGCTGTTGTGTACCCGTGATGAGGGTGCTGTTGAGCGGGAAGCTGACGTTACCGGCTTCCAGCAGCTGGATGATTTCGTCTTCCTTGCCTTGGTATTTCAGGTCGAGCTTGTCTTGGTAGTTGAAGGTCGCCTTAGTGTTCTTGTTAATGTTGAAGTTGATCTTGTCGCCGATTTTGGCAATCACGTTGAGTTGCAAGTCGGTGTCAAAGACAAAGTCGTTGTGGCGTTTGCGGCGCTCGGTCATCGAGGGGTCGTCGCGGAAGCTGTGCTTGAAGCCGAAGGTGAGGTCGACGGAGCCTTGGGGACGGATGTCGATGGTATTGCTGCCGAAGATGGTCTCAAAGGCCTTGCCGCCGATGTAGAGTGGAGGGATGATGGAACTGCCGTTGGTGGTCGAACGTGCGTTTTGGCTGCGGCGTTCCTTCCAGTATTGCTGTATACCTTTTTTGTTTTGATACTCAAAATATTCGCTTTGTGATAGGGTGGTGGGGGTGTCGTAGTAGAACTGGCCGATGCGGCGCTTGAAGGTGTATTGTCCGGTCAGCGGGTCGTAGATGATTTCGGTGTTGAAGTTGTCGGGGTCGTTGAGGTAGAGGGGCGACTTGTTGTTGAGGTCTTCCAAAGGGTTGCCCGTGTTGACAGGGATGGGGTAGATGACCTTGGTGGTGTCGGGTTCCACCTCATAAGGGTGGAAGAAGATGTCGTATACGCCTGCCGATGCCGTTCGGGCAAAAAACAGCACGAACAGTATCGGAAGTAAAAGGAATATATGTCGTTTCATTGAGTCTTTCAAAATACAGGTTTACAATATTTTAAGTGCTTCTTTGATCAGCGTTTCGACGTTGGCGTCAGGCATTTGTTTCAGCAGGCGGTCGAGTGCTTTGTCGACGGCGGATTTGCTGAAGCCCAATATCGTCAATGCTGATAACGCTTCGGCTTTGATAGTATTGTTTGGAGCGGCGAAAATTTCCGTCGGGAAGTCGTTTTTCTTGAGTTTGTCCTTCAAATCGATGACGATGCGTTGGGCGGTCTTGGCGCCGATGCCTTTCACGGCTTGGATGGTCTTCACATCGTCGTTGGCGATGGCATTGCTCAGTTCGTTGACGGTCAGTGAGCTGAGGATGAGTCTGGCCGTGTTGCAGCCCACGCCCGACACGGAGATGAGCAATTCGAAGAGGTCGCGTTCCTTGGCAGAATAGAAGCCGAAGAGGTTGTGGGCATCTTCAAGGATTTGCTCATGTGTGTAGAGCCGCACTTCTTCCTTCTCGCCGATGGCGGTGAAGGTGTTGAGCGTGATGTTGATGAGGTAGCCGATGCCCTGGTTGTCCAAGACGACGTAGGTGGGCGACTTTTCGGCTACTTTGCCAGTGATATAGGCGTACATTTGGGCGCAGTTTGGATTAAACTGCAAAAATACAAAAAATAAGGATTGAGGAAAGAAAATGTACAAAAAAAAGAGGACTTTTCAGCCCTCTTTTTTTGATGAAATGTGAATGAAACTTACTTAGCTTCGTGCTGGCACTGATGGCCTTCTTCGCCTTCGTGTTGGCACTTGTGGCCTTCACCTTCACCTTTGCAGCAGCTCTTTTCACCTTCGCAGCCATTGAGGCGCTCCATGATGAGGTCTTTCTGCTCGTCGACGGTCAGGTTGGCAAAGTTGTCCCACTTGGCCTTCATCTCGGCGCACTTCTTCTCGCATTCAGCCTTGGCTTCTTCGGTCATTTCGGCCATTTCCTTGCAGACTTGCTCGCCTTTGGCTTCCATCTCAGCCTTCTTGGCTTCCATTTCGGCGTCCATGGCGGTGAAAACGTCAGCGGCCTTCTTGTTCAACTCGGCCTTGGCTTCGTCGGTCATCTCGTCCCACTTGGCAAACTCTTCCTTCAGGGCGTGCATGGGGCATTCGTGTTTTTCTTCAACAACTTCGGTCTTCTCTTCCTGAACGGGTTCAGCAGGCTGGACGGGTTCCTTGGGAGTGTTGTTGCAGGCCACCATGAAGAGGCTGGCCAGTCCGAGTGTAAGAACTAATTTCTTCATTTTCAATGAGTTTTAAATGTTGTTTAATGGTTTTTTCTGTTTTTGAGCGTGCAAAAGTACAAAATATTTCAAGAAGTTATTGAAAAAATGAAAAATTTGTAAAAATACTTGATAATAATTCTTTTGATTTTGTTTTGCTTATTTGAATAGGAATGCCTAATTTTGCGGCCAAATTTTAACGAGTTACTAAACACAAAATTCAACTAAAAATAATAGAAATGGCAGAAAAGAAATTTTTGACATGCGATGGTAACCAGGCTGCTGCCCACGTTGCCTACATGTTCAGTGAAGTGGCCGCCATTTATCCTATCACTCCGTCGTCGCCGATGGCCGAGTATATCGATGAATGGGCCGCTAAAGGTCAGAAGAACATCTTTGGCGAGACCGTCAAAGTGGTTGAGATGCAATCAGAAGCCGGTGCAGCCGGTGCCGTCCACGGCTCGCTGCAGGCTGGCGCCCTCACCACCACCTACACCGCCTCGCAAGGCCTCTTACTGATGATCCCCAATATGTACAAGATCGCCGGTGAACTGCTTCCTGGCGTGTTCCACGTCTCGGCTCGTGCCCTCGCCGCTCAGGCCCTGTCCATCTTCGGCGATCACGCCGACGTGATGGCCTGCCGTCAGACCGGCTTCGCCATGCTGGCCACTAGCAGCGTCCAAGAGATCATGGACCTCGCCCCTGTGGCACACCTCGCCGCCATCGAAGGCCGCGTGCCGTTTGTGCACTTCTTCGACGGCTTCCGTACCTCTCACGAAATTCAGAAGGTCGAGGCTGCCGATATGGAGAAACTCCGTAAGCTCGTCAACCAAAAGGCCCTCAAGGAATACCGCGACAGAGCTTTGAATCCTGAGCACCCGGTCACCCGTGGTACCGCCCAGAACCCCGATATCTACTTCCAGACCCGCGAACTGCAGAACAAGTACTACGACGCTCTGCCCGACATCGTGGCCAAGTACATGAAGCAGATGAGCCGCATCACTGGTCGTCAATATGCTCCGTTCGTTTACTACGGTGCTAAAGACGCTACCGATATCATCATCGCCATGGGCTCCATCAACGATGTCATCAAGACCGTCATCGACAAGGAGAACAAGGCTGGCAAGAAGCTCGGCCTCATCACCGTGCACCTCTATCGCCCCTTCAGCGTGAAGTACCTCATGGACGTCATGCCGAAGACCGTGAAGAAGATTTGCGTCCTCGACCGCACGAAGGAACCTGGCGCCAACGGCGATCCGCTCTACCTCGACGTCGTCGAAGCCTTCAAGGATGTCAAGAAGGCTCCTATGATCATCGGCGGCCGCTACGGTCTGTCTTCAAAGGACACCACGCCGGCTCAGGTGCTTGCCGTTTACAAGAACCTCGCTGCCGAGAAACCGATGAACCAGTTCACCGTGGGCATCAAGGACGACGTCACCCGTCGTTCGCTCAAGGTCGGTAAGGAAATCTCCATCCTGCCGAAGGGCACGTTCGAAGCCAAGTTCTATGGCCTCGGCGCTGACGGTACCGTGGGTGCCAACAAGAACTCCATCAAGATCATCGGCGACAACACCAACAAGTACAGCCAAGCCTATTTCGACTACGACTCCAAGAAGTCAGGCGGTTACACCTGCTCGCACCTGCGTTTCGGTGACCAGCCCATCCTGGCTCCTTACCTCGTTGGCACGCCCGACTTCGTGGCTGTCCACGTCCCGAGCTACCTCCGCAAGTATGACTGCCTCCGCGGCCTGAAGAAGAACGGCACGTTCCTCTACAACTCGCCTTGGAGCGTTGAAGAGACCAAGAAGCATCTTCCCGACTATGTGAAGAAGTATCTGGCCCTCAACAATATTAATATGTATATCATCGACGCCACGAAGATCGCCGCCGAGATTGGTCTGGGCAACCGCACCAACACCATCCTCCAGAGCGCTTTCTTCAAGATTTCGGGCGTCATTCCTTACGACCTGGCTGTCGAGCAGATGAAGAAGTTCATCGTGAAGAGCTACGGCAAGAAGGGTGAGGACGTCGTCAACATGAACTACGCTGCCGTTGACCGCGGTGGCGAGATCACCAAGGTTGAGATCCCCGCAGCATGGGCCAAGCTCGACTGCACCACCGACTTCGTCTTCGAGCACAACGATGCCGATCCCGAATTTATTAATAAGGTGATGCGTCCGATGGTCGCCCAGTGTGGTAACGACCTGCCCGTGAGCGCCTTCAAGGACATCGTCGACGGTACCTTCCCGGCTGGCACCACCGCTTACGAGAAGCGTGGCGTCGCCACCGTCGTCCCCGAGTGGAATCCTGCCAACTGTATCCAGTGCAACCAGTGCTCGCTGGTGTGCCCGCACGCTGCCATCCGTCCTGTCGTCATGACCGATGCTGAGCTGAAGAAGGCTCCCAAGGGTATGAAGACTGCCGACATGAAGATGCCGAAGGAGATGGCTGGCATGCACTTCCGCATGCAAGTCTCCGTCTTGGACTGCACCGGTTGCGGCAACTGCGCCGATGTGTGTCCCGCCAAGGAGAAGGCTCTGGTGATGAAACCGCTCGAAAGCCAACTCGACGAAGCCAAGAACTGGGAGTACGGTCAGAAGAAGGTCACCTACAAGGACGAACTCATCGACAAGTACGCCAACGTGAAGAACAGCCAGTTCGCACAGCCGCTGTTCGAGTTCTCGGGTGCTTGCGCTGGTTGCGGCGAGACACCTTATATTAAGACCATCACCCAACTCTTTGGTGAGAGCATGATGGTGGCCAACGCTACAGGTTGCTCGTCCATCTATGGCGGTTCCGCTCCTGCAACGCCTTACTGCAAGAACTACCGCAGTGGCAAGGGTGTGGCATGGGCCAACTCCCTGTTTGAGGACAACGCTGAGTACGGTCTCGGTATGGCCACGGGTGCTCGCAAGATCCGCGAAGGCCTCCGCAAGAAGGCTGAAGAGCTGGTCAACACCACCGTGTTCGACTGGATGAAGGAAGCCACGCAGAAGTGGTTAGACACCTACAACGACACGGTCGCCAACCGCAAGGCTACTGACGAATTCGTCGCCGCCCTCGAAAAGGCCATCCTTTCCATCGACGGTTGCATTGACTTCTTCGGCTCCAAGAAAGCCCAAGAGATCTACGGCAAGGAAGTTGCCGCTCAAAAGCTGGAAGAAGCCAAGAAGGCCAAGAAGGCTGGTCGCAAGATCTGCATCTGCCACGGTTGTGAGCTCGAACAAGAACTGTTGGACAACAAGGACTTCCTCGCCAAGAAGAGCCAGTGGATCTTCGGTGGTGACGGTTGGGCATACGACATCGGTTTCGGTGGCCTCGACCATGTGTTGGCCAGCGGCGAAGACGTCAACGTCCTCGTCCTCGACACCGAGGTTTACTCGAATACGGGTGGTCAGTCTTCGAAGGCTACGCCTGCTGGTGCTGTCGCCAAGTTTGCTGCCTCTGGTAAGAAGGTCCGCAAGAAAGACCTCGGCATGATCGCCAAGAGCTACGGCTACGTCTATGTGGCTCAGGTCGCCATGGGTGCTTCGCAAGCCCAGTACTTCAAGGCCATCAAGGAAGCTGAGGCTTATCCGGGCCCGTCGCTGGTGATTTGCTACGCCCCGTGTATCAACCACGGCATCAAGATCGGCATGGGTCACTCCCAGATGGAAGAGAAGCTCGCCGTCGACTGCGGTTACTGGCACCTCTGGCGCTTCAACCCCGCCGAGGAAGAGGAAGGCAAGAACGGCTTCCACTTGGATTCGAAGGAACCCAACTGGGCCGACTTCCAGAAGTTCATCATGGGTGAGGTGCGTTACAACTCGCTTGTGAAGACCTTCCCCGAGGAAGCCAAGGAATTGTTCGCCAAGACCGAACAATTCGCCAAGCTCCGCTACGAAGGCTACAAGAAGCTGAGCGAAGGGAAATAATCTTTCCTGATTCAAACGAAAACAGCGCATCTGATGGGGTGCGCTGTTTTTTTTGTGGCTGTCGTACCACGGCAGTTACATATTTGTTTTGCCAAATTGTTTTGTTTTGAGAAATAATGATATTTTTGCAACATGATAAAAAACGCGATTCAATTTAATACATTATTATTATGAACTCTTTTATATATGCCATCAATAAAAAGAATGAGGTGATTACAATAAATCCTAAATGTCATTATTACTCATTTGACAAAAATTGGTGTCCATTGATGCCTTATGTAATGGAGTATCCTTTGGAAATGGGAGTGTATTCTATTGAAACAAATGATAGGTTTAATGCACCATTTGTGTGGGATAATGTCAGAATTATTTCAATAGAAATGGATAAATCAAGAGAAGGCTATTCACATGGCTATTATCCGTGCATTCAGAAATCTGCTGTATATAGAATAGAAGTAATTATTTATCCGAATCATTATTGGAATGATGCGGAGTATCAAAAACATCCTCATAAAAGTTTTACTCATACGTTTTACGTTAAGAATGGATTGTTCTTCTTTCTTGATTCTGTTTTAAAAACGATAAATGGTCTTATTAATAAAGGGTGTTCAATTGATACTATCAATTTTGATTTCTTTGATGAACAATGTGAAAAATGGAATTTTTTGGCAGCAAACGATCAACCTCGTCCACATTTTGAGTTTCCGCCAGAATGTTACCCAAGTGGTTATTATTCATTGATCGAAGAAATGGAAATAGTTGTTTATGAAGATGGTATAGGCCAAAGAAATGGAGATGTTGTTTGGAAAGAAGCTGATATTACTCTGAAAACAGTGGATGATTATGTGATAGATTTGGTTTCTAAAGGTTTAATGAAATATAAAGAATTAAACCATACAAAATATGAGGATGAAAAGAAAACATTATTTTCGTTTCGGTTTGATGAAGAGAGAGACGAGAACTCTTGCTGTAGGAGTTATAGCAAGCTTCTTGTTAACACATTAACAATGGATAAAATCAAAAGACGTTTTATTAAAGAATTAATCGTTGATGGATTATCTTTTATGTTTAAAACATCAGCTATTGATTATTATTCGACAAGGCATTCAAAATAATAAAATAGATGGCAGATACAATGTTACAGCCCTAGGGCGAATTTGTCCCATAGGGCTGTAGGGCTGCCGTATTACGACAGCCGAATGACATCCATCCAAACAAAAAAACGAGGATGATATCATCCTCGTTTATTAATTATCCGATTGTCTATCCAATTATTCTGCCGGGGCCTCAGCGGGAGCCTCAGTGGCTTCAGCGGGAGCCTCGCTGGCGGCAGGCATCGTCGTCGTGGTTGCAGGAGTTTCCACTGCGGGAAGCGGAGCAATCACGTTCTCCAGTTCGCTCTTGGGAGCGCCTTCTTTGGAGTTCTTGGGAAGTGTTATGCTCGAGATGAGGCAGAGCACAACCAAGATGCCGCCTATCGTCCATGTGGCTTTTTCAAGGAAATCGGTCGTCTGACGAACGCCCATCATCTGATTGGCACCTCCAAAATTGGAGACCAAACCACCGCCTTTTGAGTTCTGAACCAGAACGATCAACCCTAATAACACGCTGACAATCAGGATTAAAATTACTACTACTGTGTACATTTTTATAGATTTAATGATTAATTTTCTGTACCCTTTCAATTTGGGCTGCAAAATAACGACTTTTTTCTGGATATTTCAAGCATAATTTTTCATAAATTGATATTGCCTTCTCAAAATATCCCTGTTTTTCATAGATTTTGGCCAAAGTTTCGCTCACGATGTTCTCTTGGTCGATGATGCTGTTCTGCGCCACCGAGATGGGGTTGTAGAACTCGGCTTTAGGTCTTGAGATGCTTGGATTCTCAAGTATGAATTTGTCTATCAGTTCTTTGCGAGAGAGTTTCTTCGGCTTGTCTTCTTCGGTTTCTTTCTTTTGTTTCTCCGCTTCGATTTCTTTCAGACGGTTGGCGATGATGGCTTTCAACTCGTCCAGCGATTTGCGCTTCTCGTCAAGTAAGGCCATCTCGGCTGAGAGTTCTTCATGGCTACCGCTGAGGTCGATCTCGGGGATGATGAACACTTTCTCGCGGATGATGCCCGTGTTCTGCTCTTCCGTTGTTTCGATGGGCTCGATATTGGAGAACACATTGTCGGTGGGCACCGTTTCTTCTTCGGGGGTGAATTCATCTGGCAACGCAGGCACCTCGGGCTCGCTCTCCCAACGGTGGCGGGCAATCAAGGTGAAAAGACGGAGTTTGTCGCGGTTGGGCATGAGAGCGGCCGTACGTCTCAGTTGGCTGTCGTAACGCTCGTCACCATTGTTCTGGTAGGCTACGGCCAACAGGGTCTGACCGATGCCGAAATAGGGATAATCGGCCACCAGTTGTTCCATCTCTTTCACAGCCTCGCCTTTCAGCCGCTCGGGCCGCGTCATGTATCCTATCAGTTGCTTGCTATCCAATTTTTAGTTTAGAGTTTAGGGTTTAGAGTTGAGAGTTGACGCGTTGCTTCATTCAGCATTAGCTTCGCTGAATCTGCGATTTCAGCATTCCACATTCGTCATTCATAATTACCAGTTTACTAATGCCTTATTAAAGATATCTTCTACCAGTTGATCGATTATCGTTGTTGTCAGCGACTCCTGCACAGAGTTCAGGTCTTGGTCACTGGGGTAGTCTTCGTAGCGTGAGAAGGTTTGTTCAAAGTCTTTAGAGTCATCAATACGGTTGCTGAACCTGACTTTCACAGTGATGGTCAGTCGGTTCATGGCTGCGGTCTGCCCCGAGGTGATGGCCACGGGATTGGTCTTGTAGTCGGTGATTTCGCCTTCGAAGGCCAGGTCGCCACCCGTTTCCACCATGTCCAAGGTGGTTTGGTTGGTCATCGCATCACGTAAGGCATTGGTGAGGTTGTTGCTGAGTAGCGGGTTGACGAGCTGGGCGTGGTTAGGAAAATAGTCCACCGAGACGGTCTTGGCTTCTGCGGGTATCGAAGCACCCGAGAAGGAATAGATGCCACAACCTTGACAAACCAATGCCAAAACCATCACTAAAACCGCTATTTTCGCCTTCATCCTCATAGGTTGATGCCGTATTCGTTGATTTTTCTGTACAAGGTGCGTTCGCTGATGCCCAAGGCCTTGGCGGCGTCTTTGCGTTTGCCGCGATGGGCTTCCAGCGCCTTAATGATCATCTCTTTCTCGTGGTGTTCGAGTGAAAGCGTCTCGGGACTTGACGAGCCAGCATAGTGCGTCTCTTCGGCGGGGACGAACTCGGCAAACTCCTGGTCGGTCGTTTCCGGCTCGGTTTGGCTGACGCGGGTCACAACGGTGTCGCCGATTTGGGTCACGGGGGTGGCTTGTGTGTAGTTGGTCTCCATCGGATGTCCGCTGCTGATGTTGTTGACCTGGGCGCGCAACTCTGCGATGTCTTTCTTCATGTCGAAGAGCACGCGATAGAGCAGGTCGCGCTCCGACATGCCCTCTGGCGTGTCCTCACGCGGCAGCAGCACGGGCAGGTTGCTTTGCACCCTGACAGGCAGGTATTTGGCCAAGGTCTCCGCCGTGATGGTGCGTTCAGTCTCCATGATGGAAATCTGCTCCGTGACGTTCTTCAGCTGGCGTACGTTGCCGTCCCAGCGGTAGTTTTCCATCATCTTCATCGCATCGGGCGTCAGCGTGATGGCGGGGATGTGGTTGCGCTCGGCGAAGTCGGAGGCAAATTTGCGGAACAAGAGCGGGATGTCGGCCTTCCTCTCGCGCAGGGCGGGGATGTGAATCGGAATGGTGTTCAGCCTGTAATAAAGGTCCTCGCGGAAACGGCCTTTCTCGATTGCCAGGGGTAGGTCGACGTTAGTGGCGGCCACGATGCGGACGTTGGTCTTCATCACCTTGGAGCCGCCTACGCGGATGAATTCGCCGTTTTCGAGCACACGCAACAATCTTGCTTGGGTAGAGAGGGGCAACTCACCGACCTCGTCCAAGAAGAGGGTGCCTTTGTCGGCAATCTCGAAGTAACCTTTGCGCTCGCCCACGGCACCAGTGAAAGCACCTTTCTCGTGGCCGAACAGCTCCGAGTCGATGGTGCCTTCGGGGATGGCGCCGCAGTTCACGGCAAAGTATTGGCCGTGCTTGCGGGCACTGTTTTGGTGGATGATCTTCGGAAACACGTCCTTGCCCGTGCCGCTCTCGCCCGTGATGAGCACGGTGAGGTCGGTGGCGGCCACCTGTACTGCGATGCCGATGGCGCGGTCCAACTTAGGGTCGGTGCCGATGATGCCGAAGGTCCGTTTTATTGCTTGAACGTCCATGTTAGTTGTTCAGTTAGTCAGTTGTTCAGTTGTTCAGTTACTATGGCTTATGGTTCATGGCCTATGGCTTGTCCCACCGGAAGCATGAAACCCAAAGTTTTTCGTGGGCCAGGCCATAGTCATAGGCCATAAGCCATAGTCCTTTCAACTATCTAAGTACTGCACCAAGTTGTTGTTCCATAGCCCCTTGAATCTTACCCATCGTCTTCTCAATCACCTTGTCGGTGAGGGTGGTGGTGGGCGACATCAGGACGAAGCTCATGGCATACTGTTTCTTGCCTTCCGGGATTTTCTCGCCTTCGTAGACGTCAAAGAGACTCATCGATTGCAGAATCTTGTTCTCGGCGGCCATGGCGACTTTCTTGACTTCGTCGAAGGTGACGTTCTTGTCGAAGATCATGGCGAGGTCGCGGCGCACGGCGGGGAACTTCGACAGCGGCTCGAAGTGCACTTCCTTGGCCTTGGCCAGGCATTGCATCATCAGTGTCCAATTGAAGGTGGCGTAGTAGACGTCTTTCTTCAGGTCGAAGTGCTTCAAGGTTTTCTTGCTGAGCTTGCCGAGGGTGACGACCTCCTTGCCATCGACGCAATAGGTGGTGGCGTAGTCGAAATGCGGCAGGTTGGCTTCCTTGGCTTCCAAGGCCTTGAAATCGAACTTGAAGTGGTTGAGCACGCCCATGACGTATTCCTTCAGGTCGAAGTAGTCGAGGGCCTTGCTCGGGGCGTTCCACAGCTCAGCTTGCTTGTTGCCGGTGAGGAAGAGGTCGAGGCAGGTGTGCTCGTTATAGGGCTTGAGCGGCTTGGTCTCGTCGCCGACTTTGCTCGCATCGAAGAAATACACGCTGCCGAACTCGAAGAACTTCATGTCGCTGACCTTACGGTTTTGGTTGAAGGCGATGCTCTCGAGTCCGCCCCACATCAGGGTCTGACGCATCACGTTGAGGTCGCTGCTGAGCGGGTTCAAAATCTTCACGTTCTGGGCAGGGTCGAAGGCGGGGAAGGCCTCGCTGTAGGCGGCCTTGGTGAGCGAGTTGTTCATGATTTCGTAGAAGCCGTTGGCGACGAGCATGTCGCTGATCTTCTGCTGCATCTTGTCGGCGTCGGGCTTGGTGGCGCGGCTGATGGAGGCGTGGATACGGCTCGGGATCTCGATGTTGTCGTAGCCGTAGATGCGGAGGATTTCCTCGACCACATCGGCGGGACGCGTCACGTCGACCTTGCTGGTGTGCACGTCGACGACCACGTGCTTGTCGTCTTGCTCAACGACTTGGCACTCAAGGCTCTTCAGTATGTTGACGGCTTGGACTGGGTCGATGACCTTGCCAGCCATTTTGTTCAGGTAGTCAAATTTCAGGTCCACGCGGGCAGGGGCGAAGTCGCCGTTCTTCACGTCCTTGATTTCGGAAGAAATCGTTCCCCCGGCAAGCTCCTTTATTAATAAGGCGGCACGTTTCAGGGCGAAGAGGGTGATGTTGGGGTCGGCGCCGCGCTCGTAGCGGAACGATGCATCAGTCTGCAGGCCGTGGAACTTGGAGGTCTTGCGGATGCTGGTGGGGTTGAAGTAGGCACTCTCGAGGAAGACGTTAGTGGTATCCATGGTCACGCCCGACTTCTGTCCGCCAAACACGCCTGCGATGCACATGGGTTCTTCGGCGTTGCAAATCATCAGGTTGCGGCTGTTGAGCTTGCGTTCCACGCCGTCGAGGGTGACGAAAGGCGTACCTTCAGGCATGCATTTCACTACGACCTTCTTGCCTGTGATTTTGTCGGCGTCGAAGGCGTGCATGGGCTGGCCGACTTCCATCAGCACGTAGTTGGTGATGTCGACGATGTTGTTGATGCTGCGGATGCCGACAGCAGCAAGGCGGTTCTTCAGCCATGCTGGTGACTCGCCGACTTTCACGCCGCTGACGGTCACGCCAGAGTAGCGCGGGCAGGCTTGCGTGTCTTCAACGACCACGTCGATGTCGTTGTCGTGGTTTTCCACTTTGAAGTCATCGACCGAGGGACGGATGAGGTGGTATTTCGTGGTGTTCTCGCGCTGGTTGAGGGCGGCCACCAGGTCGCGGGCTGAGCCGATGTGTGAGGTGGCGTCGCTGCGGTTGGCTGTGAGGCCGATTTCGATGGTATAATCCTCTTCCACAGGGAAATAGAACGAGGCGGGCTTACCCACTTCGTAATCGTCGGGCAGCACCATGATGCCTTCGTGCGAGGTGCCAAGTTGCAGTTCGTCCTCGGCGCAAATCATGCCTTCGCTGACCTCGCCACGGATTTTGCCTTTCTTGATGGTGATATGTTCGTCGCCAATCCAGAGTTCGGTGTTGATGGTAGCTACGAGCACCTTTTGGCCAGCCGCCACATTAGGTGCGCCGCACACGATGTGCAGGGGCTCCTCGCCGCCCACGTCGACGGTGGTGATATGCAGGTGGTCGGAGTTGGGGTGGTCGATGCAGGTGAGCACCTTGCCCACGACGACGCCTTTCAAGGCACCCTTCACCGACTCAAAACGCTCGAGGTCTTCCACTTCAAGGCCCGTCGAGGTGAGCAGTTCGCTGACCTTCTCGGCCGGATAATCGCAGTTGACGTATTGTTTCAACCAGTTATAAGAGATCTTCATCTTATTTGTATTTGTTTAATTTTCAATCCATTGTCATCTCATTGTCGCAAACTGCGTCCCGCAGTTTGAAAATGGAACTACGGGACGTAGTTCCCGACAATGGAGCGGCAAAAATACAAAAAACTGACAAATTGTCACGAAGATTTTTGAAATCATGGTGAGAATTTCAAAACTGAGGAATTTTTTCCGCGATTTTTCAAAATTTTGCGGAATTTTTTCCGCGATTTTTATTTAAGTCGTGCAATTATTCAAAATTTCAACAAAAAATTATCGCAATTCGATAAAATTTGTATTTTTGCAGGGTATTTATTGTTGCAATTATGTTGAAAAGAAATTTGTTGTTCGGTTTGGTTATGTTTTGTTGTCTCTCTCTGGCAGCAAAGGCTTCCTAACCACCTATTCCGAGGTGGATCACTCATGGTTTGTAACCGACGCCATAGAAACTTCGGATGGCGGCTTCCTGGTCAGTGCGTATGACTATTGGGGGCCAAGTAGTATGTTGTTGAAATTGTCAGTTGAAGGAGAGATTCAAGCTAAGAGAAGTGTTATGGCAGAAGATACGACCATCTATGCCTATAGGATCCTGCATTTGCCCGAAGACAATGGAGATGAGTATATGGTCTTATGCCCCAGTCACCCTGCCGATGGCAGTACGGCAGCGCTTATGCTCCTGAGTGTCGATGAAGATTTGAACATTGTTTCAAGGAGAACGATTGCCTGCTCTTTCTTCGATGAAGGAAGCAGATTCTATGATGCAAAATTCCTTTTGTCGGGAACGAGCATTTACGCTGCTTTGACATCAAGGTCAGGAGAGATGCCCAACTCCATTTTTCTTACTAGATTTGATTTTGACGGCAATCTACTCAATTGTCAAAGGTTGGAAGTAGATTCTTTGGTGGAAGTGTGTAATCTTTTTCATGACGAAGATGACAGGGTAGGTCTTTTTGGTAATATTGGCCCTTCTCACATGGGCATTTTGACCTTCGACCAATCATTGAACCCTGTCAGTCGAGACAGTATTTTCCAATGGTCATACCCCGAAGGGGTCGGTGGCGACTTTTGCCATTATTTCATTCATGATATGATTAATAGCCAGGCTGCCATGCTTCCGGATGGGTCTTATGTGGTTTCCTCGAGATTGTTGGAAAGTCTGCACTATGCCAACGGTCCTTCTTATGCCAACGACCGTTCTGTTATCTTGGCCAAATACGAGAACGGTTTTCATCAGCCAGAGAATATGCTTGTCACCGAACACATGAACGACAGCCTTGAATATCCTGCTTTTTTCAGGTCTATGGATTTCAAAGAAATCGTCAATGAGGGATGCAATGTGTTTCAATGCTCCATTCTTAATGAGCTACCTCAATATGGCTTTTTGCAACAACCTTATCCCACTGGAATTGTGGTTACTAAAACCAACCAAGATCTCAATATTGAATGGAAGAAGCGTTTTTTGAGGGACGGAAATTATCAGGCCATGGTCATTAATGCCACCAGTGACGGGGGGTGCCTGGTGGTTGGTTCCCTAGGGGATTTTCAAGCGCAGAGATTCGATGTTTTCGCCTTGAAGATTAATGCTGATGGCACTGTGGGACTTGACGAAATCCAAGAAGAGGACATGGCGTTCGTCTATCCCAATCCTGCCAAGGAGACAGTCCGGGTCGGAGGAGTGGAAGCTGTGGAGACAGAGGTTTATAATGCATTGGGACAGCGTGTGATGAACTTTCGGGGCAACGAGGCGAATGTGGAGGCTTTGGCTGATGGTATTTATGTATTAAGGATTACAGATGATAAAGGTTTGACACAAACCTTGCGTATGGTTGTGAACAAGTAAAATGGTCTCGTGTCCTTCAGTCCCAAGTCAAAAGCTGATTCGCCTATGATAATAATGAACTTAGACGTAATGCTGGCGAAGCGTAAGATGCGCTCCAACGAACTGGCCGAGCGCATCGGCCTCACCCAGGCCAACCTCTCCATCCTCAAGACGGGTAAGGCCAAGGCCATCCGCCTCAGCACCTTAGACGCCATCTGCCGCGAGTTGCAATGCACACCGGGGGATATCCTGGAGTATCGGGAGGATGAAAGAGTTTAAAACAGAATGTGGAAGCTCAAAACAGGTCGGAATGCGTCCCCGTATTGAGCATCAAAAGGGTAAGCTGAGTGTCGTTTTGTTCCTAAACGAGCAACCAGTCAGGCTGGATATGACATTCCCACGTGTTGTTGCCTTTGAAGCCGGAAAGCTTATGGGGGTAGTATTCCTGAGGCAATGAGCCTGTTTCAGCGAGCTGATTAACTACCTTTTGCAGAAGATGCATAGGATAATTGCGTTTCATGCATAGCTTAAATGCTTTCTCGAAACGGTGTGTGGTCAAAACAGTGTATTTCATTTGGCCATCAAGGTGTTGAACATTTCATCTGGACTGTTCCATTTGGTAACTCTCCCCGCCTCGACATCCTCGTATGCCAGTTCGATGCCGCTTTTCCTGCGGCGACGCGGGGCGATTTCAACGCCTTCCATGGCGCGGAAGAGCTTCCGCAGCATCGGAATCAGGCTTTCATCAGTCACATTCAAGGTAAGTTGTGTCATGGTTTGCTCTCTTTTTGTTTTTCAATGTGCAAAGATACACAATATCTTTTGAGTTTCAGTAGAAAAAAAGCTAAAAAAGCACTTTCCCAAACACTTTTGCCGTAGTTTCGGAAAAATGCGTTATCTTTGCGCCCAAATATTAATATAGGAATGTCAGAGAATAACTTTTCAAACGACTACACCAACCTCCGGCTTCTCCATACCTCGCGCTATGGAAACAGCCGCGTCTTTACGGCAACTAACAACGGCAAGAAAGTCATTGTCAAGACGTTGAAGCAGGAATTGGCCAACGATGCCGCCTGCCGTGCCTCGCTGCGAGAGGAATACGAGACCACATCGATGCTCGACAACAAATATATCCGCAAGGCCTTGGACTTCGTCCAAATCGAAGGCTTGGGCGACTGCATCATCTTTGAATACATCGAAGGCAAATCGCTGGCCGAGCATGTGCGCGTGGGCACCTTGTCGGAAAAACAGGTGAAGAGCGTCCTCGCCGAGGTGTGCGAAGCGCTGTATTACCTTCAACGCAACGGCATCGTGCACTGCAACCTCAACCCCGACAACATCATGGTGACGGCTGCCGACTGCCGTGCCAAGCTCATCGACATTGGCATTCCCGAGACCAAACAGGATGCCGACCGCGAGCTGCTCATCAAGGAGATGGAGTTTGTGGCCCCCGAAATCATCAAAGGTGAAGACATCGACAACCGCGCCGATATCTATTCCATCGGCAAGATCATGGAGTTCATCGGCGAGCGCAATATTTCCAAGCAGTTTGGCGCCATCGCCACCCACTGCACGCAGTTTTCCAAGGAACAGCGTTTCGATAGCATTAACGACGTCCGCTCGGCCATCACCAAGGGCCATTCCTTCGTGAAGTTGATTATCTTGGCTGTCGTGCTCCTTGTGTTGGCTGGTTTGGCCATCATCTACGTGCCTAAGATCAAGGCCAACGTGGAGAAGGAACGGACAGAACGCCTTGCCGTCGACTTTGGTCGTGAGGTGGAGAAGATACAAGGCCAACTGCCTGAGCTCTGCAAGAAATATGAGCTGAAGTCGCTCGACGAAGGCCTCCGTTTCGACTGGTCGGACGACAGTCTACAGCTGGTGGAAGGCCTGATGCCTTATCTTGCCTTGGACGAATACAAGGATAAAGCCTTGCAAGCCCTGCAACAGCAGCGCGAAGGCATCGCCAAGAGCCGCCAAGCCGACTTCGACCGCCTGCTTTTGGACGAGTTTAAGACCACGACCGACAGCATCGCCAACCAGATGCGTTCGGCCTTGACCGACCCTACCGAGGAGATCCTCCTCATTGAGGCCAAAAAATGGTACGGACAGCGCCAATGACTTTTCTGTGGCTCTTTTGTAATATCCGAGCCAAATTGGAGTTATCCTTTTATTAAAACGACAACGAAGTGCATAGAAGAACCAACATAATCATGACGATGGGCTGCGTGATGGCGCTGCTGCTTTTGAGTGGCTGCTCGACCAAGAAAAACACGCTGACCCGCCGCATGTACCATAACCTGACGAGCCATTACAACATCTATTTCAACGGAGAATTGGCAGTGATGGACGGCGAGAAGCAACTCCGCACGGCCGTGAAAGACGATTACACCAAGGTGCTCCGCGTCTACAACTACGGCACGCAGCAGAACGGAATGTCGCTCAATTCCACCATGGACCGCGCCTTGGAAAAGACCTCCATCTGCGTCCAAAAACACTCCATGAACTTCGGTAGCCGCGAGCGCGTGAAATGGATTGACGATGCCTATCTCGTCATGGGTAAGGCACATTTCTTCAAGCACGACTACATCCCGGCCAAGCGCACCTTCGACTTTGTGGCCAACGAATACAACTACAACGATATCGCGCATGTGGCCAACATGTGGCTCATCAAGACCTATATCCAAACCGAAGAATACCCCAAGGCTGTGGCCATGATTGAGCAGTTGCAAGCTAAGGTGGCTGGACTGAACAAACAGCCTAAGGAGCTGATGCGTAATCTCGACTTCACCATCGCCGACTACTACATCGCTGTCAAGGACTACAACAATGCTGTCAAATACCTGAAAAACGGCATCCTGCTCAACCGTGACCAAGACCTGCGCACCCGCGCTATGTTCATCTTGGGGCAGATCTATATGCATCAAGGCGATGCGCAACGTGCCACGGCGCAGTTCAAGAAGGTCATCAAGCGCAATCCCGAGTATGAGATGGTGTTTGAGTCGAGGATGAATATGGCCAAGATGGGCACGTCAGATAACGCTACAGAGCTGTATAAGATGCTGAACAAGATGCTGCGCGACTCCAACAATGAGGAATACCGCGACCGCATCTATTATGCCATGGCAGAGCTTGCTCTCCGCGAAGGCGACGAAAACAAGTCCATCGACTACCTTCGTAAGTCGGTGGCTGCCTACAAGGACAACCAGATTCAAAGGGCACAGTCGTCGCTGAAAGCGGCTTCGATGCTCTTCGAGAAAAACCAATACGAGCTCGCACAAGCTTATTACGATACCGCTGTCACCAGCATGAACCGCGAGTATGAAGGCTACGACAGCATCATGAACATCTCGCGGACGCTGAACGAACTGGTGATGTATTCCAACGTGGTGCGTACTCAAGACAGCTTGATGCGTGTGGCTGCCATGGACTCGGTGTCGCGCAATGCCCTCATCGACCGCATCATCGCGCAAGTCATCGAACAAGAGCAAATCGAGAAGGAACGTCGTGAATATGAGGAGCAGCTGGCACTGATGGGTTCGACTGTGGGCGACGATCAAGTCAAGTCGGAACCGACCTCAAACCCGACCAGTGGCTCTTGGTATTTCTACAACCAGACTTCGGTCTCGAAGGGCATCACGGAATTTACCCGCAAGTGGGGTATGCGTAAGAACGAGGATAACTGGCGCATCAGCGACCGTAGGAGTCTGGCTGCAGCCCTCAATGGCGATGGAGGAGGAGATCCGACTGCAGGCCAGGGCGCCAAACAAGACACCTTGAGTGGCTCCCTCACGCCCCACGATCGTGGTTACTATCTCGTCGACCTGCCTTTTTCTCCTGAACAGAAAGAAGTGGCCGACTCGCTTATTGCCGATGGTCTTTATCATCTGGGATTCCTCTATATGGACCGTTTGTCGGATTTGCCTCGTTCCATCGAGTCGTATGAACAGCTCGACAACCGTTATCCGAACAACAAGCAGGAGCTGCCCACATGGTATGCACTCTATAAGTTGCACAAAGACCTCAATCACGAAGAAGAATCGTTGGTCTACAAAGGTAAGATCTTTGACAAGTATCCCACTTCGAGCTATGCTGAGTTTATCAACGACCCGAGCTATTTCGAGAAACTCCAAGAGCAAGAGCGGGAAGCCTCCAATTTCTACAGCAAGACCTATGAGGCCTTTGAGCAGGGTCAGTTCTATCGCGTGAAGATGAACACCGAACGAGCCATGAAGCTATATGAATCCGATACCGCTTTCATGCCACGTTTTGCTTTCCTGCATGCCGTTGCCGAAGGACGTTTGGTATCGGTTGACACCATGGCTTTCGCCTTGTACAACTTGGTGCGCACCTATCCTCACAGCAGCATCACTCCATACGCCCAACGTGTGCTGGAGAATGTCAATGAGGAGTATCATCTCGGTTTGGTGTTGACGGATATCGATAAAGGCGAAGGTGGCGATAAGCCAGAAGTGAAGAAAGCCGCTTTATACACATACGAACCCAATATTGAGCATTTTGCCATGATCGTGTGTGACTCCAAGTCGGTGCGTGTCGACCCGATGTTGGTTCGCATCAGCGACTTCAACAAGAAGGAGCACCGCACGCGTACATTCAACGTTAAAAACGTTGTGCTTGACGATGCGCGCACTATCATCACCATAGGCAGCTTTGAAAGCCAACAGAAAGCCGCCGACTACATCACCTCGATGCAAATGTCCGACTATGTCTTTGGCGGCATCGACAAGGCGAAATACAAGATCATACCTATATCTATCAAGAACTATCCTCTCTTCTACCAGTCGAAAGACATGGACGAATACAACACTTTTTACGAATCCAACATTAAAAAATAAAGCGTTATGGCACTAATGGAATCACAAGTACGTAATCTCCTCGGTACCGGCACCACCATCAAGGGTGACATTGAATCGAATGGCGACATCCGTATCGACGGACATCTGATTGGCTCGCTGAAATCCAACGGTAAGGTCGTGATTGGCCAAACCGGCGTCATGGAAGGCGACCTCAACTGCAAACAAGCCGAAATATCAGGCGTGGTGAAAGGTAATATCACTACGGAAGAACTGACCGCCTTGAAGTCGACCTCGAAAGTGGAAGTCGACCTGAACACCAAACAACTGCTCATCGAAGTGGGTGCCCAGTTTACGGGCAAGTGCGTTATGGGACAGCAGTCGACGGTGGCCATGCCTAAGCAAAAAATCGGTTGACGATGGATGAAATGCATAGGAAACGCCTCGGGTACGAAGCCATCGAACAGTACGACCCCGAGCGTTTGGCCAAACTTCAGGAGCATTACACCGCCATCCTGGAGCTCTTGGGTGAAGACCCCCAGCGTGAGGGCCTTCTGAAGACGCCTTTGCGCATGGCGAGGTCGATGCAGTTCCTTACCCATGGCTATCAGCAGGACCCGATGGAAATCTTGTTGTCAGCCAAGTTCAAGGAGGACTACCGTCAGATGGTTATCGTCAAGGACATTGAAGTGTATTCGTTGTGTGAGCACCATCTGATTCCATTCATCGGCAAGGCACACGTGGGATACATCCCCAATGGCTATATCACGGGGTTGAGCAAGATTGCCCGTGTGGTTGAGGCTTATTCGCGTCGCCTTCAGGTGCAGGAACGCCTGACCACCCAGATCAAGAATGCCATCAACGAGGCCTTACACCCCTTGGGCGTTGCCGTCGTCATCGAGGCACGACATTTGTGCATGTCGATGCGTGGTGTGCAGAAGCAGAGCGCGGTGACCACAACGAGCGACTTCATAGGTGCCTTTGAACGCGAGTCGACACGGGAAGAGTTTTTCCAATTGATAGGTAGCAACCTACACTAAATCTTTGAATTTTGAATCTTTGAATATTAAATTTTAAATCACACAATGATAAAAGCATATGTTTTCCCCGGTCAAGGGGCCCAATTTGTCGGGATGGGAAAGGATTTGTATGACAAGTTCCCGAAAGCCAAGGATATGTTCAAGAAAGCCAATAGTATCCTGAAGTTTAAGATCACGGATGTTATGTTTGAAGGCACGGAAGAAGACTTGCGTCAAACCAAGGTGACGCAACCGGCCATCTTCCTTCATTCGGTCATCTTGGCTTCGATGCTCGAGGATTTCGATCCCACCATGGTGGCAGGACATTCTTTGGGTGAGTTTTCTGCCCTTGTCGCCAACAAGGTGCTCGGTTTTGAAGACGGTTTGCGTCTTGTGAGCAAGCGTGCGATGGCCATGCAGAAGGCCTGTGAGGCTCAGCCTGGCACTATGGCAGCCGTCATTGGCATGGAAGATGCCACCATCGAGAGCATCTGCAACTCGGTGAAGGATTTGGTGGTGGTGCCTGCCAACTACAACTGTCCTGGCCAATTGGTCATCTCTGGCTCGGTGGAGGGTGTGGCTGCCGCTTCTGAGAAGCTGAAGGAAGCGGGTGCCAAGCGCGTGGTGCCGCTGAGTGTGGGCGGTGCATTCCATAGCCCGCTGATGGAGCCGGCTCGAGTGGAATTGGCTGACGCCATCAAGGAGACGACTTTCAACCAAGGCATTTGCCCCATCTACCAAAACGTCACCGGACAATCGGTCAACGACCCTGAAATCATCAAGAAGAACCTCATCGCCCAGCTTACCTCTCCAGTGCTGTGGACGCAGACCATGAGCAACATCCTTGCCACGGGCGTGCGTTCAGTCGTTGAGGTGGGTCCCGGCACGGTGCTGCAAGGCTTGTTCCGCAAGATGGACCGCAACCTTGAGCTGTCAAGCGCTACAGTATAGTATTTAATGCTGAATGCTGAATGTTGAATGCTGAATGTTGAATGCGGAATGAACCTCATTATTCAGCATTCCTCATTCAGCATTCCTAATTAATAGAAACAATGGAAAATCGAATTCGCCCCATCTGGGTCATCATCCTGCTCTTGTTAGGCATCCTCATCGGCCTATATATTAATAAAGGTGTAGCCAAGAAGATTCAAGTCGAAGGTGGCACCAAATTCGACGAGGTGATGTGGTATGTGGACAACGACTATGTTGAAAAGCCCGATGCGCAGAAGTTGCAAGACGAGGCTATTGCTGCTTTGATGGAGGAGCTCGACCCGCATAGCGACTATATCTCTTTGGACGATTTCAACGAGGTGAACGACCCGCTCTTGGGCAGCTTCGACGGCATCGGCGTGCAGTTCCGCTTGGAAAAAGACACCGTTGCCATCGTCAACGTCATCAAAGGAGGACCTTCCGAGAAGGTGGGTCTCCTTGCGGGCGACCGTATCGTCTATGTCGACGACACCTTGATGGCCAATAAGAAGCTGAAGAACGAAGACGTGATGCGTAAGCTGAAAGGACCAAAAGGGACCAAGGTACGTGTGCGCATATTACGCCGTGGGGTAGAGGGCTTGCTTGACTACACCATCACTCGCGATGCCATCCCGACCTATAGCGTCGACATCGCCTATATGCTGGACGAAAAGACAGGATATCTCAAGCTGAGCAAGTTCTCAGCCACTACGGTGAGTGAGTTCAAGAATGCGGTGATTAATTTGGAAGCCCAAGGCATGAAGCAGCTTATATTCGACCTTCGCGGCAATACGGGTGGCTATCTTGCTGCTGCCGTCGACATCGCCGACGAGTTTCTACCCAAGGGCAGCCTCATCGTCTACACCGAAGGGCGCAACCGACCGCGGAACTATATGAAAGCACGTCGTCGTGGTATGCTGGAAGAAATGCCAGTGGTGGTCCTTATTGATGGTGAGTCGGCCAGTGCGAGCGAAATCGTTGCTGGAGCTTTGCAGGACAATGACCGTGGCACCATCATCGGGCGCCGTTCCTTCGGCAAGGGCCTGGTGCAAGAACAGATCATGCTCAGCGACCAGTCGGCCATTCGTCTCACCGTGGCCCGCTATTACACGCCTACGGGTCGATGCATCCAAAAGCCCTACAGCGGTAATAAGGAGGAATACTTGCTTGAATCCTACGACCGCTACCAAAATGGTGAGCTTTTCCATCCCGACAGCATCCATTTCGCCGATTCGTTGAAATTCACCACCCCGAAGGGAAAGACCGTCTACGGTGGTGGGGGCATTATGCCTGATATCTATGTGCCGCTTGTTGACGACAGTACTGAGTATTACTTCAACCGCATCGTTAATACCGGCTTGCTCTACCAGTATGCTTTCGATTACACCGACAAGCACCGTCCGCAGCTGCAGCGGTATAAGAGTGTTGAGGCGTTTGATCATTCTTTTGCAGTGAGCGACGCCATGTTTGGTGAGTTGGTGAAGCGAGCAGGGGAGAAGGGTATCAAGGGAACTGAAGAACAACAGCAGGTGGCGCGCCGCGAGGCCAACACCTTGTTGAAGGCCTACATTGCCCGCGACCTCTTTGACGACGAGGGCTTCTATCCCATCTATGCGCCAATGGATGAGATTCTGCAACGTGCCATGCAAGAACTGAACCAGTAAAACAAAAAAGCCTCACCAACGGTGAGGCTTTTTTGTTTGTGGAGCATAACGGAGTCGAACCGATGACCTCTTGCATGCCATGCACCGAGGAAAACACTACGCAAATCGGTGAAAACCCGCTTTGTATGAAAATGGCAAAATCCAAATTGTGCAACAATTATTCAACATTTGCAACCAAACAGAAGGAGCGGCCATCGCTGACCGCTCCGAAAGGGACATCGAAAAGACCTTTTCGACTCCGCAAAGATAGGAAATTTTCGGAAACCAGAGAAAAATTTCCCAATAATCATCACCGTATCAAAACCATGCTATACGAGACGCTCACCCCAAACATCGGCTGTCTTGTATATGAATAGCCTGCATACGGCTCAATCTTCCATCTGTCAGCCTTGATGGTGGCTTTGGCGAAGACATACGGATCAAGGGTCTGCCACTGGTGATTGCCAATGCCGACATCCAATGTAAGTACCGGCTCCTTGGCCACCGTAACCTCATAGGGTTGCTTTATAATTTCGGTGACGACGTGTCGATATACCACAGCACTATCAATCTTCGTTTGATAACCGCTATACCATACCTCGGCCACGTCTTCCAAGGTGGCGTGGTGCTGCTCGAACGGTAGAGTGACCCGAGCCGAGTCAACGTCGGTATCTATCTCCACATCAGCGAGCGGCACCAACACTTCCTTTGTTACGACTTTTGTCACCGTGTCTGGTGGGGATGGTACCGGGATTTCCTCGGTAAGAGTGAACCAGGTCGTATCGCTCACGGTCCCGGTCTGCGTCTGGCATTTCGCTTTGGCTCGGTTGTAACCAATCATGCCACCAAGCAAGCCGCTGACAATGACCAATAAAAGCAGCGACACAATTATCAAATTGTTCTTTGTCTCTTTCTTCATATCAGTATCAGCATTGCGAGACCCACACCAATAGCGCCACCTGCAAGGGTAAACCAAAAGTCAGCCCAGGACGGCACGCCGTTGAAGCAATGGTCTATCAACTCTTTTGCCCCGCCAGCACACGCAGAGGTCCAAAGTGCAAGTATTGCAGTACCCCATTGAGGCAGACGCAGATCGAGACTGAGTAGCGCAAACGCTATCTGCGCGATAATCAATCCACAAATCAGGTGTAGCCACTTGTCGGCCTTCACGTCATAGAGCAGTTTGATAAGTTTCTTTACCATAGCGAACACCATCCACCAATAAGTCCGACAACTATGGCGAGGATGCCGCCAATGACAAATCCGATGACGATGGGGAACCAGTACCACGGATTCCACTTATCATGCTTCACCAAGGCAATGATTCCTGCCACGATGGGCGGAACTACCGACCCACCGAGGAATAGGACGGCGCAAAGCACCTCAAAGGCCTTGCCATTCCAGCCCAAGATGCCGAACAGGGTCATCAGGACGAACGAGATTACAATGCACCACAGATGCAGCACACTGTCTTTTCCACCGCTCCCCAGCACTACCGCGTGCTCCGAGAGCCAAATTGCGATTTTCTTCATTTTTGCTCCTTTCTTTAATTGGTTATTTCATTATGATATTCAAGTCCAGGAATGAATGCCCATTTTGTCCATTTGCGCTGGCAAAGTTTGGTTTTCACTACACCATACGCGTGCCCACGGGCCTCAATCACCCAGCATCCTCCAATGTACACGCCTACGTGCCCGGGCATAAAGACTGCGACACCGGGAACTCTTGGCATTTCGTCCATGTTGGTACCCTTGCGTTCGGCGAGGTTGTACAGCATGTCGGCTGATATGTCTTTCATGTCGTTGCTCTGGTATTCGTATTCGGTCGAGTCCGAGCCCTTCGTCCAAAAATACCCCTTGATCAATCCTACGCAGTCGTGCACCTTCTTTCCCAACTGGTCCTTGAAGTCGTCGGCGGTGTAATACTTGGGATAGGTCTTTTTGAGGTACTCATAGAGTGACTTTGTGGCCTTCTGCCCGAAGGCGCCATACCAGTACGGTCTACCAAGCTGCTTTTTGCAGTAATCGACGAGACCAATGTTAGTTTTGCTCATTTTCCACCTCCTTTTCTTCTGGATTAAATTCATTATTCGATGGTTCAAGGACATCCTCAAAGTCTGGTCTTTTGAAAATACGAGCAATTAACTTGATGACATTAACCTTCTTTTTAATGCCCTTGTATTCCAAATAGTTGTCGATGATTGACGACATTTCGATGATGCACACCACTGCCATGATGATGACCGACAACAGAGGCAAGCCGAATACGCTGCCGAAGTTGACTCCTACCACGGTGGCGATGGATAGCCAGCAGATGTAGTCAACGAGCTTGTTAAGGCTTCGCCTCACAGCCCTCGATGGGCGTATATTCTCGCCTCTCTTCTTCGATGCGGCTATGCCAAAGCGAAGGTCGCCGATTATCAGTATCACGGCAAGGATAAGGAACCATAGCATCTGCTGCCATCCCTCAACAAACGGCGCAAGTACCGCCGCTGTGAATCCTCCAATGATGTTTCGCTCATGCATGGCTTATTCCTCCATAATTCTGCTCGGATCGTCGTCGTCTGGCTCGATTGCCTCGAGTTCGGCGATTTCGGCTTCCAGGGCGTTGATATCGTCGCGCCAACCTTGACGCTCATTCTTGAAGTCGGCTGGAATTTCCACCTCTTGCTCAATGTCGCGTGTCACGACGTAATCGGTGGAAGAGAGTTTCCGCTTCAATTCATTGATGGCTGCGGCCTTCTCGTTGATGGCCGCTGTTTTTTCTTGCTGTGTCATGCTGCTTGTTTGTTTGATGGTTTGAATAATTGCTGTTTACGAAGTTTGGCGATATGCCGATAGTAGTCTCTCTTCCTGTAGCCTTTCTTGATGTTGACCTTTAACCAATTTTCCTCGTCGAAAGTGAACACCTCGGCCCAGGGAGATTCTTTGAGGCGTGATAGCTCACGCTTGCGGAAATTGAAACTTGCCGTGTGTTTGAGCAACCCACAGCAGGAATTGACAACCGAGAGAAACCTGTCCTTAGTAGCAAACATATATTTGCGGTCATTCTCGGCATTGCGTATGGCGCAGGTGATTTTCCAACGGAAGTTGTGCATCAACCTTTTCGACGGAAGGATAAGACCATATTTCAGCCTATAACCTAAAAACTCCACACCTTTGCTGTAATGCTGGAAATAGAATTTATCGGGGTGCAGCTGGAAATGGCACTCCTTCTCCGCGAAGTCGGCGATGATCGGGAGCTTCGCAAGAAACCCCTCTTTATCGGTTGTAACTCCGCTGTTGTCGTCGGTGTAGTGGGAGAAGTCGTAAACGATGCACTCAACGAGATGCAGAAACTCCGTGGTGTCGAACAGGACAAACTCCTGCGATGTGACGTTTCCGATAGGGATTCCTAAAAACGAAGCCTTCCCGAGTTGCTTCTTATGCTCTGGCACCAGCTCGAACATGATGGGATGGCAAGCAATATCGCAGTTGCACTGCGGGAGGCTTTGATAGACCACCCGAGCAATGTATTTGAGTATTTCCTTGTCGTTGCCGTCAACGTGGGAGTCTATCCATTCGCAGAACCTCACCGTCCACAGCTCGGTGTCGATGCTCATAAAGAAGGAGCGGAAATCCAACTTATAGACCCATGCATCCTGAGTGTAGCCGTTCGTGGCCTCGAAGATTGCCTCATGCAGATGCTGTGCCGCACGCAAACCACCTTTTCCCTTTCGACAAGCAAAGGAGTTAGGGTGTAGGTAGGCTTCCATCGCCGGGAGAATACGCTGGACGAGATAGGTCTGCACAATGCGGTCCTGGAATGCTGCCGCGATAATCTCCCGCACCTTGGGTTTGGTGATGACGAAAGCCTGCGACTTTTTGGGGATATACTCCATGTTTTCGACATCGCGCTTCAAGTTGCTGAGGTTGTCGAAGCAATGAAGGCGGAAGCTCATGTGAGACGCTTTCTTGCGCTTGTGCTTCCTGGCGATGAGGTAATACTTGAACCACTCCGATGATGGAACACAGCTCGTTGGACTCGTTTCGTTGCAATCAAATTCGAGGGAAACCCGCACCCTGTTAGTGTTGATACGGTTGTTGTTGTTGAGGTTGCCGTTCGTCCCGTTGAAAATCAACTGATTGTTGACCGAGTTGGCACCGCAAAGGTTTTGCCCACTATTTCCGAAATCACTACCCATTGTTATAAGCAGTATAGTGTCCTTTTAATCACAAGTTCACTGGCCGTCCGTGGATGAGCCATTCCGCCTCGCAAGCGAGTTCACGAGTCCTTCGAGCTGTTTCCGTAATGCCGGGATATGGTCTATATACCACCCAGCGTGTTCGTTATCCATGCACTGGTTGTCGGAGGCAAGCAAAATGCGCGACTCGACCTCATCGGCGTATTTGATCGCATCGCGATATCTGTCTGCCTTCTTACCTTTGTCATATTCACGCAGGCCCTCAATGACGGCATCCATCATCTGGAGGCTTTTTGTGACGGTCTCATTACCAAGCGTGTACTTATACTCATGTATGAAATGCTTATGCGATTTCAACACGGCATTTACAATTTCCAACGCGTCAGTGTAGACCTTAAATTTTGAAAGTTCCGACATCAGTGCAAGGTTTTAAGGTTTTAAGATTCAAGGCTTTTCGTATTCCAAAGCGAGGGAAACCCGCACCCTGTTAGTGATGAAACGGTTGCCGTTGGTGAGGTAGCCGTTCGTCCCGTAGAAAAGCAACTGAGTGTAGACCGAGTTGGCACCGCAAAGGGCGTGTGACACACTGCCGACAATAGGTGTACCACCGCCTGCAACAATAGCCTTGTTGAGAATGTCGTCAGCATCGATGGTTGTGGTCCTCGATGTGGCCAAACGCATAATGCGCGACAGTTCACCAACTCCGAGTTCGTGCCAGTTGCCTGGCTCAAAGCCCGTCGTGTAACCCGTGACCGTGATACCGTAGGCGTGGGCAGCGGCAGCCGCAGGAAATGCATCGAGAAGCGTACCGTCAAAATTGGTCAGCTTAACTGCTGCAAGTTCCTTTGTCGCCTTCTCTCCAGTGCGCAGGGTCTCTGCAGTCTTTCTTGGTACGTCGTAGTTAATCATGCGCAATCCGGCACAAACATCGGCATAGTCGTAATAGTTGCCTCCATACTTATTGTACAGGGCGATACCATCTGCACCGCCAACCGTGCCGTCTTCGCAGCTGTTGAAGGTGGCTTGGTTCATAAATGCAGAATACTCGTCACCAAAAGTGGTTGCCGATGAGAGCGTACGAATATACTCAATGTACTGCTTCTTATGCAGTCTACCTGTACCGTCAAGACCTCGCATATCCATGGCGTTGTAGCCGATTTCCGTAAGGTCGCAGTAGTGGGCCAGCGTGTCCCACGACACCTTGCCGTCAACCTCAGTGCCGTCTGCTTTAATGGCCTTCGTCCATGTCCTTGTCAGGCCACCTGTAGCCACAGTGAGGTCCGTAGGCCATGTTGTTACACCAACACCGTCTTCCAGCGCCGTAAAGGTGTAGTATGTGGCATAGGAACCTGTTTTTGCCGCAGTCATCGCAGCGGCAATTTCGGTGTAGGTTGCACCTGCTGAGTAGGTGAACTCACAGGTAAAATTCTGCCCTGTCAGCTTTGCTGTGCCTCCATTGTCAAGGTCGAAGCCTGTCAGCTTGCAACGGCTGTACTGGCTAAACCTTATGTCGCCAAGGCTTACGACTCCAACAAAGAAGGGCCTGTCGTCAATATCTCCGAAATAGACAGCTTTTCCGTCAATATAACGGTTGGTGTCAAGCTGGGCCAATTTGAACCCATTATGACGCACCACTTTACAGCATAAATCCACCTTGTCATAAACGAGGTGGTCGCCGATGCGCAGCTGTCCGCGAACGATAGGGACGACGGTATTAAAGCCGTCGAAGATAGTCTCATTACCCGCAAGGCTCACATTCGGAGCGTTTGCCGGGCGGTCTGTGGCAGCATTGTAGGCCGCCTTATCTGTGTACTTGTGTAGATATGACATTTTATCCTCCTGGTTTAAGCGTTGGTGATTAGTTTCCAAGCTGCTGCGGTAGGCTCTGTCCCTGTGAAGGATGCCTTATACCACACCTTATTGGTCTCGTCGAAATACTCCTGCCCGTTGAATTGGGGTAGGATGGTAGGAGCACCTTCACCATTGAGGTAGAAATTACCTCCTGCGATGTAGGCGTTAAGGGTTCTGGCAACAGTCAACTCCTCAACACGAAGCGAAGGAAGGCCTCGAGTCAAAGCCTCCACAATGCCGTTAATTCGCTCGTTGAGATAGTTAAGAGCTGCCGCTGTCACTTCGTCGACCTCAACGACTTGCGATGTGTCCTGGATGAACTGCATCGCCGCGCTCCATGTGGTACCATCGTCGTTGCTGGTACGCATATAGAGGTCGTTTGCCTGGTCGAAGGTGTCGTGCCAATTCTCGCCATCTGCCGAGTATTGGAACTTGACATCTGGTGCAGCGTCGCCTTGCATGCCTCTATAGGCCGAAAGGTTCCATGCTGGCATGGTTGGTAAATTCCAATAGTGCATAGCTTCGATTATTTGAGTTGTTGCAAAAATTCGGCTTGTTCAATGGGGGAATCGGACACGATTTTGAGACGCGTGCCCGGGACAATGCCACCAATAATGATGACACCTCTCGTCTCGTCGTCGGTGTCGTCGATGGAGATGACTTTGTCGTGCTTGATCATCTTCACGCCACCTGGCAGGATGCCAAAGTAAAGCGTGAGCGATGCCGTGTTGCCTGTAGGCTTGATATAGAAAACACCGTCAATCGTGTTAGCGGTGAAGGGGCCGATTGTCAGCCCATCTTGTGAAATTGGCAGTTGCATTGATTTAGTCTCCTATAATTTTACATTTTGTGCGCTGGGAATCGGCACGGTGTGACCTTTCGAGATAGGCGGCCAGCGCCTCCGTTCTCTTGATGTAGTCGAGTGCTTCGTTGATATGCTTGTCGGCTATTGCCGAGCATTCACGGCTCACCTGCTGCCGTTCCTCGATTGGTGCTTGGTGTGAGTAGTCGCTGTCGCGGCTTCTCATCCCTGAACGAGTCACCTCGATATCCCCGCCAACAATGAGACGGGCGTAGGCATAGTAGGCGATGGCCGTCTTCAAGCCTTTGAATGTATAAGTCAAGTCCTTGAAGGTGTAGGTAGTACCGTTCATCAGGTCGCCGAGTGTGGAAACGTTTTCGCGGATGTAGTTCAGCATCTTGCTGCCGAGAACGGGGCGCACGTCCATTTCTTCGGCTTCGTCAATGAATCGGTTTGCCTTGCTGTCATCGATAAACACCTCCCTTGCGAGAGATGAGATTTCACTTGGTGTTATCAGTGCCATTTTCTTGCGTCTTTTGTGCGTTGATAATCGGTTCAATTTCGAGGTTCTCCTTTGTCGGCTGATCAGGCAGCAAGTCTGGAGCAAAGGACGCGAGCAGCTTTGTGTATGCCATGGTAAGGGCAAGCCTCTCCTTGGCGGTACGCTCGGAATACTCAGTCTTCACGTCGTTAATAAGCTCGCCACCAAAACCAACCTTTCCGTTACGGATGCAAAGCCATCCTTCCTGTTGGAAGATGGAGTAGATTTTGTCCTTCATGCTGTCCTCCGTAGCCGTGAAGGCCTTGTCGAAGTTCTGCACATCGAACGGAGTCCACTTGGGTACCTCTTCCTCAAAGTCGGCAGTAAACGACAAAATCTTTAGGGCATTGGAGTCGCCTTGGAGCGACGCCAGTTGTTCGTCGAAGTCGTCGTCTTTGTCGTTAGGGTCAGCGTTCGGATCGTCGGGGTCAGTTGGAACGGCGTGGCGGTTTTTCAACCTCGTAAGGATGCCGGCTGCGAGGAAGTTATTCCTCACATTGCGCAGCTTCACATTGCTGAGGCCTTCATCCGTTAGGGCGTCCGTGAGAACACTGTCATAGCGCGGCACAGGATAGACCATGTAACCAGCTCCGCTCACATAAAGAATCTGGCCCAGGTATTGCGTGATGCCTCCTGCCTTCTCTATCTGTCGGCGCACGGTGTCGGGGTCTGGGTTGAAAACATCAATTTTGGCAATCTTCGACTCGTCCACGGTGTACTTCTTACCGCTGCGTGTGAGCTTTCCAGTCCAATCGGGGTGCACATAGATTTTCGAGACAAAGCCCGAGTCGTCAGGCTCTGCAAGTCGGCAATCCTCAAACGGCACGTGGAAAATCTCACAAGGACGGCATTGGATATCATAGTTGACGTGGATGGCGAAACCGTCAAATGTACCCTTGTCAACGGCGCAGAGGTGATGGATGTCGTTCATCGTCTCACCCCTGCGGTTGACTACCCAAGCAGCGAAGTTCGCATTGGCCAACCCCTTGCCCTCGATGAAGTCAATGTAGCGGCCGAGACAGCCTGACAGCGTGGAACTGTTGCCGATAACATTGAGCAGCCACTGGGGGTATAGGTTGTCGCTGTCGTAGGCTTTGATGCCCCACCTCACGTTGTACGCTGGCGTGATTCTCGGTGTAGCCTTCGGTGCATTGGACATGTTCATGGCTTACTTTCCTTTCTTCCCCTTGGGTTTCTTGGGAGTCTTTTCTTCCTTGTGCTGGTCTTCACCTTCACCTTCACCCTCGCCGTTCTCGTCGGGATTAGGGTCGCCATTCTCGCCATCGCCTTTTTCAACAGGAGGCTCTGGGTCGGTCTTTTCGGGTTCGGGTTCGGGGTCTTCTGGCCATGCCTGGAACTCCTTTTCTTTGGCCTCGGGAAACTTCTTCAGGTATTCCTCTGCCACCTCGTCTGTGAGGTTATGGTTGCTGTAGCAATCAGTGCCAATCCAAATGATGACACCTGCCTTGAGTTGATACTTACATTTCATTTTTCTACTGATTTTGAATGTTGAACAAATCTCTGCGAGAGCGTCGCTGTAACGATGGCGGCATGAACAGTTTGGGATGCTCTTCCCGAGCAGGTCTTTGTAGATGTCCGCGATGAACTGGCGCTGCTCGTCCGAAAACACGGAATCTCCTGCCATGATAGCCTCAGCCATTGGCAGGAGATTTATCCGTTCTATCAGGTTCGCGTCCATCACT
Organism: uncultured Bacteroidales bacterium; assembly: GCA_900318265.1. Lineage (GTDB taxonomy): Bacteria > Bacteroidota > Bacteroidia > Bacteroidales > F082 > Limimorpha. The sequence goes on along the minus strand of ONKA01000005.1, from coordinate 33,452 downwards.
TACGGAGTTGTGACAAGGTAAGCGTTGAACTTAGTCTTCGTCGCCGAATAGGAGGTGTCGAAGAGATACATCGAGCTGCTTGGCGCCTCGGTTTCTTCCATGGTGACGAGCCAGCCGCTACCATAGTCGCCGTATTCGTCCTGCTCGATGGCCGAGAAATGCAGGCCGTTATGGAATCCGAAGATTTCAAAGGCCGCATCGTTGGCGGTGGCGTTCTTGTCTTTGTGCTCCGTGATCATGACAAATTCCCCATTGAGCAAGGCATCGATGAAACCCTCATCGACGGCTGGGTCATGGTCGGGGACAAAGAATTGGACGGTCTTGGTCATCTTACCCGGGGCAGTCTCCTTCGACACGCCGCTCTTCTTCGTTCCGTTGAACGGCTTGGTGCCAAACTGGACGATTTTGTAGCCGACCTTCCCGGTCAGCAGTGGCATGGTCTTGATGCTGTTCGTCGAGCTGGTGTTGAAGACAACGTTACCGAAGTCGATATCCGGGCGGTTCATGATGATGCCAACCTGCTCGAAGCCGTTGGGATGGTCCTTACACGTCGCGAAAAGTCCTTGCGAAATGATTCCGTTGCAATTCATGGCGTACCTCCTTTCGTTAGTATGCGACGTGGATAAGGTTCGGATCGAGAATCAACGTGCCGATGGTGTCCTTCGACAGGATGTAATTCTTCTGCTCCTTCTTATCGAACCAGTAGTCGATTTCGGCGATGTCGTTCTGGCTCTCGGTACCAACCAGCAAGTTGTCCTTGCAGGTGTAGATGACGCGGTGCGGCTTGTCGTAGGCCGAGGTGTTGGTGGTGTTCTGCATGTAGCTGCGGATAATCTTATCCCAGAACGGCAGGACAATCATCGGGATGCCATCCCACTCGGTGTACTTGATACCGCTGAACCACGACTCGAATTGCAGCTCCGAGCCCTTGTTGTTGCGCTTCACATCCTGCTTCACGGCGTCCCAAACGGACTTAGTGCAGAGGATAATTTGGTCGTTGGCCTGGGTCAACTCAATGGAAGCGTCCTCGATGACCTGGTCCAGCAAGTCGGAGGCGGTGCCTGCCACATGCAGCGTGTTGCGCTGCTGGGCGGTAGAAGTCTCGGCGTTGGCGGCGATGGTGGTGCGGCCAATGGTGCCACCAGCAACTCCCGTGAAGATGAGCTTCCAGAAGCCGTTGATGACGTCGAAATACTTCTTATCTGTGCCAGCCTTCAACGTGCCGGTCGGGTTGGTGCTGGCGTTGTAGGTGCTGGCGGCCTTGTCGCCGAAGAATGCGAAACGCAGAAGCATTTCAAGCAAGGCCTGCTCGAGGAACGGCATCAAGATGTCGTCGATGTACTCGGAACCAGTGAGGTCAGCGACCTTCACTTTGTGTTTCAGTGCGAGCTGGGCGAGTGTGCCCTTCAAGGTCTCGTAGCAGATGTACTCTGCCACTTGCCACTCTTGGATATCCCAGGTCTGCTCGGAGTTCTGGGTCACGGTGTTGTTCCAAGTGACGGAGCAGCCTTCCGAAGCCTGACCGAGCATTTCGAAGCCTTTCAGCAGGGCGACTTTCTTGCCGTTCACCTGAGCGGGCAAGATACGGGCGATTTTGCTGAGCTGCTCGTTCTGCATCAAATGCGCAAAGATGATTTCACTCAGCTTTTGCAGTGCGCCATTGGGCGCGGTGAGGTTTGAAAAGTTAAGATTCATTTTTCGTCAGGATTTAGTTGTTGAACAATCTGTCGTACTCCTCATCGAGCTTGCTCTTGGGAGCTGTGGGGACGGGTTTCTTTCCGCCTTCGGGTTTCGGCGGTTGGTAGGTTGAACGCAAGGACTTGACCTTGTCGATGCCACCGCACTCCTTGATGAAGTCGAGGGCTTCGATGTCTTCCTTGCTCTTCTTCGACGCCAAAGCATCGTCCAGCTTGCGCTGCAGCTCGGCGTTTTGGTCTTTGAGGGATTGGTTTTCCTGCTTGAGGGTCTCCTTCTCTTCGTCGGTTTCCTTGTTGTCAGGGTTTTCCTCTTCCTTGGGGCGGATCTCGGTGATGGTACCATTTTCGATGACAATGGTCGAACCGTCAGGCATGTGGTGCTCACCGTCTGGGGTGGCTGGATCACCGACTTGTGGCTGACCCTCTTCTCTTTCGATTTCGAGTTCTGTGCCGTCGTCGGTCGTCAGCGTCAAAGCCTGAACCTGGGACTTGTCAGTCACCGCGCCCTTGATTTCCTCTTCGGTAAGACCCGCGGCCTTGCACACCGAGAGGAGCATTTTCTTGAGTGAACTGGGTTTGCTCATCTTTTTTGTTGCTGAAATTGGTTGAACAATATCTTGGATAAATCCAAGGTCTTTCGCTTCGTCTGCCGTGATGTACTTGTCTTCTTTCATCAGGGCTTCAAGTGCTTCTCGGGACTGACCGGTGCGCTCGGTGTAAATCCTGAGCATCCGTTCGGTCTCGTCGTGGAGGTCGTTATAAGCCTTCAACGCCTCGTCCTCCGTCATGTCCTGACAGAAATACCAAGGCATTCTCGGCTTATGGATGCAAAAACGGCTGTTCTGCATCGCGCGTCGCTTGCTGGCGGCAAGCAGGATGATTGTGGCCATTGAACTGCACTCACCCTCTACTTCTGCCTCAATAGTGGTGTCGGCCACACTACGCAGGCGGTCATAGATGGCGTAGCCCTCAGTGCACAAACCTCCGTTGCAATGGATTTTCAACAGGATGGTATTGTCGTCCTCTGGCTTTGCAGCAATAGCTTCGTCGATGGTGCCAAACGACACGCCGCTGTCGAGGCCAAACATCAACTCATAGTCTTTCTGCTCGTCACCCTTGATTTCTCCGTGAATTTTGATAATCATAGTCCGGAAATTTTGTCTCGCAAAAATAGTATTAAATTCTCATAGTGAGAATGTTTGACGCAAAAAATCAATAATTCCGCAAGTTTTCCACCACATTGATGCGGTCATTGACCCTTTTTATCTCCGTAACGGCTACCTCCGAGGGCGGCATTTGGCTCATCGCATCGGCTATTTGGTCGGGGGTGATGCCGCCTGCTGCGTTGGCCACCGTCGTATAGTTGTAGGTGGTTTGGTTGGACGCTGGAACGCTGATACCATTGCCAATATCATTGATGGCCGCCACCAAACCCGGGAACAGTGCATTGCCTCTTGCATTGACGACACCTTCGCCAAGACTCAGCATGGCTGGGATGCTGTCGCTGGTGCTTGTGCCTGGACCTTTGACATATGCTGTACCACGCGCCAGCTTCACGCTGCTAATCGATTGGATGGCTGTGGCCATGGCGGCAACGGTTGAGGCAATGGCGGCAGCGACACGCAAGGCATAGGTGTAGGGATCGCCTGCGGCTGCACTTGCCACGGCTTCGGCGATGGCAACACCCTGTTTGATGGCAACCTCGGCAAGGGCGACAATCTTTGAGGCCTTCACCATTTCTTTGTTCTCACCTGCCACCGTTTCCATCAAGCTGCTGATGGAGCCTGCGATGCTGGCCATATACTCCTGCTTCGCCTTCTCCATGGCCATTTCGGCCTGGTTCAGCTCCTTCTTTTTGTTGTTGTACTCAATTTGCTTCTGCAAACGGCGGGCGTAGAACTCGGCATCGCTCTCGTCGACGTACTGAGACATGTTGTTGAGTTGGTCCTGTAGCATTTCCAATTCAAGCTGCCCGGCTTCCTGACCTTCTGCGATAACCTCGTTGATGCGGTTCTGCCAGTACAGCTCATTGTCGGCTTCGAGTTGTCGGATGGCTCGGTCGCGCAATTCCTTCTCGCTTTGGAACTGGTCCTGCGCGATGTTGCTCATCGTCTGCTCATGCTGCAAGCGGAGCGACTCCAGTTGTGAGAGGTATGAGCGGTAGAGCTCGGTATCGGTGCCGTGCGCGTCTTCCTCTTCCTTCATGCTCTTTTTCAGTGCATCCACTTTGCGCTGGTAGGCTGTGTCCTCGATGGCACGGCGCTGCTCGAACTCGTCCGCTATCAATGCGTTTAGCGCGTCCTCTGCCTTCTGCATTTCGGCAATGGTCAGCTCCTGGTACCGCTTTTGTTCCTCTTCCTCTTTTTTACGGTCTTCCTCGGCTTTCTTCCTTCGGGCTTCTGCATCCGCTTGTCTCTGCCTGTCTCTTTCTGCGATTTGGATAAGGCGTTTATTGGTAAGGTCGGCCTCATCCTGCATTATCTTCTCTGCCGTGTTGATGTTGCCTTGCAGGGTGTTCATTTCCTCAATGGCGGCCTGTCCTATCGATACGTGCCAGTTGTACATTTCCTGTAATATCTTGACCTGCTCATCATGTGCTTTCCCAAGCAACATCGGGTATTTTTGGAAATTGATAAAATACCCATTCTGCAAAGCCTCCAAATCGGCGTACATTTCATGCTGCTTATCGGCATTCTCCTTGATGGTTGCAGACAGGTCGTTCACCTGACCCTTATAGGTGTCAAGGTTGTCGATAAGGTCCTGGTAGTCCTGCTTTTGCTGAGCGATGTTCTCGGCTTCTAAGCTGTACAGTTCATCCTCTGCCTGTTGGATGGCTTCGATGCTCGCCCCTTGTGCTTTAAGGAGTTCGATTTCGTTCTGCTTATTCTTGACATTGATGTTGTAGGCAGCCTCGTACTCTCCGCGTAGTGCCTTAATGACTTTGATCTGCTCGGACAGCTCATCATTCACAGCCTTTGTCTGTTCTTCCGTCTCTTTCTCACCGAGGTTAAAGGCGACCAATGCACCGACAACCGAAAGAATGGCGGTTGCCAGCAGCACATAGGGGTTGGCTTTGGCCACGGTGTTGAACAGACGCTGTGCAATGGTGGCACGCCCTGTGGCGGCGGCGTAGGCATCCTGTGCCTTGGCAGCAGCCCAGATCTGTATCTTGTGAATACCCATCATCAAGGCGCTTTCCTTTTGCAAGGAATTCTGCACGGCCTGCAAACCCGTTGTGATGGCGATGGCGGATTGCAGTTTCTTCTGCGCCTCGGCAAGTTTCTGGGCTGTCTCGCTGTCTTTGTCGCCTGCAATGTTCATCACACCAAGGGCGGCGGAAAAAGCTCCTGCAGCCAACTTGCCAGCATCGAGGACACTATTCAGGGCACCCGTGTCGGATGCCAACTGATTGACCTCTCTCTGCGTGTCGGCCATGGCATCTTTGAGTTCACCGGCCCTTTGCACCATCTGCTGGTATTCTTCCGTGTTGGCCTTACCCTCGGCGCGTAGCTGGATGAGTTGTTCGGTGATTTCTCGCAACTCCTGCTTCACGGGCTTGACGGCATCGGGATAGTTACCCACGTTGCGCTGGAACCGCTGTGACGCATACTCTGCATCCTTGATTTCGGTCGTCAGTTCGTTGATGTGCTGCAGCAACTCTTCGCCTTGTGCGCCTTCGCGTTCGGTACGGCTCAATTCGTCATACTGCTTTACGAGGTTGCTCAACTCAGCGCGTAGCTGTTTGAGGCTGCCCGATTTGGAGCGGTCGGCTTTGAGGGTGTTTTGCACGGCACGCGACACCTCGCTCAACTCGGCACGGTAGTCCTTCTCGGCCTCACGAAGGGCTTCGAGTCGCCTTTGCTTCTCTTCCACCTGTTCGCTGGAGAGCTGCTGTGTCTTCTCGTTCTCTTTGAGTTCCTTGGTAAGGGCATTCTCGGCATCCTTCACCTTGGCTATTTCTTCCCTGAGCTTGGCCATGGCATTGACAGCCTTGTCTTTGTCAACCTGGATCTCAAGGATTTTCGTTACTTTTTGGTTATCCATGATTTATCGTTTTTTTGAAGTGAATGCATATTTTCGGGATATCGAGGAACTGGCTCCATTCCTCGTAAGGGCACCTGCACAGGAACGGCTTGCCGTCAGCGCCTATCTCGTGGAAGTCGGTGGCATTGTCGCAGTCCCTACAGCAGTGCTTTTGCGGTTGTGGTACGCTCTTTCTCATGGTTATGCGAGTTGGAGTAGTTCAACCTCGGCGTATTCGTCGCCTACAGTCCATTGTATCTGCTTGATGGCATAGAAGCGGCCGTACTTGCGGAGATAGACAGGCAGACGGAAATCCACGTCGCGCATTTCCAATTCGTTCAATCGGATTCGCTCGGTGATGATGCGCGGTTTTGCGATGGCCGCCTGATAGGTGGCGTAGTAGGTTTGCAGGATATACGGCACCGACAGGTCGGAGAAATCCAGCCTTGTCACTTTCTTGTGGATTGGGTCGAGCCATTCGACGACACGCATCAAACGGTGGACGCACTCCGTAAACTCGGCCTCATAGGTGACAATGGGCGGGTCGCTCTCGTCTTCTGTACTGATGATGTTATACTGACCGATATAGTCGCCTTCGCTGGCTGCAAGTGGATAGGTGATAAGCTCCTTCTCACGGTCCAGCGTGTGGTCGTCGATGTTGAGGCTTCCTGTCCTGATTCTATCCAACACAGGGTCTTTCTCGTCTTCCTTGTATTGGATGATGTTACGACGGGCGTAATCACCGAGACGGTAGGAGATTTTGTGAGGCACGTCGCGCATTTGTTCCAGTAGCTTGTCGCTCCAGTCGGAACCTTTTATCTTCGCTTCGTCGAGCACGTCGAAGCGAACGAAATCCACTTGCTCGGTGTCACCACTATTTACGACGGGGAATAGGCAATACAGCTGGCAAATCATTTTCACGAAGTCCAGCTGCTTGATGTCGGGCAAGTTAGGGAAGCAACGGAAACGAGGATGCGGATAGAATTGCGAACCAGTATAATAGACCACTGCCACCGAACAAATACTCCATTTGAACATGGCGTCCCAACCTGAGCGGTTACCCATCCAATAGTTATTGAACGCACCTGAGCAATAGTTGCAGATCCTGCCGTCGTTATCAATCCAAATGTCGGCGATGGCATCGCCTTCATGCACACTTCCGAATATACTGAACGAAGGCACGTGGATAGTGCCTTGCCACTGGATGCCAATAGGAGTGTATGTAGGTGTGAGTTTCACCGTCTGCTGCGTGGCATAGAGATACACACACAGGTCGAGATACTCCATGTGACCCACGTCGTTTAGGATGTAACTTGCCGAGCGGTTGCTGCCATTGTATGGGAAACTCGAACTGTCGTCCAGCAACATGTTGATTTGCAGGTCTACCGCGTTACCGTCACCCTTTGCCAATATCTTGCCTTTCACGCCGTAGGGGTTGCCGTTTTGGTAGCAGTCTCCAATCGTGTCGCAGATGATGTTCCAACCGAAGCTCAACGCTGACGACAGACGGATGGTCTGCGGTCTCGTCGTGGATGCATTATTGTCAATGTTCGGTGTGCCTTGTGCCGCGTTACCCTTTATCGATGTAAGGACGATGGCGAGATTTTCCATGTCTCTCTTCACGTCGATTGGCAACACAAAATTAAGGTTGTTTTCGCTGATGATGCGCTCCCAAATCTCGCGCAAGGTGACGAACGGATGCACGTTGGCGTAGTTCACGAGGTTGTCCGTCCTCTCGAAGCCCGGGGTATAGATGCCGTAATACATCAACCTACCCAGCCCATTCTGCGGGGTATAGGTGTTGATGTTCGGGTCGTCACCGTACCAAATAGGCGGATAGTCGTTAATGTCATGCGTTGAACCTGCCGGCACATAGATGTCGTAAAATGCCGCTCTCCAGTCCCATGGTATGGATTGTCCTGTATCGGCCAGCTGTTTGATACTCCTTCCTGCGTCAATCCATGCTCCGTAATTGGTGAGCAACCCAAACACGATGCAGACCTCGTAGCTGTCGCTCTCGCTGTCGAGCAGATAGCAGTACGCGGCCCTCATCATATCCATGCCGTTGATATAGACGTGGCACGGGATTTTGCGATGGGTCATGGTGGACTCATATTGCGGGCGTGTGGCAAAGTCGAAAATCCGCTCATTATGTGCCGTCCTGGGGAGCTTGACGGATAGGGTGCTGCTGCTGGTGATGCTTTCGACACCCGTCAGCAGGTTGCTGATGAACTGCAGTGTCATCTTCTGGTCCTTTGAGATATCGACCTGTTCCCATTGCTCGTAGGATTCATTCGGGACGGACACCTCGATTACTATATCCTTTCTCATACAAAGATTTGCCCCTCCTCTGGCATGGTAAGTGTGACAGCAACTTGGCGGTTGTAGGTGTACAGGTCAGCGTGGCGCAGTGCCTCTGCTTGTGTCTCGGGCTTGATGTGGACGCGTTGCCATACGGCTGTTTTCTCTCTCACTGATGGCTCAGGCAGATATAGGTCGACAAACGGGGCGGTGAACAGCTGGCGCACAATCTCATAGTCGATGCCGTCCAGCGCGTCGGTGTAGCATTTCAACTCACCCTCAACGGTCAAGGCACGCAACATGGCATTGTCGATGATATGGCTGTCGGGATCTATCCTTTCGTCCTTGATGTATGCTCTCTTGTTGTCGGTGGCCTTGAACTTGCGCTGCAAGCTGTGGAGCTTGAACAGCCAGTAACTCAACTCACCGTGTCGGTTGAGCCATCGCAGGTACACGTCCTTGTCGGATCTCGGGCAACTGTTGCCGATGATGGCTACGGCGTTGGATGCGCTGGAGTAGAAGCTGCCGTCAATAAACTGCATGCCGTTGTTGGTTGAAATGACGGCTTTGTTTACCGCCGAGGTAAACACCCTGTTGGCATTGACTCGGATACGTCCATAATTGTTTGGGTCTGTCGTTATCTGTGGAAGTACAAACGACTGCGAAAGTCCCGAATCGTTTATCTCGATATCCACATTTTCCAAGTTGCGGAAATCGAAGGTGAAGGGGTAATTCTTCCACCATCGCAGGCGGCGTTGACCAAACCACCAATTATCGGTCACCTCGTCGGCTCCGTTGACAACCTCGAATGTGGAGAGAGTCCAGAACCATGTCCCGCTGTACCATAGGCGAACGGTGACGTTGTGGGCTATCACTAACGTGCTGTTGATGTTGTCACCTGTGAGGACGTCGGCCTTCACGGTGTCTTCCATGAAAATCTGCAGGAAGCGTGCGATATCGAACACCGCTCTTCCTTCCTGGTCAAGGTAGCGCGACTCAGTGTAGGTCTTATTAGCTGTGGTGTCGGTGACCTCCATCTTGACAAGGCCGCCCGAGTTGGGCACATTGTCCGCATCCGATAACCTATCAATTTGGATGTAGGTATGCCGCGACTGGGCAAATATATAGTCTTCGGGATAGGTGAGCTGGTAAAAATTCCTATCCTCGAACTGGTCAATAAATGCTGTTAGCTGTGTGTGTCTCATGGCTTTGTGTTAAGTTGAATCATTTCTGTTACCTGCATGTCGTAAATGACGAGAAGCCGCTGGCTGATGCTTTCGAGCGTCTTGGGAATCTCGTTGCTGTAGATGTCTGCACGTCCACCTTGACGGTGTAGCTTCGTGCCTTCGTGGATAATCTTATAGGCGACCGCCCATGCATTGAGGTTGAGCCCTTTGTCCTGGATCCACTTCTCGATGATGTCGTGGAACGCGATAGGCACACCCTTCATGTTGGCAGCATTGCGCCATGGCGGCTCGCCCTGCTCGAGGTTGAAGAATCGTGGGCGACCGACAAGCTCGCCATGGTCGCCATCGATGTGCACCTGCATGCTCTGGATGGTCTTACCGCTGGCCACCTGCCCGGCTTCGCGATGGTTGGCGATGATACGCTCTCGGAGCGCCTCCAGTTCTTCGCGCAAGATGAGAGGTGTCTCTTTCATACGCACTCTCCTTTCGCTGTCAAGTCGAATGTGGTGATAAGACAGGCGCACACCGCGTCGAAGCGCAGCGGGATGCACTGATAGCCGTAGTGGGTCAACGGCTCAAACTTGCCCGATGCGTTGACAGCATCGACAAAGGCGTTCATCAAGGCCTTCTTCTCCTCGAAGATGGAGGCGATGTTGTCGGCCTCTACCATGGCGCTCTTGTTGAAGTCCACCATGCCACACCACATCATTTGCACGTTGGAAGTCTCGGAACGGCGTCCCGACACCTCGTCAATGTCGAAGGCTCCGCCCTCTGGGATGTAGTTCACGGTGAAATCCTCATGCTCTCGCGACAGCTTGGGCATCATTGTGTTCAGTTCGTAACCATCCACGAGGTGGACGTAGTAGGAGTCCAACGACTCCACGATGGTCCTGATTTCCTGTTCGATATTCATGGCCTTACTTGTTTTGATTGGCGACAACTTCGCGGTACCGCTTGTCGTACTCGTTATTCTCCTTGTCGATTTTGGCACACTGCCACACTTTAATCCATTGCACCTTCAACACCTCGTCGTGGTCGCTGATACCCATGCGACGGGCATACCAGTCGATGGTGCCGAAAATGCCGTGATTGAGCTGCTCGATGCCTGCCTCCCTTTCCTCTTTCGAGTAGTGGGGCTTGAGCTGGTCGAACAGATCGGTAATCTTCTCCAGCTCCTTCTGGAAGAAGTTGGCCGTACCCACCACGTCCACTGCAGGCTGCTTTGCGAGTTGCCGGGGGTCGATGCCGAGGATGACACGAAATGTGTCCAGCTCCGTATCGGCGTTGATTGACATCAAGTCGGTGAGCTGGTCCATCGTTAGCTCGTTGAGGTTTTTGGGCACGGGCTTTCCGCACAGTGTGGCGGGGCATGGTGCCTGCTTGAGTTCGTCTTCGCTCTCTTGCTTGATAAGACCGAGCCTGTGGAGCGTGGCATAGGTTCGGAATGTCATAGGTTTCTGTCGTCTCATGGCTTACATTGTATTTGATAGTTGTTGCACTTTGCCGCGTCCACCCGTGTAGATGGGCCGGACGTGATAATACATGCCCATGATGAGCATGTCGAGGGTGTCGGGGGAGCGTCCGAGCAGTCGCTTCTGCTCCTCCTTGCTGATGATGGAGAGCTTCGAGGTGTCCTTGTCGATGTTATCCTGACGCAGCACCTCCATTTCTTCGGTCAGCCTGGTTCTTTGTTCGTCGCTGCAGATGACGTGTATCATGCGCTTGTTGGCGAAGTAGGCCAGCTTGAAGGCGCACTCAGCCTTTAGGTTGGAGTATTTTGCGGAGTCGTATGCCGACGCGCCACCGTGAAACTCCTTGATGCCTGGGATGTAGTCGGATAGATAACTGCCGTTGCCGTCGCTATCCACGACTATCATCGACCGAGGCACTCCGTATTGCTGTGATTTTGCCCTTACGTCCTGCTCCAGGCTGTTGGCGTGGATGTAGGGTATATCGGACACGATGCGCACCACCAAGCCTCTCCAGTAGCCAAGTATGTAGCGGTCGCGTCCTTTGAGGGCGATGTCGCCAGAAAGGGCTGGTTCGCCTTCCTTCACGAAGTCGTTGGTGAACATGTCGGTGATAGCATCGTACTCGCACAGCTGGCTGGGGTCGTTCTCGTATTCCCAGATGCCGTGCAAAAGCCTCTGCTTCGTCACCTTGTCTTCGATGGCGTTCAGGGCCTGGATGTACTCTTTCGTGAGGAATGGGTTGTCGCGGTTGTCGGCATGGATGAAGGCGTAGGGAATCCTCAGCGTCTTGGCCCGCCACGGCTTATAGAATTGCGTGTACAACCAATTCTTTTGCGGGTTGCAGGTGAGGAATATCTTTGGCGGGATGTGATACACGTCGTTGAGGTGTCGGCCGATACGCGACTTCAACACCTCGAAGGCGAGGCGGTGGACTTCGCCGGCCTCTTCGATAACGCCACCTGTGAACTCCTTGGAGCCGAGCCGCTGAAACATGGGGTCGACGATGGGGTAGAACGAGAGATCGAGCAACACGATGCGCGACCCATTGTTGAACACGATACCTTCGTCATTGATGCGGTACTCCGAGTAGCCCTCTGCGGCGCACACCTTGCCAAAGGTGACCACGACGGACTCGCGGGAGTCTTTCAGCTTGTTACGCCCTATGAAGTAACGGACACCTGGGAAATGGGAACACATGAAGAGAAGCCAATAGCAGCCGAGCCACGACTTGCCACCTCCTGCCGCACCACCGTACAACAGGAACATGATGCCGAGGTCGGAGTCCTGGAGAAACCTCCAGCCCTTGTATTGCTTCTCTGTCAGTTTCATTGAAACAGTTCCTCTTCGGTGACTTTCTCCGTTTCCTTCAACACTTCGGGCCAGCTGATGACCACGGGATTCTCCTTGTCGCCTTCGTGAACGACAAAGTTTCTATCCTTCCACTCTTCGGGCTTCCTGTTTTTCAGCCAGTAGATTTGAGCCGTCACGTCACCCGGGATGTGCCGCTTTATCTTCCTGACCTTGGCAGGTGTGGCGTTTCCGTCCTTGTCGACGCTGACAATAGTCTCGCTTTCCTCGTAGTCGTAGCCAACGGCTCGCTTGAACAGCTCGCTTTCGACACGGAAATCCGCCTCCTGCTTGCCTTCTTTGAGTAAAGGCTTCATCTTGTCGGCGTGCTCTTTGAGAATGCGCTTGAAGGTCGTCAAGCCGATACCGAGCACCTTAGCAAGGGTCTCGTTGGTGGCACCCATCCTGCAGCTGGCGACAATCAAATCCTCCTTGCCTGCTATATACTTCTCGTATAGCGTGGCTTCGTCCTTGGGTCTACCTGTTCTCATCGCTGGCCTCCTCTTCCTTTAGGGCTTCAAGGTGCGCCTCGCAGATCTCAACCATCTTTGAGAACGCGACCGTGTTTGCCTTGATGTTGTACTTTGCCTTGATGGCAGTCGCCACCTTGATGAACGCCTCGAATGAGCCGTACACGATACCGCAGTCCTCGAGGTCTTGTTTGCCCAATTCGGCAAGCACACGCTCCACGTTGTGACTCTTGCTCTCGATAAACAGAAAGCGCATTTCCGTCAGCTCAATGTCGCCGTCGTTGATACTCGCGCTCTGTACTTTGGTGGGGTCGATGAACTGTAAATCGGACAAACCCGAATACTCCTTGCTGTCGATACCCTGGATTTCCTCGAAAATCTCCTTTAACATGGTGAGGTCGTCCTTGCCGACCAGCGCATTGTGACTCAGTTGGTAGGCGATTTGTTTGTCCTTGCTCACCTCGTCAATGTAGAGGATAAGGATGTACTCCAGTTTCGCCTTGATAGCCGCTTTCAACCTGTGGTTGCCCGACAAGATGAGATACTTGCCGTCTGCCTTGCGTTTCATGCCGAATGGCAACTGTGACAAAAAGCCGTCCTCGGCCACATTGTGAACCAACTTGTCGAGCACGTCCTTATCCATGTAGTGGGCATTCTTCTCCAAAGGCACGCAGTCGTCCTTGGTGTGAACATACGCCAGCTTATAGGGCGCAATCAGTTTGTTGATGTCGTCGAGCTTCGCCCTTATTTGCTCGATGTCTTTTTGTACTTGCTCAGCCATAGCTTATATATTTCGTTAAATGATTTCTCCTCAAACTCGCTGCCGTACATCAATTTGCCCTTGTCTCTGCGGATGAGTTGCCAGGCTCCGCGATATTTCATGCTGACGGCCTTGTCGGTGTACACCGTCGTCTTGATCCTGGTGTAGTAGTTACCCATCTTTCTGGCGATGAGACGACGCAGATCCGCAGACTTGGCAAGCATGATGAGCAGCTTCGACAGCTTCGCCGTTTCCGAATTGACCACGAAGTCGCTCTGCATGAAAATCTCCTCAATGGTGCTCAGTTGCTTACTGAATGACAGGAAACCGAAAGCCCTGCCGTCTGCAAGGAACACGATGCCGAGGTCGCCACCTGTGGAATAATCCACCTTGTTGCTCATGTAGAACGCCTTGAAATAGTTGATGTCGCTAACCGGGCAACACTCCACCGTAATCTTTGTGTCCTTGGTGAACTGGTAGTCCACATCCAACACCTTGTATTTGCTGGCCTTGATGAGCCTGCACTTGTCGATGAAATACCGCTTGTCACGGTGTACGCTGCTGTACATGAATACCGGGCGTTTGCCACTGCCAATGACACACTTGCCAATGAGCCACTGGTGCAGGTTGGGCCAATCCCTATCCGAGTAGATGACATTCTCGTCCTCTTCCAGCAGCTGGGCAAAGATGGTCTCGCCCTGCTTCGGGTCGAAGACGTTGTATTGCGCGTGCTCGTACGCGAAGCACTCCTCCACAAACTTGAAGATTCGCTCGTACCCAGCTTTGTAGGTCGGCGGGAACGAAATACCGACCCCTTTGCCCTGCTTGGATTTTAGGAAGTCCAAAAAGTCGCAGAACGCGAAGTCGGCAATCTGGAAATTGAACGCACCCTTGGCCAATTTCTCGCAGGTGTTTTGGTAGTAGGATAGGCCTTTGCTGGTGAAAGCCTCGTACATAAAGCATTCGTAGTCATTGCGTTTGTCCTTGAAGTCGGAGAGGCGCATCGCGAACATGACCTGCACCAGTTTCTTGTACGGCGTTTCTTCCCATTGGTCGAAGATGGCCGCGAGTTCCTGGTTGGTGACGGTGACCTCCGTATCTGTGCCGAGCAGGATATCGGAAATCAGTTTGCTGTAAAGACTGACGTCGTTGGAATGGACTTTGAATCCTAATCCAGCGACGAGCTTGTCTGTTGTGAAGTTGCCGGAGCACCCGATGAAGACCTCCTTTTTGTCGATGTCCTTCATCAAGTCCTGCAGCAGTAGTTTTACCTCTGGGGGTGTGGTTCCTTTGAACATTGCTACAAATCGAATAGGGTTAGACTTTCTGCGATACCAGCCCTCCCCAATTCTTTGACCGTGATGTGAAGGTTGGCTTCGAGCCATCGAGCCACAAGGTGGCGGTGACAGAAGTCGCCTTCTTTTTCGTGGCACAGCAGCACCACGTCCTTGCCTCCGCTCAGCGCAGACAGCTCGTTATACACAGCCTGCGGATTGAGCGTGGCGAGGTGTTGGTTGAACTTGCGCGTGTACATGTCTTCTGGATCGTCCATGTAGGACCAGGATGGGTTGAGTTTCCTGTAGCAGGCACCCTCGTAGCCCTTGGCGGTTAGCGCAATCGAGACAGGGAAGAGCCCTGCGTACTTCCTAATGTTGGCAAAATTACCTGTGTAAATCTTCATTTTTTTGTCCTTTTTGGTGTTGTTTACTCTGTAAAATTACTATTTTTTGAGGAAATACGCAAGTTTTTCAGTAATTATTTGCCGCAAAAATACATTTTTTTGACGCAATTAGCGCACTTCACACAAAAAATTACCGCTTTTGCAGTAATTCTTTGTCGGTCGTCTCGTGACCTTGCCGTCCTACCTTCATGGGTGCAGGTGGAAACACCGTCCGTTGCGATGGACTTCGGCGACTCCTCCAAATTTACCGATTGATGGCCTGAGGCCACTCGGAAGGCTGATTTTCCAGTGTCTGCAACGTATACTTAGCCCCGCGCGTTTGTGCCGCTGCCAGCATCGGGCTGGGATGGTGGGGAAACAGGCAGAACCTCCATCTATCCTCTACAGCGGCGTTGTGTCAAAAACTCGTCTTGATTTTCAGCAACTTCATCCACTCCTTCAACTCACTATCGGTGTACTGGTCCACCATTTCCCTTGTCAAGGCTGGCTCGAAGTTGAGGATGATATCCCTTGCCCATTCTCTATTGACTTCTGGCCTCGACAGCTTTTGAGCTTCGGCCTTGGTCAAAATCTCGACATCTGCAGGGTCGCCCATTGGTTCGGACTCAAACTGAGAGCCTTTGTAGCAGATCGAAGCGGTGCCGATTCTCTTATACCGGTCGATGATTTCCTCCTCCTTGGCGTCGTACCTAACCAGGTTGTCGGTGTCGCAGAAATAGCGCCTTGCGCCGATTTCACGGAATGTTGGGCGGTTCCATTCATCAACGCCCACGAAATACACTTTGCTTGTCATGTCCTTTGGTTTGCTGAGGGAGCGACCCGAAAGCCGCTCCCGTGTTGAACTTATGCGAAAACCACCATTTGTCCTGCGTTCTTGCCGATAATCTGGCTACCGTACAGGTCACGAATCTCGTCCATGTCGAGCTCATTCTTGCGGTATTTCCTGCAGAAATCCTCTTCGTGTCTCCAATACCACTGCATCTTTTTGCCGCTGAACTTACAGCCAGCTTGCTTCAACTCGTCCTTGTGCTCCTTGGTCTCTCCCGAGATCCAAATCCAGGTGCCGCACAATTCGATGATGATACCAGCGATGCGGTTCAGCTTGCCCACAATCTCGATGAACTCCTCTGGGGTTTCCGATGTGGTGGCGAAGCCCTTCCAGTTGCCCTTTTCGTGCTGCTCTTTGGCGGTGGTGTTCTGCTTGTATTTCAGCACCTCGAACAGGTTGGTAAACTCAATGTTGATAGCCTTCATGCCTTCCTCGTCGCCACCATGGTCAGGGTGGAACTGGACTGCGAAGGCTCTATAAAGCTGCTTCAACTCATTCAGGCTCTGGGCCTGTCTCATTGCCTTAATGGCGTTTACGATTGTGTCTTTCATATCGATGTCCCTTTATTGTTTAGTTGATTTCTACTATATCGAAAACCGCTGGGGCTTCGCCCAGGGTGTCACTAATAAGCGAATTGAGTTCCTCCTGCATTTCTACCTCTTGCATGGCCTGCATATAGGTGTAGGTTTGAGGAAGAAACCGGCTCTTGCCATTCTCGGTGATTTGCACTCTGTATCTCATTGCCTCTACCTTTCTTATTCACAGGTGACCTCGTATTCAATACCAACAGAGTCGAAAACATCTTTGATGCCATCAAGCCATTCCTCTATTCTTTCGCTGATGTATTCTTCGGAGAGGTCTTCTTCGTTCTCGAATGAGGCCGACTCCCATACATTGCTGCTGGTCTGGATCAGGTACTCGCTTAATCCTCTCTCGTCCCTGAAAATTTCGTTTGCTCTCTTGGCGTCTCTGGCGCTGACTTCGATTGTGAACTGTCTCATTTTTCTGTCCCTTTCTTTTAGTTAGTATGTTTGTTTGTTGATTGATTACACTTGGTTTGTTTGTTGATTGATTACACTTGTAAAATTACTATATTTCAGTGATATACGCAAGTTTTTTAGTAATTTTTTTCTCAAAAAACGCATTTTTTTTCGTGTTTTTTTGCACAAAAAGAGGGCAACCCAAAGGCTACCCTCCACAACAAATACTAAAACATGAAAGGGATAAAATTCTATTGACGGCCTCCTCTCTTGTGGTCCAACATGTGGTCGTTCCGCTTCACAAAATCGGTAGGCTCGTATTTTGCTGCTTGCCTCTGCGCATCGCGCATCTTGGCACGGTATTTCTCTGCATAGTCTGGGGTCACTTTCGAGGCCTTGACCAGGATAACGGTCTTCGAGTCTATCCTTACGCTGACCAATCGGTCGGCCTTGGCTGTCGCCTTGGCACGTTCCTCTGCAGCCTGGTTGTGGTTGTCAATCTCTGCCATCGCTGCCTGGAGCATGGCGGCGGTCTCTGGATCTTTTTCCTTGTCTGCATCGAAAATGAGCCAGCCCTTGCAGGCCTTGCCTGTGTTCTTTCTTATGTTCGAGTAGGAGTGGGCAATACCCAGCTTTCGCTCGAGGTCATATATTGAGGTGAATCGTCGCAGGAGTCCATCAGCGACACGATATGCGACGAGTGGCATTCCGGCTCTCATGGCGTGACTCCTTTCTTATAGTTCTCAAGCCATTCCTTTGCAGCATAGAAACCATCCTTGCCTTTGCCCATTGATGGGGAAATAGCCTCCCAATCGAAGCCGTCCGAGGTGCGTTGCTCAACATAGAACTCGCCCTGTAGGTCGCACATTACCCGCAACATTTCCGACCTCCTTTCTCCAGCTCAGCAATGAGTGCATTTGCACAGTCGACAGCGTCGACGGCAACATAACGCTCCATGTCATTTTCGCCAAGGTTGTAGACCTTCAATTCGAGCGCCTTCTTTTCCATGTACTTGGTATTGCTCAGCAACCCTTGCAGGGCCAGTCCTGCATACCAGTAGCGAAACTCTTCTTTCTGGTTGCTATTCATTGCTCACCTCCTTTCCATGCCTTCGGCCACTCCTGAAAAACCTTGCCGTCAATCAGGCATCCGTTGGCCTTTTTGTCGCGCTTGATTCCATCTTCGCCCCAGGTGCCCCATTGCTTGAAGAAAAACGGAACGCCCTGCTCTGCGCATTGGCGTTGGATGTTCAAAACCCACTCTTTTTCGATTTTGCGGGCTTGTGAGCCACTTTCGCCTCCAACGATAACCCAATCAATGCCCGAAAGGTCAAGGTCGCCCAAATCGCCCAAAAGTGGCTCGCACGACAAGTATTTCACATTGCTGGTGGGCAAGGCTCTCAGCTGACCGATGCGGATCTTGTAATCTGGACCCTCGACCGTGGTACCCAGCCACACATTGAATGGGATGCCGTGGCGGTGGTAGTAGAAATACGCTACCATCCTCTCCGGACGCTTAGTGAGTAGTTGGTAAGTGTGCCTTGGCGTGTCGTCTATAATCTCCATTACTTTGTCGATAAACTCAAACGGCACGTCCTTGTGGAATAGGTCGGCCATGGAGCAAACGAAAAACATCGAAGGCTCCTTCACCTTCTTTGGCTCATTCAAGGCTTCGGGGTGAAGCGTCAGCTCGAATCCGTTGGCATACCGCTTTTGTCCCATGCATTGCAGCCTCTTGGCCATGGTTTCGGCGTAGCAGTGAGCGCAACCCGCCGACAGTTTGGAGCAACCCGTTACCGGGTTCCATGTGCGCTCCGTCCATTGAATCTTTGTCCTGGTCATTATTTGTCCTCCTTGTCGATTGGGAATGGTTCGCCTTGTTTTCCTTCGAGCACTTCGGCAAAATCATATCCGATAATAATAGTAGCATGGGGATGGTAGTTCTTTCTAAGCCACTCTACCAAAGGCTTTGCTAATTCTCTAAATTCGTTCATGATTCTATTGATTTAGTGGTAATTTCATAAATGCCACCCAAAAGGTGTGGCCGCGCTTGTGACCAAACAAAGGTTTTTCAGTGGTCAGCGACAACACTGTTTTCAATTTCAGTTGCGTTTCAGCCCATTTGAAGATGAGAACACCGTAGGGTTCGAGGACACGGAAGCATTCCTTGAAGCCCATGGCCAACTCCGTTTGCCAATCCTTATCCAATTTGCCATATCTCTTGTAAAGGTCTGCAGCCTTGCCAGCCCAAACGAGGTGCGGCGGGTCGAAGACCACCATCTTGAAGCTGTTGTCAGGGAAGGGCATGGCAGTGAAGTCGCCGATGGTGTTCGGGTGAACCATCACCAACTGTCCGTCCGACAAATAGACTTCCTCGTCGCGGATGTCCATGAACTCCACTAATGGGTTGTCTTTGTCGAACCAAAACATCCGGCTACCGCAACAAGCGTCTAATATGGGTTTCCTGTTGTTTGTCATCTTTATGCTGTTTGAAGTTTCTTTGCTTTCATGAAATCCCTTGCATGGCTCTCAACCAGGCTGACGATTTCGTCGTATTGCTTTGGCTTCGCGTTGCACGCTGCCCGGCACTGCTGCACCTTGTAATTCTTCAAGGACAACTCAATGGTGGCCAGCCGCTTCTGCTCCTTGTCTCTCGCCGACAGGATGAGGATGTCCTTATTCTTGTAATATCCCATGGTATACACGCAGTGGTGCATCGCTTCGCCCTCTTCCACGAAATCCCTGACCGACTGAAGCACTGATACCATTACGTTCTCGTTTCCGAAACATATACCGAGATAACGACCCTTCTGGTTTAGGTACTCCTCTTCATATTGCTCTGCCTCCTTGAGCTTCATTTCTCTTTCACGCAACCTCTTGACCTTTTCTATTCTCTTGACGTAGGTGTCGTGCGCAATCATCAAATCTTCGGGGCAAACATAGTGTGCGTTATGGGTATCGAGACCCAGGTAGTCCATCGCATCCAGCATGTCATACCACAAGGACGCGTCCTTCACCTTGTAATGGTTACGGTTCGCAATCTTGATCGAGTCGAAGAAGTCGTTTTCTCGGTCTCGGCTAATATGCCATCCAGTTTGCACCCAATACCGTAGGATATCATGTTGCCCGGTCTTGACCAGCATTTCAATGTCGCTATTGCTGAGCAGTGCCTTCATCAATTCGACAGGGTTAACACCTTGCATATCAACAAAGCTGTTGCGCCAGCCGTTACGCCTGATGAGAGGCAAAACGGTGGTCCTTGGATAGGTGTAGAAACCAGTCACGTCGAACAGGTCGTTCATCGAATAGAATCCTCCACCACCTCCGTTATGGTGGCCGATGCTGTATTCGGATGAGTACTCCCACGACAAATGAAACGGACTCCTCGAATAGTGCTTGGTGAGGATGGTCTCTTTGCCTTTTTCATCCACCCATATTTGGAACACCTCACGGCAGCTGTACACAGTCTCTCTGCCGCGTGTGTTACTCCGTTCCGCCTCAAATGCGCGGACTACCTGCCAGCCCTTGAAGGTGGTGATGACGGAATACCACGCCAGCTCGTTGTTGTGCTTACTGGTGCCACGTCCTGCATGCTCCATGTGAATCTCATTACCGCACCACTCGCAGACCTCGCCACCAACGTCAAGCGACACCTCCAGCATGGACTTCATTACCGGGTATTCCTTGCCGCAGCACTGGCACCAAACCAGGCCTTTCTTCCAGTAGATGCCCTTTTTCTTGAAGATGTGCTCCTTTGGGTACTCTAACTGCTTCTCTGTCAATGGTGGGAGCTTTGGAGCCAATTCCACCAGCAGCTTCTCTTTTTTCGTCTTCGGTTTCATGTCAAAACAGGCTTAATTGTGGATGCTCTTCCGTTTTCTCCTCCTTGGGTTTGGGAGTGGGTTTCTTCTTCATGCCGTCGATAACCTCTTTCTGGTATGCCCTGATGGCTTCCTGTCTCGCTTCGGCCTTCTCTTCGTCGGTCAGTTCGATGTGTTGATTGACGACCACTCTCTGCACCTTGTTGGGCTTGATTTCGATGTCGTCCTCGTCGTAATAGTGGACGGCCAAGCCGAAGATTTCGTCATCGTCATAGCCGCAGCACTCTGCCGCGCTCACTTCTCCAAGGATGTACTCGCAGCACTTTTCCAGGCTTTTGCCTTCCTTGCCGTAACGTTCGGCAAACAGCGGATCCTCTGCCGCTCTTTGGTCGAGGTAGGTCTTAATCCTCTCCTCAAAAACTTTGTTTCCTTTCATTGTTGTTGTATTTGGGTTGTTAGTCTCGCACGGCGGCGGGGACTCGAACCCCGCGAAGCGTCTCACATTTTGCAGGCGGCCTCCTTATCGCCTGACTTTCGCCGTCCACCGTCGTCACCATCACGGCCGCCCGGGAGCTTTTTCCTTTCCTTTCAGTGGACTTCCCACAAGCAGGGGAGTTTCCCCTGTTTCTCAGTCATAGAGGCTTACCACGACCTTGTCGCCCATGTAGACCTCTATATTGTTGATGTCTGGCCGCTCAGCCTTCAACCTTGCGACCATTTCCTTTATCTGCTTGATGGTCTGGCAGAACACCTCCTTCACCTGGAAACCTCTGTTATCATTCGACCAATACTTGAATTTCAGTTTCATAGCACCTCCGTATTTTTGCACACGAGCGCATTGCCCACGATTTGGTCCAGCGGCCCGTATGACAGTTGGTATTGAATTGTCGCAAGCATATTGAGGGGCAAGCCGAGCAGCTTACCCTCCTCATTGATGACCATTATCCGCCCATCGTTCAGGTGGATGATTTCGATATAGCCTCCGACATATCCTTGCAACTCTTCAAGGGTGAAGTCGGTGCCATTCTTTGGCTCTACTGTTTCCTCTTCGCAGGTGGCGAAGGCGTTGTCTGGTTCAGTGTATCTGTATAGCGTCGCCATGGCCTTACCCTTTCATGTCGATTAAGAATATGTCGCACACCACTATCTCCGTGTGGGTGTGGGTGTAGCCTGTCGGATCGCTGTAATCGTAATTTCTCAGGCTTCCGTCAATAGCGACCCTACGCCCCTCCTTGACTTGTTGGACTACTTTCTGTGCTACTTTATCCATGGCCACGCAATCGAATGTGTAGGAGCACCCGGTTGAACCGTCGGGCACCACCAGTTTGAAGCTCGCCTTATGCTCTTCGCTGTTCATTATGGGATTGAATTTCGGCTTGCCGATTAGCAGCACGCTGTTTCTCATCGTACTCATTGCGCAACCTCCTCTCCCCACAACTTGATGGCTAAATTCAGGTTCTTTTGTGCCTCGTTTACCGCATTTTTCGCATAGGTCAGCGTGTAGGCGTGTTCCCTTGGGTACTTGCCCGACTTTACACCTTCGTGGTACTCCTTGGCAACCTCCAACTTGTGCTGATAAAACTCGATGCTCTCTGGCATGGAGAGGTCGAGTTTGTCGGCCATGCGTTCCCAATAGGCTGCCTTGCTTTCGTGGGCTTCGGCCTTGTGCATTTCCTCGACCGACTTTCCCATTGCCGCCCATGACTTGTCGATTGCTGCGCGGTGGGCTCTTTCGCTGTGGTGGCCTACGAGGATGGGCTGACCCATCGGGATGCCTGCTACCGCTCTCTCGGAACGCTCGAAGGCTTCTTCCGAACGCTGGTGCGCTTTGTCGGCCCATTCCTCATATCGTTCAGCCTTGGCTCTGGCGCGTTCCTGACTGTTGAAGCCATCTGCGCGGGTGATGGAGTAGAGATACAGGCCGTTTTTCATACCCAGGTAATTCCATACGATGCATTCATTCTCTTTACCGTGCTTCGTGGTGACGATAATCTCATCACCTTTCTTGTAAGTTTCTTCGCATTGTGCGACCCAAACGTTCGGGCAAAATTTCGTGTAAGTGTTCATTTCGATATCCCTTTCTGTCTTTATAGGTTCAAGGTTTCAAGGTCTTCGTATTCAAAGCGAGGGAAACCCGCACCCTGTAAGCGTAGAGACGGGAGTCGTTGTAGATATTGCCGTTCGCCCCGTAGAAAACCAACTGATAGCTGACCGAGCCGGCACTCGGGGTCTTGGTCCAGTACCACACATCATCGAGCGGATCGCCGCCAGCTTCTTTCATCAAGCGCACGATGTCGTCGAGATAGTAATAGTACAGGTACACCTGCTTGTCGGTAAACAGGCTCACGGTCTTGGCTTTGTCAAAGGTGACGTCTTCGCCATCGAACTCGTCATGCAGGGCGATGAGGAAATCTTCGTCCAGGGCGCACACACGGATGCCGTCTGGGTCGCCGTTCTCGTCATAGTGGATGCTGACGGGCTGGGTCACGCCGATGGGCGGCAGGGTGGTGGGTTGGTTGTCTTGTGTCAGCCATTCGTAGATGGCCTTGGCCTTGCTGAGGTCGAAACCGACCTGCTTCAAAATGTCTTCTTTGTTCATTTTATCGATGTTTTGTGGGGCCGGCTGTTACCCCGGCCCCTGGTTAATTATTGATTTTGCTGATAGGTCTTCCTGAACTCGTCTACCTTCTGGCGGTAGGCTGTTATTTGCTCCATGGTGTCGGCCACGAACTTGTCGAGATCGCCTTTCTCTGTATAGTCATTGAGGTTGATGCTTGCTGAGTAGTGGCCAATAGCGTCGCTAATCGCCTCGGCTTCTCCGTGGTTATAGCCCTTTGGGCTGATGTGTACTCTTATTCCGGTGAAATCGTCGTACCGTGTGACTTCCAAGCTGAAATACATCACGTCTGTGGTACCCTTAAAGGTCTTCTCTTCGTGGGCGAACAGGGTTTTACCTACCTTGATTGCTAACTGATACCATTGTTTCTGTGTCATGGCTGCTTCCTCCTTACGCTTGAATGAATGAAATGTGATTGTCGATTTTAACCAGCTCGTCCTCCATCATTGAGATTTCGCGCCAATCGAAATTGCTGCAGGCTGCTGGTCTTCTCCACCTCAGGGAGTTGATGATTTCTTCTCTTCTCTCGTAGAGCTTCTCAATGGTGGCATTGATACTCTTTGCCACTCTCTTCTGCCAAGCGACCAGCTCTCGGTTGGCTCTCTTCCACTTCATGCAGAAGGTGTCTTTGTCGTCGTCCACCATCATGTAGACTTCGTTGATTTTCTCGAACTCCTGGGCCGTTGGTTTGTAGCCCGTTCTGGTTTCAAATTCTTGCTTTGTCATTTCTTTGTCCCTTTCTGTTTGTTTGTTGATTGATTACACTTGTAAAATTACTATATTTCAGTGATATACGCAAGTTTTTTAGTAATTTTTTTCTCAAAAAACGCATTTTTTTTCGGGTTTTTTTCAACCTTCAAGATAGGAACTCACGGCCTCTATGAAGCCGTCAATGCTGCGGATAACTACATATTTTCCACCCGCTCTATGGGTAAGGAGGGACTCATAGCGTTTCTGTTCAAAGGTCTGGGTGTTTTTCCCTGCCTTTAATTCAAGCGCAAGGAAATGAAAACCTTGTTTGGGATAAAGAAGCAGCAGGTCTGGAACACCCGGGCGAACACCCATTGCCTTGAACCTCGCCGCCTCTCTCTCGTTTCGATGCCCACCATTGGGGACATGAAACAGCAATGCCTTCAACATAGGGTGCTGCAGGTCGAACCACTTCACGCAAGCCATTTGCAGATCGTCTTCCAAATGTCTCATACCCTATAACTTTCTGCCGTGAACGGAATGGTGGCAAACATTTCATTGAAGCGGTCCGAGACACGCCTGCCATAACGCTCCGTTATCTCCTGGGCTCCCATGTTGGTACTGATGATGGTGCACAGTTGCCGGTCGTACCTCTCGCAGAGCAAGTCAATAAGTGGCTCGCTCACGTTGCCGTATATCTTGCTCTCGGTCGGCTCAACGCCCAGCTCGTCGATGGCCAACAGCGACGTGGATAACATGATATTATACCGCCCCTGGGGGTTGGTACTCTCGCTGATCACCCGCTTTGCCTTGATGACCGAAATAGTGTTGTAGCCGTCCAAGGTCTCCTTGAACCTATTGTCTTCGTCGCGCTCGCGCTCCACGGCTCGGTTGATGACCGAGGCGATGGCATAGAGCAGCGTGGTTTTACCCGTCCCCACGTTGCCGAACAGAAGCAGCCCGGGGCGTTTGTTCGGGTCGCATAGCCATGTGGCCACGTCCTTGATGTTGGCCTTCATCACGTCACTGAGGGCGACGTAATTCTCCGCCTTGATCCTTTTCAGCACCTCCGCTTTATAATACGCACCGAGTAGGTTAAACACCTGCTCGACACTGAATGGTAGATGGAAACGCGCTGGAGGTTGCGCCGTCTCATTCCTGTTGGTGGCCTTGATAATCTCGGCCGCGATGTCAAATGTCCTCTTGATTTCCATTGCTTACATTTTTCTGGTGAACTCGGTCCCGATTGTGGAATCTCCTTTATAGCTCGCGTCGCCACCGCGCTGCTTGAGGCTTCGATGCTTCAACCAAAGCTCGAGGGTTGCGTAATGTCGCACGCTCTGCTGTGTGCCGTCTGCCAGGTGGCAGCTCAGGTCTTCGATGGCGTCCTTTGTCAGTTTTTCGCCATAGGTCTCGTACAGATGCCGCAGCTCCATAGGTTTGAGTTGCACATTCCCAAATTTCCCATACACTTCAAAACCCACACCCACACCATTTTCTCCCCTGGGGGGTAGGGGGGTACTATCTTCTTTCATTCTTTCATTCTTATATTCTTGTTTAGTGGGAGTAGGTGTGGGAGTAGGTGTGGGAGTAGGTGTGGGAGTAGGTGTGGGAATTGTTCCCACAACCTTACTATCATCCGACTGATAGTCACCGTATTTACGCACCGTTATCAATGTGCCGCTCTTCGATGGTTCAACCTTGATTTCCTTTGTCGATTCAAGGTTGTGCAGACACCTCTGGACGGTCTTCTCGTCAATGCTCAACTCGTCGGCCAGCTTCCTGATGGTGGTCAGCCTCTGCCCCCGTTTGATGGTACGCCCTTTCCAAAGCCTTGTCTCATGGTTGGCCGTGACGATGAGGTGGAAAAACATCCTGAACGTGTTAGGGTCGCCGTACCATTCCCAATCGACAATACTCCTGAAGAATTTTACCCAACCTTGTTCCATTTCTTCAAGTATTGTTTGGTTAGTCGTCGCGCCTCGTCATCGCGCCAAGTGCCGGAGGGGCTTGAAAGCCTCTCCAGCAACCTCAGCGCCGTGCGCCATTCCTTATCGGTAGGTGGTCTGTTCATAGCGGTCCAAAAAGCGGAACACCCACTGCGTCTGCCTGGGCTTGCTCCCATGACGGTAGCAGATCCTCCTCGTCGATAAAGTCTTCCCGGCTTTCGCCGTACCTTTCTTCGTATTCAGCCCAACTGCTCATTGACAGCCTCCTTCCTTGAATGCGAACCAATCGGAAAGCAGCCCATCGACCAGCTTGGCCATGTCTTCCATGATTTTGGGAATACCCCTGTTGTCTTCGTTCATAGGTTGAAAATTTTCTTGTCAGTAATCTGGTCTCTATGGATATCCAGGAACTCAATAAAGCTCTCGCAAATCTTGCGAAGGTCTTCCTTTGCTTTCTCATGGATATATGGATAGGCTTCGCAGTACATCTTTGCCGTAAGCGGCTCTTTTTTGTTCAAGACAAAAACGGTGTACTCGAACTCCGAAACCTCGCGCATTTCCCCGCTCTGGATGAGACAATAGGGATAGGTGCGCCACTGCCACGACTTAAGGAACTTCCCGTATTCGTATTGTCCCGATGTCGTCTTGATGTCATACACCTTGTCACCTCGTATCTCGTCAGCATAGCCGTAAAGCTCAACATCGCCGTACCTCGTCGGTAGCACGGCCTTGCAGAAATGTTGTGGGATGCTGTCCTTGAAATATGCCGCCGCATCTTTGCAGGTGGCAATATCGAACAGAAACACGAAGTTGTCAGTCCTGGCCTCAATATGAGTGTCACAGGACTGCAACTTCACGCTATCGTTTACCGGGTTGCCGTTGCTGTTGATACGGTCGACAATCTCATTGAAACAGGTGCCCTTATCTGCTGCCTCGATAGGCTCATGGGGCACCCTATTTATCTTCTCTATAAGCTCCGCCTCTGTCTTGTCGATATATTCGTCAAGGCTGATGCTCGGCTCATCGCTTCCACCCCAGTACTTTTCCCAGATGCTCTCAGCATCGAGATAGTTCTGGTATGAGTCAAGCAGCGACGGATAGAATCGGTAGCGTATCATTCGTATTGCTTTTTTGCATTCAACTTCAAGCGGAGGCTCTTTGCCTTATCGGCTATCATCTGGGATGCGCGGATCTTGCTGTCATAGATATGCTCCATGGTCTGTATCTCAGCCAACACCTCGTTAGCGGTTTCTGCGTCGGTTATGTAGTCAACCTTCGCGCTGATACACTCCATTAAGGCCGCAAAATCGGCGTTCTTTTCGAGCTTCGTTTTCTGCACACCTTCATAGCCTTTCAGCACCCGTGTGATGAAATCATTCTTGCCCACCGCGTTACCTTTGTCGTCCACCGTTTCTGGTAACTTGACGACTGCAGGCAGGTTGGCGCAATTCTTTGCGATGTACTGCTCGGTGGGGTTGAAAGCTATCGTCCTTTCCTTGCCTATCATCTGGATATAACCGACAAGGTCCAGCTCGGAAAGAAGGTCGCTTGCGCTGCTGCCTCCGATGAGTGGACGCTTGACAGTCAGGTCACCGTCCTTGTCTTCCTTTTCGTGGGCAATGAAAACGATGCTGCGGCCATTGATAAACAGCTTTTTGATGAAGTTGACGAACATGGTCTTACGAACTCCGTAGCCTTTCAGCGACAGGCTTCCATCGCGCTGTCCCATCTTGCTATCTTGACGGATGATGTAGTCGCTCATGTAGTCGAGCATTTTACCCACAGTATCGATGACGATTGTCTTACACTCTGGATATTCCTGCTCAATCTCTTGGATGGCTTGCTCCGTGTCTTCCCACGAAGTTATTTGCACGGTTGGCACCTGATGGGCGCCATTGATACGCTGAACGCCGCCGTCATAGTCGAACAGCACGGGTGTAGGAGCCGAGCAGCCCAGGGTGGTCTTTCCTGTGCCAGGTTGTCCGTAAATAAGAATGCTGAGAGTTGATTTTACCGCCAACTCATTCGGTCTTTTGATAAGTCCCATTTTGTTTGATTTTGATGCCCTCTAACAGCTTCGGGCGTTGCTTTGTGAAGAGGGACGGAGTCGAACCGTCTGGTAGGTTTCGCTGCCCATGCAGCCTATCCTCTTCGTATGCCGCACTTGGTACTCACGTATGAAGGCGGCCGTATAAACCAAAAACATTAACTATTACTCGCGTTTTACCTGCTCGGTGATTGATAGAAATGCAGTGTTAAACATTGAGTAATTGACTACATGCGGGGAAGGTCGTCACTTCTTCCGAGGAACGGTGGGGGATGGGGGAGTCGAACCCCCAACCCCCTGTGATTTCAAAGAGCCTTTGGCCGTCTCCAGCCTGATGATGCTACGCAGCACATTGCGCTGACCCTTTACCATGGTAAGCTCAGCACGGCTGTAAAGTTTCTTCGAGTTGCCGGCATTGCCCTTGCGGATGACCGTCACCTTTCCTTTGGCCACGGCATCCAAAACAAAGGCCTTCCCAAACTCGGCGAATGCCTCGCGCTGGCTTAACTCATCGTCCTTTGGGCGTAACACGCGCAATACCTCCAGCCCGCCCTGGATAAAAGCCTCTTTGATTATGGCAGCATACTCATTCATGATCTTTCTTCGTGCTGACGAAGCGACCGTCAGCGCCACGCTTGATGTTGAGTTTACTGCTGAGGTTGGCGTTGGTCTTAATCAACCACGCATTTTCTTTGATGAGACGACCGATAGTGTTAGCCTGTCTCTCGATGGTATCTTTGTCCTTTCGACGCTGTTCTTGCAGCTCTCCGAGTTGGTCGCAGATTTCGAGCCTTTCGGCTTCCTTTGCTTCGAGTGCATTGTCGTATTCCTCGCGCTGTTCGGCGTTTTCGATACGGAGCCTCTGGTTCTGTGCATTCAGGCTGTCGATGATGGCCTGCTTTCTTTGGATTTCCTTCTTTCGTGTGAACATGGCAATTATAGATTAGAGTTAAACGGTTCCAGACCCCAAATCTCGGAGATGTCAAACCGAGCAAACACCGCCTCGATGGCAGCTACCTGGCTCTTCTTTGGTTCAACTTCACCCCTGAGCCTTGCATAAAACTGACTCTTGGTGCCGATATTCAGCACCTTCATCAACATTTCGCAGGCCTTATCCCTGTGGCATGGCGGAATCTGGCTCCAACCCTTGTTGAAGCTCGACTCTGGCACCACTTTTTTTGTGTTTTTCTTTGTTTCCATTTCGTTTTTTCCTTATTTTTGTATGGTTTTGACGCTGTAAAATTAGTGATTTTGCGTTAATTGGCAATGAAAAAAGCGAAAAATTTCCTCATTTGCGGTAATTTATAACGATTCAAAATAATAAACTATGGAAGAAATTGTAAAACAAAGGGTGCTCGACTTCATCAACTCCACTGGTTTGTCAATCCTTGCATTTAGCAAGGAAATAGGCATTCCGCAGACAACTCTCAACCAGCAGTTGAAAGGGAGAAACAATAAGACCAACACCACCGTGTCAATTAACACAGTTGCGCTAATACTCAAAGCCTATCCAACTCTATCCGCAGAGTGGATAATGAGGGGAACTGACCCAATGATGATACAACACGACGATACCGCAGACTTTGCCGAAACAATAATAGACAGCAACGAAAGACGGATTTTGCTGCGCCAAATCGACAACCTGAACGACCAAATCGACGACCTTAAACTACAGATTGCCCAGCTTAAAAAAGCGAGTGTGGCCTGACCGTAAAACTCTACCCATGGCTATAAACAAAGCACAAGCCGATAGGCTTAAAGAACTCATCGAAAAGGACTACCACACCACACCCGCCAAGTTCGCCCGCAAGTGGGGCGACGAACGGGCGCAGATCCTTTACAATGTATTCAGCGGGACAAACAATATAACCAACAACCTGCTGGATAAGATATGCACCGCCTATCCCGAAATCAACCGCGCCTGGATCCTGACTGGTCAAGGGGAAAAATTCATCGACCCAACCACCGCTCCCGATGCTGAGCAGAGGACCCGGGATGTGGAAATAGAACGGCTGCAGGAAATCATCGCAAGCCAACAGCGAACAATCGAAATGCTAACCTCAAAACTCACAAAGGAATGAAAAGACTTGTCATCATCGCGGTACTCCTTGCCGTGGCCATAGGCATAAAAGCACAAACGCCGTCAGCTCCACAAATGGAAACCGACAGCGTTTCAGTCATGCTGCGTCACCTTGCCAACACAAACGCCGAGGTGGCATATCTCAACGAGAGCCTGCGCTTGCACTCACAGCTCGCGCTCGGCTCGTTCGCCCTGGAAGGGATAGGGGTGGCCTGCCTGCTTTTCTCTTCGCCTAATCTTGGGAATGGTATTGCCGAAATGGAGCCGCTCGCAAAGCTGGGACTTGGTCTTTGTGTTGTAGGCGGCATCGGCTTTATCTGCTCATATATCCCCATCTGGACGAGCAAGGTCAGGATGGATAATCGAGGACTCATAATCTCACTGCCATGATGGTACCAGCAGAGAAACGCTTTGTCGAAGCCTTCGAGCTGCTGCGCTCGTCGGGCAAGTTGACGGTGGTCGGGTTCTGTGCCGACCTCGGAATCAGTCAGGGAACATTCGGTTCGTGGAAGTCTGGTACCACCAACCGACACGCAAAAGTGGAATGGTTCACGGCTTTGGCTGCTCGAGGGGTGTCGGCTGAGTGGCTTCTGCTTGGGACTGGTCCGATGCTGGTGGATTGAACACGAAATCCAATACTTTTCGGTTGGCATCCCAAACCCGGCTCCAGTCACGCTCTACGTATATGTCGGTCACGCGGTCGCTTCCTCTCTTGGCGTGGTTGAGGGATTCGGACACCTCGTCGAAAACGACACCGCAGTTGTTGCGGGCGATGGTTGCCCAGCTGTGCCGTGGATAGTATGAGGTAAGGCCTTCTATCTCCACGGCTTCCCCTACTTTCTTTAAGCCTTTATTCACATGCTGGTTGAATGTTCTGTGGTCGGCGTACCTGTTGACGAAATCAAACAGCCTGTCGGTGCCTTTGTATCGTTCGAGGTATGGCAACACCTCCGGCTCGATTCTTACCTTCATGATGGCTTTATCCTTGCGGCGTTTCTCCGTTTTCGAGCGGTTGTAGGTCAAAACCCCGTCTTTAAGGTCCGACTTCACGACCTTGTGCATGTCAACCGTATTCATGCCGACCAATATAAAGGATAGCATAAACACATCGCGGGCAAACTGCGCCTTTGGGTTGTCAAGCTCTACTGTGGAAATCTTGCGGATCTGCTCTGCCGTCAGTGCCCGGTGTTCGGTAGTTGGCATTGGGGGAATGAGGCCAGACTTGAACGGTTGCCGTGGGATGCGTATCAGCCCTATATCGTCATCGTTGAACTCTTCCCTTGCGACTCTG
Source organism: uncultured Bacteroidales bacterium (assembly GCA_900318265.1). Classification (GTDB taxonomy): domain Bacteria; phylum Bacteroidota; class Bacteroidia; order Bacteroidales; family F082; genus Limimorpha. Next base: position 2,211 of record ONKA01000005.1, on the reverse strand, counting down.
TGGATGTGCTGCAGGTGGGACAGGTAGAAACTCACGGCACGGCACCCCTTGCTTTTGGTTTGCCGCTTGCCCTTTCCGTTGGCCACGGCTGGCTCGGTCTCGAGGAATGAACGGAAATCCATCAGCAGCTTAAAGGTGATTTCGTTGATGTCGAGGGTGTCCTTTCCGATGAATCTCTTTAATGCGTTAAGGCTGGATTTGTAGCCGTCGCCCGTGGATTTCTCCATCTTGGCAATGATGGTCTCGGCATACTCGAAGAAGTCGAGCGTAAAACCCTTCTCGTCCCTGATTCTTGCATTGATGGCGTCCCATAGGGCTGCAGCGGTGTAATACTCTGCTCCATCGATAGCGGCTACTGCTTTGCGGAAAGTGTCGAGCTGTCGGTTGATTGATTCGAGCACAGCAGCATCCCTGACCTTGGAGAGGTCGCGGCTCAGCTGGTCCCTTGTGACATAGATTGTTGATGGTTTGCGAACGACTTCGCGGCTGTGTATCATCCTTATTTTAATAAGGTGCGTTCCGTCGGCGCGTCGATAGGGGGAAACTTCGTATGAAAACGTGGCCATGGTCTTTCTTATTTGTCCCGAAAAACATTGTGCAACTATTGTGCAACAAATCAGCCGCAAAATTATTCAAAAAGTGAGACAAAATGCAAACTTTTTTGTTTGCCGACAATTTGCTGGCCTCAGCAAAATGATAGGACACAAACGAAAAAGGCCGCATTTCTGCGACCTTTCGTGTGGTGGAGCATAACGGAGTCGAACCGATGACCTCTTGCATGCCATGCAAGCGCTCTAGCCAACTGAGCTAATGCCCCTCATTTAATGGCCTTCAATCTTTCGATTTGCGGGTGCAAAAATACAACTTTTTTCGATACGCCAAACATTTTTGCGAAAATTTTTCGATTTTTTTTATTTTCTCTCAAAATCAGGTGTTCCTGAGTTGATGATATGACCTCGTTTTGACCGTTTCCATGGCGCGGGTCGTGGGCTGATGCTGTTATGTGCATAAGGGCTTTGATGAACAAAATGGTTAATGGCCTGTTTTCCGGTCGCTGAAGTTGGGCGGTATACTTTTTGTAATACTTTATGGCAAAAAATGTTTTGTTTGTTATCCTTATAGGAATTTTGATAAATTATGCTTTTATATATTACTGAAATACAATTAAATATAAAAATATTCAAGAAAAAATCAAAAAATCCGTGTTTTTCACTAAGGGTAAATTGTGAGTTGTTAGTCTTTTAGATGTCTAGACAACAAAACAAACGCGTTTACTATGCATTCGAATGTTCGTTTTATGCTTAGGAAAAATGATGCCACCATGCCATTTTGCAGGGGTGGATTTCGTGTTTATGTGGATCTGTGTCTCGCGTCTTGCGTCCGACAGTCCCGCTTCTTTTTATCTTTGAACCTATTATTAATTAACCTATTTATTAACCAAATCAATTCATTATGAAAAAGAAAGTATTTTCTTTGATGATGATGCTTTTGCTCGCCTTCATGGGTGTGGCAAAGGCTGAGGTAGTTACCATCGGCGATGGGACGAGCACGACCTACGTGACTCCGTTCAACAGCCTTTGGGGCTACTCGTTCGTTGAGCAGATTTTCACTGCCGACGAGATTGGAACTGCTGGAACGATCAATTCCATCAGTTTCAACATGCAGAGCACGGACTCCCAGACCAATCAGGTGGACGTGTTCATGAAAGCCGTGTCTAGGACCAGTTTCTCGGGCACGACTGATTATGAGACCGTTACGGCCTCCGACATGGTGTTTAGCGGCACCGTGACGTTCAACTCTGGCTGGACGACCATCACACTCAGCACTCCGTTCGAGTACGACGGGACGAGCAACCTGATGATCGGTATGCACGAGTACACCTCGGGCTACAGCACGCGTTACTTCTACTATACCTCTGCCACTGACAAGGTTATCACCTTCCACAGTGACGGCGCCAACCCGGATCCTTACAATCTTGGTTCGTACACGGGTAACAAGTACGTCTCTCCCAACCGTGCCAACATCCAGATTGACATCACCACTGAAGGTGGTCAAGGTGGCGGTAGCATGGAAGACCAACTCCATGTGAAGTACATGGATGGTGAAGAAGAGGTCATCGACACGCTGAACCTGGGCGTTCGCCCTGCCGGCTGCTGGATGGAACCCTTCCAGTTCACCATGTACAGCGAAGGTCCCAACTACACTGTCAAC
>ONKA01000045.1 GCA_900318265.1 uncultured Bacteroidales bacterium | reverse complement strand
GCGAAGTTGTTCTTGTTGGCGTTTTTCATCGCGCCTTGGGTGTAGTCGAGCGGACCGGCCAGCATGCGGATGAAGGGGATGGTGACTTCGTTAGTGACAAGGTCGCTCTCGTTGTCCCACTTGGCTTGTTCGAGGCCATACACGCCCTCGTGGTTGAGCACATTAGGATAAGTGCGGTTGAGGCCTGTGGGCTTGTAGGCGCCGTGGAAGTCGATGAAGAGGTGGTGACGGGCAGCGGTCTCGGCCATGCGGTAGTAGAAGTCGACGATCATCTGGTCGTCGCCGTCCATGAAGTCGACCTTGAAGCCTTTTACGCCCATGTCGGCATAGTGTTGACACACATGTTCCATGTCCTTGTCAATGGCGGCATAGCCCACCCAAAGCACAATACCCACATTGCGCTCGGCGCCATAGTCCACCAGTTCCTTGATGTCGATTTCGGGCACCACTTGGAAAAGGTCTGCCTTTTTGTTGACGGCCCAGCCTTCGTCCAAAATGACATATTCAATACCGTATTGCGAGGCGAAGTCGATGTAGTATTTATAGGTATCGTTGTTGATGCCCGCAGGGAAGTCGACGCCATAGATGTTCCAGGCGTTCCACCAGTCCCAAGCCACCTTGCCGGGCTGGATCCACGAGACATCGCCAATGCGGTTGGGTGAAGCCAAGAGATAGACCAAGTCGTTGTCGGCCAGTTCTTTGTCGTTTTCAGAGATGGCGATGATGCGCCAAGGGAACGAACGTTTGCCCTCCACTTTGGCAATGTAGTTTTCGCGTTCTTTCACAATCCATTGCAGGTTGTTGTGGCCGCCTTGCTCGCGGGTCTTGGGATAGGGCGCGTGGACGGCGGAGAGTCCGTTTTTGCCGTTGGCGTTACGCAGATACAAGCCAGGGAAATCCTCCAAGTCGGCCTCGGTGATGACGACTTTCTTGCCGTCGTTGAGTTCGACCAGCAAAGGCAGAAAAGCGAGTTTTTCGGGGTCCATCTGGTTGAGGTTGATGTGGGAGTAGGTATTCTCAAAAGAGTTGTAGAACTGCTGGTTGATAAGTGGACCTTCTTGTCCGGCACGCCTTAAAACATATGGGATAAGGCCTTGATAATTCTTGTCAAAGTTAAAATCTGCAGTTTCACTCTTCACGATAATGGGTTTACGGAAATCTGTCTCAAAACGGTAGGCCACACCTGCATCATAGGCGCGGAAAATGACCTTGAAATTGCCTTTGAAGGTCAAAACCAGTTCGTTATAAACTTCGGGAATCTCGGCTTTTTTGTAAAGCGGCGATTGCAGCTTTTGGTTGACCGAGCGTGTCTTGGCACTTTTTACAACGGGAACGGGGTTATGGCCAAACATGGTGCCATCGCCGAGTTGCATGCCGATTGGCGAGGGGGCTAACACACAAGTATTGCCGTGTGTGACGGAATAGGTGAGTGGTTCGCCTATCTCAATGGTGACGGTGATGTCCTTGTCGGGCGATTGCAAAGTGTATTGCTTTTGGGCAAAGGCGCTCACGCAAAGCATAATGAGCGTAAAGAGAAGGAGTTTTTTCATGTTGGTATAGTTTTATGCAGGCAAAAATAGAAATTTTGTATCATTTTACAAAAACAAAGGATTTGTCTTAAAGAACCTTTTTTAAAATGAATAGCAAAATTTACCAAAAATGTGATTTTTTAATCAGTTTTTTATCAGAAAATGTGATTTTTTGATTATTTTTGCAACGGAAAATGTGATTTATAGATATGGAACTTCTTGAAAGAAAGATAGATAAATTTCTAATCGAATGGAAACAAAACCCTAATAGAAAGCCTTTGATTGTAAAAGGAGCCCGACAAATCGGGAAAACCGAGTCCATCAGAGCCTTCGGACGCGCGAATTACGATTCTGTTTTGGAGATGAACTTTGTGTTGCAGAAGAAATTCCGCAATATTTTTAATGATGGCTATGAAGTGGATCAAATCATCAAAAACATCACCATCCTTGAACCATCGTGGAAGGTGATTCCTAATAAAACACTGTTGTTTTTCGATGAGCTTCAAAAGTGCCCCGACTGCGCCACATCGCTCAAATCGTTCTGTCAAGATGGTCGCTTTGATGTGATCTGCTCAGGTTCGTTGATGGGTATCTATTACGAGGAAATCGAATCGAATGCCGTGGGCTTCAAGGAAGATTATGACATGTATTCAATGGATTTTGAGGAATTTATTTGGGCTAAAGGCTATTCTAAGCAGCAGGTTGAAGATCTATATGAGCACATGCTTTCGCTGAAGCCATTCACACAAATCGAAATGGACACTTTTATGGGTGTTTTCCGTGACTATATGACGCTTGGAGGGATGCCTGAGGTGGTCAAAATGTACATAGACAATGGCCATTTTGGAGGAACGCTGAAACTTCAGAGGCAACTGCTTAGGGATTACGAAGAGGACATCACCAAATACGCAAAAGGGGCTGATAAAGCAAAAATCCTTGCAGTTTATAACCACATCCCGACTTTTCTGGCTAAAGAGAACAAGAAATACCAGATCACGAAAATTGCCAAAGGTGCGCGCAATAGGGAATATATCGGTGCTGTTGACTGGCTGAAAGAGGCTGGGGTGATTAATGTATGCTATTGTCTAAACAATGTAGAACTGCCTTTGAAAGGCAATTATGAAGCCGATTGCTACAAGATTTATTATCACGACATAGGGTTGCTTATCGCCTCGTTGGATGAGGAGGCTCAGGACGACCTGCGAGTCAACAAGAACTTTGGGACTTACAAAGGAGCCATCTATGAGAATGTGGTCGGCGAGATGCTACGAAAGTCGGGCTACGAGCAATTGTATTTCTATAAGCATGACAATCCTTCGATTGAGATGGATTTCTTTGTCAGAGACGCTGATTCGCTGGTTCCCGTTGAGGTGAAGGCAAAAGATGGTGCTACGGCATCGCTGAACAACTTGATCAAATGGGATTCCTATCCCGAGGTGAAATATGGCATCAAATTCGGGTACAAAAACATCGGCTGGAACGGGTCTTTTTACACATTTCCCTATTTCCTTGCCTTTTTGTTGAAGCGATTCCTGAAAGAGAAATGATATACAAGTTGATGCTTTCTTGGATTGTAAACAAAAAAAGCCACCGAAATCGCTTTCGATGGCTTTGGTAATGCTGTAAATTAAAGTTTAATCTCTAGTCCAACACTCCTGAACTTGTCCGTCGTGACGCCTGGCTTGTACTCGGGCAGAAGGTTGGTGAAGACCCTCACACCGTGGATGATGCCCAAATGCTGGGTGTTGAAGCTGAGGCCAATTTCCAACTTCCATGGGTTGAAAACATTGTCGAGATAGTCTTTTGTCCCCGGGAAGAGAACGAGACCAAAGGGCTTGGTTGGGTCTTTGCTGGTGACGAGCGCTTCTCCCAAAAGGCGACCGCAATACAAATCTAAGGAGACGCTTTCTGTCTGCTTTTTGCCGAGATAATAACTAAGTGAAACAGGGATGCCCATGTAAAGGTTATACAGTCGATTGCGCTGATAGTCACCCTGCCCGTCGCTTACTACCAATTCGTTGTTTTCGTATTTTACCTGGTGGCATAGCGACTTCCTGTTTTCGTTCCATAGAAGTCCTGTCTTTAAGCCCCAACGGTTGCCGAGTTTGAAATAAGTGCCAAAACCTATGTTGACTGTCGATGTGTTGTATTGCAAGAAGGGGCTGTTGGGATTTGTTGGCGTGTTGCCATGTTGTAGGCCGATTCCTACTTCAAGAGAAAGCGCGTCATTCCATATCTTTCTGCGGTCGGTGGTGACGAGCTCGCCATCGACTTCCTTGGTCTTGATTTCTCTTCGTTCTTTTTGCCAATAAGGATAATTATTATTTGCTTCACCTCGCAAGGTGTTGGAGCCATATTGAAAGTTTGCGTCTGCATAAACATTCACCACAGCGTCACCTTCCCCCGAAAGGGTATCGATAGTCAATTGGGCTTGGTCCCAAATCTTCATACCAGGAGAGTTTTCTGGGTTGGGAATGTAATAATGCTGGACATGAAAGCTTGAATATTTGGAAAGGATGAGATTGGTCCAGTCCTCCGGTACGGATGCTGCGGATGCAACGACATAATCTGCTTCAGCCGTCGCATTGTTCAAAAGGTTGATTTGCCCGAAGGTCATGGGACCTTCAATCTCCACCACGGTGCCTTGGGGCAACTGGGTGTTTTCAAGGATGGTCAAAGTTTGGTCTTTGACGTTGCAGAGTTGCACATTGTAGGCCCGTGCCGCCAAATCATCTTCGGTGATGATGGCCACGCGGTAGCCGCTGTCGGCCTCATGGTGAATCAGACGGACATCCCATCCTGAACTGATTTCCAACTTGTTGATGCGCTGGTTGATGTTTTGCTCGATGGCGACTTCTTCCTGTGCGAAGCCTATCTGTGCAGCCAAAAGAATGGCTAATGATAAAAAGATGCGTTTCATGGTTTCCAAGTTTTAATTGAGTTTGATTTCCAAGGCCAGCGATCCGTTTTTCATGTTCGGGTCTTGCGGCTGACCGAATAAGGTCCTGTCTTCTATGACAGGTTTGATGAAGAATTCGGGGTCCTTCTGACATTCGTAGCACACCAGGTTGAGGCTCCGGATGACTCTCCGCTGCGGCTTTTGAACGGCTGAAGGCGTTTCGTTTTCAGTGGGTATGGTGTTGGATCCAATATTCGTAGTGTCTTTGGTTTCCGTCGGCTTGACTTCGGCAAGCATGGGCTGTTCGACCACTTCTTCGATGATTTGTGTCTTTGGCTTCTCTTTCTTCATCGGGGCGTTTTGTGGGACGACGGGTGTCTCTTCTGCCAAAAATGTTTCGTTAGCAACAGGTCGTTCAAACACGGCATCGTTCACCTCGGTCTTGACGGAATCAACGGCATTCGTTTCCTCGACAAGGATTTCCTGTTCCATCTCGGGTTGCTGTTTCGCGCTTGGTTTGACGAGTAGCCAAAGCAGAAGGCATGCCGCTGCCGCACCCATGGCCCACCAAAGCGGGGTGAGTGTTCTATGCATGCGCGGCATTGCAACCGCCTTTTCCTCATCGGCAAGACGGTCAATCAGATCGCCAAGTTCTTTTTGCCGACGGGCATTCTTCCCGTGTTCTTCCAGGCTGTCGAGCAGTTGGCGGACTTCCTCGTTCATTTCGTTTTCAGTATTCATCCTTGTTTCTCCTTATATTGTTTTATGGCTTCACGCAACGACTTGTAGGCGCGCGACAACGTTGCATACACATGGGTGCTGCTCATGCCCGTTGCCTTTTCGATTTCTTCCACGCTGAGGCCGTCCTCGTATTTCATCAGGATGGCATCGCGTTGGCGCTGGGGCAGTTGCTCGACGAGTTTTCGGGCCAGTCGATAGCGTTCCTCATTATCGTCCTGCGGTGGTTCGGCAAGCATCAGGCTCTCCGTATCGATAGGTATGGTGGGTCGTTGTTTCCTAAGCAGGTCGATGCTGCGCCGCTTGACGATGGTCAGGCTGAGCTTTTCCATGTCCTGGCTTTTTATCGTCGCGCGTTGTTCCCAAAGTGTGATGACGGCTTCTTGAACGGCATCCGCTGCGCTGTCGGCATCGCCGATGATGCTCTCGGCGGTCCGCTGCAATCGGGGCTGCAGTCGCAGGATGTCTCGTTTGAACTCTTCGGTCGTCATTACCTTCGGTCGTTTGCTATTATATCGTGGAAATGGACGGAATCTTACATTTTTTGGAAAAAATATAGCAAACTTCGGAAAAGTGTATATTTTGACCTATAATTTTCTCGGAAAAATGTATTTTTTTTGTTGCTATTTATACGGAAAAGTGTATTTTTGCAGATGAAAAATTATAGGAAAAGTGTATGTTAAGAAGAAAAGTTCAAACAGAAATCGCTGAATATCTTGATAATGGGTCTGAAAAGATAGTTCAAACAGAAATCGCTGAATATCTTGATAATGGGTCTGAAAAGATACTGATTCTTGATGGAGCACGACAGATAGGAAAGTCCTATATCATTCGACACGAAGGGAAAAAGCGTTTCAAGAACTACATCGAGATTGATTTGTATGAGGACAAGAAAGGCGACCGGCTTTTTGAAGGAACCCGTAACAAAGAAGACTTTTACCTCCGACTCAGCACCATTGCTGGCAACCGGTTGGGTGAGAAATCAAACACATTGGTGTTTTTGGATGAGATACAGGCCTATCCCGACATGCTCACCCTTTTGAAATTCCTGCGTCAAGATGATAGGTTTACTTATATTGTCAGCGGTTCGCAGTTGGGGATTGCGTTAAACGAGACGCTCTCAAAGCCTGGCGGGAGAATCAAGGTGGTGAAAATGTTTCAGCTTGATTTTGAGGAGTTTCTGTGGGCTAACAATGTAGGAGAGGAGTTTATCAATCATGCACGACAGAGTTATATGCAAAGAGTCTCATTGGACGAACCGTTGCATAACCGAATGATGGACTTGTTCAAGAAATATCTATTGGTCGGGGGCCTGCCTGATGCCGTGAACAAGTTCATAGAGACACATAATATTGTCGAAGTGAGATCGGCACAAAAGGATGTCTATGAACTTTACAAGGGCGATGCGAGCCAGTACGACAAAGAACGGAAATTGGTCATTGAGCGCATATATGAGTTGGTGCCCTCCTATCTTGAGAACAAAAAGAAACGGGTTCATTTCAACCAGATAGAGAACAAGAAACAGGCAAGAGCGTGGCAGTATCAAGCTGAGTTTGAGTATCTTGTGAAAAGCGGTATCTGCAACGAGGTGAAGGCCGTCTCCAACCCAAGGTTCCCGCTTGTGGAATCGGAGAGCAAGAACCTGCTGAAACTGTATCTGAACGATGTGGGGCTGTTGACGCGGCTTCTTTATCAGTATAGTATTTCCGCCATCATGAATGATGAAAAAAGCGTTAACTTGGGTTCGGTATATGAATCGGTGGTGTGCAGCGAACTTGTTGCACACGGCTTCCCGCTGTTCTATTATGACAATAAGAAGAAAGGCGAGGTTGAGTTCCTTGTAAACGACTATGACTTGCTTTCGGTGGTTCCTGTCGAGGTGAAGTCGGGGAAGGATTACAACATACATGCCTCGTTGGATGCTTTTGTCTCTACACCGGACTATCACATCAAGCAGGGCTTTGTGTTATCAAACGAACGAGAAGTCACACAAAACGGGAAAGTGACTTACCTTCCCGTTTATTTTGTCATGTTTTTTATTCCCTCAACGCCACCTGAAAAGATGATAGTGTGATTTTTAGTGCAAGCGCTTTCGATGGCTTGGGAGTAACTATGAAGTTTGTTTAGAACCGATGCTCATAACCCATTGTAAGAAAGGTACCGAAGAAACCTCCATAAAAAGAGGATTGGCCTTTTTCGGTTACATGGTTGGCACATAATTGACTTTGCATGCCTATACGGAGACGATCATTTTCGGATAGTCGTATGCGACCGCCCAATTCCACTTCTGGGCCTATACCAAAGTTGATAGTCTCGTTGGCATCATAGCGTGTGTTTGTCGCGCGTTCCACAAAAAGTCCTGCATTGACATAAAACCATTTGTGCGTGAACTCAGCGCGTACGGGAATGCGAATAAAATGTCGAAGCCCTTCCCTGTGGTCGTCTGGAATAATATAACCGCCTTCGGAAAAGCCCCATCGGTAATTATACTCAACACCAGCCAGCAACGACCAATGCTCGTTGAAACTGACTTTGGCGTCCACTCCTGCATTCGCGTGATAGACCTCATCTAATAGTCTTACCGAACCATCCAATACATATCCTATTTTTGTATAAGGAATAATTGACCATTCTTTCGAGTCCTGTGCCTTTGCCGAAAAACAGCAAAGCAAAGCGATGGCCATTGTGGCCAAACCCCGCTTATTGAAATTAATTGTTTTCATAACTTATTGTTTTTAAAGTTACAAATTCTTTTTGCCTCAATAACTGAGTCAAACATGCATTTCTTTGGCAGCCTTTATCTTATCCTAAATCCATAATTAAACTCCACACCAACATAACTAAACCTCTGGCTTAAGGTCCCATAATGCGTATCAGGTTCGCAACCTTTCCAGATTTCGCCTACGCCTATTTCCCTAAACGAGTAATCGTATAAGAGATTGAAGCGAATCAGGTTGCCTTTGCTCGTCGGCCTCTCCAAGCCGATTTTGGCGAAGCATGACACGGAAATAGGATCGTCCAACACCAAATAGTCGATGACATACCCGTCAGGAAGGCAAATTCCGTTTTCATCGAGGCCATACATCATGGTGTACTCGTATGTGGACTTATACGGTTTGTATAGCCTGCCTCCAAGTTCGCCAACCAGCAAAAAACCGTGTTTTGTCTTGACGGCAGGGAAAGCCTTCTCGATGGAGAAAGGAAGGCAAATCATCGGGGTATATATCGTATAGATATCTTTCACCTCCGAATCTCCAGTGTTGTCGAAAACAGAAGGCTGAAACTGTGCACCGAAGCCCACATTAACGCCAAAGTGATAAGGCAGTCGGTGGTAGTAGGAAACTTCAAGGCCACCACCAATAAATGGATAGGAGTTCACAGCGGCTGCCTTGTCCGACGACTTGACCTCTTGCGTCAGGAATGCGTTGATGCCGATTTTGACCATTGACTTTGGCAACAGCTGTTCATGTTCCTGTCCAAAAGCTTTGCACCCGAAAACTATCAGGATTACAATCAAGGCATAAATTCTTGTCGTTTTCATAGTCGTTTGATTTTGAATTGCACCGGCAAAAGTATAGCAAAAAAAAGCTTGTCAATGGGTTTTCGGGAGGCCTAAAAATTCTGTCCATGCTTTTTTTTGATTGTAAAAACTTATTTTTTTGACAATCAACGATATGAATACAACATGGACAAAATTTTGTCCCTATGAAAATTAGTAAAAAGAGGAATCAGATGGCTTTAAACTGTGTTCCAAGCATCACATTTCAAGGTCTTTGGTGGCTTTATCCATATAATAAAAGCCATCTAACGGTAACATTAGACGGCTTTAAGATCACCAAATAATTACTTCAGATCAGTTGTTGTTGACAGGAGAGCCGCTGCCGAAACCGTTTGTCTTCTCGGGGAGGACTTCGGTAGTTTGGTCTAGCACTCGGCCCTTGATGCGAAGCACAACTGTGGGATTGTTGACGGCGTTGGAGGTCACGGTCACCGTCTTGTTGATGATGCCGGGACGGTTGGTGCGGTAAGTCACCTTGATGATGTCTGACTCACCGGGGAGGATGGGCTCTTGGGGCCATGAAGGGATAGTGCAGCCGCAACTTGACTTTGGTTTCTGAATCAGCAGGGGCTCGTTGCCCGTGTTGGTGAAACGGAATTCACATTCGCCGTTGCCGTTGTAGGGCACATCGCCGTAGTCGTGAACGACTTTCTCAAATTCGATTTCAGGACCGCTCTGGGTCTTTGCGTCTTGCGCCTTGGCTGCTCCTGCCATAAGGAGCATAATACCAAGCAGATAAATCATTTTTTTCATTTTGTTATGTTTTTAAAATGTGAATAATAAGTGATTTGTGTTTTAGGGTGATACTTTGTTTTACACTTCGTAATGGAAATGATGCTGCGAAACTACCGCCTTTGTCAAGCGGTTGGACAGTCATTCCGAACAATTCCGAGTATTAAAATAACCTAAAATCTTGAAAACAAAAGAGATAGCTCAACACCTATTCCAAACGTTTTTTGGAAACAGTCCAAAGTTTTTTACCCTTCCTCCATCTTTTTCCTCCGTCTTCCGCGCAGTTTGTCGATCATATTGACGGTAGTGCCGAGATAATCCGCTTCCTCCTGGCGCGAGAGTTTGAAATAGGAGAGGATGTAGGATTTCTTTTCGTCCTCGTCCAAATCGGGATACTTCTGCTGAAGGGTTGCTGTAAGGTCAGGATAAAGTTGGTCAATCACTTCCAGCATGGCTTCCCAATGGTCTTTGTCGTCATAAACGGAGGTCTCCAAATCCTTGAGAAGATTGGCTTTTTTGTTGCTGTTCAGATAATTGTCCAACAACAACATGATACGCTGTTCCTTCATCAAGGCCTCCGAAAGGCGGTCGGCATAATCCTGCTGGATTTGCTCATGCTCGGCGTGCTTTTGTGCCAAGTCTTTGTTCTGCTGCTTGAAGTGGAACAGCTCGGCATTGATTTCGGCCTCGCGTTTACGCCTCCGTGCCAAGCGGATTTGCGAAACCAACAACGCAGCCAAGACCAAAGTCGCTACCAAACTGACAATGACGATGATGCGTTGCTTGATAATGATTTTACGATTCAACTCGTTCTGCATCACCTCGCTGTCGTATTTATGGCTGATAAGCGCAAGATTGTTCTCCTGTTGCTCTATTTCTTTTAGATTGTTGCCTTCTTCGTACAAACATCCATATTTGCAAGCGGTTTCATAATCGCCGAGTTCTTCGGCATAATCGGACAAGACACCGTAATAGAACCAAGTATCCG
>ONKA01000036.1 GCA_900318265.1 uncultured Bacteroidales bacterium | reverse complement strand
CTGCCATCCTCAGGATACATGATCGTCTGCGGGTGGTTGGGATCCGGGTAGTAGGTGCTACCGAAGATCAAGCGCCAACCAGTGGCATATTCAGGAACCATCCAACGCAATGTCACGCTGGCGGGTTCGAGGTCGTCGGCATCGTCGGCGGGTTCGGGGTTGAAGGCAAAGCCTTCGGCCTCGATGGCCGGGCAAGGCATCTCATCGATGTTGATGTAAACGAAGAAGTTGTCTTCCGTTTCACCACCATCAATTCTAGGTTGAGGCATTTCAGGTTCCTCCTCTACCTCAGCATTCGAGGCAACCAGGTAGTAGGTGCCAGGAGTCAGGCCCAAGTTCGTGATGACGGGACCAGCGCTCACGCCTTCCACAGCGGGGCCAGGTGTAGGAGTAGGAGTATCGCCACCACCACCGGTAGCTCCAGTGATGTTGATGTTGTCAATGGCGGTGCAATAGCCGTAGCCGTCGTAGCTCTCGAAGGCAATGTAGTAGGTGCCATTCAAGTTGCCCAGGTTGACAGAGGCCGTCGTCCAGCTGTAACTGGTCTGATACTGGAACGAAGTGTACGTCCAGGGACCAGTGGGGCTAGTACCGTACAAAACCGAGAGGTCGTTATAATCGCCTGACCAATCAGGAGTGGTATAGGCAAAGCTCACAGAAGCACCACTGCCGTCAAACTCCAAGGCGGGAGAGACGAAATAGTCTGAATCATAGTTGCCATTACCATCGATGTAGAGCGAATAGCTGCCAGCATAAGCAGGAGCATGTCCCCAGAAGTCTTCGGTATCAACATACCAGCTTTCGCTAGAGCCATAGTACGTCCAACCGGCAGGCATGTTGCCATCTTCGAAGTCAACGAGGTCGCGGTTGCGGCTGCGGTTGCCACCCTTAAACAGGATGTTGCCACGAGCGGTGCTGCTGGTGTACATGCTGTAGCTCGTGGTCTGGGCATTGTAAGGAGCGTTGTCGGTATAGGCATAGCTCATGGCGTTGAAGCCAGGGTTGGAGCATTGCCACTGGATCGAGCTGCTCCAGCTGCCATTGTTCATCTGAACCATCACGATCACGTTGCTCGTGCCGTCCCAAGCGAAGCTGCCTTGGTTGAGCACAAACTCGTTCTCGCCAACCACTTCTTGGTGGTTGCCTTGGTAGACGAGGGTCATGCCAGAGCCGAGGGGCGACATGGTGGAAACCTCATTGTCGCTCACATTGGCCATCCAAATGCTGACGTTCTGGATGTTGTAGCCGTAGGTGCTGTTGCTGAACCAGCTCACGCTCGTCATAGGAGCGGTGGTGGCGCCAGCCTCAGCGAGTTCAGCAGCCGTGTAGATGGCCGTGCTCAAGCTGTAGTTGTAGAGGTAGTACATCGGGTTGTAGCCCGTGGTGCTGGTGCTGGCGGGATCGCCAATCAGAGCCTCAAACGGGCCAGCGGCTGCGCCACTGCCAGAGGTACTCAAACCAGTGTAATTGTTGGTAGCCATGGGGCCGCCTTCTCCGTAGAAGTCCTCGGTGTAGAGGGCCACCTTGCCATTCTCGAGAGGATTCTCCTGACCATCACCCACATAGGCGCTGATGATCACATCGTTCTCAACCGTGAACTTGTAGACGCCGTCCTCGCCTTCCGGAATCTCCGGGAAAGGCAGGGTGTAGTCGTTGTGAAGCTCGGTAGGCGTAATCTCGGCAGGAGCGCCCGCATAGGTGAAGCCTGGGGCAACGGTGCCGAGGTCATAAGCCAATTCAACCACATCCGGGATTTCGGGTTGATAGAGCTCAACCACGACGGGCCAGATATGGGCGGCGCGGTTGCCTTCGGTGATGGCCACGAACTGACGCTCGATGACGCCAGCCTCAGTGCCGTTGCATGCCAGGGTCAGTTCAACATCGGCATCGGGAGCCACCTGGAAGGGCAGTTCCTCGCCAGAAACGCTGAACATACCGTCGCTGGGCGTGAAGGTGCAGCTTGTCTTCGAAGCCGCCTTGACCACCGCCACCTTCGGTGGTGATGCTCAGTCTCAACACGTTCTTGGAAGTCGTTGTGTAACCAGACACACCAGGAGTTGTCGGATCGTAAACGGTACCGTCACGATAGGCATAAATAGCTTGGTTACCAGTGGTAGTCAAGGTGTTGCCATAGGCGCCACTGCTCCACGAACCAGTCACATCCTGGACACAGAGAACCAGATTGCCATTGCCAGTGTAGTTGAAAGGCGTGCTGAGGTTAATCGTGGTCTCGGTAAAATCACTGATGCCGTTGGCCAAAGTGATTGAGCCAACCAAGTCACTTGACGACATGCTCACCCAATCGCCACCAGCGAAAGCGCTCGTGTTCGCTTCCTTCAGGTAGAAGTTGAGGTTACGGGCGTAGCTGGAGGAGTTCTTCAGCCACATGGTCAAAGAGTTGACAGTACCACCCACGCCGATTTCATCGGCAGTGTAGATCTGCTGCGTCAGAGAGTACTCGTACAAGGAGTACGTGGGCAGATAACCACTGCTTGTCGTAGACGCGGGATCGCCAATCGTCACTTCGACAGTTTCGCCACCGCCACCACCAGCCGTCATCTCAATCTGGATGTTGGGACGTCTGTAAGTGGCAAACTTGGTGCCGCTGTACGAACCCAGATCGTACGGATCCGGATTGTACGAATCGCTGTAGTAGGAGAGAATGGAATTCTCCACATCGGTGTAGTAGAAGTAACGCGTGCTGTAGCCAGGCGTGTACTCATGCATACCGATCATGAGGTTGCTACTACCGTCATAGGCGAACGGGGTGTCAAGCGTGATGGTCGTCCAGCCGGGGCTGAAAGTGACCGTACCACTAAACACCAAATCCGATGCCGTGACCGGCTCGTAATCAGTGCTGTTCGAGAAGGTCGATCTCGAGACATTCTTCATGAAAACGTCGATCGCATTGGTTTGCGATGCGTCGCTCTCACGCATGTTGAAGCTGATGGCAGTAATCGTACCACCACCGCCGATTTCGCTGGCAGTGTAAACCTGCTCAACGAAGGAGTACTCATAGAGAGAGTTGTACGGTGCATAGTACGAGGTACTAGTACCGTCACCAATCTCTATGGTCTCCGCCTTTGCCACGCCCATAAAGGCAAGCAAAAGCATCATCATCAAAGAAAATACTTTCTTTTTCATAATGAATGAGTTTGGTGAATAAATAAGTAAATTGAATTGTTTCTGTGTGTGTAAATGTGAAACGCACCTATGCCAAAAGGCATGGTGACAGCATTTTTGCTAGGCATTGCGGTAAAAAAAGAATGCATAGTAAACGCGTTTAACATTTTGTCGACATATATAAGACTCGCGCGCGCGTAAATACCCTTAGTCAATAATACAATTTTATCCTGAAAAGATAATATTTGTTGACTTGTAGAACATCGTAAGGATAAACAAGACAGAAAAAAGCCGTTGACAGCAAGAAGACCGCATCTGTCCAGAAAGCCGCTGTCAGCAAAGCCACGGTCAAGAAGACCGCGGTTAAAAGAGGCAAGAAATAAGGCTTGACACTTAAGATGAAAAAAGTCCATCGGGTTTCCGATGGACTTTTTCTTTATGCTCACTTTGCTATCACCAATCGACGCACCATCCTGCCCTGCTTTGTGGTTACCTCCACCACAAAGACGCCCTGCGGAAAATCTTCGACATTGAGGATTACTGAATCTTCCCCTCCAAATGGGCCGTCATAAGCCACCTGACCAAATGCATCGATGATTCTGACATGAGTGATGGCTGTGGCCTGCACGGTCACCTCGCTTTGAGCGGGGTTGGGGAACACACTGGCCGCTGACAGGCCATTCTCATCCACATCAAACCATACGGCACCGATGTTGATGGTGAATAATGCACCACATCCTTCGGCCGTCTGCGCCGTCAGGACGCCCTGACCTATGTTGGTCACCGAAAGACGGCATCGATAAGAGCTTTCAGATGGTGTGATGATCCAGTCGGGATGACTACACGACCAAACGAGCCCACCATAGGGGATATCCAATGAATCAGGTACGCAATACAAGAAATTGCCACTAAAAAAATCCGTGGCAGCATATACCGATGACGGACCTTGAAGGGCAAGCTCGCGGAATTGGTCGATGGTAAGACTGAGGCGGATAATGCTGTCGCAACCCCTGCTTGTTTGCGATACATATTCATAATCCCCCGACTCATAATAGGTTTGTCCCATCCATTCGAACTCCTCACATGCCCTAGCGGTAGTATCGACCACGACATCATAATCCAAGGTGAGATGGAGCACAAAAGTGCTGTCACAGCCATAGAGACCAGGCGTTTCATCAGAATAGGCACCACTCGTAGTGTAGGTTTGTCCTCGCCAGGTATAGCTATTGCATGTTTCCACGCTCTTTTCCAAGTTAAACGTTTCTTCTATAGCGAGGTTCAATATCAGTACGCTATCACACCCGTGGATGTTTTGTATCACTTTCTCATACACGCCTCCCTCCGTCAAGGTTTGGCCATTCCAAACGTATGAGTCGCAAGAAGTCGCCTCAAAATATGTCGTATCAACTTGATGAATGGTAAGATGCAAAGCCACAATGCTATCGCAACCTGTAGTTGGCGACACCAAAGTGTCGACATACACACCTGACTCCGTGAATGTATGGCCATTCCATTCAAACTCCCCGCAACTGCTTCTTTCAAACGCTGTATAAATGGCCTCCGTGACAGTAAGATACAACGTTACAATGCTATCACAACCTGTAGTTGGCGACACCAAAGTGTCAACATACACACCTGACTCCGTGAATGTATGGCCATTCCATTCAAACTCTCCGCAACTGCTTCTTTCAAACTCCGTCAAAATAGCCTCCTCGACAGTAAGATACAAGGTTACAATGCTATCGCATCCCGTTGTTTGCGACACCAACGTGTCAATATACACACCCGATTCCACCAATTGCTGCCCTAACCATGAATAGGGCACGTCACTGCACGTGAAGGCTTCTTGGGAGGATGAAAGCGTTTGCACCCGTATCGTCTTGGTGAGGAAAAGCGAATCCTCGGCTCTATGCGGATTGTGCAACACGTTGATCACCTCATATTCACCATCTTCCGCATACGCGTGCGTCACATTGGCGCCTTGCGCCGAAGCGCCATCACCGAAATACCAAACCACATCATCATATATCCAACTCGTGATGGTGTTGAACTCAATGTCTCTATTGGCGCAAAACACATGGTCATAAGGGATTTCCTGGTAATGCATACCATCAATGGTCATGTCATACTCCATCTGGGAAACAAAGCTGTGGGCCTTAATAAACACGCCCGAATCCACAAAGTAATCACCCACATCACAAATCGCCATTTTGATATGGTATTCCGTCATAGGCTCCACTTTGAAAGACACTGTCAACAATACCGTAAAACCGTCAAACTGAACGGTCAGTCCATGTGCATTGTCGATATAGTATTCCGAGTGGTTGTCTGGGTTGACATTGTCAATGCTGACCGACAGCTGCGTACCAGGTATCAAAGCCATGTTTTGGCTTACATATAATCCCCCATCCGGATTGATGCCGTCAACAAAAAAGCCAAACACATCATTGAACCCACCCCCGACATACTCTGGATATTCTTCGGAACCGAACACATAACTGAACTCCACCTCGGTGCTCATCGGCACAAAATCAAACTCAAGCACCGCGACGTCAAAAATATCTACTCCAGCAAGTTGATGAATGGTCTCATCGTAATAATTCGGGCAGGAATCGGCCACAGCAGCCTCTGTTTGATCATTAGGACCCACACAAACAGAGACACCTCCCGTTGCGAGGACAATGCCCTCCTCCATACCAAGGTTGGTGGGTGTCGGACCCGTCCTAAAGACGCCTATGCTATTGCAATCGATGACATCTGTAGAACCATTGAACTTCACATTGGAAATGGACACATTGCCATCAAGCAATACGTTCCTGACCAACCATTCCGGCGTACATTGTGAGATGGAATCTGCCGAAGTAACAATAAGCTGCGCTTTGGATGTAGTCACACCCAAGACAAAAAGCGAAACAACAATAATTGCAAACCTTTGGATAAAATGTTTCATTTAAATCATTTTTAGCGCGTCAAAAATACATATTTCTTTGATTCATTGCTATTTTTCCACTTTTTTCCGACAAAAAAATCCGCCCTCGGTGAGAGCGGATTTTCTTTTTTCAAAACGTCAATCATTTCGTCTTATCCGGCCAAGCAGGGATCTCGGGAATGTCGGGATAACTCTTCATCTGCTCAAGGATGACTTCGATGGCCTTGTTGAGTTGGTCGTCAATGCCCTCAAACTCGCGGGCGGGATCGTTGTCGACGACGATGTCGGGATCGACGCCGTAGCCCTCGATGACCCAGTTGCCTTTCTCGTCGAAAGGAGCGAACTCGGGACGGGTCAGCGAGCCTCCGTCGATGAAAGGCAGGCTGCCACGGATGCCAACCACGCCACCCCACGAGCGCATGCCGATGGTCGTACCTATCTTATGCTTCTTGAACTGATACGGGAACAGGTCGCCGTCGGAAGCGGAGTACTTGTTGAACAGCAGCACCTTGGGACCCAGCATCATCTTGGTGGGCTTGGTCTCTGGCTCGCCGTTACGCATCACATCGTACATCGACAGCTCACGACGCAGGCGCTCCACAATCATCGGGCTGACATTGCCACCGCCGTTGCCGCGGTCGTCGATGATGAGGGCCTTCTTGTCGAGTTGGGGATAGAAGTACTTGGCGAACTCGTTCAGGCCTTCCACACCCATGTCGGGAATGTGGATGTAACCCACCTGACCGTTGGTGGCCTTGCTCACCTTCTCCACGTTGCCTTGCACCCAGTTGTAGTAGTAAAGGCCGGTTTCGTCGGCAATGGGACGCACCACCACATCGTGGGCACCACTCTCCGAAGCTTTATTATTTATGGTCAGCAGCACGGCCTTGTCGGCCTTGCCAATGAGGGCGGCATACATGTCTTTCATGTCCTTGGTGCTCTGTCCATCGATGGCGATGATGTAGTCGCCTTCCTTGGCGTTCACGCCCACCTCGGTCAGCGGCGAGCGGGTCTTCTCGTTCCAGTTCTCACCTTTCAAAATCTTGTCGATTTGATAATAACCCGACTTGTCGCGATGGATGCGGCAGCCCAGCATACCCATGGGGATGCGCTCGGGCTTCACACGGTCGCCTTCGCCCACGTATGCGTGACCGATGTTGATTTCTCCAATCAGTTCACCGATGAGGTAGTTCACATCGTTGCGGTCGGAGCAATAAGGCAACAGTTTGCCGTATTTCTCCTTCATGGCAGGCCAATCCACGCCATGCATGTTGGGCGCATAGAAAAAGTCGCGCATCTGGCGCCAGGCCTCGTTGTAGATCTGCGTCCACTCGGTGCGCAGGTCGACCCATTTCTTCATGTTCGAGAGGTCGATGACGTCATCGCCCTTGCCGCCTTCACCCGGCTTGCCACCGCCAGGGGTAGGACCTTTGGGCGCATTGATGACCTTATAGCCTCGGCCTTCACGCATGAGCATCTTGGTGCCGTCGGGCGTGAGCTGATAGCCGAAGCCACCGATAGAGGTGCATTTCTTCGACTTGGCATCGAAATAGCCGAGGCCACCTCCATTACGTCCGGCCGCCACATAATACAAGCCGCTTTCCACACCCGTCAGGTTCCAGTATCTACCTGCATTGACGGGGAGTACCACTACCCTATTGCTGATGCCGTCGAAGTCAATTTTCACCTCTTTTACTTCTTTCTTGCCTTCCGAGGTCCCTGAGCCTGTCGAAGGGCCTCCCTTTCCTTCTTTTTTGCTCTTCGGACCATCGGGCTTTTCTGGACCGTCCTTACCGTCTTTCTCTTCCTCCACTTTCACCTCATCATTCTCCATCAAGAACGGCGAAGGCGTGTCTTTCTGTAAGGTAATCAGATAAATCTTCGACATATCCGTATAGACATGGTTCCACTCCAGCCAGCCGTATGTCGGGCGGAAGTCGCGCTCGGAGGTGAAATACAAGTACTTGCCACTCTTGTCGAAGGCAGGCGACGAGGAGTTGTACCAGCTGTCGGTGACCGTCTCATCCTTCCCAGAGTCGACATTGTAGATGTGGATCTGGCTCACGCTGAAGGTGCTCGGCATGGCATAGGCTATCCAGCGGCTGTCGGGCGACCAGCAGAAGTCGTCCATTTCGCCTGCCCTGCTGCTGGCCACTTCAGTGACTTTTTTGGAAGCCACGTCCACCATATTGATGCGGTTCATTTTGTCGTCCCAAAGGATTTTCTTGCTGTCGGGTGACCAGAGCAGGTTATACTTGTATGTATCTGAATTCTTGGTCAGTTGAATGGCTTCTTCCTTGCCGTCCTGGGCTTGGATGTAGATCTCATCCTCGCCCGTGCGGTCGCTGATGTAGGCGATGTATTTGCCGTCGGGCGACCATGCCACATTGCGATCGTGGGCGTTGTCGCTCTGGGTCAGGTTACGCGTAATGCCCGACTTGACCGGCACCGTCCACACGTCGCCGCGGGCACCAAAGGCCACGCGCTTGGCATCAGGCGAAATGCTGCTCGTGTTGATGAAATTGGAGGCATCCACATATTTGGTGCGCGTCGACTTATTGTCATTCGCCATTTGCACTGGGATGGGATAGACCTTGCCATCGGCGAGATTGTAACGGAACAGTTGACCACCATTTTCATAGACAATGTCCTTGTCGCCAAGCGAGGGCCACTTGATGTCATAATAGGTGTAGTCCGTCACTTTGGTGGTCTGCTTGGTGCCTCGGTCATAGCAGAACAGGTTCATCGTGCGGTCGCGGTCCGAGCAGAAATAGACCTTGTTGCCGACCCACATTGGGAAGATGTCCTGCGCGTTGTTGTTGGTGATGTTCTCGATCTTCTTCGACTTGAAGTCGTAGATCCACACATCGTCGGCCATGCCGCCACGGTAGTATTTCCAAGTACGGAACTCTCGCATCACGCGGTTGTAGGCAATCTGCTTGCCGTCAGGTGAATACGAGATCCAGCCGCCTTCAGGCAGGGGCAGTTGCTCGGCCAAGCCGCCGTTGATGTTGGCGAGGAAGAGCTGACCCACAAAGTCATCCCAACTCTCCTTACGCGAGCGGAAGACAATGTTTTCGTTGTCCTTCCACGCCATGACGATGTTGTTCGGACCCATGCGGTCGCTGATGTCGTCGCGACCCAAGGTGGGCGTATAGGTCAAGCGCGTTGGCGTGCCACACTCGGGATAAGGTATGACATAGACCTCCGTGTTGCCGTCATATTGGGCAGTGAAGGCAAGGTGTTTGCCATCGGGCGAGAAACGCGCAAACATCTCATAGCCGTTAGCATCGTTGGTGATTTTATGGGCTATGCCACCCTTGATGTCGACAGAATAAAGGTCACCGCCATAGCTGAACACTACATTGTTGCCATGGATGGTCGGGAAGCGCAACATTTTGGCTTCCTCTTGGGCGGTCAAGGTGAACGCACCCATCATTAAGATTGACAAAAATAAGGATTTGATTTTCATAGTATTAAGAATTTGTATCATTATCGATAGTCCGACAAAGATACAAAGATAATACAATCAAAACAATCTATTAGAGGGAATTATTACTCTATCCTCACTCGTCTCAAATCCAAAAGATTGATCGGGTTGCTTCCCAAGTCCTTCACGCGCTTGTTGACAAAACGCAGCACCTCGTCGTAAAACAGCACCACAACTGGGGCATCCTGCATCATCAGACTGTCCATCTCAGTATAGTAACGGGCACGCTGTTCCATGTCGTTGCAAAGCAAGGCCTTGTCAAACAGCTTATCATATTGAGGATTGGTGTAATGGCAGTAATTCGGTCCAGACGGAGCAAAATTGGAGGTGGTGAACAAGGAAAGGTAGTTCTCCGCATCGGGATAGTCGGCCACCCATGAGGAGCGGAAGAACGGCATGCTGCCGTTGGCTCTCATGCTACGCATGGTGGCAGGCGGCATCACCTCCATCTTGCACTGCATGCCAATCTGCTCCACCTGACTTTGGACGAACTTGCCGATGTCGGCATAATCGGCGACGGTGGAGAGTTGCAGCATATAGCCTTCCAAATGGTTCTCGGCCACCAAACGTTGTGCGCGCTTCAGGTCGTAGCCATAACCAATCGTGTTCTTGTGACCAGGCAAACCCACTGGAATCATGCCACCCGTGCCAGGCTCGCCGATGCCGTTGCGCAGATACCGCAACATCTTCTCGCGGTCGATGCAAAGGTTGACGGCTTGCCGCATAGCCTTGGCTCGTTCGGGGCCTAACTCATCATTGGGATCAATGAAGAAGGAGAAATACTCTGTGTTCAAATAAGGCTCTGTGATCAGCTCGATTTTGTCTTCATATTTCTTGCGCAAGTTGCCGTCGTAAGTCAGCAGCTCGTCCTTGTAGCGCGCATCGATGCCCGACATGAAGTCGAATTTACCCTTGATGAACTCTAAGAAAGCCACCTGTTTGTCGATGAGGAAACTGACGGAAACGGCATCAATGTAGGGCAGCCTCTCCCCTGCCGCATCACGCTCGAAATAGTTAGGGTTCTTGCGGAAGACTAACTTCACATTCTCCTTCCAATACTGAAACTTGAACGGTCCCGTCCCCACTGGATGGCTGCGGAAGTCGTCGCCATAATACTCAATGGCTTCGTGCGGCACCACCGAGGCGTAGGTCATCGAAAGGATGCCCAAAAACGGCGGGAACGGCTTCGCCAACTCGATTTGGAAGGTGGTGTCGTCCAAGGCAGTGAAAGCATAATGGTCATCGTCGTGTTTGACCGATGAGAAAATCCATAAACCCGGAGAATTCAAGCTCTTGTCGACCACACGATTGAAGGAATAGACAAAGTCTTGGGCAGTGACATACCGAGGTCCCTGAGCCTGTGGCCCCTGAGGCTCCTCGAAGGGTCGAAGGGCCGACTGATAAAAACATGTATCATGATGAAACGGCACATCATCACGCAAATGGAAGGTATAAATCTTGCCATCCTCGCTGATGTCCCACGACTTGGCCACCATGGGGACAAGGTTCATCTTGTCGTCGAAGGCAACGAGGCTGTTGAACACTTGGTTGCAGGCCCAGATATGCGGCAAGTCCTTGGCATAAATTGGGTCGAGGGTAAGGATGCCAGCAGATTCATTGTACTTAAAGATAGCGAGACCTTCCTCAGAATCTTGGCGTTTGCCGCAAGAAACAAGCAACAGCAAGGTCAATATCCAAAGGAACAATTTACGCATCATCACTTCACTTTAAATCCAATCACCTCAGGATGCAAGTTGTTCAGATATTTGTTGTAATCCAAGTCGTTCGTGTCCTGTTCTTTCTCCAAACCCAGGTCGAGCACCTCCATCATGTTCTCCACATAGTGGAAGTTCAATCCGTTGATATAATCTTCCTTGATGTCCTTGATATCGTGCTCATTATCGATGGAGAGGATGAGGTCGGTCACGCCGTTGCGCTTGGCGGCAAGGATCTTCTCCTTCACGCCACCCACGGGCAGCACTCTGCCACGCAGGGTAATCTCGCCCGTCATGGCCAGGTTGCTCTTCACCTTACGCTGCGTGAAGGCAGAGGTCAAAGCAGTGAGCATGGTGATACCCGCCGAGGGACCGTCCTTGGGCGTGGCACCTTCAGGGATGTGTACGTGCACGTTCCAAGCCTCAAACACGTCGGGATTGATGTTGAGTTGCGAGGCGTGGGCCTTGATGAACTCGTAGGCGATGGTAGCAGATTCCTTCATCACCTCGCCGAGGTTACCCGTCAACGAGAGATGTCCTCCGCCACGGCTCAGACTGACCTCAATGGACAGGATCTCGCCGCCCACCTGGGTCCAAGCCAATCCCGTGGCCACACCCGGCATGCTGTGCTTCACCTCGTCCTCATCGTGGTGCATCGGCACGCCGAGCACCTTGCGGATGTCATCCATCGTGATCTTCTTGTCGAATTCTTCCTCCGTGACGACCTGCTTGGCGCGGAAACGCATCATGTCACCGATACGTCGCTCCAAGTTACGCACGCCCGCCTCGCGGGTGTAGTCGTCGATGATGTGCATGACGATGTCCTTCGGGAAGGTGATTTGCTTGGCGTCGAGCCCGTGTTCCTTCATCTGCTTAGGGATGAGGTGGCGCTTGGCAATCTCGTATTTCTCTTCACGCAGGTAGCCACTCAAGTCGATGATCTCCATACGGTCGCGCAAGGCAGGATGGATGGTTGCGAGGTTGTTGGCCGTAGCGATGAAAAGGATCTTCGAGAGGTCGTAGTCCAGCTCGATGAAGTTGTCGTAGAAGGTGTTGTTCTGTTCGGGGTCAAGGATTTCGAGCAAGGCTGCCTGCGGGTCGCCTTGTACGTTGTTGCCACTCACCTTGTCGATCTCGTCGAGGACGAAGACAGGATTGCCCGATTTCACCTTGCGCAGGTTCTGAATGATACGGCCCGGCATGGCGCCGATATAGGTCTTACGGTGACCACGCAACTCTGATTCGTCGCGCACGCCGCCCAATGACATTCTGACATATTTGCGGTTCAAGGCACGGGCGATAGACTTACCCAAAGAGGTCTTACCCACACCTGGAGGTCCAACGAGACAGAGGATCGGCGACTTCATGTCGTTGCGCAGTTTCAACACGGCTAGGTGTTCGACGATGCGGTCCTTCACCTTGTCCAAACCATAATGGTCAGCGTCAAGGATACGTTGGGCGCGTTTCAGGTCGAAATTGTCCTTGGTGTATTCTTCCCACGGCAGGTCGACGAGATATTGCAGGTAATTCAGTTGTATGCCATATTCCGCGGCTTGCGGGTTGGTGCGTTCCAGTTTCTTCAGTTCGCGTTCAAAGACCTCGGCCACCTCTTTCGACCATTTCTTCTTCGCCGCCTTTTCCGTCAGTTCCTTGACGTCCTGCTCGTTGGGCGTGCCTCCTAGTTCCTCCTGGATGGTACGCAGCTGCTGGTTGAGGTAATACTCACGCTGTTGCTTGTCCATGTCAACGCGCACCTTGCTCTGGATCTGCTGTTTCAGCTCCATCATCTGCTGTTCCTCGGTCAGCACACTCAACAGGTCAGTGGCCATCTGGTTCAGCGTGCGGGCCTCAAGCAGCATCTGTTTGGTGGGCATATCGGCTTCCACATTACTGGCCACGAAGTTCATCAAAAACACAGGATCTTCAATGCTCTTGATGGCGAAACCAGCCTCTTGTGGAAGGTTGCGCGAACGCCCAATGACCTGAATGGCCAACTCTTTGACCGACTGCACCAAGGCATTGAATTTCTTTGTATTGGGGATTTCTTCGGCCACGGCGTATGGAACGACTGCGGCCTTCAGATATGGCTCAGTCTGGGTAGCCGCCACCACCTCAAAGCGGCGTTTGCCTTGGATGATAACCGTCGTGTTGCCATCGGGCATCTGCAGCGTCTTGATAATCTGGGCGGTAGTACCCACCTTATATAAATCTTCAAGCAATGGGTCTTCCACGTCAGCATTGGTCTGCGCGATGACACCGATGGCCTTGCGTTTCTTATAGTATTCCTTGATCAGGCGGATGGACTTGTCGCGTCCCACGGTGATGGGGATGATGACACCCGGATAGAGCACCGAGTTGCGCAAAGGCAAAATAGGCAGTTCCTCTGGCACCTCTTCGTCTTGGCCGAGGCGTTCGTCCTCAATAGTCAACACGGGGATGAACTCAGAGTTTTGGTCCATCATATCGGAAAACAATTCAGTATCTAACTTAAAACTCATAGATTCATTTTGAAATGTGGGCGACATTTTGTCAGTCTGCCGTCCTTTTACACCTTATATTATATATGGCGCAAAGATACGACAATAATAATGCCAAGGCAAAAAAAAAGCCCTCGCGACTGGCAAGAGCTTCATTCTTTTGATATGGTTCAACTTACTTGGCTTCCTTCTTCTCGAAGAACTTCTTGT
>ONKA01000035.1 GCA_900318265.1 uncultured Bacteroidales bacterium | reverse complement strand
CGCACCCCCGAAGGGGCGCTTACCGTACGACTTGCATGTATTAGGCCTGCCGCTAGCGTTCATCCTGAGCCAGGATCAAACTCTTCGTTGTAGTATTGTTGTACTCTAAATTTTTTCTTCTGAATCTCGGGTTCCGCTTTCGTTCTCAATGTGTTCCTTTTCCCGTGTCCGCTTCTCGTCTACACGACAGATGCGGACCGTTTTCTTGTGCTGGCCTCAAGCTTTCAAAGAACTGTGCGCTTCCTTTTACCCTTCGAATCAACCCCTCTTTTTTGAGGAAGCGGATTGCAAAGGTACGACCTTTTTGGAAACTGGCAATCAAAAAATTCAATTATTTTTGATGATTTATTGTATTATTTTGAAAGTCAGATGTATAAAAATTGCAAAAAGTATAAAATAGCATAAAAAAATGGGCAAATCAAGGCGGGTTTTAATCGTTTTCCGAAGGTTGAGTGAGCCGAAAAACCGTGTTCTGGCTGGTTTGGATGAGCTCGATGGTGCCTACAAGGATGAAATCGGCGAGGATGGCCTCTGCTCTCCTTTTATTAATATGTGCGATCTGCTGGAATTCCTGAAGGGTGATTTCCTCGTGCTCGGTGAGGTAGTGGAGGAGTAAAGTCTCGGTTTCGGTAAACGAGATTTTCGCGGCTTTCGAGAACTTGTCGGATTTCCACACCTTAATTAATACGCTGTCGGCGACCAGGTTCTCGTCCTTCACACGGACGAAGATCTTGTAGTTGCCTTGATTGTCGGGGGCTTTGTGCTTGTGGTGCTTGTCTTTTGGGATAATCACCTCAAGCACTGTCTTCCCGTTGATCTCCCATTCCTCGGTGGTGTATTCCACTTGGGGTTGGCAATACATCTCCGCAGCGGCCTGTATCATGTGGATCTCCTCGTCGGAGCGTACGCCGGCAATGGCGCCGTTGTCTTTAACACCCACCAAAAGCCTTCCTCCGTCGGTGTTGGCGAAAGCGGCAAGGGAACGGGCAATGCGACGACTGTCCGAAATCTCAAACTTGAAATCAAGCATCTGATGCTCGCCTTCGAGGATGAGGTTCTGAATATGGTTGTCCTTCTTTCTCACAGCGGGCAAAGATAGCGTTTTTTTTCGATACGGCAGCGAACCTATATTAATAAGGTGTAGGTCAAAAGGGGAAAAATGGGAAGTCAAGCAGGTGTTGCCGAAGAAAAAAAAGTGGAGTGGGGAAGAAACCTGGAAAAATGTAAAAAGGCGTTTTTAAGCCTCTGGAGCGCGTTTGCTTTTTGGATGAGATCAGAGGTCAACCGAGGTCGAAAAACGCCAAATTCGAGACATTTCTTTTTGCCGATTCGTCCTATGCACGATATTTACAAATCTAAAGCATGAATTATTAAAGCATTGAAAATTAAATAATTATAATAACTTTACACAAATAAACATATTTCATATACTTATGTAAATTACTTAAGTAGTTACAACTATTGAAAATTCACCAATTTTACAATATAAAAAACAATTATTCAGTATTTTATCATAAATTATTTAAAGTAAAATACTAAATAATCTATATAATAATTCAAAAAGTTCAATTCTTTGAGTTATGTGATTTAATTGTTTGAAAAATAGTTATATAAATACGAAATATTAGGAAATCACTTCAATTAGTTACGTTTTATCTCAGTGTTTACAGAAATAAATTTTCAGTGTTTGTGTTTTGTAATGATTAATTATTTACTTTTGTGAACTGAAAATGTGCTAAAAATCGATTTTTTTCGGAGGATACGGACATGGAAAACTCAGAAATGAAAGACAGAATTGCCCACATCATCAGGGCCAAAAATTTGACCGCTGCGGAATTTGCCACTCGGCTCGGGATACAGCCGTCGAATATTTCACACCTCTTGTCGGGACGCAACAACCCAAGTTTGGACTTCGTCAAGAAGCTCAAGGAGACCTTCCCGGAGTACAATTTGGACTGGATTATTTTTGGTCGTGGACCGATTACCGTGTCCGAACCGTTTCCTGAATATACCCCTGTCGAGTCGGTTGTGACGCCTCCTACCCTCGACAATTCTGCTGACCAATTGAACTCGGGGACGCTGTTTGACCAACCCATTGAAGAGGATAACGCGTTTGCATTGCCAGTTTCTGCCCCTTCGGCGATTTTGAAACAGATCATTTTGGTCTATTCCGACAACACTTTTGAGCAGATCACGCCCCGATAAAGTGTTTCTTATAATTAATTAGGTGTAAATCCAGGAAAAATTGTAATTTTGCAGGCTTTTTATCAAGTTATGCAAAGAGAACAATTTTTTGAACGCTTTGACGCTGTAATTCAGTCACCTAAACGCATCGTTTTGGCCTGTCATGTCAATCCTGATGGCGACGCCATCGGCTCGGTTTTGGCCATGTCGGAGTTTTTGACCCGTCTTGGTCACGAGGTGAAAATGGTTGTTGCCAACGATTTCCCAGGTTTTTTGCACTGGATGCCTGGCTCGGATGCCATTTTGGTTTTTGAGCAGCAACCGGAGGTTTGCAAAGCTACCATTGCTGAGGCTGAATGCATTATAATGTTGGATTTCAACAGTTTGTCGCGCAGTGGCATTTTGCATAACGAGATTGGCAAGACGCGTTGTCAGCGAATACTGATCGACCATCATCGTGACCCTGATGAAAGCCAGTTCTATTGCATGTATTCCAGCACTCAGGTGTCGAGCACTTGCGAGATTGTGACTGAAATCATCCTCCACTATGGGAAGCAATACCTGACAGACGATGTTTCCACCAACCTGTTGGTTGGCATTATGACTGACACGGGTTCGTTTGCACATTCCATCTATCATCCTAGGACGTTTGAATTGGTCAGCGTATTGGTGGAGAAATCCATGCCTTATAGCTATGTGCATGAGATGGTCTACGATACTATGTCTGAAAACAGGTTGCGTCTGCTTGGCTTTGCCATCAACAATAGGATGGAGGTGCTTGACGAATATGCTACGGCAATCATCGCGTTGAATAAGAGCGACTTGGATAGCTTCAACTATCAGGTGGGCGACACGGAAGGTGTGGTCAACTTCCCGCTTTCGATGGAGAAAACCAAGATGGCGGTATTGGTCACCGAGCGTCAGGACCAGATCAGGCTGTCGTTCCGTTCGAAGGGGTCCTTCTCGGTGCATGAGTTGGCCAACAAACACTTTAAGGGTGGCGGCCATACCAATGCGGCAGGCGGCACCTTGACCTGTTCGTTTGAGGAAGCTGTGGCGCTGTTGAAGTCGGTGCTGCCCGAGTATAAGGAAAAACTGAATCAAAAGGAATGAAGAAATTTTGTAAATATCTGATACTGTTGCTTTTGATTTCTGTATTCTCTTGTCAGGAGAAGCCCCAAAAGCCGTCGAATCCTGTCACGAAAAACGAGATGAAAAACAGCATGGAAACGGCCAATCGCTATCTTTTGAACGAAGAAGAGGAGGACATCAAGAACTATATCGCTCGCCACGGGCTGGAGATGACCTCCACTGGAACGGGATTGCGCTATCAGATCTTGAGTCAAGGCTCGGGACAACGCATCGAGAAAGGTGAAAAAGTGACCTTGGAATATGAGGTTGGTTCCGTTGCAGGCGATTTGTTCTATTCGTCGGAGAACGATGGTCTCAAGTCGTTTGTCGTGGGCGAAGGTGGTGTGGAAACGGGTCTTGACGAGGCTATGTCTTATCTGCATCGCGGCGATGTGGCCAAGTTGATCATTCCTTTCCATTTGGCATACGGCCTCCATGGCGACGACAACCGAATCCCTGAATATGCGACTTTGGTTTATACGATTAAAATAATAGATAATCAATAAGTTATGAAGAGAAATTATGTGATGTTTGCATCGTCGTGCCTTATGGCCATGATGCTATTTGCGGCTTGTACGGAGCAGTTTCCTGGCTACAAAAAGACGAAAGACGGCTTGTTTTACAAGTTCCACAGCCAAAACCCAGCAGCCGTTCAGCCCAAGTTGACGGATTTCCTCAAAGTGGACATGACCTGCTATCTCAACGACTCCCTGTATTACGATTGGATGGGCACACAGCGTGAGGTTTACACCCAACTGCAGGAGCCTATTTTCAAGGGCGACTTGCAGGAGGCCTACGCCATGATGCATGTCGGCGATTCGGCTTCGTTCTATGTGAAGGCGGATTCGGTGGCCATCAAGTATTATGAGCAGGATCCCAATGCAGTGGGCTTGAAGTCTGATGACTATTTCCGCTATGAGGTGAAGCTTGTTGACGTGCAGACGGAGGAAGACTTCACTGCCAACATCGAGAAGATGAAAGAAACCTTGAAGGAGGAGTCTAAGAAGGCTTTGGAGGCGTATGTTGCCGCCAACAACATTACCGTAACTCCAGAAGCTTCAGGCGTTTATATCATTCCTTTGGAAAAAGGCAAAGGCCGTTGCCCCGTGAAGGGCGAGAAGGTGGAACTCGATTTCTCGGCTTCTTTGCTTGACGGGAAGTCGGTGGGTAGCACTTTCGACAGTCCCGACAAATTCTCCTTTGTGTTGGGCGAAGGCTTCGTCATCCCAGGATGGGAGGAGATCGTGCCGAAGATGCACCTCGGCGACCGTGTGAAGGCCATCATCCCTAGCGAACTGGCCTATGGTGAGCATTCGGTAGGCGAGATTCCTGCATACGCCAACCTGGTGTACGATATCAAACTGTTGAAGATTACCACGGCTGACGAGTTGGCAGCTGAAAAGGAAAAGACCATGCAGACATTAAAGGCCGACTCCGAGAAGGCTTTGGCCAAGTATTTGAGCGACAATAACATCACTGATCATACAGAGTCTGGCTTGTATTTCAACAAGTTGTTGGTCACGGGTGGCGCCCAACCCAAGGTGGGACAAACGGCTCGCATCAAGTTTGTGGCTTCGTTCATCGATGGCTCACCATTGGGCGACTCCGACCAGCTGGGCGGCTTTTATGATGTTGCACTAGGACAAGGCAAAGTGTTGAGAGGCCTTGAGGAAGGCGTAGCTATGATGCATAAGGGAGAGAAGGTACGTTTCGTGCTGCCTTATATGTTGGCCTATGGCACCGAGGCTTATGGCAACATCCCGGCCTTTTCCAACCTGGTCTTCGACGTGGATCTCATAGAGGTTTTGGACAAAGAATAAATTTTCAATCAATCATTTAATAGTACTAAAAAATGAAAAAAAGTATCTTGTCAATGGCCGCCTTGGCCGTGCTGATGTTGGGCATCATGAGTGCCTGCACCGAAAAGTCACCTTATCCGGGCTATCAGAAATCTGCCACGGGTTTGTATTACCAATTCTTCAACCAGAACAAAGACGCCGCCCAGCCTCAAGTGGGCGACCTGATGGATCTGGCCATTTGCTGCACGGTGAACGACACCACTTTCATCGTCCCCAATACCGTGAACACCCTGCCTTTGGAAGCTCCTCTGTTTGCTGGCGACTTCTACGAAGGTATGGCCATGATGCACAAAGGCGATTCCGCTTCGTTCATCGTGAACATCGATTCCACTTTCATCAAATGGTTCCATCAAACCAGCCTGCCGGCCGAATTCAATTCGACCGACGTGATGCGTTTCGAGGTCCGTTTGGATGACTTCTATCCCGAAAGTGAATACGCCCCCCGTTTGGCTGCCAAGATCAAGAAGGACATCGATGCAAGAATCGAGAAGATGAAGTCCGACCATCCCGAGGAGACCGCCACTGCGGCCCAACAACTGACTGAGTATCTGGCCAAGAACAAGGTCACGGTTGATCCTACACCCTCAGGTCTTTACTATGTGCAGACCCAGGAAGGTAACGGTGAGAAGCCCGAAGTCGGTATGATGGCCCAAGTGCACTACACGGGCAAGCTGCTTGATGGCACCGTGTTCGACTCCTCCATCGAGAGAGGCGAACCCATCAGCTTCCCGCTTGGCGTGGGTCAGGTCATCCCTGGCTGGGACGAAGGCATTATGATGATGTCGAAAGGCGAGAAGGGTGTGCTCTACATCCCTTATTATCTGGCTTACGGCGACAGACAAGCCGGCGATAAGATCACGCCTTTCTCCAACCTGATGTTTGAAGTGGAACTTGTTGACTTCCAATAAAATGAATAAGCTTCTCAATGCAATAGCCGCTCTTCTGCTGCTCGTGGTGATGGGATCGTGCAAGGATGATTCCGTCTATCCGGGTTTCAAGAAGATGGAGAACGGCGCCTACATGAAGTTTTACACCAAAGGCAACTCGGAGGTGTCGCCTCGTTTGAAGGACGAGGCCACCTTCGAGATGGCCCAGTACTTCAACGACTCGCTGCTGTTTACGACCGCAGGCAGCGGCCCCATGAGCATTGTGCTGACCGAGCCTGACTTTGTGGGCGACGTGGTGGACGGGTTGCTGATGATGCACGTGGGCGACTCGGCTCGTCTGGTGGTTTCGGCCGATTCGCTGTTCACCATCATGTTGCAAATGGACGAAATCCCCGAGGAATATGCGGGCAAGCCCATCTATTACGACCTGAAGCTCGTGTCCGTGAAGCCTTTCGAGACCTTGGAAGCAGAGCGTAAGGCCCTGTTGGACAGCCTGAGAGCCGAAGAAGAGGCTTTCTTGACGCCTTTGCGTGGTGATGCCAACAACACGATGACCGAATCGGGCATCGTCATCCTGGAAAAGACTGGCAAAGCTCCTGCAGCCAAGTTGGGAGAGTATGTCAACTTTGACTTCACGATGTGCAGTCCCAAGGGCGACACCATCATGAACTCGTTTGGCATCGAACCTGTTGAGATGCAATATGGCGAGGAGTTTATCTGTCAGGGCTTCAACGAGGCCCTTGGCATGGTACCTGAGGGCGGCACGCTGCGTTGCGTGATTCCTTCGGTTTTGGCCTTCGACAGCGTCGGCTACGAGCAGTATATCGAGCCTTACACGCCGATGGTGGTCTTGCTGAAGATGAACGACGTGATGGACAAGGCCGTTTACGAGAAGCGTCTTGCGGCACAAAAAGCCAAGGAAGAGGCCGAAAAGAACCGTCTGATGGCCTTGGAGAGCAAGTCAATAGCTGATTATATCAAGTCGAAAGGCATCGCTGAGGCGCCTACGGAATCGGGCCTTTATATCCTACGTCAGCAAGAGGGTGAAGGCAATGTGGCCCAATGGGGCGACGAAGTGGGCGTGCACTACATCCTGAAGAACCTGAAGGGCGAGCAGCTGGAGTCGAGCTACGACTACGAAAAGCCGATGTACTTCAAGATCGGCAGTGGCCAGATGATTCCCGCCATCGAGGAGGCCGTGATGACCATGGCTCCTGGCGCAAAGGTCAGTTTGGTCACCCCGTCGGCATTGGCTTTCGGAGAGTTTGACTTGGGTGAGACCTTGCCGCCTTATTCACCGCTGGTCAT
Organism: uncultured Bacteroidales bacterium; assembly: GCA_900318265.1. GTDB lineage: Bacteria > Bacteroidota > Bacteroidia > Bacteroidales > F082 > Limimorpha. The sequence goes on along the minus strand of ONKA01000035.1, from coordinate 7,702 downwards.
TGAACTGGAGCTGGTGGAGATCAAGTGAGGTTTTGCCACTTCAAATCTTTTGCAAATACGGAAAATGCCACCCATTCGGTGGCATTTTTCATTGTTCTTCCTGGCCGCCGATAAACTTGAAGCCGTAGTTGGTCATCGACACAAGGTCGGGCACAGTCTCACCGCCGAGCCTCACGGCTTTACGCAACGTCATGCGCGACGAGAACACCCCGTAGCCGCCTTCGATGAGGGAGAATTCAGGATCGCCCAAAACAAAGCCGCTGGATGCGTTGTTGTAGTCGTAATATTGTTTCAGATGCTCGCCTCCTGCGGTGATGATGACTTCCACGGGATAGTCGCCGATGTAGCGTTTCAGTCCGACAACGGCGGTGTCGCCTCCGATGAATTCCGTCAGCTTCGCATAGAACGTTTCGGGCAAATAGGGGAAGACGTAGCAATCGCCCTCCATACTGTAAATGAAGTAATCATCGGGGAAGGAACCCACATTCCAGAGCATGGTGCGAGGCACCGAGTCGCCGTCGGGGGTGCGTTGCTCCAAGTAAGTGAATGCCATGCTGACTTGATATAGGTTGGCGTTGATGGCTGGGTGAAACAGGAACTTGCGGCTCCAGCCAAAATACTCCTTTGAGAAGTTCACCGCTAAACTCTGAACGTCGAAGCCGTTGTTGCCTACGATGTCGGCTTTTGTGGTCAGTGTGCGGTCGGGGAGGGCGACCTTGAGCCGATAGCTGTAGTTGCTTTTCGGGGTGTTGATCTTGAGCTTTTCCGTGGTGTAGTATAGCTTTTGGTCGGGTGCATAGAAGACGCCCTGCTCCTTGTAGTGGATGGTGATGGTGTCGAGGACGATTTCGCGGAGGGAGTCGCCGTTGCGGTATTCAACGATGCGGACATCCAGCTTGCCAGGATAGTCGCTCGAGTCGGGGTTGGAGGCCACCTGGTAGGCGTCGCCATGCACCGACATGATGCGGGTGATTTTGACGTAGTTGGTGTCGGCATTGGCATCGAGGAGACCATAGATGACGGGCATTTCCTTATAGTCCGCATAGAGGTCGATGTCGGTAGTGCAAGCAGAGAAGGATGCCACGCAGACAAGCAATAATACCCAAAGATTCTTTGACATGTTTTATGTTTATTTTTGTGGCAAAAATACAAAAAATATCATTTCAAGCAAATTATTTCTCTTTTAATTGCAATATCTACTTCTTTAATATTTTTCTAGTGCATTTTCGTCCGTGCTTGTCGGTGACGTTGACGAAGTAGATGCCTTGGGGCTGCGAAGTGATGTCGATGTTGAGTTCGTTGCCTTTGTCCTGCAAGATGAGCACTTGCTGCCCGAGCATGTTGACCACTACGGCCTGCCGCAGGTTTTCGCCTGTGACGGTGACGATACCGTTGGTGGGGTTGGGATGGAGGTCAACGTCGAAGGGATGTAGGCCTGATGGAGCGTCGTGCTCGTCGATGCCGTAGAACGAGCAGACGAACCAATACAATTGTGACGTCGTGCCTTCCGTGTCGCACTCATCGTAAGGAGTGGCACGTAGCCAGATGGTGTCGTCAATATGGTCGAGTACATACATCTTGCATCTCTTGCCAAGGAATGGTACGGTGTCGCGTTCAAGGACCCATTGGACATCAGGGTCGACAAACTCCCATTTGACGGAATCCCATGGTTCGGGGCTTATGAGGTCGTAGAGGGAGAACTCATAGCTGTTGATTTGGAACTCCGTTGCTGTGACGACCCAGTGAGGGGCATGATTGGCCGTGTCGACGGGGTAGATTTCGGAGGGATGTGGACTGTAGTGTAGCTCAAGGTCGAGGTGGCGAATGGTATAGCAGCCGGCAGCATCGAAAAGGGTGTCGGTGTAGACTCCCGATGAGGTATAGGTGTGGCCGAGCCATTCGAAGGCGTCGCAATCGCTTTCGTATTGCACGGGGGTGTCGTTGGCTTCGCCGATCTCGAGGTGAAGGTGTACGACGCTCTCGCAACCGTATGGGTCGGTGCTGACAATCGAATCGAGGTAGGTTCCTGGCCTGTCATAGGGCAGATGGAATCCGTTTTCCGTATAGACGCCGGGGCTTTCGAAGCAGACGAAGTCCATAATGGTGGTGTCGGTCGCGGGGAGGCAGTGGATGTCGACGGTGACAAGGCTGCTGCAGTAGGGGTTGAGGGGGTTGGGCTGCTCACGCGTCAGGGTGGTGTCGCTGGTGATGGGGACGTCGGTGAAGCCGTAGTTCGAATAGAGTTGTCCGGCACAGATCTCATCGGCATAGAACATGTCGGGGTCGTGGTGCGTGTTGACGTAGAAAACGGTAGTGCTTGAGGTGGAGCCGCTGCAGGGGTCATCCTCGGTGGTGACGGTGAGCCGTGCCTCGTAAAGGTCGGGGTCGCCATAGTCGTGGACGACGGGGTTGTCGGTGCTGGTGGTGCCGTCGCCGAAATCCCAAAGGAGTTCATAATTTTCATGGTTGACGTCGGCGAAGAAAGCGACGGGTTCCGATGTGCAGTTGCCGATCGTGTCGTTGGCGCCAACCAGGATGTCGTCGACAGTGATGGTGGATGACAGCTTGGTGGTGTTTGAGCCCGCCAGATAGGCGTAGCCCTTGGCTTGGCCGAAGCCGTAGACGTGGGCATTGAAGCCGTTGCTACAGGTGATGCGGTGCACGCCGTGGCTGATGTCCATCCTCGTGTAGCTGTAGTCGTCGTTGCCGTTGACGCGTTGGAAACTCGAGGGAGGGAGCAACGCGCCGTCGAAATGGACGCTTGCGCTGTCTTTGGTGTGTACGATGATGTTGACGCTATGCGTCTCGATGTTGATGTCGGGGTGGTCGAAGGTGGAGAAGGTGACGTCGTTGATGCGTTGTTCCACGGGGGCGATCCACACCATCGAGGGGTCGCCTTCGGTGTCGTCGTGGCTGGTTTGGAACAGGTAGACGGCGCTGGGTTGCGTGGTCTGGAGGTAGCACGAGCCCTCGCTCTCAAGCATGGGGAAGTATAGGGACTCACCGGTGCTTAGCGTGTCCCTCGGCACGCCGTTCACGGTGACGATGTTGTCGTTGGCGCTTGCGGTGACCTTGACGAAGTCGCGGTTGCGGTTCCTGGAGGTGGTCACGATGAAATTCTTGCCCCACGAGCGCAGGGGCATGGCCTGCTCAAACACGTGGTCGTAGCCGTTGCCTGCGTCGAAGGGGACGCAGGTGATGGTGTTGCCGTTGAAGACGGCGATGCGCTTGCAGTCGCGGGCGGCGATGTGGGTGCCGCTGAGGTCGATGGGGCGGTCGGTGATGCGCTCCGACCTGACGTGATAGGTCTCGCCGGCGTACAGATTGACCGTGAAGGTTTGGTTGGCGGTATGGCCGCCCAAGGTGTTAACGGAAGGAGTGATGTCGATCAAGGTGTTGTCTTCGGTGGCCACAATTATGAAGGCCGTGGTCTCGTTGTTCCATACATAGGGGTTGTGTCCGAGACGCGACTGTTCGCCGCATTGGATGATGTATTCGTCGCCCAAGCTCTCGACGGGCAGCACGAACGAGGCGTCGAACGACACGTGGGCGATGTTGGTGCAGTAGACCGACACCGTGTCGCTTGCGGTCACCTTGATGCCTTTCTCGAAGATGCGCTCGTATTGGTTGCCGTCGTGATAGCCTTGTTCCTCAGGTATCTCGACGGTAGTGATGTTGTTGGCGCTGACGCTGAAGCTTTGCGACCAGCCCGACAGGGGGTTCGACACGGTGCCCGTGCAGTCGCGTTTGGCGCTGATGAGCACTTGGTTGATAACCCATCCGCCGTACGAGTGGTCCTTGAAGCCGTTGTGCATAAACGAGAGCCAGAATTCCTTGCCTTGGGTGGAGGTGTTTTGAGCAAAGGCCGTCGGCAAGGCGACGAGGCAGGCGATGAACAAGAGCAATAAGGATCGGAGAGGTTTCATGTTGGTGTTCTTTTTGTTATTTGACTCAATAACATCATGCTGCAAAGGTAGATAAACTTTTTCATGGTTGCAAGGGGTTTATGGTTTCTCCGGCTCCATCAGACCATTGTCTTCCAGGGCTTTTCGCATGGCTTTAATCTGTTCCCCTTGCTCTTTTACGGTTTCTATAAGGAATACTGTAAGGGCATCGTTTTACTCCTTCACCACCTTGTCCGCATAGGTTTTTCCATCCTCCATAGTAACGCGCAAGGTGTAGGTGCCGGTGGGCAGCTGGCTCATGTCGATGCTTTTGAAGGCCTTGCTTTGCGTGCGCACCAGGCGGCCTTGCAGGTCGTAGAACTCGATTTGCTTGGGCTGCACGTCGGGGGAGAATTGCATGCGGAGCATGTCTTGCGTGGGGTTGGGGTAGAAGCAGTAGGGACGTACCTCGATGCCGCCATCGTTCACGCCCACCGTGCCGTCGTGGTTGAGGAAGAAGTAGAATATGCCTGGTTGGTAGGTTTTTAAGTCTATGCTGCTTCCAGTTATGGCCATGCCTTCGTTCATTTCACTGTCTTTGGTCGGTATGCAAAAAGCAGCACCTAGATTGTATTTACCTGCTAACTCACAGTAGCGTTTCCATTCCACGTTAAAATCAGGATCTATCTTTATGGCAATCTCTTCCGCCGTATAATTGGGCATACATTCAGTATACAAGAGATAAAGCGCACCGTCCGACATCTTTTGGAAACCGTCACACCATGCTTCTGCATGTTCCCCTTGCCATTCATCGAATTTCACCAGATTCTTGCGTTGCATGGTACGGATGTCATACCTTGCCACTGCCAAACCTGTTTCTGCAACGATAAAATCCTCATACCTGGTATATGGACCGACAACCAGTACGTCATCACCATCCGGAACAATGCATGTCGAATTGTCGAAAACGAAACGCTCTTGAATAGGTTCTACTGGGTCTTCATACAACATCTTGTTGATGATTATTGTGTTATTCAGCTGGAATAGGGAGTCTATCACGTAAATGGCAAGATTGGCGTCTACAATTCCTTTCCATTGCCAATATTGCAGAGGAGATTCCTTGTACACTTTCATGCCTCCTATCCAATTCTGGCTTTGGGGAAGCACGGCCTCGTGCTTCAATGTTCCATCTGTATCAAAACGAACAACATGACAGTCGTAGCCTCCCTCAGGTCTATCCTTGTAGTATTTCATGATCAGGTCGCCCCAGCAGTCAACCATGTGGCCGTCCCATTGGTCGTATGCATGACCTTCGCACACTGGCACCACAATGTCCTCGTCGTGGTTGATGATGAGATTGTCATCAGTGAAATGGGAGATGCGCAGGAAGGTGCTGTCGCTTTCCTCAATATACTCGATGTTGGCGCGGATGTTGCCCTCACCTCTCGGGTCTTGGGCAAAAAGATAGTATGGTGCGGCAGTGTCCGCTACGAACAGCGAGTCGGTTATGGTGAGAGAGGAAGGAGACACCTTGTAGAAGACATCACCCACGTTGATGGGCGGTAATTGCGGGTCTCCGCTGTCCAACCCAATGTACACCGTGGTAAGGATGTCGCCGTCACGCTGCTGCATCATGTTTTCAAAGGATTTGATGTAATCTCCAATATAATGGAACGGGATGAAGTTCATATCTTGGCCACGAACCATTAATGAAGACATAACAAAAAACAATGCAAAAATGTATTTTCTATTTTCCATGTGTTTCTGAATTAATCTGGATTGGGGCCCTTTCATTCCTTCACCACCTTGTCCGAATAGGTCTTCCCGTCCTCCAATGTGACGCGCAAGGTGTAGGTGCCCGCGGGCAGCTGGTTCATGTCGATGCTTTCGAAGTTGCTCCGTTGCACGCGCACCAGGCGGCCTTGGAGGTCGAAGAGCTCGATTTGCTTGGGCTGCACGTCGGGGGAGAATTGCATGCGGAGCATGTCTTGCGTGGGGTTGGGGTAGAAGCAGTAGGGGCGCACCTCTATGCCGCCTTCGTTCACGCCCACCGTGCCGTCGTGGTTGAGGAAGAAGTAGATTAGGCCACGCCTGTCATTTTCAAAGCCCCCTCCAACCCAGGCAACACCTTTCTCTTCCTCTTGCTCATCCTCGAACAAAAAGGGAAATTGAAGCGGAGCAGACATGATGATATTATCGGTCTTTAAGAAACGTTTCCATTCCACGTTCAAGTCGGTGTCCATCTTCACGATGATGATGCTTTCAGCGGGGTATCCGTTTTCCTTATACAAAAAGTAAACAGTGCCGTCCGACATCTTCTTGAGACCCATGCAACTCCCTCTTTTCGTGTATCCCAAATAATCATTGAACACAATATAGTCTTTCAGTTGCATAGTGCGGCTGTCATATTTTGCCACAGCCACACCATACTCGGCAGTGATAGGATAGAAATTCGTATCAACCATATATTGTCCGGCCACCAGTATATCATTCCCACCAACAGGTATTACTTCGGTATCTTCGCTGAACTCAAAATGGTCGTACACCACCAAATAAACCTCATTTGAAAGGGATTCCTCCCTCAATATACTGTTGATAGTTATGGTGTTTTTGTTGAAAAGAGAGTCTATCACGTACATGGTGAGGTTGCAGGCAGTTCCGTTATAGGATTCCACATAATCCCATTGGTAGTATTGCAAAGGCGATTCCTTGAATACACGCAATTTGGGAATGACATGATCGTCGTTTTCGGTAAACAAGGCCTGATGTTTCAGCGTGCCATCAGGATCAATGCGCGCGAGATGGGAATCGTAGTCTCCATCGGGTCGTGTCGTGTAGTATTTCATGATAACGTCGCCTCTGCAGTCAACCATATAGCCGTCGTATTGATCATAAGCAATGCCTTCGCGCAATGGCACCATTACGTCCTCGTTATGGTTGATATGAAGGTCATTGTCGGGGAAATGGCAGATGCGAATAAAGGTGCTGTCAACCTCTTCCACATACTCGAGGTTGGCCCTGATGTTGCCTTCGCCGTGCGGGTCTCGGGCGTAGAAATAATAGGGAGGGTGTGTGTCGGCCACGAATAACGTATCGGTAATGCTGAGGGAGGATGGCGACATCTTATAGAAAATGCTTCCTAAAAACTCGGGGTATTGACTGATATGAGTGACGGCGATGATGTCGCCATCGCGTTGCTGTACCACACTCTCAATGCCAAACCCATATTCGCCCATGCCATGGAACAAAAGTGAGTACATATCCCCATTCTGGGCTGGCACAACCGATGCAGCAATGGCAAAAAAAAGTAGTAATAGGTGCTTCTTCATTTCAAAATGATTTGGATTTTTTTTCGCAAAAATAATAATATTTCCTCATGAATAAGTTATTTTGTTTTGATATGTCGTTTGGTTTTCTTTAAATTTTTAGTGGACTCTAGTGGTAATCAACATTGTTAATCACCATCGGCGTAGCCGTTGACGTTGCTGAGTTTAACGATGTAGGTGTCCTTTCACTCCTTCACCACCTTGTCCGCATAGGATTTCCCGTCCTCCAAGGTGACGCGCAAGGTGTAGGTGCCCGCGGGCAGCTGGTTCATGTCGATGCTCTCGAAGGCCTTGCTTTGCGAGCGCACCAGGCGGCCTTGCAGGTCGTAGAGCTCCACTTTATCGGGCTGCACGTCGGGGGAGAACTGCATGAGCAGTTGGTCTTTCACGGGGTTGGGATAGAAGCAGTAGGGACGAACGCTGACGACGCCTTCGTTTTGGCTGTTCACCGGACCGTCGTGGTTGAACAGCAAACAGATTAACCTACTGTCT
>ONKA01000033.1 GCA_900318265.1 uncultured Bacteroidales bacterium | reverse complement strand
TCCGAGAAGTCGAAGGGCACGAAGGTGTTCGCTCTGGCCGGTCAGATCAACAACGTCGGTCTGATTGAGGTCCCGATGGGCACCACGCTGCGCGACATCATCTACGAAATCGGTGGTGGTATCAAGGGTGGCCGTAAGTTCAAGGCCGTCCAAACTGGTGGTCCTTCAGGCGGCTGCTTGACGGAGAAACACCTCGACACTCCTATCGACTATGAAAGCCTTGCCGCTGCTGGCTCCATGATGGGCTCTGGCGGTATGGTGGTCATGGACGACACCTCCTGCATGGTGGCCATCGCCAAGTTCTACTTGGAGTTCACCTGCGAAGAGAGCTGCGGTAAGTGCTCGCCCTGCCGTATTGGTAACAAGCGTATGCTCGAAATCCTCACCAAGATTACGGAAGGCAGAGGCACCATGGACGACCTCCAGGAACTCCGCAACCTCGCCGCTGTGATTAAGGATACCGCCCTCTGCGGTCTGGGTCAGACCTCACCGAACCCGGTGCTTTCGACCCTCGACAACTTCTGGGACGAGTATGTTGAGCACGTTGTTGACAAGAAATGCCGCGCTGGCGTCTGCAAGAAGCTCATGCGTTATGAAATCGACAAGGAGAAGTGCATTGGCTGTGGCGCTTGTAAGAAGAACTGCCCCGCTGAGGCTATCTCGAAGACCGACTACATCGCTCCCGGCCACAAGCTGCCTTCGATGACGATCGATCCTTCCAAGTGTATCAAGTGCGGTGCCTGTATCTCAACTTGTAAGTTCAGTGCCATTTCTGTCAAATAATAAAAGAGGAGGAAACAAATATGATTAACGTAACAATTGATAACAAACAGATCCAGGTCCCGGAAGGCACTACTATCCTGAAAGCCGCCCGCATGGCTGGTATCCATATTCCTACCCTTTGCTATTTTGAACTGGCAGGAATGAAATTTGAAAACAAACCTGGTGGCTGCCGCGTTTGCGTCGTCGAAGTGACTAAGGACTTCAACGGCCGTCCGCGTCGTAACCTGGCCCCGGCTTGCGCCACCGACTGCGTGGAAGGCATGGAAGTGCTGACCCACAGCGCCCGCGTCATCAACGCCCGTCGTACCGTGGTCGAACTCATCCTTTCCGACCACCCGACCGACTGCTTGACCTGCGCCAAGAGCGGCAACTGCGAGCTCCAGAGCCTGGCCCAGTACCTCGGCATCCGCGACATCCCGTTCAAGGGTGAGCAGAGCCACTATCGTCAAGACATGTCGCCCAGCATCGTGCGCGACATGGATAAGTGCATCATGTGCCGCCGTTGCGAGAACATGTGTAACAACGTCCAAACCGTTGGTGCCTTGAGCGCCATCAACCGTGGCTTCAGCGCCGTCGTGGCTCCTGCCTTCGAGCAAGACCTCGTCGACTCGCCTTGCGTCATGTGCGGTCAGTGCGTCCAGGTTTGCCCTGTTGGTGCTTTGACTGAGGTGGACGACACCCGCAATGTCATGGCTGCCATCAACAATCCTAAGAAGACCGTCATCGTCAACACGGCTCCTGCCACGCGTGTTGCCCTCGGTGAAGAGTTCGGCATGCCCGCCGGCACTATCGTCACCGGCCAGATGGCCGCTGCCTTGCGTCGCCTCGGCTTTGACTATGTGTTCGACACCGACTTCACTGCCGACCTTACCATCATGGAGGAAGGCACTGAGCTCCTCGGCCGTATCAAGAAGTTCATGGCTGGCGACAAGAGTGTCCGTCTGCCTATCCTGACTTCCTGCTGCCCAGGTTGGGTCAACTTCTTCGAGCACAACTTCCCCGACATGCTGGATGTGCCTTCAACCGCCAAGTCGCCTATGCAGATGTTTGGCGCTGTCGCCAAGAACTACTGGGCCGACAAGATGGGCATCAAGAGAGAAGACCTCGTCGTCGTCTCCATCATGCCTTGCTTGGCCAAGAAGTACGAAAGCAAGCGTAAGGAATTCTACAAGGACGGTAACCCGGATATCGACTACGTTCTGACGACCCGTGAGTTGGCTCGCTTGATCAAGCAGTTCAACCTCGATCTGAAGGACATGCCGTGCGAAGACTATGACGACCCGTTGGGCGAATCCACGGGTGCTGCCGTTATCTTTGGCGCCACTGGTGGTGTGATCGAAGCTGCCACCCGTACGGCCTACGAAGTGTTCACCGGCAAGCCGCTGCCTAAGATTGACTTCACTGAACTTCGTGGTATGGAAGGCATCCGTGACGCTTGGGTCGACTTTGATGGTACGCCCATCCACATCGGTATCGCCCACGGTCTGTCGAACGCCCGCACCTTGCTCCAAAGAGTGCGCGAAGGCAAGGAACAGTTCCACGCCATCGAGGTCATGGCTTGCCCCGGCGGTTGCGTCGGCGGTGCTGGTCAGCCCTACCACCATGGCAACAGCGAGATCATCAAGAAACGTACGGAGGCTATCTATCGTGAAGACCTCGGCAAACCAATCCGTAAGTCGCACGAGAATCCGTCGATCAAGAAGATCTATGAAGAGTACTTTGGTGAGCCTTGTGGCCACAAGTCACACGAACTGCTGCACACCCACTATTTCGACAAGTCAGAACACGTCGAGATCAGCGAGTAATTCAATAACCAGTAAATAATAGAAAGGAAATAAATATGGCAGTTATTAAATTATCAGAAGCTAAGGTTAACTTCATCAAAGAGGTTTGCAAGTCGTATGGCAACAAGCCGGGTGAGGTCATCAATGTGCTGCACAAGGTTCAGGGCGAGTATGGCTATCTGCCTGCTGAAGTCCAGGAGCTGGTAGCTAAGGAACTGGGCATCCCGGTTTCGAGAGTCTACGGCATCGTTTCGTTCTATTCCTTCTTCACCATGACGCCTAAAGGCGAGCACCCGATCAGCGTTTGCTTGGGTACCGCTTGCTACGTGCGTGGTGCCGAGAAGGTGCTGGACGAGCTGAAGCGTCAGCTGGGCATCAACGTTGGTGAGGTCACTCCCGACGGCAAGTTCTCTCTGACCTGCCTCCGCTGCGTCGGTGCTTGCGGTCTGGCCCCCGTCATCGAAGTCGGTGACAAGGTCTACGGCCGTATGACACCTGACCGCGTGAAGGACGTGCTGGCTGAGTATAAATAATCGGTGTTAATAGTAGAGACGGTGCATGCACCGTCTCTACCACACCTATTATTAATAGGACAACAAAAAACTCCATCTCAATTGAGGTGGAGTTTTTATTTAATCTAATTACAATAACGATCACTTTGCTGCATCTTCTGCTGCATCTTCACTACCGCTTAGTCCTTCCTTGATGCCGTCGAAGACACCTTCGAGTGCGCTTTTCCCTTCGTTGATGGCGTTGTTGATGCCGTTGCCCAGTTCCTTGGCTTTTTGCTTGGCGATGGCAGCAGTCAATTCGGCTTCAGCCTTGGCAACTTCCTTCAGCTGTTCAACCGTGAAATCGCAGTCTTTGGTCTGGGTCTGCAACGACTCGAACTCGTTGTAGATACTCTCCCATTGTGATTCGGTGAAAGAGTCAGCCTTGCTCTCAACGCGTTCGGCAAGGGCTTTCATTTTGTTGATGACTTTTTCCTCCTTGGTCTGGCATGAAGTCATGAATGCCACCAAGAGGCACAATGTCAAAACTTTAATAGCTTTTTTCATCATAATTTGATAGTTTATGAGGTTGATAATAAAGTTGATGGTTTTCAAAGTAGGGTAGAGGTCAGCCTTTCACTGCCTCTGCAACAGCCTTGCCAAGGTTATAGAGTTTGTCCCAATCTTCTTCGCGGATGGGAGCGCCCTTGACTTCGACGCTTTCGGTTACAAGGTTCCATTTGCCTTCCTCGGCATATTTAGCGAGGGTCTTCACACCGCCGCCGCTCCAACTCATGCCACCGAAGGTGGCGTAGCATTTGTCTTTCGGCTTGAACTCGTTGATTTCGTGGACGAGCAGGGTCATGTTGGGGAACATGTTGCCATAGTGTGCGCAGGCTCCGATGATGACACCCTTGTATTTCCAGATGTCACTCATGATGAACGACACCTCGGTCTTGGCCACATCGTAGACTTTCACCTCTTTGATGCCGGCCTCGGCTGCGCCACGTGCCACAATTTCAGCCATGCGGGCAGTGTTGCCGTGCATCGAGCCGTAGACGACGACCACGCCTTCTTCCGATTCTTGCTTGCTCCATTGTGTGTATTTGCCCAAGACCCAAGCAAGGTTGCTGCGCCAGATGAGGCCGTGTGAAGGAGCAATCATTTTGATTTCCAAAGCACTGAGTTTCTCGATGGCTTTCATGACTTGCATGGCCACCTTGCCGATGATGTTGGCATAGTAGCGGCGCATCTCATCTTCATAGAAGGCGAGGTTGACTTGGTCGTCGAAGATGCCACCATTGAGGGCACCGAAACCGCCGAAGGCATCGTTGCTGAAGACAATGCCACTTGTTTGCTCGTATGTTACCATCGACTCGGGCCAGTGCACCATGGGAAGCATGAAAAACTGTAAGGTATGGCTACCAAGTTTTAAAGTCTCGCCTTCAGCCACGACCTTCTTGTTCTCGATAGGACCATAGAAAGCCTCAAGGGGCGCGAAGGTCTTGGCGTTGCCCACAACCTGCACTTCAGGATATTCGCGTAATACTGCAGCCACGGTGCTGCTGTGGTCAGGCTCGTCGTGATTAATAATAAGGTAGTCGACTTTACGATCTTTCAAAACCGACTTCACCTTGAAGAGGTATTCCTCCAGGAAATTGGCCTCCACAGGGTCGATCAGTGCGACCTTTTCATCAACGATGAGGTAGGAGTTGTAGGAAACGCCGTTAGGCAGTTCCATGTGGTTCTCAAACATGTCGGTATGGCGGTCGTTGACGCCGACGTAGTAGATGTTTTCGGTTAATTGTATTTGTTGCATTACTGTTGTTGTTTTGTTCTGTTTTTGTAGAGACGGTGTGCACACCGTCTCTACAACTAAAAAACCTCCTCGAAATCCTCCACGCCGTGTTTGCACAATGGGCACTCGAAATCGGGTGGGAGGGAGTCACCTTCGTAGACGTAGCCGCACACCTTGCACACCCAGCGGCGTTTGCCGTCCTTGGGTTTCTCGGCTGCCTGCGGTTTGGGTTTTATGTTTTTCTGGTAGTAGTCGTATGTCACTGAGGGTTTGTCTGAAAGCACTTGGGCATTCAGCACATCGGCGATGAACATGGTGTGTGTGCCGAAGTCGATGCTCTTGGTGACGCGACAGGCCAGGTAGGCGTTGGTGTATTTTGGGATATAGAGAACATGGTTGACGGCTCGGTGTTCTGCCTCGCAGTCAGCGAACTTGTTTACCTTGCGTCCCGACTGGAAACCGAAGTGCTCAAAGACCTTCATCGGGGTCTCCGTGGTCAGCATCGAGACGTTGAACACGCAGGAGTCCTTGATGAGGTCGTGGGTGTAGTTGCCCTTGTTGACCGTCACGGCGATCTGCAAAGGATTGCTCGTGACTTGGATCACCGTGTTGACGATGCAACCGTTGTCGATGTTATCGTAGTTGGTGGTCAGCACATAAAGGCCGTAACCGATGTTGAATAATGCCTTTGTATCCATAATTTGTGTACATTAAATGACACGGGACTTATATTTGACCATGACCACTGACCATGACCATCTCACCCATGGTGAAAAATGGTCATGGTTTGGGTCAGAGGTCAGGGTAAAAGTCCCGTGTCTCATGTTTATTCCATGACAGAGAAGCTGTCCTTGCCGATGCCGCAAAGCGGGCAGGACCAGCTGTCGGGAATCATTTCAAAAGGAGTGCCAGGGGCAATGCCGCTATCTGGATCGCCTTTCTCTGGGTCATAGATATAACCACAGACGTCGCAAACGTACTTTTTCATAGTTGTGTTGTTTGATGATTTAATTATTTGATTAACAATATTTTAATAGTTTTCCGCTTTAATTTGAAAGTAGGATTGAGGGTGATTGCACACAGGACAGATTTGCGGAGCCTTCTTGCCGATGACGATATGGCCACAGTTAGCGCATTGCCACACCATGTCGCCTTCGCGAGAGAAGACCAGGCCTTCCTCGATGTTTTTCAGAAGCTTACGGTAGCGTTCTTCATGTTCCTTCTCGATTTTGGCCACCATTTCGAAGAGAACGGCGATTTTGGTGAAGCCTTCCTCGCGTGCGGTCTTGGCCATGCCATCGTACATATCAGTCCATTCATAGTTCTCGCCATCGGCAGCATCCTTCAGGTTGGTCTTGGTGTCGGGCACCTCACCATCATGGAGGAGTTTGAACCAAATCTTGGCATGTTCCTGTTCGTTACGAGCCGTCTCCTCAAAGAGGTCGGCAATTTGGTTGTAGCCTTCTTTACGGGCTTTTGAAGCATAATAAGTGTACTTGTTGCGGGCCTGTGATTCGCCAGCAAAAGCAGCCATCAGGTTGGCTTCTGTCTTTGAGCCTTTTAATTCCATGTTTTTGTTGTTTAAATATTGATTATTAGTTAGTTACAAAACGTTTAAATAATAAAAGGGTAGGGGATTCACCTACTTTTCGAGGCAAATTTAGCATTATTTTTCTGAATTACAGCACAAAATACGTAATTTTGCATCCGCTATGTTTTTTGGACGAAACAAAGAAAAGATAAAAGGTGCCGATTGGCCTGATGCAGAGTGGCCTTCGTATATACCAAAATACCATCTGCATGATTTTGCCGCCATCGATTTCGAAGGTGCCAATGGCGAGGTGACGAGTGCATGTAGTATGGGATTGGTCATTGTGCGGAATGATGAGATTGTTGAGCGATTTTATAGTTTAATAAAACCCGTGCCGAACCGATACGATTTTTGGACAACCAAGGTTCATGGCATAACATATAAGGATACAAACCATGCACCGTTGTTTCCAGAGGTTTGGGAGCAAGTGGCGGGCAAGGTGCAAGGACTGCCGATGGTTGCGCACGGTATTTCGTTTGACGAGCGTGTGTTGAAGGCTTTGCATGAATTGTATCACATTCCGTATCCGAATTTCAAGTTTTACTGCACGCATTTAGGGTCGGAGAAGCTCGTACCAGATTTGGAGAACCACAAACTGCAGACGGTTGCCAAACATTTCGGTTATGATTTGGCGAAGAACCATCATAATGCCGTAGCTGATGCAGAGGCATGTGCCGTAATTGCAATGCATATTTTCTGAAAATAATTCTCCATATATTTATAAATGTTTAACTCTGTTGGGGGATGGTTTGAAAACCATTATTTAACATAATGTTGATTATTTTCAAAAAGGGAAAAATCGAAAAGAAGTCTAAAATTTGCCATTTCCATCAGTTTTCCACTTGCCAAAACCAAAATGATGACTATATTTGCAATCCTGTATTCTTGACAAAAGACAACAATTAAATCATTTAATAATAACTAATTAAACACCCACCAATTATGGAAATTACCGGTAAAGTGGTCAGACTCGGCGCTCTGACCGAAGGAACCAGCGCCCGCGGACCGTGGCGTAAACAAGACCTCATTATTGAAACTGAAGAGCAATTCCCCAAGACCGTCTGCTTAACCTGCTGGTCAAATCAAATTGATGAAATCCAGAAATTTGCGCCTGGACAAGCTATCAAAGCTCAAATCGATTTGTCATCGCGCGAATTCAATGGCAAGTGGTACACGGACGTCCGTGTGTGGCGTTTCGATCCCGTTGGCGCCGCTGCTGCCCCAGCCGCTGCTCCAGCACAACCTGCTCAGCAGCCAATGATGCACCAAACTCCGCCTGCTGCAGCTTCAGCACCTGAGTATTTCGCTCCTGCTGGCGAGGACAGCACAGACGACCTGCCCTTCTAACATTATGTTAAATTAGAACACCGCGATTTGATTAATCAAACCGCGGTGTTCTGTTAAAACAATGAATACCAATATCTTAAATAGAGATACCATTTGCGCTATTGCCACGCCCCACGGCATGGGTGCCATTGCTGTGATACGTGTATCTGGCTACGATGCCTTACCCATTGTCAGTCAGCTGTTTATGCAGAACGGCAAGCTTTTCGACATGGGAAAGATGGTTGCGAACAAAGCCTATTACGGCCATATTGTAGACCGTGACGAACTCCTCGACGAGGTGTTGGTGACATTTTTCCGCGCCCCCCACTCTTTCACTGGTGAGGATTCGGCCGAGATCAGCGTGCACGGATCGGTGTTTATTCAGCAAAAACTTTTACACATTCTTATTTCTCGCGGATGCCGTATGGCCGAAGCCGGTGAGTTTACCCGCCGTGCGTTTGTCAACCGCAAATTCGACCTGGCTCAAGCCGAAGCTATCGCAGATCTGATCAGCTCGGAGAGCGAAGCCTCCCATCGTGTGGCCATCAACCAACTCAAGGGCGGATTTTCCAAAGAACTTCAAATAATGCGTTCCAAATTATTGGAAATGACATCTTTGATGGAATTAGAATTAGACTTTTCGGAGGAAGATGTAGAGTTTGCTGACCGCAGCCAGTTGAAGGCCTTGCTGCAAGATACCTTGTCGCATGTTGACAAGTTGAAGGATTCATTCCGCCTCGGCAACGCCATCAAAAATGGTGTTCCCGTAGCCATTGTTGGCCAGACCAACACAGGTAAAAGTACACTGCTGAACGCCCTTTTAGGCGAAGACCGTGCCATTGTGAGTGACATTGCTGGTACAACGCGTGACACCATCGAGGAAACCTTGAATATCAACGGCATCCTCTATCGTTTCATCGACACGGCCGGACTGCGCAACACCGATGAGACCATCGAGAAAATTGGCATTGAACGCTCCTACAAAAAGATACAGGAAGCCACACTCGTCATCGGGATGTTGGACGCCACAAAAGGCGCTGAAAATGTGTTGTTTGCGTCCAAGGAAATCCTTGAAAAGATGGATCTCGAGCACCAACAACTCATCCTTTGCATCAATAAAGTTGACACTTTGGACGACCAAGGCGAAGCTTTGCTAGGACAAGTCCGACAAGACTTGGACAACGACGACATCATGGTTGTCTGCCTTTCGGCCAAACACGGATTCGGTCTTGGCGATCTTTACAGCACCCTAAAACATAGCCAACCCCTCACCTCTCCCGATGCCACTTTGGTGACCAACATACGACATTACGAGGCCTTGCTTCATGCCTCGGAAAGCTTGAAATCAGTTCAACAAGGACTTGAAATGAATATTCCTACCGATTTGATTTCCCAAGACTTGCATCAAGCATTGCATTACCTTGGAAGCATCACGGGCGAAATTACCACAGACGAGGTCTTGGGTTCTATTTTCTCCCGTTTTTGCATCGGTAAATGATGAATTATTATTGTGCGCAAATTATTTAAAACTAACGATATATGAAACACTATTTCAACCAATTTATGAAGTGGATTTGCATGGTGACTGCCCTGCTGTTTTCCATTGGCTTGAAAGCACAAGAAGCCGACAATGTCTTCAGTTTGGATGCCCAATTGATGACGCGTGGCGAGTTGCGTGCAGGCGGTTTCAAAGCCGATAGCCTTGACAGTGAGCGCTTTTCTCATTTTGCCTTGGGCAGATATCGTGTTTTAGCAGACTATCAACGCTCTTGGCTCAATGTGAGGCTAACTCCACAATATTCAGGCGTTTGGGGTCAAGCTAGTGCAGGATTGGCTTTATATGAAGGATGGGCGAAAATGCAGTCGGAAAAAGGACTGTTCGTGAAAATCGGTCGTCAGGAACTGACCTACGATGACGGACGTATTATCGGCAATGACGATTGGACTATGACTGCCCCTACTCACGATGTCCTGAAGTTGGGCTATGATGGCGAAAGCCATAAAATACACCTGCTAGCAGCCTACAACCAAAACGCGGAAAACATTGATAATGGTGTTATCTACTATTCAGGCGGACTACAGCCCTACAAAACCATGCAAACGCTTTGGTATCACTATGATACACCCAAGAAAACGTTTGGCGTTTCGTTATTAGGAATGAACATTGGGATGCAAAATACTGATCAAGAGCATCCTGTCACATATTACCAGCAGTTGGTGGGTACCTATTTGTCTTTCCGTCCCAAGCACTGGTCGCTTGAAGGCGCTTTCTACTATCAAATGGGCAAGGAGGAACACGGAATGACCATCGATGCCTTTATGGCCAGCGCAAAACTCAACGTGAAGCCAAGTGAGAACTACAATCTTTTTGCCGGCTACGACTATTTAAGCGGCGACAAGTACTTCAATGTTCCACCAGAAGGTGGCGTTGGCCTTGTGTTTCACGATAAAGCGAGAGGCTTCAACGCCATTTTTGGCTCACACCACGAGTTTTACGGAGCAATGGATTTCTTTTATCTGAGCAATTACGTTGGTGGTTTTACCCCCGGACTTCAGAATCTTTATTTCGGAGGCAATATAAAACCTGTTAATGGCCTAAGTGTCAATGCTGCATACCATTATTATGCTATTGCAACCGATCTTGATTATGTGAATACAAAAACCTTGGGCCACTCAGTTGAATTGGCCAGCACGTATGCCTTTAACAAGGCTGTTTCTGTTTCGGCAGGCTACACTTTTATGAAAGGCAGCGAAACGATGGAACTTCTCAATAAAGTTTCGGAAAAACGGCAACTGCATTGGGCTTGGCTCATGCTGACCGTGTCACCAAGATTGTTCACTACCACATGGCAAGACAAGCAATAATATAACAAACGGCACCACTATCATAAATCAGTGGTGCCGTTTGTTATGGTTTATACGAACGAGGATTAGGGCAATACGAAAAACTTGTTGGTGTGGGCAATGGAACGAATGTTGCCATTGATGTCCATTAGGAATAGGTTGTCCTGATCGCTTTCGTAGCCAGTATACACCAAGGAGCCATTGCTCAGCCATTGGGGACAAGCTCCCATGACATCCGAATTCGGCAAAACGATTTGGCTCTTGCCATCGAGGCTCGACACGGCGAAAAAGCCCAGCAAGCCATCACCTAAATACGTTGAGGTGGCGAACAGCAGTTTCTCTCCCGATGGATCAAGTTCGATGGGGTCGTGTTCATATTCCACTTCGAAATCACCCATATCCTCCATTTCCTTAAGTTGGTCGTTCAAACAGATTCGTTGGCCATCGTTCAGATAATAGAAACCATCGGAGTCCTCAAAGCGGCTGATGTCGAAGTTGGCTTCGGGTGCATAGACTTTGAAGTTGTTTTCATCGTCAAAGAAATCCATCGTTTCCACTTTTTCATTGAATTGATACAAAATGGTTTTGCTGATGGTTTTTGAGGCGCAATCGTATATGGCGAGGTTGTAGCAAGGTCCTGCAAACCAAGTAATATCTACCTCAAGACCGATTAGGTTTTGGTCTATGTTGAGATACATGTTACCGTAGGGAGAAAAGACATTCTCTTTTGTTGCAGTTAAATCCAGCCCCCAATCAGCCAAGGATTCTGGCATAGGATTGTTGGCGTTCATATCCATACTCTTGAGTATGAGTCGGTTGTTCGCAATGGCATTATAATATACTATACCATTGGTCGTGCAAACTGCATCCACGATGCTATCAGTCTCTTGGGTGAAAACCTCAGTTTTTCCACTCTGGACCTCGTAGAATTTGAGTTGGCCATCCTCAACAAAGCCTAAGTTTGGGGTGCTTTGTTGTTCGTCGTTTTGTTCCATTTGCTTTTCGCCGTTGTCGCTCACCTGCGTGGAGGGTTTTGGATCACAGCCCACCATTGCGCAAGCCAGGGCGATGGATAAGAATAAGTATGCTTTTTTCATTTTCTTATTGATTTAGATTATAAATTCTCAATTGTCAATTGTCAATTATCAATTATTATGTTTTGAGTTTATCCTCTTCTGGCCTCTCGCAAGGGTTTTTCCCAAATCACCTTCCCTCCTATCGTATCGGCCAGTTGATTGATTTCTGTTTCAAATGTCTCCATCAAGGCTTGTTCCCTTTTCCTCGAACGGCGCCCTTTTGCCTCATAAATCACCTTGCTGAGATAGGCATCGTATGACACAGCATAATCCTCTTCGTCGCGGTGTGGGAAAAAAGACACTGCTGCTTCGTAGCGGATGTTGCCTTCCTCTGAAGTGGCGATGAGCATCACCAAGGCACCGTGTCGAGCGACATCATTGAACTCGGCATCGGCGGCATAGTATCGTTCATATACATTGATGGTCATTGCTGTATGCTTTTACAGAATAAAACATAATGCAAAAATACAAAAACTCTGTTTCCCATCTATTGTTTGTAAAAAAAGATGCGGCATACCATGGAAATGTATATCTTTGTCGGCTAGAAACCAATTCGATCATAATATGAAAAAGTGTTTACTTCTGATTTCAGCGGCTTTACTGGCCGCCTGTGCCAACAACAACGGCAACAAGTATGTAGAAGAAGAAACTGCCATGGACTGCATGATGCTTCCTGCCGCAGCGATGATAGATTGGGAAAAGCCCATGTTTAGCATCGACGACGAGGGCGACACCATCACGCGTTGCTTATACGACGAGCAGGGTCGACTGTCAAAGATATTGAGCGACTACGACAACAAGGGCATTCCAGGCTGCATCACTACCTATACTTACGACGGCAACATTGCCCATGTCACCTTCAGTTGCGAGCCTGGCCATGAAGAAGTGATCGTTTTTGAAGATGAAAGCTGCACCAAGATTTTAGAGGACACTGGACAGAAATACGAATATGACGACCAAGGCCGTATTTCTAAGATCACCATTGGCAATAGGGTAATCGAATACACGTATACTGTCGACGAAGCGACAGGCGTTGTGCATACCGAAATCTCAGACAACTATATGATACAGCAGAACGAAGACAGGGATGAATATGGTCGTTTGTTGTACGAAAGCCGTGTCAACGACGAGGACATTTATACCACCACCTATACCTACGAAGGCAATGTGTGCCGTGCCCGTGTAGAAAACAAAATCTACGTGAAAGACAAGTTCGGTGGCATCCCCGATTTGGATGATGTCTTCACCGATGCTTACGAATATCTTATCTATTATTGATAGTTATCGTTTCTTGATAATCTTTATAGCAAAACATATAATCATCATATCATGAAAAAAGCATTACTTCTGATTTCAGCGGCTTTGTTGGCCGCTTGCGCAAACAACAATGGGACAGATATCGCCAAGGACAACACCACCGCCCCACAATCTGAAGTCGTCGAGAAAACCCACGAGGTGGATTGGGACAAGCCCCAATACAGCCTTGATGACCATGGCGACACCATCACGCGATGGATCTATGACGAACGCGGTCGCCTGTCACAAATCCTCACTGACTACGATGAAGGTGTGCCAGGTTGCATCACAGCGTACACTTACACAGGCAACAAGGCGCATGTTGTCTTTGGCTGTGAGCCTGGCTACGAGGAGGACATCACCTATGCCGATGAAAGCTGCACCAAGGTCCTCGAAAACAGTGGCCAGATTTATGAGTATGACGAGGAAGGTCGCCTTTCAAAAATCATTTTTGGCAACAATGAGATCACATACGACTATTCCTATTTAAACGAAGGTGAAATCCTGCATGTCCAAATTGAAGGCAACTATCTTAACCAATTTGAGGAAAGGGACAAATTAGGGCGTTTGATTTCTGAAAGCCACATCGAAGGTGCGATGGACGCCTATTCCACCACTTACACTTACGAGGGAAACGTGTGCCACGCAAAAGTTGAAAACATCATCTATAAAAAGGGAGATTTCGGAGCCGTCCCTGATTTGGAAGACTCCTACACCGACGAGTACGAGTACGATATCTACTATTAATTAATTATTTAACCGGATTACCTCTCTTAATCCACTTCCCTATCCTACCCTTGCCGTTGAGTTCCATCACGGCAAGAATGCCGAAAGCGATGGCAACGGTGGCCTTGAGTGCGGCAAAACCTGTGTGGATGGCATCGGGAAGTTGGTTGGAGACGATATTGTAGCTCGTCCAAAAGATGCCTGCGCCAGGCACCAAGGGAAAGATGCCGCTGATAAGGAACACCGTGATAGGGCATTTCCTTCCTATCGACTGCAATAAGGCAGTGAGTGTAACCAAGGCCGTGGCACAGAAGAGGACTTCTACGGGTGACATGGCTGTATACCGACTCAGAATGAGATAAAGCAGCCAACCAATCGTTCCACAGAAACCGGCATCGAAATAATATTTGCGGGGTACACCAAAGAGCGCGGCAAACGACACAGTGCCCAAAAAGGCAGCGATGAGTTGCACGACAAAATTCGAGGTCTGAGGGTCGGCGACAAGACCTTCCAGTTTATGCATTTGGCCGAAGATATTCTTGTCGAGCATGAACGCCAAAGCCACGCCGAGGGCGATGCAAAAGAAGGTCAACATGGCATCAAGGAGGCGCGTGGTGCCTGCGATGTAGTCCTCATTGGCCATGTCGCGAATGCCGTTAGTGAAGGCCACACCGGGAATCAAAGGGATGATGGCGCCGATAATCATGTTGCTCAGATGTTCACCAAGACCGAGGCGGTACATACCGAAGCAAATCAAGGTGGCCAACAATCCTCCTGAGGCCGTACCCACGATGCGTGACAGCCGCTTGGTGGCAACAAAAAGCATATAGATCCATAGCACCAACCCTGCCACAAAAGAGGCCAGACAATCCATGAAGCCGCCACCAAAGATGATGCAGAAAGCCGCACTGCCCACAGCGGAAGCCAAAATCTGCTCCCAAGCAGGTTTGGCTTTCATGGCGCGGATGGCTTTAAGCCTTTGCTCCAATTGATCCAAAGAGCATTGACCTTGCTCCACCTCGCGCGACAGTTGATTAACGGCTACTACCTTATCCAAACTCGCCCCCTTGATGGGAATGAATTTGGAGCGGGCATAGTCCTTGCCCGTAGCCATGATGCCGTTGCTGAGCACGAAGAAACTTTCATCCTCCACACCATAGTGGCAGGCGATGCGCTTCATAGTCTCCTCTACGCGTGAGATTTCGGCACCATTCTCCAAGAGGATGGAACCGGCTTCGTAGGCGAGGTCAAGAGGTTTAGTAGAATTAGATACCATAAGATTAGGATTTATGGAAGAAGAACCTCATCAAATCAATTCTTGCCATATAACGAATCTAATTTCGCTTTCAATTCTGCATTTTCCTTTCGTAGAGTTTCTATCTCCTTTAAAGCAGCTTCTAAGGCTTCTTTTTGGCTACCACGATAACCAAGGCGAGCAGCAGTCATTCGTTCACGGAGACCTCCTTCTTTTATGAATTCATCCTCCTTTTTCTTTTGATAGCTTGTCATCATTTTGTCCACCATCCGGCAAAGAGTTATAGCTGTGTTGGACATTTCTTCATCATCCCAACGATCAAAGAATAATTCATAATCTTCTAGTTGGTTATGCTCTCGACAATATAACAACATGGCATCAAAGCGAGCATGTCCTTGCGCCCATTGTGTTAGTTTATGACTTTTGATGTAGTCCTGGTAATCCTCAAGCAACTCTTGGATACTAGATCTGGCAACATTCAGCAGCTTTAGTTCCATCTCCATGGAAGTCACCCCGTCTGCTGAACCTTCAACAATGTTCTGCTTTCCAGAACGAGCCGCTTGCACCATTTGGTCAACTGTTCTATCACCGAAAGCAGGCAAGAAACGTTTTGTAAAGACATAAGTCATCTGATAAAGAACAACAGTTTTCTGGTAAAACCATAGATTCTTCCAATTAGTCTGTTTTCTAAGTACAGATTCAATTCTTTCAGCAGCTTCTAGTTGATTTGCCATTATTGTTTCGTTTTCGAGTTACCCAATCTAGAATTTCTAGATATTCTAGAACATCTAGAAATTCTATCTCAAAAAAATTGCCGTTCTCGTAGAGACGCAAAATTTGCGTCTCTACAAAGAACGACATGGCGACGCTGAAGATGGGGGCAAACTTGTCCTTGTTGATGGCGATGATGAAGTCGGACTCTTCCATACCAGCCAAGTGCTGGATGGCACCGCTGATACCACAAGCCATGTAGAGGTTCGGGCGGACGGTCTTACCCGTCTGACCCACCTGACGGTCATGAGGCATCACGCCGTTGTCGACCATCGCACGGCTGGATGACACCACGCCGCCGATGACATCGGCTAGAGCTTGCAGCTTGTCGAAGCCTTCCTTGTTCTGGACACCACGGCCACCGGACACCAAGATCTTGGCATCGGCGATATCGACCACGGTCTTGTCCTCCTTGATGGTCTCAACGAGCTTGACTTTGAACTTGGAGGTGTCAAAGGTCGGGACGAAACTTGTGACCACGCCTTGACGGCCGACCTCGCGTTGACGCTTCTGCATCACGCCAGGACGCACGGTCGACATCTGCGGACGGTTGTTCGGGCAGATGATGGTGGCCATCAGGTTGCCGCCGAAAGCGGGACGGGTCATGCGGAACTGCAACTCGTTGTTGCTCTTTTCGTCAGCAACGACTTCGAGTTTGGTGCAGTCTGCCGTCAGACCGGTCTTTAGACGGGAGGCGATGCGCGGAGCCATGTCGCGGCCAATGGTGGTGGCACCATAGAGCACGATGTTAGGATGACGCTCCTTGATGATCTGGTCAACGACCTGCGAGTATTGCTCCGACAGGTAGTCCTTCAGTTCGGGGCAGTCGGCGACGATGACTTCGTCAGCACCGAATTCAATCAACTTCTGGGCCTGGTCTTTCACATTGTAACCCAGCAACATGGCGACGACTTTCTCGCCGAGAGCATCGGCAAGGTCGCGGGCCTTTCCTAAAAGTTCGAAAGCAACGGATTGGATGTTACCTTCACGCTGTTCTGCGAAAACGAATACGTTCTTATAATCTTTCAATTCCATGGCTGTAACTTTTAGATGATGTGTTTTTCTTTCAGTTTGTTGACAATCAGCTCGACAGCCTCTTCTTCGCTCACTTCGTGCACCTCGCCCGGAGCCTTCATGGCCTTCGGGAACGACTGGAACACCTTGGTGGGTGAGCCAGAGAGACCCAGCTTCGTTTCGTCGTAGTCGATCTTGTCGGCACCCCAAACCTCAACCTCGCGGTTGTAGGCCTCGACGATGCCGCTGACGGTCATGTAACGGGGCTCAAAGGCGGAAGCGAGGACGGTCAGCAGGCACTTGCCTTCCACTTCGAGGACTTGGACGCTGTCTTCGTTCTCCTTGTGGACTTGCAGGTTGCCGTTGGGCAGCAGCTTGGCGTCGCAGACATAGGTGACTTGGGGCAGACCCAGATGTTCAGCCATCTCGGGACCCACTTGTGCTGTGTCACCATCGATGGCCTGACGGCCGGCGATGATGAGGTCATAGTCCAAAGTACGGCAGAGACCGGCAATGGCATACGAAGTAGCCAAAGTGTCGGAGCCTGCGAACTTACGGTCAGAGAGAAGGATGGCACGGTCGGCACCCATGGCGAAGGCTTCGCGCATGATGACGTCGGCTTGCGGAGGTCCCATGGAGACGACGGTGACGTTGGCGCCAAACTGGTCTTTCAGACGCAGAGCGAGTTCAAGACCGCCCTTGTCGTCGGGGTTCATGATGCTCGGAACGCCTTCACGGATCAGCGTACCCTTTACCGGATCAATCTTGATTTCGGTGGTATCCGGAACTTGCTTGATACAAACGATAATATTCATACTGCTTCCCTCCTATTATTTCTTGAACAATTGACCGGCAATGACCATGCGCTGGACTTCCGAGGTACCTTCGTAGATCTCGGTGATCTTGGCGTCACGCATCATGCGCTCGACAGGATACTCACGTGTGTAACCGTAACCGCCGTGGAACTGGACGGCCTTGGTGGTCACTTCCATAGCAGTCTCAGCGGCAAACAGCTTGGCCATGGCGGCGTCGGCTGAATACGGCAGACCCATATCCTTCTTCCAAGCAGCACTTCTGACGAGCAGACGAGCGGCTTCGACCTTGGTCTTGAGGTCGGCCATCTGGAACTGGGTGTTCTGGAACTGGGCAATGGCTTTGCCAAACTGCTTACGTTCCTTGGTGTATTTCACAGTCTCGTCCATGGCACCTTGGGCGATACCCAGAGCCTGTGAGGCGATACCGATACGGCCGCCGTCCAAGGTCTTCATGGCGATGGTGAAGCCCTTGCCAAGAGGTCCGAGGAGGTTTTCTTTCGGCACTTCGCAGTTTTCGAAGATCAACTCGCAGGTCGCACTGCCGCGGATACCCATCTTCAGCTCTTTTTTGCCGATGCTAAAGCCGGGCATGCCCTTCTCGACGATGAAGGCAGAGATGCCCTTCGTGCCCTTCGACTTGTCCGTCATGGCCATGACGATGAACACATTGGCGTAGGATGCGTTGGTGATGAAGATCTTCGTGCCGTTCAGGATCCATTTGTCGCCAGCGTCGACGGCGGTCGTCTGTTGCATGGCGGCATCGGTACCGGCATTGGGTTCGGTCAGGCCGAAAGCGCCGATCCATTCACCTGAAGCCAGCTTGGGCAGGTACTTCATCTTCTGTTCCTCGGTGCCGTTCTCCAGGATGGGAGCCATGCACAGCGAGGTGTGGGCCGAGACGATGACGCCGGTGGTGGCGCACACTCTCGAGAGCTCTTCGACCGCCATGATGTACATCTGGACGGTGCCGCCCTGTCCACCGTACTGCTTCGGGATCGGGATACCCATGATGCCGAGTTTGCCCATCTTTTCGACGGTCTCGACAGGGAAACGCTCCTGATCATCGACTTCGGCGGCCAAAGGCTTTACTTCGTTCTCCGCAAACGATCTGATCATCTGCAGGAAGAGTTGTTCTGTCTTTGAATAACTAAAATCCATTTTTCTTTTTTTGGGCTTCTGGCTCTTGGCTCCTGGCTTCTGGCAGCTTTATGATAAGGTAGAACCTCACTCATTTAGTCAAGCAGCCAGTAGCCAGAGGCCAGTAGCCAGAGGCAAATTAATACTTATAGAATCCTTCTCCAGTTTTACGACCGAGCAAGCCGGCTCTCACCATCTTGCGGAGCAAGGGATGAGGACGGTACTTCGGGTCGCCGAA
>ONKA01000030.1 GCA_900318265.1 uncultured Bacteroidales bacterium | reverse complement strand
ATCATCGCCGGCAGTCAATTCGGTGCGCGAAAAGCCAAGGCCACCAAAAAGTTGCAAGCCTTGTTCTCCCCAAACGAAATTGCCGTCAGGGTCAATCTTTACAGCGTATGAGAAGCCGTCGTAAGTGGCAAAACAACTCACCACGCAGCCATCGGTGGTGGTAGTCATGGCGACACCTTCCGACATCGACGAGAATTCATGTCCGCCGATATGGATGCCATCGTCGCCCCATTGTGACTCGCCTTGAAAGTTGAGGCGTTGCAAGGTAGGAGACCAGCCATTGGTGCCGAATCCTTCCCATTGGATGTATGTGTCACCGGTGTTGGGGTTAGTGGCCATGTATAGTTCACCGTCGTCGTTGCCGCAGTTGGCGACGAAGGTGTTGGTAGCTGGGTCGTCGACCCATTGTGCTTTCGCGGTAAGCATCGCTACTAACGAGATAAATAGAAAGAAAAGCTTTTTCATGTTTTATTGTATTGAAGTTAATAATTACTTGATTACTTTCTTTATGATGGTTTTGCCTGAATCCGTGATTCCTTTTACAATATAAACGCCTTGACTCAATTCGTTGAGATCCTTGGCGTTGACAAGTTGTCCTTTGATGGTGTAGACACTCATGATGGACACGATTTCTTCCTCTGTGTTTTCGTGGATGTCAGTAATCATGATAGTGACGTGGTCTTCGCCGTCAGGAGTGAGGGCATAGTCGGATTCGCAGTCCTCGTACACGGCGGTCAGCCGATAAATGACTTCTCCGATAATCGTCATTTGGTCATAATAAGAGGTCTCGGTAGGCTCAATTTCGATGGTTGTTGTGCAACCGGAGGGGTCGGTGACATAGAGATTGTAATGAAGGGGCTGCGTTTCAGGTGAGGTCCAAGTCAGTTTGGCACCATAGGTCTGGGTCTCGTCATCATAAACAGCTTCTCCTTCAAAGTTCTCAGGGGCGAGGCAGGAAATGGGCTGGGTGTTTCCCAAAGTGCCATCAGTGGAAATGTTCTGCCCGTAAACAATCCCGCCATTGCGGTCAATCCAAGCGACGATGTTTTGGCCATGATGGAATCCCGAAGTGTTCTCGGCGGCTGTTCTTGGATAAACGGAGGAACTCATGGTCGTGTTCCATAGCTCATTGCCGTCCATGTCGAAACCGATGGCAGCGATAGTGGAGCTGACGCCCACCATGTCGATGCCTCGATGGAAGATGAGAGAAAACCCGCTGCTATCCTCGAAAGCGTCGATGCCGACGTGTGAACACTTGTTGTCTTCGTAACTGGCAGCCAGTTTGCCATCGCCCCAAACCTTTTCTCCTTCGGCAGTGATGCGGTTGATGTATATGCGGCTTTTCCATTCTGTTTCGGCATCGGTTTGGATGTAAGCGATTAGCAGGTCGTGGCTGATGGGGTCAACGGTGGCGTAGGCATTGAGGTAATAGTTGTTTGGGTCGGGGGTGTGGACGGCAATGCCATTGGGGTCGCTGATGGTGGAAATGCCGTTGGCGTCGAAATGGAACACATAGGTGTTGATTCCTCCCATTCCGCCATGCCAGATGTACACATAGCCGCCTCCCAAACCGTCGGGCACCACATAATGAATATGGCTTCTATGGAAGGTTTGGGGAGCCATAAGGCATGTGTCGGGTGTGATTTGGGTGCCGTCTTTTGTGTAGCCGACCACATGGATTGATTTCTCGTGATCATACAGGTAGACTAAGGCATCTTTTTCATAGACGACAAAGACGCTGTTGTCGGGGCCAGGAACCATAAGACCATAGAGGCAACTTTTACCGTTGTGGTCGCTTATTGTAATCGTGGGATTCGTCGTTCCATTGGCTTCAATATAGCAGAGAAAGGTGCTGTCGAAGTCGGTAGTCAAAGCCCACACGCCTCCGTCATTGCCTGCCATGACCTCGGTGCGGTAGCCACCGTCACCGTTGAAGAGCGTAACGCCTTCCTCGCCCCAGGCGTAGGAGCCGTCTGCGTTGATTTTCATCGCGATGGAATGATCTTCCAATTGGTCATTCCATGCGGGAAAACAAGTCACCACAGCGTTATCGTTGGTGGCCACCATGGCCATGCCATACGATAAGGCATGGCCGTACACGTTGGGACGTACGCCACCCTCGCCCCATTGAGGCACACCATCGCGGTTGAGACGTTGCAATGTAGGCGTCCAACTATATGAATCTTCAAAAGTCCATTGCACATAGGTGTCGCCAGAGGCCTCGTCGGTGGAGACGTAAATCTCGTCGGCGGTGTGGGGACAATTGGCGATGAAGGTGTTCGTGGCAGGGTCGTCGACCCATTGGGCTTTTAACGTTACAATTGAAGCTAAAGTCAAGAATAGTAAAGATAGTTTTTTCATGGCTATCGTTTTTTTTATGTTGTTTCTTGCTGCAAAATTAGAAAAAATCGTTTCTTTGCATCAAAAAACTGAAGTCATGGACGAAAAATTCACCCAAGTGGAACAAAAGGCCATCGCCAGTGTACTCTACAATCTGGCTAAGGCCGACTTCCGTACCCGCAATGCCGAGCGAGAATGCATCGAGGCCTGCATGAAGGAGCTGGAGTTTGACGCCACGGATTTTGTGCCGATTCCGAGAAACGAGTTGCCTCAGCAGACATACGAGACGTTGAAGATGATGCCGTTGGAGAAGAAGCGCATCTTTTCGCGTATGATGACGCAGCTCTCGCGTTCCGACACCCATTTCGGCCCTCGCGAACGAAAGTTTGTGAAGGAAATCCTAGAAATGTGCGAGATACCGTTTGTCCATAAATGAAAAAAGCCGCGAAAACTCGCGGCTTTTTTCATTTATGCTGTTTTCCCCTTCCCAGCGGATCTGCAATGTCCTTCCTTATTTCTTCACCACCTTCCGCACGCACTTCCGTCCTTCATCATCAGTGATATTGACGAGATAGACGCCTACGGGCTCGGCCTGCCGCAGGTTCTCGCCTGTGATGGAGACGAAGCCTGTGGTAGGGTTGGGGTGGAGGGCGGCGAAGGCATTGGACGTGGCTTCTTCTATGCCCACCAATTCAGTTTGGCCCCAAACCAAAGGATAGTTTGGGATAGAACAGTAGCATTGCTTGTCTAAAATAAGATAGCCTTTTGAATGCCATCCAGACCTTTGTTCTATGTTTTTATCCTGCCACCAATACACTCCGTATGATACCTCCATCCATCCATAGCAATAACCGTTATCCGTGAGATGTCGTGCAGCGAATCGTTCATATTGTGTAGGTGGCAATAAATTAAAGCCGATACCCCAGTTGTTGAGTTCACTAATAGGAGTAATGGTGTCCTCATACCAACATAGTTCCCAACCTGAAATAGAATAACAATCAAACCACCATCCTCCGCTAGTTGCATGAGTATAAAGATAGGCATCGGAATTACCGTCTTGGTCGAAATCAATGTATAACTTGTCAATAGGAAAGTATACAATCGAATCTGGATTGAAATCTAAATAAATGATTTCGCTATTCTGTGCTTTCAAATTGAATAACGTCAACAACGTCAATATTAGTAATGCTAATCTTTTCATGGTAATTCTATATTAAAGGGTTATGTTTATATCATGGACAGTTTTGGACTATTACGGCGAATTCTGCCCCATTATTGACTTGAAACGGGCCAGTGATTTCAAAAGAATCTGTGACCCGAAATGTCACTTTGTCCGTATCATTTATCTTGATATCATTGATTGTTGAAGTGATCGATATGGATTTCTTAACGGCGAAATCAAAATTGTCCAAACTTGATTGGCATGTGATTTCTTCATCCGTTTCACAATCCCACCTCAATTGGTAGACTTTTATGTAATCGATAGTCATGTCGCCAGAACCAAACCAGATAGGTCTATTCTCTGGGCAGGCAAAAATGTCAATCGCATAATTCGCCTTTAGACGCATAGGTCTATGGGGAATGCTGTCTTGCGGACCAGATCGGTTCACCTCTTTCTCATCAAAAAACCAAGTGATAGTTCCAGGCTGCCATTCGCAACTAAAAACATGCCAGTTACTCAAATCAGGTGTTGAGCGAGATATAACTGGAAAATTTCTGGCGAAACTTTCATCTTCATGGTTCGCTTTGTTTCCTGTATTGTTATAGTATATACCTGTAGTGAAAACCCTAGCTGAATCTTGTGTGGGTGGAGGAGTTGGATTGCAATACGTATGTAACAAATTCCTTGTGTGTTCAAAAATGTCAATCTCTTCATAGTGCGGGTCAATTGTGTCTTTGCTCGAATCTTGCAACCAAAAAGCAGGAAATGTTCCTGGATGTTGTGGTAATTTGCATCGGATTTCAAAATAACCATACAGGAACTTTCTGTCCGCCTCATCTTGTACATAATGCTGTTTGTAGTATTCCATAGCACCCGAGAAATAAAAAAGACTGTCATTTGTGGGATAACCAGGGCCTCCATTGTCTATCCACATCCATTTTGGCAGAAAATAGTAGTTCCGATGGATATTGACAGAGTCGTAATAAGCGATGAGATGCATAGTGTTGTCAGCCGTGTTGATTTGGCAGTTACCGAACTGATACACTTCATGTTCGCCTTTTGGGGCAATTGTACTCATATACGCTTTCCAACTATAGTCGCCTTTATTAAGAAAACGCAATGTATCCCATTGCCAATAGGAAGCCCCCTCATCAAAGTTCTCTATCAAAACCGTATCCCAGTTCCTGTCGTTCAAGTCGATCTGCGCCATCATGTTCAAACTCAGCAACATCATGCCGCAAAGGTAGATAAACTTTTTCATGGCTGCATTATATTTTAGATAAACTTTTTCATGGCTGCATTATATTTGCTACTCTCTCACCACCTTCCGCACGCACTTGCGCCCTTCATCGTTGGTGACATTGACGAAGTAGACGCCTGCGGGCAGCGCAGCCATGTCGATGCGGAGCTCGTTGCCCTCGCCCTGCACGCTGAGCACCTGCTGCCCGAGCATGTTGAGCACTTCGGCCTGCTTCAAGTTTTCACCCATGATGGCGACTATGCCTTTGGTGGGATTGGGATGGATGGTGGCGAAAGTGGTATAACCGTTTTCATCAATGCTTTCATTTAGGCTGGTCTGGCCCCAACGAAGTGGATAATTAGGGATGGTGCAGAAAGCAATTTTGTCTACATAAACATTTCTTCCTATTTCTTTAAATATGGACTTGGAGGATTTCATGTCACAATATGCCGACATCCATCCATAGAAAAGCATGTCGCCATTTTTTAATCTGAAGCCATATTTTCCGTCAAAACACCCGCTGACCCAATCATCATAGCTTTCCCATCTTAGAGTGTCGGAGTCTAAAATGGTATTCTCATTGGGATAACATAATTCCCAACCATCTGACATGAATGTTATTGGTAGCAATGCTCCATGTTGAACATAACCTGTAATCCACGTATCGTAGAGCCCGTCATCGTTAATATCAATTTGCAATGAATCCATAGTGCTTGGAACAAAGTCTGACCAAGTGATGAACTTGCATGAATCAGGGTCATAGTCCTTAAAATAGATTTCGCCTTGCTGGGCTTTTAAACCTATTGCTGCCAATAGAAGTGCCGCTATGATTAAATGCTTTTTCATGACACAAGATATTTTGTTATGACAATAATCATTCTCTCACCACCTTCCGCACGCACTTGCGCCCTTCCTCGTCAGTGACGTTGACGAAATAGACGCCTGCTGGCAGCGCGGCCAAGTCTATGCGGAGCTCGTTGACCTCGCCTTGTATGCTGAGTACCTTTTGCCCGAGCATGTTGAGCACCTCGGCCAGCCTCAGGTTCTCGCCTGTGATGGTGACAAGGCCTGTGGTGGGGTTGGGGTGGATGGTGGCAAAGGCGGTAGTGGCTTCATCGATACCTTCAGTTAAGCTTGTTTGACCCCAGCGCAACGGATAGTTTGGGATGGAACAATAGGCAAATTCTTCCACACAGGCATAGACACGTCTATTATTATTCCATCCACCATCTGTCTTTACCCATGCATAATAGTAGTCGTCACCAATCTTATTGCGAAGACAGATTTTTGTTGTTATAACCGAAGGCGCACTAGGGTTAATAATTGGAATAAAGGTGCTAACAGTACAATCCCAATATTGGAGTGTATCTAATTGTACTGAATCAGGATAAGGGTATGCCGGATTCTCCATAGTCATCCGCCAATCATCAAAAACAACTGCATTAAGCCAAGTAGAATGCATATCGCCCTCGTACGATTGGAATGCCAAATCATTTGTGCCGTTTCCATCTATATCAAAAGCAACAAGATATCCGTAACCATGGAAGATAAAGCATGTATCCGGCTCATGGTGTATAATGGAGCCTTCTTGAGCGTTTAATCCAAGGAAGGAAAGTGTCAAGATGACGATTAGTAGATAATTTTTTGCTTTCATAGAACATGTTGTTTTTAGATTTCATTCATTATTATTAGGGACAATCTTGTTGTACGACAGTGAATTCCCCGCCTTGTTGAACTTCAAAAGGGCCTGTAATATCGAAAGAGTTCGTCATGCGAAAGGTCACCTTGTCGGTGCTTGATACGATGGGCTCGTCAACAGTAGAGGTTATGGAAATGCTTTTCTTCACCTTGTAGAGGAAATTGTCCAAATCCAATTGGCAGGCGATAACCTCGTCCGTACTGCAGTCCCATTTTAGTTGATACACATTGATATAGTCGATGGTCATGATGTCTGTTCCAAACCATTCAGGTTGCCATACATGATTTATTTTGCTACCTGCAAAACCATCTATGGCATAGTTAGTTTTTAGGATTAATGGATGCTGAGGAATGTGGTCTTGATCTGTATAGCTATTAATCAACTGCCCGTCAAAATACCAGTAAACATGATCGGGCATCCACTCGCAACCATATACATGAAAACCTGCACCAACATCAGGCATATTGTTTGGATAAACTCTTCCGTAACTGTCGTGATGTTCGTCATTTGGACTTTCACCGGTAAGGTTATGGTATATGCCACAAGTAATTACATGTGGATCCCCAGCATAAGTTGGATGGGGGTTGATAGGATGCAACCACGTAGCGTTAGGGTATCCAAGGCTCCAAGAGTACTCAAAAATGTCAATCTCTTCATAATACGGGTCTAAAGAATTAGTGCTACTGCTGTGCAGCCAAAAAGCGGGGAACGCCCCTTGGTGGACAGGTAGCTTGCAACGGATTTCGAAATATCCGTATTTGTATTTGGCACTGTCTAGACCGTATTTGTCATAATGGTCAATCCTTCCTGAAAAATAATACAGATTTGTATCATTAGGATATGTATGGATTGTATAGGGCAAATGATAATTGTGCGCAAGGATACTGTCTCTAGCGTATTCGGCGACTAATTCCATATAACCTGCGGTGTCATTAAAATGGCAATGGCTGTACTGATAGATCATCTTATTGTTGCCATGTGTCAAATCGTTGGAATAAGCTTTCCATACGCTGTCGGAACTGATGAAAGAACTGTCTATCCAATAACGACCAGGAATTGTGAAATCATCAAATAACACCGTATCCCAATTCCTATCATTCAAGTCAATTTGCGCCATCATGTTCAAACTCAGCAACATCATGCCGCAAAGGTAGATAAACTTTTTCATGACTGCATTATATTTACTACTCCTTCACCACCTTCCGCACACACTTGCGCCCTTCATCGTCAGTGACGTTGACGAAGTAGACGCCTGCGGGCAGCGCAGCCATGTCGATGCGGAACTCGTTGCCCTCGCCCTGCACGCTGAGCACCTGCTGCCCGAGCATGTTGAGCACTTCGGCTTGACGCAGGTTTTCACCGGTGATGGTGAAAACGCCTGTATTGGGGTTGGGGTGGACGCTGGCGAAGGGTGTGGATTCGTCGTTTTCCACTATGCCATTGGTAAGGCTAGTCTGTCCATAGCGTAAGGGATAATCAGGAATGGTGCAAAAGGCAATCTTATCAATATAGACTTTAAACAGATAAGGTCCTCCTGAGTATTCTCTTCCTTCTGTGCCATAACCATGATACCAACCATAATAGTTTTTGCCGTCAATTACCTTGTGCATGCCCCAAGTTTCATGGTAAATACCATTTGCATTATTGTTGGGATAATAATAATACGCAGGCTCAGGATTATGGCTCCAACCGTTTGGTGCATTGGGGATGATGGTATCATTTTCATCAAAACTATAAGGGTCGTTTTCATCCAGATAAACCAGTCTTGTTTCCCATCCGTTAAGTGATTCTTCGAACAGAATCCATCCATGAAACTCACCTTCCAATTCTGAATAATACCTATGGTCAGCCTCCCCGTCACTGTCAAAATCTAATTCCAAGACATTGGGAGTTGGATGAGGGTGCTCATAATTTAAAACAATGTTCAAAGGAGGGTCGAATTCTGTGTAGATGATTCCGTCTTGTTGGGCATTAACACTTGTGATTGCCAAAAGTCCACCAAAAACAGCCAGTAGTTTTATTATTTTCATCTCGTTTTATTTTAAGGATTAGACATTTCCATGTAATTACTGGTATAATTTGGGCATTCGTGCACCATCAAAGTTAGTTTTGCGCCTGTGGCTATTTCAAAAGGTCCATTGATAATGATATAATCAGAAGCCCTTAGAATCTTGTCTGTTGTTGAAGGCAAGGTTATCCCGTTTGTATTGCTGATTGTAATGGAACGCTTCATACTGTTGACTTGGCTCAACTGTTGTGTGGTTTGTATATATTCGTCTGTACCGCAGTCGGTATTTAGCTTATAAACTTTGATATAGTTAATAGATAAAGTGTCGGGGCCTAGCCATCTAGGTTCTTTTAACGCTCTGTAATCTATAGCATAACCTGTCTTTATGTTTTTGGGGTATTGTGGAATGTGCTCTACTTCGTGGAATTCATGGGTGGCTTTTCCGTCGCGGTAAAAAATAATATAATCGGGCATCCACTCGCAACCATAGGTGTGCATATGACTGATATCAGGCTCTGATACGTCCATGTGGAAGTTTTTGTAGCCATAATGTTTAACGGGCAAAGAGTCTCCAATGTTTTGTTTTCTATACCATATTCCTGAGCTATATCCACGATGCTCATCCTCGTCCCAATCTGTATGCGAATACTCCATTATGTCAATCTCTTCATAGTAATCGATACCGGTTGTCACGTCTTTTTGCTCTCCATGTAGCCAAAAGCTTGTATGGATGCCTCTATGTATAGGAAGGGCACATTCTATCTCATAATAACCGTATTCATAAGACTGTTCTTTTGATTGTATATTGCCAGAATAATAATGAATGGCTTTCTTTACAGTGTCGCAATGGTGCCAAGTGCCTTTAGGAATCTCATAACCTGTAGGAGCGATTCCATCACATTCAAGTGTATCGTATGAGATGTGTTGAGCAACCAATCGCATTTTGTCGTCATTAAGAGTTCCGTTGTTGAATAGCGTGTTAGACCGTTGGTAGGCATGGCGGTAATTACCTTTTGTTACACCATCTTTTGATCCAGGAATATCGACACGCCACAAACAATTCCAACTGGAATCAGCAGGTATGTTTGAAGGACGTTTTTCCAAATAGGTGGTATCCCAAGTTCTACCAGTTCCAGAAAATTGTTCGTCAACCACAATGCTCCAACCTTGGCTCAAGTCAATCTGCGCCATCATGTTTAAACTCAGCAACATCATGCCGCAAAGGTAGATAAACTTTTTCATGGCTGCAAGGTTTTGGGGGCTATTTCAACAACTGGTTTTCCCTCAAGATGGATTCCAACTGCTCAATTCGTGTCTGTTGTTCCTTGAAGGCTTCTATGAGGACAGGGACGATGGCGCTGTAGTTGATGGCCATGTTGCCTTCGGGGTCGTGGCGTACGGCCTCGGGCAACACTTCCTCTAGTTCTTCGGCATACATGCCAACAATTTTGTCTTTTCCTAAGTCTTTGAGTAAGCCTTGAAGTGCTTCTGGTTGCACGTTAGGGTTGTTCTCGAAATCTTCCGGGGTCACTCCGTCAAACTCGTGGGATTCCAAGTAATACCCGTTCATGTTGGAGACTAACTCCGTTGCCCCCTCAATGTGCTGGCCACCTTTGGAAGGTGATGGTGGAGTGTAATTAAGGTAACTGCCGTAGGCAAAAACATCACCGTTTCCATAGACATAAAAAGTTTGATTAATAGGTGCTGGATAATATTGAGGCCTAACAATCCAGGCTTTTGCTAAAGGATTACGTGCTATGGATTTGTCAATTTCCCCATACGCGCTCGTAATATTGGGCTGGATTATCATTTGACCCGAACTAGGGATTTGTATGCCGTATGAGGTGGTTGCACTTTGAAGACTGATTTGTCCGTTGCTGTGTACTTTGAAAGCCGTTTGGGCCTGTGCCACCATTGCGAGCAGCACGATAGCTAATGTGATAAATGCTTTTTTCATTGTTTTGTTGTTTTTAGGGTTGTAATTGAATCCATTGGCTAATCCGTCACCGTAAACTCACCGTAGTATTCATCCCCGTTGGGAAGGGTGAAGGTGACAATGTAGTCGCCTGTGTTGGTAATGTAATACAGATAGCCATTGGGCCTGTGGTTACCTCAATGGTCACCTGCCCGATGTTTTCGGTGAAAACCACGGTGAGCGTGTGACCATCGATGTAGGCTTGGATGGTGGAGCCTTTGGGAGTACTATGTACATTACCCTCCTTAATATTGATATTGCTATAACCATCCAACGAGCCAAGAATGTTGGCTCCACACCATACTGCCGGCATCAACAATCCGAGCAGCAGGACAACATGTTTTACTTTGATGTACCTTTGCATAATGATGTTATTTTTACTCGTGTGCAAATGTACCCCAAATATTAAGCAGCAAGCAAGAAAAAATATGTTCGGATTTGTTCGGGTTTTTACCTAACAACTTATTAATCAGTCTGATGTTTGGTTGTTTGCTATGGCAAACAAGGCGGCTGAAACACTTTTGTTACAGCCCAAAATCTTTTTCAATTTACTATTGCGTTCGTTAACGGTGTTGTAGGCTCTTTGCATGAGGGCAGACACATCGGCATCGGTCAATCCCAAGAGGTAAAGACAACAATAGTCAAGGTCGCTCTTGGTGAGGTCTGGATATGTTTGTGCAAGACGTTCCGTGAAACGATTGAAATGCCGATTGGCAGCGTCTTGAAGGGTGATGAGTTGATCCTTGCTCAAAGCATAGTTTCTATAAATGGTACAATTCATCTGAGATTTGAACTGCCCTTCGTGCACTCTCTCCAAAATGAGAAGGCAGATGGGTTCATCCATAAAAGTAGCCGTTGGTGTTTCAGTTTGTAAAACCGGGTTTCTGTTTTGCTGGTTGATTTGGTCTTTCAGTTCGCGCAATGTCTCGTTGCTCTTTTTCAATCGAACCGAAAGAGCCTTTTTCTCTAAGTTATGCGCTTGCTTCTCATCATTGATTTGGTTTTCAAGATGTTTCTTTTGTCGCTTTTTGTTATAATAGAGAGCCAAAACAATTATAATCAAGGATGATAATCCTGCAACAACTATAATTGACCGGTTGCGATGTCGTCGCATTTCTCTCTGATGATGTCGTTCCTGTTGTACTTGTCCGAATGCTTTGTACAACTCAGTCAGTTGTGACTTTATTTCACTTGTGTTCTCCTCCAGATTGGCAAACGGTACTAGAAAATCCGTGTAATCATGAACCTCCATGCCTTTAGTCTTTCCTATTTCCACCAGCCATTCGGCAGCTTGCTTTTTTAGATTCTCAACTGAAGTTGTTTGATAAACCTTATTCAAGTAAACCCATGCTGAATCATACCTTTGTTCGTGATAAAATATTTCACCTATGTACTGATAACGGACCTGCCTTTCTATGTCACTTTCCGCGTTTTGGATCAGTTGATTCAGCCTTATTATCGAAGGACCTGCCAGACAGTGCTCCTTCTTGTATTCCAAAAATATAAGATGTGCGGTGATATCTCTATATAACAATGCTGTCGTGTCTTTTGACGCATCCAACGCTTTTTTGTAATAAAGCTCCGCACTGTCCAACTGCTTCATCATATCGTATTGGGAACCAATTTCATTAAACATGCTAGCGAAATACCATGAGAAAAAGTTTTGTTTCTGATAATATGGCAATGAAAGCTTTGCATAATTTATTGTTTGCCTATGAAGATAAAGATCAGAAAACAAATCTGTCAACCTTGTATAGGTATAAGCCATGAACAGTGACTTATTCCCATGCAATTCCTTTTCTTTAAAATGCATCTCCATCACCTCCAAAGCCTTCATGTATTCCTTGCAGGCCTCCACAAGGCTGTCGCGCTCGTAATAGCCCACGCCTTTGATGTAGTGGGCGCGGGCGGTGAAGAATACGTTACGTTTAAAAGACGGCCCTTCGACAGGCTCAGGGACCTGCATAATACTGTCGAAATAGGCTACCGCCTTTTGCAAATCTTGGCGGTTGGTCTGTTCACAGTCGTTCTTGTACAATAATTCCGAAATCAACAGCTGGCAGTAATATCCGTTATGTTTGTCGAGGCTGTCAGCCAAGGGACTGGCAGCAAACTGCTGCATCAAGGCGAAGGCGCTGTCGGGCTGCCGCCACATGAGGCTGTCGATGGCGGATAATGTGGGGGACGCTGTATCGTCAGGCTCGGCAATCTTCACCGAAGACGTGCAGGCATACAAAAAAGCCAGCAAACAGACGGTTCCTATTGGGCAATACCATTTCATTCTGGCAAAAATAAATAAATTATTGAAAATGAAGAATGCGGAATGGCAAAAAACTATGCCATTCCGCATTCATAATTCAGCATTCAGCGTTCTTACTTAATGTTCGGCTCTTCCAGTCCGAAGTGCTTCTTCTTGTCGACGGCCTTGAGGTAGACCGAGATCAAGAGGGCTGCAATACCGAGGGCGGCCAGCATGACGAGCGCCCAGGTGTAGTTCAGCTCGTGGGCAGCAGTGCCTTCGGGGTTGGTCTTTTGCAACACGTTGCCGATGAGGGTCGGGAAGAGGCCAAGACCGATATTCTGGATCCAGAAGATAAGGGCGTAGGCCGAACCGATGATCTTTTCGTCCACCAGCTTCGGCACGCTCGGCCACAAAGCGGCAGGCACCAACGAGAACGAGGCACCAAGCACCAGGATGGTAACGTAAGCCACGATGACGCCGCCAACGGACGAGCTGGCTGAAACACCAGGCAAAACGAAGGCGAAGGTGAGGTGGCACACAACAAGCAGCAAAGAGCCGAGCATCAGCATCGTGGCGGCTTTGCCCTTGTGGTCGACATAGCTGCCGAGGATAGGAGTGATAGCCACGGCCAGCAGCGGGAACACAGCGAAGATGGTCTCAGCGGTGCCACGCATGTAACCCATGTAGCAGTAAACTACAAGGGCGACAACGGCAACAAGCATCAAGCCAATCTTCATGCCCTTCTTCTTCGAGAAGTTGCTGGCGAAGGAGCAGATGGCCACGAGGAGCATGATGATGTATTGGACGATGGTAACAGAAATCGGGAAACTCTCAGTGCTGCCACCCCAGTAGGTGTTGAGGTCGGCAGGAGTGAGCGTCAGATTGCACTGTAGCATGTTGACGGCATATTTCTGGAATGGGAAAATGGCACTGTAATACAGCACGCAGAGCAGGGCAACCAGCCAGAAACCGAGGCTCGTCAGGATCTTGCCGATGTCGGAAATCTTGAACGGGTCGTCTTTCTCTTCAGCTTCACCAGTTTGAGCATCAAGTTTCTTGTCCATGAAGAAGTAGACGATGAACATGATCAAGGCGATGCAAAGCAGTACCACACCGAACTTGACGGAGTTGGCGACCTCGATTTCACCACCCAACTTGGCGAAGTAGGGGGAGAAGATCATGCAGGTGGCCACACCCAGACGGGCAAGAGCCATCTCGGAACCCATGGCCAAGGCGGTCTCACGACCCTTGAACCACTTCACGATACCACGGCTCACGGTGATGCCAGCCATCTCGCAGCCGCTACCGAAGATCATAAAACCGATGGCGGCCAATTTGGCGGAACCGGGCATGCCGTCAGCAAAGGGCAGAATGTCGCCGATGAACGGAATGTTGACGTTCCAGTTGAGGTGCGTGTTGAACCATGCCTCCATGCTTGTGCCGATAAAGCTTTCACTGCAGGCATAGAACTTAATCAGTCCACCCACAAGCATCACGGCACCTGAAAGCACTGCCGTAAAGCGAACGCCCATCTTGTCGAGGATGATACCGGCAATGATGAGGAAGAAAACATAGACGTTAAGGAACACTTCTGCACCTTGCATACGGCCGAACGAGGCACTGTCCCAACCGCGTGTCTCTTGCATCAAGTCTTTGATGGGGGACAAAATGTCCATGAAAATGTAGCTGCAGAACATGGCCAAGGCCAACAGCAGCAAGGCAATCCACCTCATGGTGGCATTGTCTCTCAATGTGAGTTTTTCTGTCATATTTGTTTGATTTTAAGATTTATGATTTCGGTTTTATAGCTTCTGGCCTCTGGCTGTTGGCTTCCCTCGTTGGTAGGAGATTGCGGATCAAGTCCGCAATGACGCTTGGGGAGAGGAGCCAGTAGCCAGTGGCTAAAAGCCAGTAGCAAATTATTCGGGGATCTGCACCACTTCCTTCTTATAGCCTTTCAGCACGGCCTTGGCCATGTTGGCTACGTCATCACTGGTGATGCCATTAACGATTTGTTCGT
Source organism: uncultured Bacteroidales bacterium (assembly GCA_900318265.1). Lineage (GTDB taxonomy): Bacteria > Bacteroidota > Bacteroidia > Bacteroidales > F082 > Limimorpha. Next base: position 15,800 of record ONKA01000030.1, on the reverse strand, counting down.
AATTCGCCATAGGATTGTAACCGTCGCGGTATTGCGTTTGGATGCAGTTCATCCAATAGCGGTTGCTCTCGAGGTCTTCGCTGTGCTTCTTGATGAGGAATTCCTTCACTTTCTTCAGGTCTTCGGGACGCGGGCCTTGATTGGCCACATTCTGCAACTCGGCCACGGCGATACCTATCAGTTTCTCATACATCTCCTTATTGGTCTGGAAGGCAATGAGGAACATGAAGGTCTCTTTCGGACGGAGGGTGAGATTGCCGTTGACGCCCACACCGTAGGTGCCACCTTCGTCTTCGCGGATCTTCTCGGTGTAGACGATGTCCATGACGTCGCTAAGGACCTGCATCTTCATCTGATTCTCCATGGTGTATGCCATCTCACCGTTGTAAACCATATAACAGGTGACCATTGGATTCTCCATGGACTTGGTGTAGTGGCTGTTGACGTCCTTGTCGGTAATGGCAGGCACATTGGCAGTCCAAGTCTCGTCGTTTTTCTTGGTCTTCAGCGAACCAATGTATTGTTCGACCAAGGGCTCGAAGGTTTCGGGGTTGATGTTGCCCACGAAGGTGAATACGAAGTTATTGGCATCCTTGAAACGATCGGCATAGAGCTTCAGGGCCTTGGCATAGTCCACCTTGTCATAGTCTTCGGCCTTCATGCGTTTGACAAGCGGGTGGTTGTCGTACATGGCAAACATGAGGTTGTCGCGGAAAGCGGTGTTGGGATCCGATTCTGCGTTGGCAACCATGGCCTTGGTGCGGGTGATATAGGACTGGAAGGCTTCCTCATCGCTGCGCGGGGAGGTGAAGTACAAATAGGTGAGTTGGAGCATGGTCTCCAAGTCGCGAGCTGAGCAGTTGCCGCTCATGCCTTCGGTCAGCGAACCGATTTGGGGATGGACAGAGGCTTTCTTTCCTGCAAGGACCTTGGGCAGGTCGATGGCACTGAAGTTGCCCACGCCGCCAAGGGTGGCCAGGCTGTTGATTTCCTGCAGGGTATAGGGGTCGCTCTGGTCCATGACGGAATAGCCGCCGAAACTGTAGGCATTCATCAGGACTTCATCATCCTTGAAGGTGGTGGGCTTGTAAATGACAGTCACGCCGTTCTTCAAAGTGAGCACGGTGGCGTCGAAGGTGTCATCGTGCTTCTTGCTTTCGATGGCGCCTTTCACGGGTAGGGTGGCGATGAGGGGCTCGTTGCTGACAGTCTCCACATAAGGTTCAACCTCGACCTCTTTGGCTTTGTTAAACATGGCCAGGAGTTCGGCTTTGGTGGGCAGCACTTCGCCTTCCTTCTCGGGAGCAGTCAGTGTGATGACGATATTGTCTTCACGGATGAGCTCGGCTGCATATTGGTTGATGGCTTCCACGGGTAAGGCGGGCAAAATCTGGCTGAGTAGCATGTATTCGTTTTCGATGCCCATCAACGGCTCGTTGGTGAGGAAGTGGTTGAGGATGGGGCGGAAGATACGACCAGTCTCCTGCTTGTCACGTTCGTCGTATTGGTTCTCGATGCGTTTCATGAGGTCTGCCTTGGCACGCTCAAACTCCGAGGCGGTGAAGCCGTATTGTTGCATGCGTTTGTTCTCGGCCACGATAGCGTTCAAGGCTTCGTCGATGCCGTCTTTGTCCTTGGCCACAGCGGCACTCATCCAAGCATCCTTGGTGTCGCTGATGAAGAAGGTGCTATAATAGCCGCCACCATAGATGAAGGGAGGGTTGGCCTTTTGGGTCAGCTCTTCCAAACGGTCGTTGTACATGGTGGCCACCAGTTGGTCGATATAGCCCTTGATCCAATATTGCACATCGCCTCTCTCTTCGAAAGGCACGATGTCATGCTTGTAAAATACCGAAACGTCATAAGTGGTCTCTTCGGGGTCGGTGCAGATGCTGACGATGGGCTCGGCGTTGTCTGCCACTTGGAAACGGATACGCTCGGCGGGGTTGACGGGAGCAGGGATGTCTTCGAAGATGCTCTTCAGATGGTTCTCCACCTCGTTGACGTCGATGTCACCGACGATGATGATGCCTTGGAGGTCGGGACGGTACCACTTGTGGTAGTAGGCGCGCAGGGCCTCATGGTCGAAGCCGCTGACGACTTCCTTGGTGCCGATGGGCAGACGATGGCCGTAGGGGCTGTTGGGGTAGATTTCGGGAAGCATCTTCTCGTAGATGCGCATCTGGGCGCCTTGGCCTTGGCGCATTTCCTCAAGGATGACGCCGCGCTCTTTGTCGATTTCTTCGCCTTCAAGCGAAATGAAGCTCGACCAGTCGTGCAGAATGAGGATGCACGAGTCAACGAGGTTCATGTTGGTGGTCGGCACGTTGGTAAGCATGTAGACGGTTTGCTCGATGCTGGTCCAGGCGTTGACGTTCTCGCCGAACTTCACGCCGTTGTGCTCCATGTAGTTGAGCAGTGCCTTGCCAGGGAAGTTCTTTGTGCCGTTGAAGGCCATGTGCTCCAGGAAGTGGGCCAGACCTTGCTGGTCGTCTTCTTCAAGGATGGAGCCGACTTTCTGCGCGATGTAGAAGTTGGCGCGCTGGGCGGGTTTCTCGTTATGACGGATGTAATAGGTCAATCCGTTCTCCAGTTTGCCTCTCCTGACATTCGGGTCGAAGGGCACGGGCATGGCTTGCTGGGCGAGCATCGTCGCGCTCAGGGCAAGCATGGCCAAAAGGGTGAGTGTTAGTCTTTTCATTTTTATAGTTGTTAGTTGTTCAGTTGTTCAGTTGAAACAGGTCGTTGAGCCTGTCGAAATCGAGATTCGACGTAGTCAAACGCCGTCTCAAAAATAGTCGGCCCTTCGCCTTTTATCGGTCGGCCACTTTTATCGGTCGGCCCTTCGACGGGCTCAGGGGCCTTAGATCTTAGTATAAATGCACCACATACTTCTCCACAAAATATTCCTCCTTAAACCACTTGCTGATGATGGCTTTCTTGTGTTTCCAGTAACGGCCAAGTGAATTGAACTCTTCTGTCAGGTCGCCGCCTTTCAGGTAGATGATGCCGCCAGCTTCCACATCGCCTCTGATTCTCAATTTGTTTCCAGCAAGGTTAGCGATTTCGGGCAAGGTCATCACAGCGCGACCGGTAATCACATCGAACTTGTCCTTCACCTCCTCGGCACGCTTTTGCTCGGCCACCACATTCTCCAATCCGATGGCGTCTTTCACGGCGTTCACCACCTTGATTTTCTTGCCTGTCCCGTCGATGAGGTAGAACTCGGTCTGCGGAAACATGATGGCCAAGGGGATGCCGGGGAAGCCGCCTCCAGTGCCCAGATCCATGACTTTCATGCCTGGCAACAACTCGTAGTATTTGGCGATGGCCAACGAATGCAACACATGGTGCTCGTAGAAGTGCTCCATGTCCTTACGTGAGATGACGTTGATCTTGCTGTTCCAGTCTAAATACAAGTCTTTCAGTTGGTTATACTGCTCCTTTTGCTTGTCGCTCAACTCGGGAAAGTATTGGAATAGGCTCGTTGTATCCATGGTAGTGGCTTGAAATGGGCTTCAAAAATAGGGAAAATTTCCTTGCAAAACGTTGCGTTTCGGAAAAAGTCGTACTTTTACACTTTAATTTGTACTTGTCGAATGAAGAAACTATTGCTGTTATTGTCGTTTTTGCCGCTTTCGCTCTTTGCGCAAAGAATCACGCCTGAGGAATACATCCAGACTTACAAGGACATCGCCATCCGCGAAATGAAGACCCACAAGATTCCGGCATCCATCACCTTGGCGCAAGGGCTGCTTGAGTCGGGCGCGGGCAACAGCGCTTTGGCACGTAATGCGAAGAACCATTTTGGCATCAAATGCCATAAGGGTTGGACGGGCGACACCTACTATATGGACGACGATGAGAAGAATGAGTGTTTCCGCAAATACAAGAATGTCGAGGAATCGTTTCGCGACCACTCCGAGTTCTTGACCACACGCAGTCGTTATTCGGCTTTGTTCGACCTCAAAATCACCGATTACAAGGGATGGGCTAAGGGCCTGAAGGCGGCGGGCTATGCTACCAACCCCAAGTATGCCCAGCTGCTCATCGACCGCATTGAGCTCTACGACCTCACCCAATACGACAAAATCGCCCTTGGCCAAATCAAGGAGAGTGATATTGAGCCCGTCGCTCCTGAGGCTGAAGAATATTTTGAACTGGCTTATTCACCTCAGGACAAGTCGGTGTTTCCATTGGCCGACATGACTCCTGAGGGACGTTTCCTCTACGAGAACAACGGGGTGCTTTTTGTCTTCGCCAAAGAAGGTGAGACCCCTGAAGGGTTGGCTAAGGCCTTTGGCATCAAGATGAAGCGTTTCTGCCAATACAATTGCCTCAAGCATCCCGAAGAGGTGGTCTTCCACAGCGGCGATGTGGTATATCTCGAGAAGCTGCGCAACAAGAACTGGAAGGCGAAGAAATACACCGTCCAGGAAGGGGAGACCCTTCGCGATGTGGCTTTGCGCTTTGCTGTGAAACCTAATAAGATCCTAAGCAAAAATGGCTTGAAGGAAGGCGCGAAACTGCACAAGGGGCAGGAACTTTGGTTGCGTTAAATCACCTTTTGTTGACTCCCAACAACTCTCAACTCTACACCCTCAACTCTAAACTCAAATACTTAGCCGTGTAGCTTTCCTTACATTTAACGATTTCCTCCGGCGTGCCTTCACAAACGATGCGTCCGCCACGGTCGCCGCCCTCCGGTCCCATGTCGATAATCCAGTCCGCCATCTTGATGACATCCATGTTGTGCTCGATGATGAGGACGGTATTGCCCTTGTCAACCAATTTATTCAGCACATTCATCAGCACCTTGATGTCCTCGAAATGCAGACCTGTGGTGGGCTCGTCAAGCACATAGAGTGTCTTGCCCGTGTCGCGTTTGGCGAGTTCGGTGGCTAGTTTCACGCGCTGTGCTTCGCCGCCCGAGATGGTGGTGGAGGCCTGACCAAGGGTTAGATAGCCCAAACCCACATCTTTCAAAGTCCTGATTTTCTGGATGATGCTTGGGATGTTCTCGAAGAACTCCACAGCCTCGTTGATGGTCATGTTGAGCACATCGTTGATCGACTTGCCTTTATAGCGCACCTCAAGGGTCTCGCGGTTGTATCGTTTGCCTTGGCATTCCTCGCATAGTACCGTCACGTCGGGCAGGAAATTCATCTCGATGACGCGCACGCCTGCGCCTTTGCATGCCTCGCAGCGGCCGCCCTTCACGTTGAAGGAGAAGCGGCCTGCCTTGTAGTTGCGAATCTTCGACTCGGGCAACTCACCATAGAGTTTGCGGATGTCATCGAAGACCTTGGTGTAGGTGGCTGGGTTGGAGCGCGGTGTACGTCCAATCGGCGCTTGGTCGATTTGAATGATCTTGTCAATTTTCTCCAAACCTTCGATGCTGTCGTAGGGCAAGGGCTCCTTCACCGAGCGGTAGAACTTTTGGCTGAGGATAGGGGAGAGGGTCTCATTAATTAAGGTGGACTTGCCAGAACCACTGACGCCTGTCACGCAGACCATCACGCCGAGGGGCAGTTTCAAATCGACATTCTTCAAATTATGTCCTTTCGCACCTTTGATGGTGAGGAAATCGCCCTCCAAGGGTTTGCGCCTTGTCTTTGGCACCTCGATTTGTCTGATGCCATTGAGGTAGTCGCATGTGATGGAGTGCCCCGTCTTGGTCTCGGAAGGTGTGCCAGCAAAGACGACTTCTCCACCGTGCCTTCCCGCACCAGGACCGATGTCGACCAGATAGTCGGCATTGAGCATGGTGTCTTTGTCGTGTTCCACCACAATGACCGAGTTGCCGATGTCACGCAACTCCTTCAGCGACTCGATGAGGCGTTGGTTGTCGCGCTGATGCAAGCCGATGCTAGGTTCGTCCAGAATATACAAAACACCTGTCAGTTGCGAGCCAATCTGTGTGGCCAATCGGATGCGTTGCGCCTCACCGCCTGACAAAGATGCCGCCGGACGGTTCATATTGAGGTAGTCGATGCCGATGTCAAGGAGGAAATGCACGCGCTTGTGGATTTCGCGCAGGATTTCCTTGGCAATATCGTTTTGTCTTTCGGTGAGTTTGCTTGGTAACTCATCAATCCACTTGCCGAGGCTGAGGGTGTCCATGTTGGCCACCTCAGCGATGTTTTTCCCATCGATGCGGAACCATTGCGCTTCTTTTTTGAGCCTGGTGCCGCCGCAAACGGGGCAGCTGACATGGTTCATGAACGAGCCCGCCCAGCGTGCGATGGCTGCCGAGGCTTCCTCGTTGTTCTGGTCTTCGATGAAGTTGATAATGCCTTCGAAGTTGATTTTGACGGTTGAGGTGATGCCGAGCGTTTCGCGTTTCACCTCGAAGGTCTCGTTGGTGCCATACAGGATGACGTCGAGCGCCTCCTCTGAGATGTCTTTCATCGGCGTATCGAGGGTGTAGCCGTATTTCAATCCGATGGCCTCCAACTGTCGGAAGATCCAACTACCAGCTTTGTATTCACCTGCGGGAGCCAAGCCGCCTTTGCGGAGGCTCAGATTCGGATTCGGGATGAGCTTTTCCTTGTCAACCACGGCAATCTCTCCCAAGCCGTTACACTTGGGGCAGGCGCCGTAGGGTGAGTTGAACGAGAAGGTGTTGGGCTCTGGGTCTTCGTAGGAGAGGCCAGTGGTAGGACACATCAGCAGTCGACTGAAATAGCGCAGCTGCTCGGTGTCGTTGTCAAGGACCATCAGCAGTCCCTTGCCATAGCGGAAGGCGGTTTGAACCGACTTTTTGACACGGGTAAGGCTGTCTTCGTGTACTTCGATGCGGTCGACGACAATCTCGATGTCGTGGGTCTTATAGCGGTCGACCATCATGCCGAACTCGATCTCGCGCATCACGCCGTCGACACGAACTCTGGTGAATCCCGCTTGGCGTATATGCTCGAACAACTCACGATAATGCCCCTTGCGGCCTCTGACCGAAGGTGCCAAAATATTGATGTGCCTGCCGTCAAACTCTTTAAGTATCAGGTCCGTGATTTGCTCTTCGGTGTAGCGGACCATCTTCTCGCCCGTGTTATAGGAATAGGCCTCGCCGATGCGGGCATAGAGCAGGCGCAGGAAATCGTAGATCTCGGTGATGGTGCCCACGGTGGAGCGTGGGTTCTTGTTGACCGACTTTTGCTCGATGCTGATGACGGGACTCAGACCTGTGATCTTGTCGACATCGGGACGTTCCATGTTGCCGATGAACTGTCGCGCATAGGCCGAGAAGCTCTCCATGTAGCGGCGTTGTCCCTCGGCATAGATGGTGTCGAAGGCCAACGATGACTTGCCACTCCCGCTGATGCCAGTGACGACCACCAAGGCATTGCGGGGAATGGAAAGGTCAATGTTCTTCAGGTTGTTTTCCCGAGCACCGAGAATCTGTAATTCTTTATCTTCTGAAAATTCGTTCATTCCGCTTTTCTCATTTTCCCATGTGTCTTGGCATAATCGCCCGTCGGGATCTTGATGTCGTAGCTGTTGCCTTCGGAGATGGTCAACGAAGTGCCACGCAGCCAGGGATTGAAATATCTCAACATTTTGTAGTTCGTTCCTTGGTCGTAGGCGAATTGTACCAAGTCGGGAATGGACTGGGTGACGGTGACGGTCTTGGTCTCGTAGGGTCGGTACCAGCCGTTGTCGCTGATTTGGAAACCGTATTTCTCTGGGTTCTCGGTGATGAGTTTCAAGGCAAGGATGCGGAATACGTAGCGTTGTGTTTCCTCGGGCAGGAGCATGTCGTAATATGAGTCCACACGCTGCTCGTCTTTGGTCTTGCTGATGCGTCCGTTGCCGCAGTTGAAGGCAGCGGCGGCCAAGGTCCAGTTGCCGAACTTGCGGTAGGAAGCCTTCAGGTATTGGCAGGCGGCCACGGTCTCTTTTTCCACATTGTAGCGCATGTCCACCTCCTTGTCGATCTCCAGGTTGTATTCCTTACCTGTGCCTTCGAGGAATTGCCAGAAGCCGACCGCCTTGGAGGGCGAGACGGCATTGGTGAGTGAGCTCTCGCACATGCAGAGGTATTTGAAGTCTTCGGGCAGTCCGTATTTCTCCATAATGGGTTCCATGACGGGGAACCAGCGGGTGCTTCGCTTCAGTAGAAACAAGGTGCTGGAATGCAGGTACGAGTTGACGATCAGCTCGCGCTCCAGCCTCTCGCGGACATAGAACAGGTCCATGGGCACTTCCTCGCCGCAAAAAGTCAGGGTTTCGGGCAGGTCGATGTCGTGGGTGATGTGTTCGATACGGTCGAAAGCGAGGAACTCACGGTCAGTGCCTTCGTATTCTTCCAGTTGTTCGTCGTTGGATTGTGCCAGCGAAAAAGTGATGGCTGCGGATACACCTATTAATATAATAGCCATTCCGCAGGCCAAGAGGATGTTTCTTGTTTTCATGGGTGTTCTATGTCTGTTAGAGATTTTCAAAACGGTGTCACAAAGTCTTTGAACAATGGTGCTATCTTGTCCTTGTCGGACAGAATCGGGTTTTCGATGTCCCAGTTGATGCCGAGGTCGGGGTCGTCCCAGCGGATGCTGCCTTCCGAGGCTTTGTTGTAGACGTTGGTGCACTTGTAGGTGAAAACCGAATGGTCTTCAAGGCACACGAAGCCATGGGCGAAGCCTTCTGGAATCCAGTACATGAACTTGTTGCCTTCGGTCAGCACCACTGACTCCCATTGCCCGTAGGTGGGTGAGTCTTTCCTCAAGTCGACGGCCACATCCATGACGGCACCTTTCACCACGCGCACCAACTTGCCTTGGGCAAAAGGTGGCCTCTGGAAGTGCAGTCCGCGCAGCACGCCTTTCATCGACTGCGACTCGTTGTCCTGCACGAAGGTCATGTCGAGCCCATGCTGGGCGAAGCGCTCCTTGTTGTAGCTCTCAAAGAAATAGCCGCGCTCGTCGGTGAACACGTCTGGCTTGATGACGAGGAGGTCTTTTATCTTGGTTTCGATGATTTCCATGGTGTACTTTTTCAAAGGGATGAGACCTTTGCCTTATCCCTCATTGCGGGCTTGACCCGCAATCTCCTGAACGAACGGTTGTCGTCTTCGCGTTCAGGAGATGGCGGATCCTTGTCCGCCATGAGGGTAAAAGGCGTGAGGGTTGCTTACCCAGTGTTGTCTCATTAAAGGTGCACACATTCATTATACGCTGCCGCAGCAGCCTCCATGATGCCTTCCGACATGGTGGGGTGGGGGAACACGGCGTGGATGATGTCTTCGCCCTTGGCGCCCAGCTCACGGCAGAGCACGGCAGCGGCGACCATCTCGGTCACGTTGTCGCCGACCATGTGGCAGCCCAGCCAGTCGCCCGTCTTGGCGTCGAAAACCACCTTGATGAAGCCGTCGCGGTTGCCGGCAGCGGTGGCCTTGCCTGAGGCGGTGAAGGGGAACTTGCCAATCTTCACCTCGTAGCCAGCGGCGATGGCCTTCGCTTCGCTTAGGCCGACGGAGGCGATTTCGGGCGTGGTGTAGGTACAGCCAGGGATGTTGGCGTAGTTGAGCGGCTTGGGGTCCAATCCGCAGAGCTTCTCCACGCAGATGGTGGCTTCGTGGTCGGCCTTGTGGGCTAGGGCGGGACCGTGCACGATGTCGCCGATGGCATAGATGCCCGGCACATTGGTGCGGTACCATTCGTCCACGTTGACCTTGCCGCGCTCGGTGGTGATGCCGAGTTCTTCCAGGCCGAGGTTGTCGATATTGGTCTGCACGCCCACAGCGCTGAGCACGATGTCGGCTTCCACGGTCTTCTCGCCTTTCTTCGTGGCGATAGTGCACACGCACTTCTCGCCGGTGGTGTCGACATGGGTCACCGAGGCTTCAGTCATCACGGTCATCTTCAACTTCTTGAAGGCGCGCTCCACTTGCTTGGAGACTTCCTCGTCTTCGTTAGGCACCACGTTGGGCAGGAACTCGACGAGAGTCACCTTCACACCCATCGAAGTGAAGAAGAAGGCGAACTCGGAACCGATGGCACCCGAGCCTACCACAACCATGCTCTCGGGCAATTTGTCCAAAACGAGAGCTTGGCGGTAGCCGATGATCTTCTTGCCGTCGATGGGAAGGGCGGGCAGCTCGCGCACGCGCGAACCCGTGGCGAGGATGATATGGTCGGCTTCGAAGAGGTTCTTGTTGTCTTCGGCGTCGGTCACTTCCACCTGCTTGTCGGCGGTCAGCTTGCCATAACCGGCGATGACATCAACATTGTTTTTCTTGAGGAGGTACTGTACGCCTTTGCTCATGGTGTCGGCCACGCCACGGCTGCGGGCCACCACGGCCTCCATGTCGGGTTTCACTTCGCCTTCCACTTTGATGCCGTAGTTCTCGGCATGGTTGATATAGGTATAGACCTGCGCGCTCTTCAGCAGGGCTTTGGTGGGGATGCAGCCCCAGTTGAGGCAGATGCCGCCCACTTCGGCCTTCTCGACCACGGCGGTTTTCTTTCCTAATTGTGATGCTCTGATGGCAGCCACATAGCCTCCCGGGCCGCTGCCGATAACGATGACGTCGTATTTCATATTTCTGTGTTTTTATGATTTTCGTTGAAACTGCGAAATTACAAAAAAAATCGCAAACGGCCTTGTGTTTCGAATTTATTGTGTAAGTTTGCTGAGTTAATACATGATGAAACAAGCAAAACTATACTTATTAATAAACATAATAAAGAGCCCCAATGATTACACTAAAGATTATATTGTTAGCATTGCTCTTGCATCAAAATCCAGATTCTCCAATTGATTACAAGTCAGGAACAAACTATATCATTCAAGAGGTGGTATATGGTTATCCAGAGTTTTATCCTCCATTTGCCTGTTGCTTAAGGTTGAAAACAGATTATGATTTGTATTACGTTGCAGATGAGGATTTTCTAATAAATGCGATTGCTGCTGACTCCATTAATTTAGATTCCCTAACTTATTTGGTTCCACATTATAGTAATTGGGAAATATTTGATTCTGTGCAAAATAAGTATGTATACCGAGTTTGTTTTTCGCAACATTTGGATAATCTTATGACCATGGATAATACCGAAGTGTATAAAATAGGAGGCAAGTATTATGCGATAAAAAAGATTCGGTATGCGTATTTGGACAACATCGAGGTATATAGAAGCTTATATAACATCGTACGTGATGGTACGGATGATATTCAAATTGAGAAAGAGGAAGAGGAATACTATAGAACAACATATAAAACAATAGAAGAGTATCTTCCAAACAGAAAGTATCAGTATTATCTATTTCTTCTGGATATTTGTGAAACCGACAATGCTATCAAAGAGCATTTATGGAAAAGGAAATACGAATTGAATGATTTTTGGATCCATACCTTAAGAAAGCCAGAATAATTATAATTGGATTGTATATCAGGAATGGAAATACGATTCTGAATTAATCAAAGCCAATTGTCATGAGCATTAAACGGTTATATGATTCGATTTTTGGCTACACCAAGCACTACTTTGCCGGAACCGAGCGCCTCGCCTCGGCTATCGGCAATGGTGGCTTGGCCGACGTTGGCCAACCGATTGTTGACGGCGACGTGCTGGCCGACAAACTCGGGGAGCGTGACTGCATCAAGCCAATAGTTTAATAAGTCAAAGCAATCTTTATGAATGATCGTCAGAAATATCTTTTTCCGAGGCTTCTTTCTGAATAACATTTTCCGTTTTGTTTTTCTTATCGCTGATGCGTTTGATGATTTTGGCTAAAATGGCCCAAAGCACGAAGAAGGCCACTACGCCGACAACCCATACGACCAATAATTCGGTAACCATCTTGCTCAAATTTGGTTGCAAAGGTACGAAATCGCCGCGACATATTAATATAAGGTGTAAAAAAGTGTTCCTTGGTCAGCCAAAATGTTGCAAGTTTCGAAATAATCCCTATCTTTGCACCATATTCTAAAATGAAACAGATATGAATTACGACTCCAATCCCGTTCATCTCCTCTACAACAATGAGGAGCTCAGAGACAGAATCAATATGGTGATGGACAGCCGCGACCACACCACGGGCATCACCTTCGTCAACCTATGCTATCAGATTGTGCAGATGGCCTTTCAGGAACACATGGTGAAGAAAGCTGACGAGAACACTACCGTCACAAGTGAGGAACTCGCTCCTGAGGAGCAGGTGCGCGTGAGTCGCATCCTATGGGAACTCATCTGGGACCATAAGATTTTCCTCCTTTTCGGCCGCAGCGAACTGCTCGGTTTGAGCAACGGTGAGGACCGTTTCGTGAAATATTGAGGTCGTTTTTCTCCATCCATAAGCGTCTTTTTCGATGAAAATGAGTCGAAAAAGACGCTTTTTTTATGCGAAGGTCTAAGTTTTCAACATGTTTAAAATATTGAAATACAGTGTAGTAAATAACTATATCAACAATTTTTCCAAATATTTTCAAAAAAGTGCGCGGCGTATTGAAAAAAGTTGTACTTTTGCACCCGCTGAATTGAATGAGGGCTTGCCCTTGAAAATGATATAGTTAAGGAACCTGATAAGCTAAAACGTAATAGGTTTCTACACGAAGTGACGCCAAAATCAAGCGTAAAAATTGTCACGGAGTGGGTTTTATAGACTTCTAAGCCGTGCCCTCGGCCAGTTTGGTATGAGTTTGTAAATAATTCCTAATCAAAGGATTGAATAACTAACAAATTAACCTAACAAATTAAAAATGCCGACTATTCAACAATTAGTGCGCAAAGGGCGCCAAAAATTGATCGACAAGAGCAAGTCGCCTGCATTGGATGCCAGTCCGCAACGTCGCGGTGTGTGCGTGCGTGTTTACACGACGACCCCCAAGAAGCCTAACTCAGCTATGCGTAAGGTCGCTAGGGTTCGTCTGACCAACCAAAAGGAGGTCAACGCCTACATCCCCGGTGAGGGCCACAACCTGCAGGAGCACAGCATTGTTATGATCAGAGGAGGTCGTGTTAAGGATTTGCCGGGTGTGCGTTACCACATCATCAGAGGTGCTTTGGATACCTCTGGCGTTGAAGGCCGCCGCCAACGTAGATCTAAGTACGGTGCTAAACGACCCAAACAAGCCGCAAAGAAATAACGATTAGTCAAAACAGAAAGACTTAAAAGACATGAGAAAAGCTAAACCAAAGAAGAGAATTATCCTTCCCGACCCGAAGTACGGTGATGTGCAGGTCACGAAGTTCGTGAACAACATCATGCTCAAGGGTAAGAAGAATTTGGCTTATCAGATTTTCTACGAAGCAATGGACATCGTTGAAAGTAAGCTCAACGAAAATCCAGTTGAGGTATGGAAAAAGGCCTTGGCCAACGTTACTCCTCAAGTGGAAGTAAGAAGCCGTCGTATCGGTGGTGCTACCTTCCAGATTCCTTCAGAAATCCGTCCTGCCCGTAAGCAGAGCATCGGTATGAAGAACCTGATCGGTTATGCCCGCAAACGTCACGAGAAATCGATGGCTCTGAAGCTCGCTTCGGAAATCATGGCAGCTTACAAGGAAGAAGGTTCTGCATTCAAGAAGAAAGAAGAAATCCACAGAATGGCAGATGCCAACAAGGCATTCTCGCATTTCAGATTCTAATAGGAGAGATCAGGAATTATGCAAAACGGACAGGAAAATATGATCAACGCTCTCAGCCTGACTCGTAATATCGGCATCATGGCACACATCGACGCCGGTAAGACGACCACGACTGAGCGTATCCTCTATTATACTGGCCGTAGTCATAAGATAGGTGAAGTTCACGACGGCGCCGCCACCATGGACTGGATGGTACAGGAGCAAGAGCGTGGCATCACCATCACTTCTGCTGCAACAACGGTGTTCTGGCACCTCAACAACGAGGCTTACAAGATCAACATCATCGACACCCCTGGCCACGTCGACTTCACCGTCGAAGTGGAACGCTCGCTGCGCGTGCTCGATGGCGCCATCGCCATCTTCTGCGCTGTCGGTGGGGTAGAGCCTCAGTCAGAGACCGTGTGGCACCAAGCCAACAAATACAACGTCCCGCGTATCTGCTACGTCAACAAGATGGACCGCGCAGGCGCCGATTTCTTTAAGGTTATGGACCAAATCCGCGAGAAGCTCCACGCTACTCCCGTTGCCGTCCAGCTGCCTATCGGTGCCGAAGACGAGTTCATCGGTATCGTTGACCTGATTAGGAATAAGGCGTACGCTTGGGAAGAAACCGACAATGGCTCCGTCTACGACGAAATCGACATCCCCGAAGATATGAAGGAAATGGTTGCGAAATATCGTACCGACCTTATCGAGGGCGCTGTTGAAGACGACGAGGCCTTGTTTGAGAAATACATGGAAGACCCCGACAGCATCACCGCCGAAGAAATCATCGGCCAAATCCGCAAGGCTACGCTTGACCTTCGCATTTGCCCCGTGATGTGTGGCTCGTCGTTCAAGAACAAGTGCGTGCAGCCCCTGCTTGACGCGATCGTCAACTACCTGCCCAGCCCCTTGGACATCGACCACGTGAGTGAAGGGTATCAATCCGAAGACCGAACAAGAAGAGATCCGCAAGGCCGACCCCAAGGAGCCTTTCTGCGCCCTGGCGTTCAAGATTGCCACCGATCCTTTTGTTGGTCGTCTGTGTTTCTTCCGCGTCTATTCCGGGACTCTGAAGGCTGGTGAAATGGTTCTCAACGTGTCGACGGGCAAGCGCGAACGCATCGCCAAGATCGTTCAGATGCACGCCAACAAGCAGTTGCCTTTGGAAGAGATTTCGGCTGGTGACATCGGTGCCGCCGTCGGTTTCAAGCTCATCCGCACGGGTGACACGCTTTGTGTCGAGAACAAGCCGCTGGTGCTCGAGAACATCAAGTTCCCCGAACCCGTGGTGAACATCGCCATCGAACCCAAAGTTACAGCAGACTTAGACAAGCTGGATCAGTCCTTGGCCAAGTTGGTCGAGGAAGATCCTACGCTGTTCGTGCACACCGATGAAAATTCGGGCCAGACCATATTGGCAGGTATGGGCGAATTGCACCTTGACATTATTTTGGACCGCCTCAAGACAAGGAAGCCTTTACTCAAACAATTCAGCATCGTGAAGTCTATAAAAAACAGACCGGTGGCAAGGGAAAGTTTGCCGATATCGAGTTCACTATGGGTCCAGCCGACGACGGTGTGCAGGGATTGCAGTTTGTCAACGAAGTGAAGGGTGGTGTCCTCTCTGCCGAGTTCATCCAAGCCACGGAGCGAGGCTTCAAGGGCGCCCTGTCCAACGGCGTGTTGGCAGGCTTCCCGGTCGAGAACCTCAAGGTGACCCTTACCGACGGTTCGTTCCATCCGGTGGATAGCGATGCCCTCTCGTTCGAGAGCGCAGCGCACATCGCCTTCAAGGAGGCTGGCCTCAAGGCCGGTGCCGTGTTGATGGAACCTATCATGAGAGTTGAAATACATTGCCCTGACGAGTACATTGGTGATGTCACGGGCGATTTGAACAAAAAGAGATCAATATTGCGCGAAGTCATTGCAAGCATTGGTTTCCAGACGATCAAGGCAGACGTGCCGTTGGCTGAGATGTTCGGATACATCACTCAGCTGCGCTCGCTGTCGTCGGGCCGCGCCAACTTCAACATGGAGCTGAGCCACTACGCCCCCGTCCCCGAAGCCATTGCCGATGTGGTGATCAAGAAGGCAAAAGGACTATTATTCATTTAAGCAAACAATTCAATAAATAATAATTATTGTGAGCCAGAGAATTAGAATTAAACTGAAGTCGCACGACCACAACTTGGTTGACAAGTCAGCCGAGAAGATCGTGAAAACCATTAAGGC
>ONKA01000031.1 GCA_900318265.1 uncultured Bacteroidales bacterium | reverse complement strand
ACATAATCGGGGGTGCCTTGTATCATCTCGAGTGCGGTGCGGCGGATGCCCGTAGCGGAGGTATAGGTCTCCAGACAGCCTTTGCGTCCGCAGCCGCAAGGACGGCCTTCGGGGATGAGGATGGCGTGGCCGAGTTCACCAGCGCCCCCAGTCTTGCCGTGTACCAGCTTGCCGTCAACGACAATGCCACTACCCACGCCCGTGCCGAGGGTGAACATCACGAAATGCTTCATGCCTTTGGCACCGCCGTAGACGAGTTCGCCGTAAGCCGCGGCGTTGGCGTCGTTGGAGACGACGACAGGCACGTCGATATGCGAGTGGAATTCCGAGCCAAGATTGACGATACCTTTGAAGTTGAGGTTGGTGGCATTCTCGATGCAGCCCGTATAGTAGTTGCCTGCCGGAGCCGCAATGCCGATGCCGTCGATGGTGTCAACATGGTTTTCGGCCATTAAGTATTTGATTTGTTCGCAGATGTCCGCCACATAAAGGGAGGCATCGAAATATTTGTTGGTGGGAAGATTTTTCTTGGTCATCACACGGCCGTCGTCGCGCACCAGTCCAATGTCGGTGTTGGTGCCGCCAATGTCGATTCCAATGGAATAGGTATTCATGATAAGATTGCTTTTGAATGGGCGAAAATACGATTTTTTACTGAATCAAAAGATTTTCTCCTTAAAAACACCTATTTTTGCGGCGAAAACCAAGGCTGGTATGCTCTTCAATTCCATACAGTTTGCATTGTTTCTTCCCATCGTCTTTCTACTTTATTGGTGGTTATTCGATTACTGTATAGGCAAGTCGCGATGGCAATTGCTTCTACAAAATGCCTTTGTTGTAGCGGCCAGCTATGTGTTCTATGGTTGGTGGGATTGGCGCTTCCTTCTACTCATCGCACTTACCTCCTTCTGTTCATGGGGCAGTGGTATCCTAATTAAAAAAGCCACTTCAAAACAAAAATCGAAACTGTGGATGTGGCTCAATATCCTCCTCAATATAGGCATATTGGCCTTGTTCAAGTATTACGATTTTTTCGTCACCGAATTTGCTCGGCTATTTCACTTTTCAGCCGATGGCCTGTTGCTAAAAGTGATCCTTCCTGTGGGTATTTCGTTCTATACCTTTCAAGCACTATCATATACTATCGATGTATATAGGGGTAAGATTGAACCAACCAAAGATATTATTGCCTTTTTTGCATTCATTTCATTCTTCCCCCAGTTAGTGGCTGGCCCTATCGAACGAGCCACAAACTTATTGCCACAATTCCTAAAAAAACGAACCTTTAATTATCATTCTGCTGCCGACGGTATGCGCCTTATTTTATGGGGCTTGTTCAAAAAAATTGTAGTGGCTGACAACTGTGCTATATTTGTCGACCAAGTGTTTTCAGGTCACAGCACCCAAAATGGAAGTACTTTGCTGCTTGCTGCCATTTTCTTCACTTTCCAGATTTATTGCGATTTTTCAGGTTATTCCGACATTGCAATAGGAACTGCCAAATTGTTTGGAATCAAACTGATGCGCAACTTCAACGTGCCTTATTTCAGTCGCAACATGGCTGAGTTTTGGCGTCGTTGGCACATTTCATTGACGACTTGGTTCCGCGATTATGTTTACATTCCCATGGGTGGCAGTCGGGTGAGTAAGGCCAAAGTGGTTCGTAATGTATTTGTCATCTTCCTACTCAGTGGTTTTTGGCATGGTTCAAACTGGACATTCATTGCATGGGGCGCCTATCATGCTGTGTTGTTTTTGCCACTCATCCTGTTGGGCAAGAATCGCACTTTTACGGACAATGTAGCCGAAGGTAGAAAACTGCCAAAACTAAAAGAAGCAGGACAAATGCTATTGACCTTTATCTTGGCCACGTTGGGCTGGATTCTCTTTAGGGCTGAAAGCATAGGACAGGCCTGGACTTATGTTTGCGGCATCTTTAACAAGAGTTTGTTTACAACGCCTTGGATCAATAGTCCAACCTATATGTTGCCTATGCCTTTGATTCTCATCATACTTATTGTTTTGGAATGGAATGGTCGTCACAAGGAATGTCCCATTAAGTTAGAAAAGGCCAAAAAGCCCTGGCAATGGGTATTATATGTCCTACTTGTCATCATGATTTTCACTTTCGGGAAACCAGCCGAAACTTTCATATACTTCCAGTTCTGATGAAAAGATTTCTGAAAAATAGTGTTGTGTTTGCCGTGATTATTTTCACACTAGCCATCATCGCAGATGTGATGATTAGTCAAGGATTGAGACTCACGGAAAGGGGGCATTTCAGCACTATGAACGCTCTCATGAACAAGAAAATGGATGCTGACCTGGTCATTTTGGGCAATTCGCGCGCTGTAGGATGCTATAACCCCTATATTCTCGATTCCATTCTCCATATTGATTCACGTAATCTAGGGGTCTCGGCACAACCCTTTGGTGTGAGTTATCTGCGGTGGCAACTCTACAAAAGGAACAACAACAAACCCAAATTAATTCTTGTCAACATTGATTTCCGAGATTTGCGTATGGTGTCAGACGGGTATGAGAAGGAACAATACTATCCCTACATGACTGACTCGCTAGTGAAACCTTACCTTGACCTGTATGGCTTTTCTTGGGCAGAGAAATACATTCCAATGTACCGATATCGAGGCGACTACAAACTGATGACCATAGCCCTCGGTGAATTGTTGCACCTTCACCACGACCAGAAAGGTCATTATTATAAAGGCTATGCCAACGAAAACCTAGCATGGAATGGACAAAACTTAAACGAAATGCTCAAAAAAGGAAAAATCAGGGGTCAATGTGAACCTGAAGCTGTAGCCTTGCTTGAGCGTTTCCTACAAGAGACCCAACGAGATAGTATCCCTGTCATATTTGTTTATGCCCCGTTGCATAATCGATTAAAAGAAAACCTAAAAGAAAAAAAGACAAGAAAAGCCTACCAAGACTTGTCACAACGCTATGCCATCCCCTTGCTCGACTTCTCGACCATGGACATCAGCTCAGACACGAGTTACTTCATGAACGGTCACCACGTCAACCAAAAGGGAGCGGAGATCTTCTCCACGGCACTGGCACATAGCATCGACTCCCTAAAAATACTGAATCCATAACAAATCCTACACAATGAACACCAAACGAACCTTCCTTGCCATTTCCATCCCATGCAGCACGGAATTTCCAGCCATGGTTGAAAGACTGAAGAAAAACCTTAAACACGAGAAGTATATCAACTATGTGAAAACCAACCAAATCCATCTGACCTTAAAGTTTGTCGGCGACACCCCGATAGAGGATATCCCCAACATCATTGAGGCCTGCCAAAAAGTGGCGAAAAAACACCAACCCTTCACCATGGACTTCGACCGCACGGGATTCTTCGGCAGCAACAACGTGCCTCGCATCCTTTGGCTAGGCATGAACAACCAACCCAAAGCCTTGTTTGACCTCGAATCCGACCTGTTGGATGCTTTCGACGACTTGGGCTACCTCCGCGACCGTCAGAACTTTGTGCCGCATCTCACTGTTTGCCGCATCAAGCAACTGGTTGATAAGCAGTTCTTCTTACAGATATGCAAATCTATCGAGCAGAAAACCTATCTCCATGCCGACGTGAAGGAACTCATCTATTTCCAAAGCTTCTTGCAGCCTACTGGACCCATTTACAAAGTCCTGAAGAAAATCCCACTGGGGTAAATTGGCACTAATTTTGCCGCAAATCCTCTTATACATCGAAAAAAAGCACTACTTTTGCAATTTATTAGCATTAATTGGAGTTATAGGAAAAAATTTAGATAAACAATGAAAAGTAAAATCACAACCATCATGATGGTTCTTCTGGCCGTGTTCATCACGCTGGGAGGCACCACCAGCTGCAAGAGCAAGAAGAGACTTGCCCGCGAAGCCGCTGAGGCCGAGTACAAATCGAAAGTTGAACAAGCCGTGAAGGACTTGAACGCTATCCTCGACGACGAGACCCTTTGGAGCCTCGAAGAGAAGGAAGCACGCGTGAAAACCATCAAGGACTGGAACCTGCAAAACGCCGAAGTCGACGACCTCATCTTCCAAGTGGAGAAGAAGTTAGCTCGCGAACGCGCACAAAAGGAAGAAGAGGAGCGCAACAAACAAGAGGCACAAAATGCAAATACCACTCTTGAGCGTAACTTTGCCACCATCGCCCAATCGGGCAGCGTCTCGCAAGCCAACCGCACTATCAATGAGACCCTTGGCCTCTTTGAGTCGCCCAACGTGCCCGTGCTCATCATCATCAAGCAAAACGCAGGCTTCAACGACTATGACCGTCCGACCACCATCGAGAAGTACCTCAACTACGTGAAGGACCAGAAGAAGGCGGCAGAGAAGGTGCACGAAATCAAATACAACGCAAACGGAAAGATTAACGAACTTGAACTGATAAAGAAATGAAAAAGATCATTGCCACTTTAGTGATTGCCTTGTGCGTCGTGGGAAGCGCCATGGCTCAAGACGAAATTGACTACGCACGCAAGCAGGCCATCGACAGTCTGGCCTTGGAGAAGGTGAGAGACCTGAGCAAATACATCAAAATCGTAGGATCGAAAGAAACGCCTTTCAGCGAGGCCAACCGCGTCATCGACCGAGCCGAGGAGCTTTTCATGAGTGATGCCGAAATTGGTGTCTCCTCACTGGGTTCCAACAAGATCACCTACTATCGCGTCCGCAAGTACTTTGAGCACCTCATGCGCCTCAACTACGACCGCGTTGAAATCGAATGGTACAACATTGAATATGTCAGTGACCTGCAACGTCAACCCGACGGCACCTACGTGGGTGTCATCACCATCTTCCAAACCTTCAGGGGCTACGACAAGGAAGGCAACCTGACCTACAAGGACACCACAAAGAAAGACATCACCGTCTACGTGAAACGCAAAGAGACCCAAATCGGTGGCCGCACCATCGGCTTCTGGGATGTGTTGCTCGGCGACATGCGTGTGAAGGAAACCACCAACAGATGAGAATAATCAGAAATATTTTCATTCTGGCACTTACCATCGCCATCGTCTGGCCTGTCGCGGGTCAGACGATTGGTGATTTTAAGATGGACGAGACCGAGCTCTACGCCATGACCAAGCAGATGGGGCAGTTCATGCGCCGCTTCAACTACGAGGAAGACCAATTTGGTGAGAAGCTCAACCCAAAAGACCCCAGATACCGCAGCAACGAGATGCGCCGCAAGTCACTGCCCATCCTTTTCGACCAACAGAAATATGGAACCCAGACAGACCTGCAACGCTATTTCATCGAGGACGTCACCAAAGACGACTCCACCTACATGACCTTCCTTGGCGGCAGATGGTACTCCGAGGTGTCGACCACCTTTCGCTACAACGGCAAACTGGTGAATGTCAGCCTCATTCTCGCCGTTGAGAAAGAAGGCTTGGGCTCGAAATGGGTGCTTACCAACGTGTATTTCTCGGAGTTCAACAAACTCTTCCCCAACGGCGAGATGGCCGAACGCGAGAAACACTTCCTGCACCCCATGAGCCACGAGCTCGACTTCATGAATATCTACAAAGCTTTCCAAAATCCCGAGGTCATCGAATACTACGCCTCAAAAGAATTCCAACCCAATTACCTGACCCTGTTTTTCTACGAAATCAAGCAGGGCAAACTGGTGTTCCAACATGTCGATTCGGTCAAGTTCCATGTCTTCCAAATCAAAGATTG
The DNA here is from genome assembly GCA_900318265.1 of uncultured Bacteroidales bacterium. Taxonomy (GTDB): domain Bacteria; phylum Bacteroidota; class Bacteroidia; order Bacteroidales; family F082; genus Limimorpha. Next base: position 32,720 of record ONKA01000031.1, on the reverse strand, counting down.
GTACTTTGAAGTATCATGGTTCAACCGCTCAGGCATGAACTCCGGCTGGCTGATGTCAAATGTCATTTACATGCCGGAAAAGGAAAAAACCAACCTTATCAAATTCTATCAACCATGAAAAAGATAGCCATACTGTCCTTATTGTTGTTTGGCATCGCCTTTGGCGCACAAGCCCAAAAGAAGCTTTCCAAAGACGAAATCGCAAAATATGAAAACGAAATCAACAGCATGATCTCGTATCTGGAGGAAACTATGAACTTCCTCGGCGACAGCACTGCCTTGCCTGCAGAAAAGGAAATCGTCTTCACCGAAAGTTGGAGCAAAGTCTTTATCGACGACAAGGTGCAGATCGAAGATGACCTTGACGCCAACCGCAAAACGCCCATCAACAAAGACGTGCAAGCCTATCTCAAAGACATCGACTTTTTCTTCAAATACGCTGATTTCAAACTCGATCTTCAAAGCATCGCCAACAACACGAGAGACGATGGTACCATCTATTTCAAGGCTACTCTGACACGTCACCTGACCGCTACAACCATCAACGACGAGAAGATTGACAACGTCAAAAACCGCTATGTCGAAATCAACCTCGACCGACAGAACAACAGCATCAAGATTGCCTCCATCTATACCACCATAATCAACGAGAAAGAAGCACTGCGCAACTGGTGGAACAGCTTGTCGCAAAGCTGGAGAACCCGTCTGGGTGGAGATGTCCTTCTCGAAGATGGTTCCTCGATGGCTGAACCCAGCGTCGATGCCCTTGCCAATTCTGCCGACCTGGAGGCCAAGCTGAAACTCATCACCCAAAAACAGCGCCTCGACCTTTCTGGCATCTGCGAAATCATCTCTTTGGAACCCCTTAGCGAGCTGTCGGACCTCACGTGGCTCGATGTCTCAGGAACCTCTATCGAAGACCTGGCACCCGTGCGTAACCTCAACAAACTGAAAGTTTTGCGTGCCAACTCCACTTTAATTAGTGACCTTTCGGCACTGAAATACAACATCACCCTCGAAGAACTCGAAGTGGCCAACACCACCGTTGACGATCTCAGCGTGCTGACGACTTTGAGAAACCTTCAGAAACTCAACATCAACAACACCCAAGTCAGCCGCATCTCCAACTTGAAGAGCTGCCCCAACCTCACCACGGTGAACCTTGGCGGCACCCGCATTGCCAACATCGGCATCCTGCAAGACCTCGAACAGCTTAAGAACGTCGACATCAGCAACACCGCCGTGCGCGACCTAGGACCACTCCGCATGATGAAAGACTTGCAAAGCCTCAACATCTCTGGCTCGGCCGTCAGCAATTTGCAAGCGCTAAGTGAGATGGAAAACCTGCGCGAACTGTATTGCAGCAACACTTCCATCAGCGATCTGACCCCCTTGAAGGGCAACCGCCGGTTGAGCAAGATCTATTGCGACCACTCGGGCATCCACGATGCCGAAGCCAGCGCCTTCACCAAGGACAACCGCTTCGCCTTGGTCATCTATGATACCGAGGCTTTGAAGACCTGGTGGCGCGAGCTGCCTATTTACTGGAAAGCCGTGTTCTCCAAGCAAATCAAGGTCGACTCGGAACCGACCACCGAACAGCTGCACCAGATCATCAACCTTCAGGAACTCGACCTCTCGGGCAACACCTTCATGCAAAACCTGATGCCCGTCAGCCGTTTGACCAACCTTCGCTCGCTCAACATCGCAAACACAGAGATTGGCTTCCTGCAACCCATTCAAGGCTTGGCCAACTTGGAGTCGCTCAACATCTCGCATACCTATATCAATGACCTCAAGCCATTGCAAGACATGGGCAACCTCAAATACCTCAACATCATGCATACGCCTGTCAACGACCTCTCAGCTTTGGTCAACGACGATAACATTGAGGTGATTGAGGCCGACAGCACGACCATTGGCAGAAGCCAAGTCGTGGCCCTGAAGGAAAAGCAAAGACAGGTGACAGTGGTCTATCAAACAGAGGCGCTGAAAGCCTGGTGGAACGGCCTTGACCCCATCTGGCAAGCTATCTTCCGCAATGCCACTTCCATTCAATCAGAAATGCCCAACGCCCTTGAACTGCAACGTATCCTTGACTTGAGAGAAATCGAAATCACTCCTGAATTCCCCATCATCTCCATCGAACCGCTCACCAGCTTGACATGGCTTGAACGCCTCACCATCAACAACCAAGGCGTGAGCGACCTGACGCCATTGGCCAACAAGGAATTTTTGCTCGAACTCAACGCACAAAACAACCCTATCGCTAGCTTGGACCCCATCGAAAGCAGCACTTTACTGGAATTGCTTAACATCGAGAATACCCAAATCAAAGACCTTGGACCACTGTCGAAGATGAACAACCTCGTCACTATTAATGCCAGCGGCACGCCTGTGAAGTCGTTGAAACCTCTTTCCAACCTGCAAAAACTTGAAAACCTCTTCGTTAACAACACCAACGTGCGCAGCATCTCACCCGTGGAGAATATCCCTGCGCTGAAACAACTGAAAGTCTATAACACCAAGGTGAAGAAACGTGCCGTTGAGTCGCTGCAGCAAAAACGGTTGGATTTGAATATCATCTACTATTGATTCATTCATAGCACTTATATTTCGCCTTTTGGCATCGGTTGCTGAACCCTTGTCAAAAGGCGATTTTATTTATTGTTTCTGTTTCCTTTGTTTTGAATGGTTTTATTTTGTACTTTTGCAGAATCTAGTTCAAATATTGAATTTAAAATTTTAAATCTTAAATACAGAATCATGGAAATCAGAAAATTAGAGCAAATGTTCGAGGTTTTGCGCAGCAAACCCAAGAAACGCCTTGTGGCCGCATACGCCAACGACGACCACACCATCTGTGCAGTGAATGCTGCCGTCAAGGAAGGTCTCATCGAAGCCACACTGCTTGGTGACGAGAAAGTGATTGCCGAAGTGTGCAAGGCCGAAGGCATTGACATGGCCAACTTCAAGGTCATCAACGAGCCCGTTGACGTGAAAGCCGCTGCCATGGCTTGCGACCTCATCAACGCTGGCGAAGCCGATATCCTGATGAAAGGCCTGCTCCCCACCGACAAGTACATGCGCGCCATCCTCAATAAGGAACGCGGCCTCTGCCCGCCAAACGTGACCTTGGCCCATGTCGCCGTCATTGAGAATCCCAACTACCACAAGCTGATGGTCGCATCTGACTGCGCCATCATCCCGTTGCCCGACATCAAACAGAAACAGCAATTGCTCAAATATGTGACCTCCGTAGCCACCAAGCTGGGTGTCAGCTGCCCTAAGGTCGCCATGGTGACCGCCACCGAACAAATGAGCGCTGGCATCCCCGCCTGTGTCGACGCCGCCATCATCTCGAAGATGAACGAGCGTGGCCAAATCAAGGGTTGCATCGTTGAAGGACCTATCAGCCTCGACCTCGCCACCGACGCCGAGACCGCTGCCATCAAGGGCATGAAGAGCCCCGTGGCTGGCGATGCCGACTGCCTGGTGTTCCCCAACCTCGAAGCCTCCAATGTGTTCTACAAGTGCTGCACCAAGTTCGATAAGAGCGAAGTGGGTGCCATGCTCATGGGCGCTAAGGTGCCTTGCGTGCTCAGCTCACGCGGCGACACGTCGAAGACGAAGCTGTATTCCATCGCCCTCGCAGCATTGATGGCATAAAAAAAACGGTTTGTAGAGACGCGATTGACTACGTCGAATCTTCGATTTAATCGCGTCTCTACCAGAAAACACACAAAAATATAACAATATGGCACACAAAATATTAACCATCAATCCTGGTTCCACCTCGACGAAAATCGCCGTCTTCGAAGGTGAGGAACAAGTCTTCAAGAAGAACCTCAAGCACAGTGCTGAGGAAGTCGCCAAGTTCGACCACATCTCCGACCAAAAGCCCTTCCGCACCGAAGCCATCAAGCGTGAGCTGAAAGAGGCTGGCATCGATTTGAGCGAAATGTCTTGCGTTGTGGGTCGTGGCGGTTTGCTTCGTCCGCTTGTGTCTGGCGTTTATGAGGTGAACGAACTCATGATCAAGGACCTGACTGAAGGCTATAATGGTGAGCATGCCTCCAACCTCGGCGGTTTGATTGCCAACGACATCGCAAAGGAAATCGGAGTAAAGGCCTACATCGCCGACCCTGTCGTGGTCGACGAGATGGACGAAGTGGCACGCTATTCGGGCCACCCGCTCTTCCCACGCATCTCCATCTTCCATGCCCTGAACCAGAAGATCATCGCTCGTCAGCTGGCAAAAGACCTCGGTCGCAAGTATGAGGACATGAACATCATCGCCATCCACCTCGGTGGTGGCATCTCGGTCAGTGCACACAAGAAAGGCCGCGTGGTCGACACCAACAATGCCTTGAATGGTGACGGTCCCTTCACCCCCGAACGCGCCGGCTCGTTGCCTGCTGGCTTCCTTGTCGACGCTTGCTTCAGCGGCAAATACACCAAGAAGGAAATCGGTCAGATGCTGAAAGGCAAAGGCGGCTTTGTCGCTTACCTCGGCACCAACGACGCCCTCGAAGTGGAGAACGCCGTGAAGGCTGGCAACAAGGAATGGGAGAAGGTCTACAAAGCCATGGCCTATCAAGTGGCCAAGGAAGTCGGCGGTCTCGCAGCCTCGGCTTTCAGCATGGATGTGGACGCCATCTTCCTCACGGGAGGTATGGCCTATGACAAGGGCTTCTGCGCTTTGGTGAAGAGCCATGTGGAGAAAATCGCCCCTGTGTACGTCTATCCTGGCGAGGACGAAATGAAGGCCCTGGCATTGAATGGCCTGATGGTCCTTAATGGTGAGGCTGAAGTGAAAACCTATAAAGAATAATCATTCATTATAGGAACTGTAGGGCTGTCGTACCACGACAGCCGCTGTGAAAAACACGACAGCGGCTGCCATGGTGTGATAGCCCTACAAACATTAATTACCAGCGCATGCGGCAGTGGCCGCGCTAATGGTAATGCCTGGGATATTCTCCAATTGGTGTGCACACGATTCCAGTGTGGCACCCGTGGTAAGCACGTCGTCGATAAGGAGGACGTGCTTTCCTTTTAGCTCGTCGGCAAAACGTAGCTCGAAGATATCCTTCACGTTTTTAAAACGTTCCTCGGCGGTTTTGTGCGTCTGCGTTTCTGTATAAATGCCTCTAACCAAGTATTTATCACCAATTGGAATGCCCGTGACCTCATGGATGCCTTGGGCAATCATCAGGCTTTGGTTGTAACCGCGCTGCCGCTCGCGCTTGGGATGCAGGGGAACGGGAATCAGATAGTCGATGCCTTGAAACAAAGGCGCATCCTTGATGGTCTTGCCTAATTCTTGACCTAGGAACACACCCGCTTCCTTGTTGCCTCTATATTTCAGTTCGTGGATGAGGTGCTGGACTTTACCAGATTTTGCGAAGAAGAAACACGCAGTTACAGCGTGAAACCTTACACGACCATAGAAAGTCTGCGCCAAAGGGTTCTCGGGATTGTTTTCATAGCCCGTCTTGGGCAACAGATAACGACATTTCAAACAAACCGTCTCTTCGTCTTTAAGTAACGACTCACCACAAGCCGCACAAACCCGAGGATAGAACAAATTGAGGATGCTATGGAGCCAGTCGCGGAAGGTCATGGTCTTTCTTATTGCCCAATGCGGATGTATTTCTTGCGCGGCACCAAGGCTTTAGGATTGAGTGATTCTTTGTCGTCGTACGGCATCTTATACTCGACACTGAAATCGAGAGAGTCGGGGAGGAGCTCATCAGTGCGGCCCTGCTCGCGAAGCACTTCGTTATACATGCGGCGGTTGCGGCGTAGTGTGTTTTGCCGACGCGCTGACGCATTGTATTTGTCGTAGAGATACTGTATGGGGTTGGCCGTAATAGTAGGCATGCCATTGCCCACAGGTGCGCGGCTCAGCCACATCTCGTCAAGATCCTCGTTTAGGCGTACGATCTCATCAAGGGTCTTGGTACTCGGCATCGTGATGAGCATTTCCTTGAAAGTCTCATAGTTGGTGAACGGCAACACGGTCACCTCACGCAGGGTGATGGTCTCGGGATAGAGACGGATGACAAGGGTGTCGGCACTGGTGAGCTTTTCATCAATGGCAATAAGACGTCGCGCATAACCGACACAGCTCACCCAAAGCGTGTCGACCTGCCGTGCTTGGATGTGAAAATGGCCGTATTGGTTGCTGATGGTGCCACAATGCGCCATCTTACTGATGACGTGCGTGTTGCGGATGGGTTTCAAGCTATCGGCAGTGACCACATAGCCATAAAAATCCACACGTTTGGGTTGGTCTTCGTCATCGCTTTGCGCGAAGGCGAAAACACCGCTCAATAGCAACATTATTATTAAAAACAACCGTCTCACCCGTTTACTTTTTGGCTGGCTAAATTACAACAAATAATGAACGGCAAAACGCGTTTTTTATTTTTCTCAGCAGAAATCTGTTTCCCATTCCAAATATAAAGTCTATTTTTGCGTTTTAATGAAGTTCGGCCCTTCGACAGGCTCAGGGACCTTTGCTCATACTGTGGTGGAGGGTGCCTGAGCCTGTCGAAGGCCCCATGTCAAAAAGAAACACCAATGAACATCAACATCGTAAACACCTCAAATAATCCCTTGCCCGCCTACGAGACGAAAGCCTCGGCCGGCATGGACCTCCGCGCTTGGCTGCCCGAAGGTCCCATCACCCTTGAACCCATGCAGCGCGGCCTCGTGCCCACGGGACTCTATATGGAGATTCCCGAAGGCTATGAAGGCCAAGTGCGTCCCCGCAGCGGTCTGGCGATCAAGAGCGGCATCACCGTACTGAACTCGCCCGGCACCATCGATGCCGATTATCGTGGACAAGTCTGCGTCATCCTTATCAACCTGTCGGACAAACCCTTTGTCATCAACAGCGGCGACCGCATCGCTCAGATGGTCATCGCCAAATGCGAACAGGCCGAGATGATACAAGTGGAGACCCTCTCAGAGACCGAACGTGGCGCTGGAGGCTTTGGGCATACAGGAAAAAACTGAACACCATGAAAAAAAGAATGATAAACCATACTCTTTTCCGTCATTGCGGGCTTGACCCGCAATCTCCCAAGCAAGAAGCACTTTCCCTTATGCTTGGGAGATGGCGGATGTGCCTCCGCCATGACGGTATAAAAAAAGTCTCTTGGCTTCTGTTATTGTTGTTTTCCTTGAACGGCTTCGCCCAGCAGATGGATTCGGAATACGAAGGCAAACCCGACAAGAAAAAGAACGCCATCTATTTCTCGAACGGCCTGCAGAGCAAATACCGCGAGGACACCGAAGGCGCCATCCGCAACTTCGAACAAGCCTTGCGCTTCATGCCCGACGATGCCGCCTCGATGTTTGAGCTGAGCGAACAATACTCCAATGCCGGTCGCATAGAAGAAGCCTTCAATATGATCCAAAAGGCCGTCAAACTCGAACCCGAGAACAAATGGTACCAGATTCGACTCGGACTGTTTTACCGCAACCTGGACCAATACGACAAGTTCATCAATCTGTATGAAGACCTGACCAAAAAATACCCCGATGACCCCGACATGCTCAGCGAGCTTATCGATGCCTATCTGGTGACCGAAAAATATGACAAGGCCGTGGAAAAGATGGACCTGCTGGAACAGCAAATCGGGGCAAACGAGTTCATCACCGAGCAGCGCCTCAACGTATACAAACGCCAAGGCAACAACAAAAAGGTAATTTCGGAACTTGAGAAACTCATCGAGCACAACCCTGAAAACGTGCGCTATTATGGCATGTTGGCACAGGTGTATGCCGAAACCGGCAAGGACAAGGAAGCCTTGAAGACCTACGAGAGAATGAAGGAAATCAACCCCAACGACCCGTATATCCACATCTCACTCCTTGAGTTTTACGAGAAGGGAGGCGAGATGGATAAGGCCTTCAACGAACTGCTTGCCGTCATCCGAAACAAAAGCCTCGACCTCACCACCAAGGCCAACATCTACGACTATTGGATGCAGAAAAACAACCAATCGAAACAGATCAATGAGCAGGTCAAGCAATGCGGCGATGCCTTCATAGAGACCCACCCTGACAACAAGTTGGGCTATCTTGTCCTTGGCTCCTATTACATGGTGAACGAGAACGCCCAAAAGTCGAAAGAGCTGCACCAGAAAGCCTTGGCCATCGACAGCACCGACTTCCGCTCATGGCAAAACCTCATCATCAGCGAGTCGCGGCTCAACGAGAACGAGGCCGTGCGCGACCATGCCGTGGCTGCCTTGAAATACTATCCCATGCAGCCCGTGTTCTATTGGTATGCAGGCGTAGCCAACTCAGTATTGGAAAACTACGACGATGCTATCACCTATTTAGAGAAAGGCAGACGATACACCTCCGACAAATTGCAGATGGCCAACTTCGACGCTTTCTTGGGCGACATCTACCACCAACAAGGTGAAGAACAAAAAGCCTTTGATGCCTATGACCGCACCTTGCGCAACGACCCCGACAACGCCTTGGTCTTGAACAACTATGCCTATTACCTCTCGTTGAAAGGCGAGCGACTCGAGGAGGCCTTGCAGATGGCCATCCACGCCAATGAACTGGTGCCCGATAATGTCTATTACCTCGACACGTATGCCTGGGTGCTCTACAAGCTTGGTCGCTACAAGGATGCCGAGAAGCAGATGAAGAAATGCCTCAGCCTCGACAAGAACCCTTCGGGCGCCAACCTGGAACACTATGGCGACATCCTGTTCAAGCTCGGCAAGGAAAGCGAAGCCAAGGAATACTGGAACAAGGCCAAGCAAGCGGGAGGCTACTCGAAGGATTTGGAACAGAAATTGAAAAACTGATGAGACTGCGATGGGGCATAGCATGCATTTTGTTGATGGCGGCCTGCACCCGGCCTGACAACGACCTTGTAGAGACGCGCCATGGCACGTCTCAGATAAAACAGGTCCCTGAGCCTGTCGAAGGGCCGTCCCCAAAATTGCAGGCCATCGACAGCCTGATATGGCGCCAGCCCGACAGCGCATTGGCTGTGTTGATGGATTATTTGTCTGACGATGGTAGAGACGGTGTGCACACCGTCTCTACAAACGAGACATTCAATAACCATTACACCCAGTTGCTGGTTTCCGAATTGCTGTACAAAAACGATTACAAACAGACCAATCGCGAGGACCTGTTGCAGGCGGTTTCCTATTTCGACAGCCTTACCCTTGCCTTAGGCGACCGTCCCCACGCCTTTTGGCGTCATTGCGGGCTTGACCCGCAATCTCCGAAACCAAACGACGATGTTGTTTTCCTCGACGCCCGCGCCCACTACATCAACGGCGTGGGTTATTATGAAAAAGACAGCGTGGTGGAGGCCTGCAAGGAATACCTGAAGGCCTTGGAGGTGATGGAAGAACATTATAAAGAAAAGGAATTGGTTGGGAATAAGTCATTGTTTATGGCTTATACCTATACCAGATTGACAGATTTATTCTCCGACCTATATCTTCACGAACAAGCCATCTATTTTGCAAAAATATCCCTCACATATTACAAAAAACAAGATTCTCCTTCATGGTATCAAGCATGGGTTTTGAATAAGATAGGTTCTCATTATGATATGATGGATGAATTGGACAGTGCATATCAATACTATCATAAAGCATCTGTTGCGATAAATGATACAACCATTATATTATACAGGGATATAGCCACTCATCAAGTTTATTTAAAATATAGGACAAATGATCAAAAAGATATAGCCTTAAATGAATTGCACCATTTGCTTTCCGAAGCAGAAAACGAAAAGGAATATTGTTCGCGATGTGCTATTATTGGTGAAATCTACTATTATGAGAAACAATTTGATTCGGCATGGATTTACTTAAACAAGGTTTACAATCAAACACAAAATACGGAAGCAAAAAGACAGGCAGCCGAATGGTTGGTGGAAATCTGCAAAGCACAAGGAAACGACGTTGAATCGCATGAATTTGCCAGCTTTTTGGTTCCCTTTGCCAATCAGGAAGAAAACAGTAGTGGCTTGAAATCGCAATTGACAAAATTGTACGATGTCTTCAAGGATAAAACACATGAAAAGCAACATCACAAAGAGACAATGAAACACACAAAACGTGTCCTTGTTATCATGGGTGGAATGCTTGCCATGATGTTGGCCGTCTTTTTCTTCTATTGCAAAAACAAGCGAGGCAAACGAAAACTGGAAGTTCAAATGGAAACCGAACGCCATGCCCATAAGATGCAGCAGGCTGCACTGTCTGGAAGGTTGAAGCGTAGCAACGCTGCATTGAAAGAAAAAGAGGAAAAACGGTATGATGATAAGGCACCAAAACAGAATCACTTTCGCCAAGCCGAGAACTATCTTGAAGAACCCATATGTCGACTCATTCTTTCCATTTGTAATGATGAAAACAATCCGATAAAATCTTCCGTACCTGTATCTTCCTATGCAAACATCACTCTTACTGATGCCCAAAAGGCCGAACTCAAGAAAGCGGCTTTGGCGCATTACGCTCCTTTGTTTGAAAAGCTAAGGTTACAACATCCCGAATTGAAAGAGAAAGATTATATGTATTGCTATTTGTGCCTCCTCGGGTTGGACAATGCACAGATTGCCGTCATGACACAGCTTTCCTATAGGACCGTGTGGGAGCGAGAAAAGCGTTTGCAGCATGTTTTCCACAAGGAAGAAAGAATAGCTATTATACTCAACGAGTTGATGACTAATTGAAAATCAAGTTATTGATTTAAAATCCAAAGAATCCAAATTTTGTTTTTCTTGACTATTGTTTTTTTCTAACCGTGATTTGCATACGAAATTCAAAATCATAATCGATATGCAAAAACACTTCAGTCTAAAACATGTAGCCTTGCTGCTCGGTATTCTTCTATCGACATTATGGCAGGGTGCCTATGCTATCAGTACAATGGATGGTGTTAGCAACATTTTATGGTCACACGCTCACCGTGGTTTTCACCGAAAACATCGGGCAGGTGACCATTGAGGTAACCACAGCCACAGGTGCCACGGTTGACTATCTGTCCATGCTAACGCCCAATGGCTATCTGTATTACATCACCAACACAGGCGACTACATTGTCACCTTCACACTCCCCAACGGGGATGAATACTACGGTGAGTTTACGGTGACGGATTAGTATTCTTTATCAACTCAAAATATTACATAAAGCTTAAAAAAAAACAGATTATTACATAAAGTGCCAAAATAACAAGAATTTCAAAAACTGGGAACATTTTTCAACTGAAAAAATAGGAAAAAGTTGCGAAAAGCAAAATATCTATATATTTTTGTGGCGAGCCAAATGAAATCCACCAAAAAAACAATAGCTATGAAAAGAACAAACATTGCAACAATAACCCTTCTCTTCTTGCTGCTGGCAATGGCAAGCACGGCGAAGGCGCAAGATTATCTCCCCGTAGTCAAAGATAATGCCGAGTGGAACATCGTTTGGAAAGCAACATCGCAATGGACTTGGCTCCGCATTACTGAGAACCTCCAACTTGAAGGAGACACTGTGGTGGACGATATGCATTATAAGAAGGTGATGCGGAAAATATCATCGGAAGCCCCTTATTGGCATGGTAGCACAGAGGAATATTCGCTTTATGGCCTCATCAGGGAAGAACCCGAAGGCAAGGTGTTTTACCAACCCATCGACCAAGATACGGTTTACCTTCTCTATGACTTCGGCATGAATGTCGGCGACACTGCATCAATGCATTGGTGTCAGTTGCCAAATCCGAGCAACGAGGTCATTATACGCATCGACTCCATAAACACTCAATATATTGCAGGAATAGAAAGGAGAGTCTATTATGTAAGTTCCAAAAGTATGGTGCCAAATGCTGAATGGAGATGGCTTAACACCTGGATAGAGGGAATCGGAGCCACAGAAGGTCTGCTGTATAGTTGTCACGTCACTGCAGCGGGAGGCATTACGCTTCACGAACTCCTTTGCTACCATGAAAACGGGGATTTAATGTATATGAATCCAAACTATGACACTTGTTTTGTGGACACCAACAATACGCCAGTGGAATTTGCCCCTGTTGGAGCCGAATGGTATTACGAACGCTATTACAGGGAAGAATTTGACATTACCGGCATTACCTACGACAGATTCCGCTCGTTACGAACAATTGAGATAAACGGCTGGGAATGCAAGGAAATAGAGTTTTTCCAAAACCTTGACTGCAACGGCGAAGTCAACCCCCACACGGAATACTACTACATCACCCAGGAGGGGAAGCAGGTGTTTGAGGTGGAAAACGGAGAGCGTTATCTGCTCTATGACTTCGGAAAAAAGCCAGGAGGATGGTGGTACGCACCGAAATACGAAGATACCATCTATGTACAGGCAGTGTCTTACATGAATTTTGGGGTGATTGATGGTTTCAGAAAGGTGTTTATAACAGCACCAACTGTACATGGGAATTTATATTTTACCAATATTATTGAAGGTATCGGCATGGATTATTCTGTATTTCCATTTGAAACCCAAGGTCAGCCTTCGTGTACGAACGGCTCCATTCGCTGTTACACTGAAAATGGCATTCCATTGATCACATCAAACGTTGACTGCGACTACGAGGTGTTGACCGTCGATGATAACACCGAATCTGCATTGGCGACTGTTAAAGTAATGGTCAATGGTTTGTTGCACATCGATTTTTTGGAAACTTTGATGGGGGCAAAACAAATCAAGATTATTGATTTGATGGGAAGAGTCATATATATTAGCAAGACTATAAACAACATGTTAGACATTGACTTTTCGGGCATGCCATCGGGCGTTTATTTCGTCAGCGTCACAGACGAAAGCGGAAGACAATTCATTCAGAAGTTCGTAAAACAATAAAAAACAATAGCTATGAAAAGAACAAACATTACAACGAAAACCCTACTTTTCTTGCTGCTGGCATTGGCTGGCACGGCGAAAGCACAAAACACACATCTAAGTGTTGTCAAGGACAGCATTGAATACAACACTTTATTTGTCATTCAGGGTTACCCAATCTGGTATTATACGACTCAGACTCTAACGATGGTTGGCGACACTACACTTGACGGGGTGTCATACAAAAGGCTATATGAAAAATTTTCCAGTCTTTTCAATCTCGATTATGAATTAATCGGCTATGTTAGAGAAATACCCAACAAGGTCTATTACAGGCCAATTGATCAAACCGATGATTATTTGTTATACGATTTTGACCTTGGCGTTGGCGATTCGACCTTTATGTATTATGGTCAATACGAATGGGGAGGGGTGTATGTTCGTGTTGACTCCATTGTCAGCAAGTTTATTGGGGACACAATCCGAAACTGTTACTATGTCAGCTCAAGGGACGAAGGCTATCAGAACTGGGCGTTTTTAAACACGTGGATCGAAGGAATCGGTGCCTTACAGGGCTTTTTGAATTCTTGTCAAAGTCAACAAATTGGGGGATATTCTTGGCCCCAACTCCTTTGTTATAAAGACCATGGAGAAATTCTTTACATAAATCATAAATACTACACTTGCATAATTGACAGTTACGATTCAGTCGAAGAAAACGAGAATCCAAACCTGTTCTTTGACAACTCCCGTTCAATGCTTCGTTTTACTGGACATCTGGATCCCTGTCCATCGGTATCAATTTTCAATCTCATGGGGCAGCGGGTTTTCTTCAACGGAAACCTCTGTAATGATCACTTGGACTTGAACGACTTGAAACAAGGTCTCTATATAGCCGTTCTCCAGTCTGAAAAATCCGTAAGTTGCTTGAAATTCATCAAAAACTGATCGTATGAATAAAACCATCTTTTCTATTGCTTTGGCGATGACAATGGCGTTTCTGAATTGCCAAGCATCAGACCAAAACAACGACAGCTTTCGCATGGAAAACATTGGAGACACAACATGCCTTCATCGGATTGTTCTTGATAGCATATATTATGAATCATCGCTCGTTTACAACACACAAGGCACAAGAGTTTCGGGTCTTGCCGTTGATGCAGCAATGGAGCTGTTCGATTATGACAGTTACGTACGCTTGATCCTTGTTGACGAGGACACGGACACGGAATATTTGGTCTTTGATGCATATTATCCCAAGAACATGATCGACACAATGTTCAATATTAGACAATACGCCCATGAAACCACATCGCTTTTCAATATCGCAACGTCACATCTTAAAATTGAAGTTGGCAATGCCGTATGCGCAATCGAAAACATTTATTATTCCGATAAATATAACACGAAAACACCCGAACAGTATTATGCTGACAAATTGCTGAATAAAACCATTCAGGATTCAATTATTCTTGAATGCATCAACCATAGACTAAGACAAGAGAACAAGATCTGGGTTGCTGGAAACACTTCATTATTACAAATGACTTATGATCAAAGGAAAGCCATTCTTTCTAAGAACGAAAACAATGAGATACCGAATCTCCAAGGGTTTGAATACTATATCGGTGGAGTTTTCGACCTTTAGCCCTATGATCTCGACAACCGGGAACGCAGTTCCTATGTTGATGATTTTGATTGGCGAGACCGGCATGGTCAAAATTGGACTACAGTAGCAAAAAACCAATTCTCATGTAATAGTTGTTGGGCTTTTGCTCCGATAAGTGCCGCAGAAAACGTGATAAACCTATATTTTAACCGACACCTTGATTATAATTTGTCAGAACAACAACTGCTTTCTTGTAGTAATGCTGGCGATTGCCAAGCTAGAGGTGGTTCCATGCCAACCGCCATCAATTATCTGCTCAATAACGGGGTCGTATCTGAGAATTGTTTTCCTTATGTGAATTCAAAAGTCCCATGTAACAACATCTGTTCAAACCCAAACGAACGTGTTTCTTTTAACAATACTTCAAACATTAGTGTTGGAACGGACAATATCAAGCAGACGATTATCAATAATGGTTCGATTTGTATAAAGGTCATAAGTTTATGGCATTACATGGCCGTATGTGGGTTTAAACTTCTAAACATCGGCGATATAGTTTATGATGGGACTGATACTATTCTTTCCTATTCCCATATCACAATAGGGCCAAACAGCCCTTATATTGGTCAAAACTGTTGGCTATTTAAAAACAGTTGGGGATCAGCATGGGGTAATAATGGTTTTGGATATGTCATTACCGGAAATAACAATTTAACTCAAGAACGGGGCGATTATTGAGAACGCCAAATGCGCCGTGGAACTGTGGCAGCCTGGGGATTACAGCACCACTGGCGGCATCATCCATGCCACCGATGCCACCTTCCGCAACAATGCCAAGGCCGTGCGTGCTCTCAATTACACCTACAGCCCATCAGGTGGGACATTCGTCTACAACGGTCACTTGCACAAATGCACGTTTACGATAGACGAAGACTACCTAGGGACAGAACCCTTCAATAACCATGTAGAACTGGCACATATCGGTGGATTCTATATTAAGGGATGCAGTTTCTCGGCCATGAGAAGCGTCAACGGCGTTTCACCATACTGCATGGGTATTGAAGCAAATACAGCAGGCTTTTTGGTCGATTCCTACTGCGACCATCCCAACGGAAGCAACATGAGTATCTGTCCCGAGGAGAATCTGATACACTCTTCGTTTTCCAACTTCTACCAAGGCATTCATACCTCCGGCGACGGCAGCCGCGCATGTGGGTTTATTGTCAGAAATTCTGTTTTCGAGAACAACACCACAGGTCTATACGTCTTCAATACAGGCAGCGGTACAGTTGTGAACAACGACTTTACCGTGGACTGTGGCTCCGACTGCGACTTCGGCATCTATGTTGAGATGCCAGGCCTTTTCATTGAGGACAATACCTTCCACCCAAAAACGACCAATACAGGCTCGCCCTACGGTATCGTTATTGTAAACTCGAAAGGCATCACAGACGTTTACAACAACAGTTTTCTGAACCTGCGCTGCGGTAACGTGGCCATCGGTGACAATAAAGTGGTTAACAATACACCTTCATTAATTACAGAAGGACTTACCTACACTTGCAACACGAATTCAGGTAACGCTATAGACTTCTGTGTGCTAAAGGACGATAACACAGGTGGAATTGCCTCACCGCAAGGCACGTGGACAGTACCGGCCGGCAACACCTTCGCGGGAAGCCAATACCACTTCTACAACGATGGCACCCCTGTTATTGTATACTATTATGACATCAACGGAACAAACCAACAGCCTACTTTGGTCTATGGCGTAAGTGCCAGCGGTACACAAGGCACCAACAGCTGTCATTCGCATTATAATGGCGGCTCAATCACCAAGTCGGCATCCGAGAAGGAGACCTTGGCATCGGACTACCTCTCGGCTCGATCGACCTATAATAGCTTGCTCCAGCTCTATGAGAGCCGTATCGACGGTGGCAGCACAACCACCCAAGTGGCCGACATCAACAATGCCGTGCCTTCCGACATATGGAGACTCCGTTCCCAACTGCTTGGGATTTCGCCTTATGTCTCGGGTGAGGTACTCACCACGGCCGCCGACCGTTACGACGTGTTCACCGACCCAGTGCTGTTCGAGATTCTCGCCGCCAACCCTGACGAGCTTCAGCATGAATCGCTTATCAGCTATCTGGAGAACAAGGAACACCCGCTACCCACCTACATGACAGAAATGCTCAGGCAGATTGCTTTGGGTATCACCACGCGCACGGCCCTGCTCGGACAGATGGCGCAATATAGCCACGAATATCGCCTCGCGGCAGGCGACATCGTGCGCAGCTGCCTATTCGACAGTATCACCGACCTTTCCGAACTTCGCACCTGGCTCGCCAACATGGACAACCTCGCGTCTGACAGGATGATTGTGGCTTCCTACTTGCAGGAAGGCGATTCCATCCATGCCTTCGCTTTGGCCAACATGCTGCCCGAGCTCTACGGCCTGCAAGGTGACGACCTTGCCGACCATGCGGACTACATGCGGCTGATAGGCATGTACCAAACCCTCAACAGGGAGAACCGCACCGTGCTCGAACTGACCGATGCCGAAATCGCCATGGTGAACGGCATTGCCGCAACGGGGACGGGGACATCGAGGGCGATGGCAGAAGCCCTGTTGATGGAAAGGTCAGACGAAAACATATCGTCCTCCAACTGTCCCACGATGCCAGGGAACAACGGCGGAAATAAGGGCTCTGAAGGTTCAACCGATGCCTCCATGAACGAAGCCTTTGGCTTCACGGCTAGCGTGAGCCCCAATCCTGCCACCACATGGACCACGGTAGCGTACACTTTGCCTGCAAAAGCCACTTCGGCCACAATCAGTTTAACCAACGCCCTCGGTGTTACCGTTGCAACTTACGAACTGACTGGTAATGAATCGCAGAAGGTGCTTGACCTACGCGGCTTGGCAAATGGGGTTTATACCTATGCCGTTCGTTGCGGAAAGTACTCGCAAACAGGCAAGATAATTATTACAAAATGATTTTTATATTTGCAGAATAAAATGGTGTAAACGACAAACAAAAACAACTACAGATGAAAAGCTCATTATTTTGATTTTCGCTTTGGTCAGCTTTATAATGCGAGCTTCGGCCTATGATTTCCTATCTGGAAATCTACTATATAGCATCAATAATACAAACACAACAGAGGTCATACTTGTCGGACATGTAGATGGCACTGCGGCACAAGGGGAACTCGTTATTCCACAAACCGTGAACCATGAAGGGGTTGACTACACCGTTACAATCATCGGGAAAAGAGCCTTTTTCGGCTGCCAGTCCCTTACCGGCTCGCTTGTGATACCCAATTCCATTGTGGAAATCATGCCTGGAGCGTTTTACAATTGTACCGGCCTGACAGGAGACTGTCCAAGCGATAACTAACCAACATATAAACAATCACTATCATGAAAACAAAACTAATCACTTTAGCCATTTTATTGTTGTCCTCATTTGCCATGAAAGCCCAACAAGGTGATATTATTATTGTTGATTTTGAACCAGATTCATGTATCACCGACCAATACACTAGACTTTGGGTTGATTTTGACGATGATGGCAATGGAGATATTTGTCTAAAAATGGACTATACAAGTACGGGGTATTGGCCAGAAATTGTTGCATCAAATGACTGGGAGATAACTTGGTTGGATAATGACGGCACCGACACTATTCCTAACATTGTCCATTGGGGGCATACTTATCTTTGGTTAGATGATGAAGGCCAAAGTCGATTTGCAGCCCGAAAACAAATCGAAAATGACAATTACATATTTGCTTGGTTTGAGGCATACAATTATGTAATATTTAATCCGTTTGTTTGTCACGTGCCCTCCACCCCAACCCTACCACAGGCTTCGTCTCCATCACAGGCGAGAACCTGCGGCAGGCCGAGGTACTTAACATGCTCGGGCAAAAGGTGCTCAGCATACAAGGCGAGGTCAACGAGCTCCGCATAGACTTGGCCGCGCTGCCTGCAGGGATTTATTTCGTCAATGTCACTGATGAGGAAGGACGTAAGTGCGTGCGGAAGGTAGTGAAAGAATAACCTTCTATGAAATAAAGCATCGAAAGCCTCAACCCTTTTTGGTTGAGGCTTTCCTTGTATCTATGGCATACTCAAGGATTTTTCTTATTTTTGCAGCGAAATAGAAGTTTTTTTGGAACGGTATTTGAAAAACCTTTCTTTGTGAAAACGCTGACAAAAATAGCACTCCTAGTGCTGGTCCTCATGGCCTCATCTTGTGCCTCGCGCAAGAAAACCGTCGTGCCCACCCAACCTCAAGCTTTCGAATGGATGACCTCCAACCTTGACATTCAAGCCGAAGGCGATGGCGTGGCCTTTGACGACCTCTCAGGGCAACTGCGGATACGCAAGGACAGCCTCGTGTGGCTCAGCGTAACCGCCACCATGGGCGTGGAAGTGATGCGCGCCAAGTTCAGCAACGACTCCGTCTGGATTGTCAACCGACTGGAAAAGACCTATTTGACTGAACCTTTAGACACCGTTTCCGCCCAACTCGGCATGCCGCTCAGTCTGCCTTTGGTGCAAACTTTGCTCTTGGACAATAACGAAGGTCTCCCGCCCGTTGAGAATCAGACGGTGCTACTCAAGACCTTCGTCATGGGCAACCTCGCCGCAAAAGTGAGATATAAAAACATCAAACTGGAAGAAAAGACGAACTTCCCGCTGAAGATCAGCGATAAGATGGAACGATTCCGAATCAAACTAAGACAATGAACGATAGAATAATTATAGAACAACACCATACAAACCCTCATCGCGGGCATGACCCGCGATCTCCTAAGCAAAAGGGGTTCGCCTTCAAGCTTAGGAGATGGCGGATGTGCCTCCGCCATGAGGGCATGGGGTGGTGTTTGTCATTCATTTTTCTGTTTTTCTTAGCTTTGACTTCATCTTCCGCCTACGCCCAAAAAACGAAAGGTAAGTCCAAAAAGCAACTGCAAAGCGAAATCACCACCTTGCAGAAGGAGATCTCGAACGCCAACCAATTGCTGAAAAAGACCACCAAGGACAAGGAAATGACCCTCAACGAAGTGTCGATCCTCGAAAACAAAATCAAGCAACGCGAACAACTCATCAAGGCCTGCAACGAACAAATTGCCATCCTCGATGAGGAAATCAATATAGGCCAAAACAACATCAAGAGCCTCAACTCCGACCTCAGCAAGCTGCAAAAGGAATACGCCAAGATGATCGTCTTTGCCAACAAAAACCGTAATCATTACGACCGTTTGGGCTTCATCTTCGCCTCGGAGGATTTCAACCAAGCCTTCAGCCGACTGCGCTACATCCGCCAGTTCACCGATGCCCGCAAGGTGAAGATGGACCAAATCGCCGCCACCGAAAAACAAATCAGTAGCGCCTTGGAGGCCAGCCAACAAGCGCGCGAAGAACAGACTGCCCTGCTAAAAGAAGAGAAAGCCCAACAAGGAGCTTTGAAGAAAGAGAAGGAGGAACTCAACGCCCAAGTGGCCAAACTCAAAAAGAAGGAAGGCAACCTCCAACAAGACATCAAGAACAAGCAGCAGCAAACACAAAAGCTCCAAAAAGCCATCGACGACATCATCGCCGAAGAAATCAGGAAGGCCAATGCGGAAGCCGAGCGCAAACGCAAGGCAGAAGCCAAGAAAAACGCCAACAAAGGCAAGTCAACCGCCACCACCACGACCAAAACCAAGGAGAAAGGCATGGCATTGACGCCTTCCGAAAAGACCCTGTCAACCAACTTCGTCAACAACAAGGGCAAGCTGCCTTGGCCTGTGGAACGTGGCACCATCGCCTCAACATACGGCAAACACGCCTCCTCGGTGTCGAGCAAGGTCACGGTGACCAACAACGGCATCGACATCGCCACCACCGAAGGCGCCAAAGCCCGCGCCGTCTTCGATGGCGAGGTGACCAGCGTCACCAAACTGACGGGGGCCAACACGGTGGTCATCATCCGTCACGGCGAGTACTTCACGGTGTATTCCAACCTCGAAAACGTCACGGTGAAACGCGGCGACAAGGTGAAGACCAAACAAAACATCGGCACCGTCCACACGAACAAGACCGAGGGCAAGACCGAATTGCATTTTGAATTGTTGAAAGAACAAACACGTCAGAACCCAGCTAATTGGCTATCGCAATGAAAAACAAAAAATTGATATTGTTATTGTTAGGCTTGATACTGGTAGCCTCATCCTGTAAGACCAAGGAAGTGCCTGGCCGTCGCCGCGCACCGCGCCACTGCAACACCTGCACCAAGTGGAGCTATGCGCCACAAGAAACCTTGGAATACGAACTCTTGCACAACGATGAAGGCTGAAGAACTTGCCCTGTTGAAACGCTATTTCCCCGAAACAGCGGTAGCCATGGTCGGCGCCATGTACGAGCAAAGACGTTTCAAACTGCATTTCAAGCGACCGCGCAGCTCCAAGTTGGGCGACTTCCGTCCACCCCGAACCAAAAACGGCATCTGTTCCATCACCCTCAACCTCGACTTGAATCCCTACCAGATGCTCATCACATACGTGCATGAGGTGGCGCACTACGACGTATACCAACAATATGGCTCACGGCGTGTACAACCTCATGGCCAAGAATGGCAAACGACTTTTTCAACCTTGCTGCAACCTTTTCTGACGGAAACCATCTTCCCAAATGACGTACTCAACGCCTTGCACAAACACCTCAACCACATCAAGGCCAGCAGCACCGCCGACCTGAACTTACAAAGGGTTTTGCACAAATACGACAAACAGCCCGACAACACAACCACCGTGGAAAGCCTTCCCCATGGCGCCCGTTTCGTCCTGAAAAACGGTCTTGTCTTCCAAAAAGGTGAGAAGCAACGCACCCGCTACAAATGCTATTGCGAAAGCAATGGACGCTGGTATTTCGTTTCGGCATTGGCAGAATGCCTTGATGCCGACGACAACCAGCCTTCCGAAGGAAAATAAAACAAGGCTGAAAAATATTTTTATTTTTTTAAAAAAATGTCGTAATATTGCAGTCCTTTAAAGACCTTTTGCTATGCGAAAAATAATTACTCGCTTTTGTAATTTCATCTTCGGAAAACATAAAAGCAATACACTGCCACGATATTGGATTTTGGCTGTAGATATGATTATTGTCATTTTGGCCTACGTGTTGGCCATCATGATGCTTTATTTCAAGGATATTGCAGCCTCCGTCTTCGATTGGAGCCGCATCTGGCTCGTGCCTGCGGTCTACCTCTTGGCTTTCCTCATCAGTAGGGTTTACGACGGCATGCTCCGTTACTCCGGATTTAACGACGTCCGAAAGATTTTCTACGCTTGCACAAGTGCGTTATCCTTCCTCATCATCAGCAAATTGGTCATCCATCAGATTTCTCCGAACTTGGCGACCGATATCTACCCGCGTTATGTGACCATCATCTACCACTATCTGATTACCATGGTGGCGATGAGCCTCATGCGTTTCGTCATCCGACGTCTGTATAACGAGGTGTACAAGAACACAGCCGACAAGATGAATACCCTCATCTATGGCGCGGGCGACGGTGGTACCATGCTGTTTCGCACGCTGAGTCAAGACACCAACTCGAAATTCAAGATCAAGGCCTTCGTCGACGACGACCCGAAACGTGTAGGCACCCAAATCAATACTATCAAGATTTATTCTCCCAAGGTGGCCATGACCCCTGAGTTCATCGAAAAGTACGACATCGATGTGATGATCGTGGCCATCCCTAGCCTAACGCAAGAACGCAACAAGGAAATCATCGAGCAAGGTCTGGCACTCAACCTCATCGTGAAATCCATCCCGGCTTTCGACAAATGGGTGGACGGCAAAATCTCGACCAACCAAATCGAAGATATTAGAATCGAAGACCTGTTGGGCCGCAAGCCCATCATTTTGGGTAAGAGCAACGTCATACGCGAAATTAACGACAAAGTGGTGCTTGTCACCGGCGCTGCAGGCTCCATCGGTAGCGAGATTTGCCGACAGGTGATGCACTACAACCCCTCGAAGCTCATCATGCTCGACCAGGCGGAGTCGCCGATGTACGACTTCCAGTTCGAGATGAACAACACGCCCGAATTCAAGGAGATGAAAAGCCGCATGGCATTCGTCATCACCAATGTGAAAGACCCCATCCGCATGAGGGAGGTGTTTGAGACTTACCATCCCCAGGTGGTGTTTCATGCCGCAGCCTACAAGCACGTGCCTTTCATGGAAGAGAATGCCTACGAAGCCGTGTTCGTCAATGTGTTTGGTACCAAGCTCGTCGCCGACTTGTCCATTGAATATGGCGTGGAGAAGTTCGTCATGATTTCGACCGACAAGGCCGTCAACCCGACCAATGTGATGGGAGCTACCAAGCGTATTGCCGAGATTTACACGCAGAGCCGCCAAGGCAACACCAAGTTCATCACTACGCGTTTCGGCAATGTGTTAGGCTCCAACGGATCGGTAGTGCCTTTGTTCCGCAAACAGATCGAGCAGGGTGGGCCCATTACCGTCACCGACCGCCGCATCACACGTTTCTTCATGACCATCCCCGAAGCTTGCAGCCTCGTACTTGAAGCCGGCTCCATTGGCGAGGGTGGCGACATCTTCGTCTTCGACATGGGCGAAAAGGTCAAGATTTGGGACCTGGCCGAGAAGATGCGCAAGTTGGCCCATCGCCCCGAAGTGGAAATTATCGAGACGGGCTTGCGTCCAGGCGAGAAACTCTACGAAGAGGTGTTGGCCAACGAAGAGAACACCATCAAGACCGACAACGAGAAGATCATGCACGCCATCGTGAGGAAATACGCGGCTGCCGATGTCGATGCCATGTTCATCAAACTGCACGAAGCATTGGAGACCTGCGACCCGATGAAGATCGTGGCACAGATGAAAGCCATCGTGCCCGAATTCAAGAGCAACAACAGCATTTTCAGCCAGCTGGACAAATAAGCCGAGATGTACACCATACACACCGACCCGCTGCACCGCATTGCCTACGCCACCGATGCGTCGGCCTACCGTGAGGTGCCGCAAGGCGTGACTTTCCCTGAAAACGAACAAGACGTCGTCTATCTCATAGAAGAAGCCAAAAAGCGACACACCCACCTCATTCCGAGAGCAGGCGGCACTTCCATCGCCGGACAAGTGGTGGGTAGCGGCATCGTGGTCGACATCAGCAAACATTTCAAGAAGATACTTGAAATCAACAAGGAAGAACGTTGGGCGAGGGTGCAACCAGGCGTGGTTTTAGACGAACTCAACCTCGCTTTGGCACCCTACGGCCTCTTCTTCAGCCCCGAGACCTCCACCAGCAACCGCTGCTGCATCGGTGGCATGTTCGGCAACAACTCCTGCGGATCGCATTCCCTCATCTATGGCAGCACCCGACACCATGTGCTAGAAGCCCGAGGCGTGCTCTGCGATGGCAGCGTGGAAGTGTTCAAAACCTATACCATCCGTGAATTGGAAGAAAGGTTTGGAAACCATTTCTGGGAAAACCAATCCCATCTACTGATACAAAGCATATACGCTCAACTCATCCGTTGGGCATTGGACGAAAAGACCGTCCATTCCATCGAAGAAAACTATCCCGACAAAACCCTGCGCCGACGCTCCTGTGGCTATGCCATCGACGAGGTGATCGAAGACCTGCACGATGACTCCAAGCCTCTTGAAGACCGCACAGTGAACCTTTGTAAGGTGTTGGCCGGCAGCGAAGGTACCTTGGCTTTCATCACCGAAATCAAAGTCGACCTCGACCCCTTACCGCCCAAGGAGAAGATGGTGGTATGCGCCCATTGCGACACGTTGCAAAAGAGTTTCTTGGGCAATCTCGTCGCCCTGAAATTCCATCCCTCGGCCGTCGAGTTGATGGACCGCAACATCTTGGAACTCAGCAAGCAGAATGTCGAACAACAGAAAAACCGCTTCTTCGTGCAAGGCGACCCTGCTGCCATCCTCATCATTGAGTTGCGCGGTGAGACAAGGGCCGAAATCGATGCCGTCGCCGACCAGTTGGAGCGAGCCTTAATGCAGAATGATGAACAGCTGGTCTATGCCTGCTCTCGCGTCTATGGCTCAGAAATCAGCAAGGTGTGGAGTCTGCGTAAGGCAGGTTTGGGTCTGCTCACCGGCATGAAAGGCGATGCCAAACCCATCGGCGTCATTGAGGACACGGCTGTAGCGCCCGAGAAACTGCCCGCCTACATGGCCGACTTTGGCCAAATGTTGGAAAAGCTGGGCTTGAGCTGTGTCTATCATGCCCACATCAGCACAGGCGAGTTGCACTTGCGACCCATTATCAATATCAAAGAAGCCGAAGGACTAAGAAAATTCCGCGAAGTAGCGTACGAAACCGCCCTCTTGGTCAAGAAATACAAAGGCTCGCTCAGCGGTGAGCACGGCGACGGCCGACTCCGTGGCGAATTCATCCAATTGCTCTATGGCAACGAGGTCTATGCCTTAATGCAAAACCTCAAAAAATGCTGGGATCCCGAGCAAGTCTTCAACCTGCACAAAATCGTTGATACATTGCCCATGGACAGCATGCTGCGCTTTGAGGTGGGGCAGCGGTATGCCATAGAGAAGGTGTTAGGCCAAGGTAAGACCTACTACAACTGGAAAGCCGCCTTCGACGAATGCAAGGTGGAAGGTGCCACGGGAGCAAAGACACAACTCCATGCCTTGATGTGCAGCATTGAGCAATGTAATGGTGCCGGCGACTGCCGCAAGTCGAACCTGATTGGCGGCACGCTCTGTCCCGCCTTCAAGGTCAGTGGCGACGAGACCAAGGCCACCCGTGCCCGTGCCAATGTGTTGCGCGAAATCCTCACGAGAGGGTGGGAGAGCGAGGCCTTCACACAAGCGCTCAACAAAGACAAAAGCATCCTGAAATCGGAGGAGTTGGCCGAAGTGTTGGACAGCTGTTTGGCTTGCAAAGGCTGCCGCAGCGAGTGTCCTTCCAACGTCGACATGACACGCCTGCGCTCCGAAATCCTCCAACACAAATACGACGGCGGCGGCATGCCTTTGCGCTCCTTTGCCGTGTCGTGGATGGCCACAGTGGAGCAGTTAGGGCACGTTGTTTGGCCGATCTACAACTTCTTTGCCTCATGGAACTTCTCTTCCAACATCATCAAGCGCATCATCAAGTTCTCGACTGAGCGCGACATTCCGACCCTCAGCCGCATGACGATGCGCAAAGCGGTCAAAAAGGAATGTCGCCGACATCAGGGACAGGCCACCAAAGGCAAAGTCTACCTTTTCGCCGACGAGTTCACCAACTTCCAAGAAGCCGAACTAGGCCTGACTTTTGCCAAACTCCTCATACGTCTAGGCTATGAGGTAGAAATCCCGAAACACGTGGAAAGCGGTCGCGCCGCCATCTCGAAAGGCAACCTCAAGTTGGCAAAAAAGTTTGCTTTAAGGAATGTCAACCTGCTGAAAGACAAGATTTCAGAACAAACACCCTTGGTCGGCATCGAGCCTTCGTGCATCCTCAGTTTCCGCGACGAATACCCCGACTTGGTGCCAACCGAGCTGCGTCCACAAGCCCGACAACTAGGACGCAACGCCTTGCTTTTTGATGAGTTCATCATGCATGAAGTGACTGCAGGCCGCATCACCATGGAAGATTTCAAGACCGATGCCGTTGAAATATGGCTCCACGGCCATTGCCATCAAAAAGCCTTGGTGGGAACGGAAAAGACCGTTGCTGCCTTCAAGTTACTTGCAGGCGCCCAAGTGCATGTCATCCCAAGTGGCTGTTGTGGCATGGCGGGTTCATTCGGCTACGAAAAAGAGCACTACAAGACCTCGTTGGCCATCGGCGAGATGGTTCTCTTTCCAACCATCCGCAAAGCCATGGACAACACGAGCAACGGTGTCCCGACAATCGTCTCGGCACCTGGCACTTCTTGCCGTCAGCAGATCCTCGACGGCACGGGCGTACACGCCGTTCACCCCATCGAAATCCTCTATCGTTGGGTGAAATAAACAATCCTTTTTCGCGTTCTCTAAAAAAGCAGTATCTTTGCCACGTTAAATCAATAAATATTTGTCATGAAAAAACTATTCCTCCCTATCGCGATGCTTCTTTTAGTCGCTGCGGGCTGCCAGCCTAAGGACCCTAACGAAGTTGAAGTTGAAACCTATACATTGTGCGACAGCGTTTTTATCGAGAGTGAATACAGCGAAGGCTATTCCCGCTTCAATGTCAGCCTCGACCTGCCTATCACCAAAAACAAAACCCTGAAGAAAAACATCCTGCATTGGATGCTCTCCGACGAAACGGAAGACCACGTTGCCTATCTCCAGTCGATGAGGGACGATTTCTTTGAGGAAGACGGCAGCGAACCCCGTTCGGAATACGAAGAAAACTATACCTTGTCGGAACAAACCGACAAATACGTCACTTATACCACCGAGGGCTATCTCTATACGGGCGGCGCACATGAGATGCCTTGGTATAATGGCACCACTTTTAGCAAAATCGATGGCAGCATCGTGGGTTATGACTTATTTGAAGAGCCAGAACAACTCATTGATTTGATAGCTGAAAATGTTGAAAAACAATATTTTGCAAAACTGGAGAAAGAGGATTTGTTTTTGGATTTCGAAGAAATAACCGCTCTGCCCAACAACGAACCTTGGATCGAAACCGACAGCGTGGTGTTTTGCTTTGAGCCTTACGAAATCGCCTCGTATGCAGCAGGAATGCCGTTATGTAAGATTGCTTTGACCGACTTGAAGCCCTATCTGAGCGAAAAAGGCAAATCGCTACTTAACAACATGAATCAATGAACAACTACTGCATCATCATGGCCGGTGGCATCGGTAGCCGCTTTTGGCCGCTCAGCAAAGACAACTATCCCAAGCAGTTCCTCGATATCCTTGGCACAGGAAAAAGCTTCATCCGCAGTACTTACGAGCGTTTCAGTCCCGTCATTCCCGACGAGAACTTCCTCGTGGTGACCAATAAGGCCTACAAGCATCTCGTCTTGGAACACCTGCCTATGCTGCGTCCCGACCAAGTGCTTTGCGAGCCGGCAAGAAGAAATACTGCGCCTTGCATCGCCTACGCCGCTTATCACATCCAAAGTCGTTGCGCTGACGCCAATATCGTCGTTACTCCTGCCGACCATTTGGTAACGAATGAAACAGAGTTTCAACGTATCATTCGTTTAGGTTTCGACTTTTTAGCCAAGAACCCTGATGCGCTGATGACCATCGGCATCAAGCCTAGCAGACCCGAAACGGGGTATGGATATATCCAAGTACCCAAAATGAATGCGGAATGCGGAATGCAGAATGTGGAATGCGAAATTGCTGCCAATGGAAATAATTCAGCATTCAGTATTCATAATTCAGCATTTTCTAATGTGGTGAAAGTTGAGATGTTCAAGGAAAAACCCGACTATGATACCGCTGTGAAGTTTGTCAACGAAGGCAACTATTTCTGGAACAGCGGCATTTTCCTCTGGACCTTGGACGGCATCATGCAGGCATTCAAGCAATACCTGCCCGAGATGGTGAAAGTGTTCGAAAAGGGCATCTACAACTTCGGCACTCCCGAGGAACAGGACTTCATCAACGACCATTTTGTGGACTGTCCCAACATCAGCATCGACTATGGTGTGATGGAGAAATCGCCCAACACCTTCACTATTCCTGCCGACTTCGGTTGGAGCGACATCGGCACTTGGGGCTCACTCTTCACCCATGCCAAGAAAGACGAATCGGGCAATGCCGTTCGTGGCAAAGTGATTACGGTCGACAACAAGAACACCATCATCAACATCGAAGAAGGCACCGAAGCCGTGGTGGAAGGCTTGGAGGACTATCTCGTGGCCTATCGCGACCACTCACTGCTCGTCTGCAAACTTCATGACGAGCAACAGATTAAGATTTGGATTGAAGGATTGAAGTGATGCGCCTACGAAAACTCATATTTCTACATTTGCAACACCTGCCCATGCCTTCATTGGGCTGGCGTTCGAGAATTTGTAAATGGGGTGGAGTGAATATCCTAAATCCGAAAAAGACCGAGATTGGTACCAACGTGGTATTCGACACGATGTCACCCGAAAACATTACCATTGAGGAAGGCGTCATTATTTCGACAGGCTGCAAGATTATCAGCCATTACCTTGATCCTCATACGATGACTCCAGAAGATCGCCTAGCCAACCGATATCCTGTGGGTCATGTCTTGATTAAGAAAAATGCCTTCATTGGCATGGGGTCAATGATCATCAAACCCATTACCATAGGTGAAAATGCCATCCTTGGCGCTGGTTCCGTGGTCAACCAGAATATCCCAGATAATGAAATTTGGGCAGGCAATCCAGCCAAAAAAATAAGAACGCTATAAAAACACATATATGTTGGATTATATCAACCATTGGAATATGTGGCGTTATGGTGGCCCGCCCCATCAGGAAATAAAAATAGATCCAAAAGACTGTAGATGTCTTCTTAAAAAAGGCGGGTATTTGGTACGTAATACCTACGACTTTGACTGTCAAGAGAAAAGTAGTTTTTGGAACCTTATAAAGGATTGTTTTGGAGGTCTTGAAGAATTATCGTCAAACACAAGAAACCGCGTCAATAAGGCTTTGGAGTATTTCGATTTTCGCTTAATCGACGTATCGCTCATACAAAGCTCGGGCTATCCCATCCTGAAAGCCACTTTCGACGACTATGCCACCGTAGACCGCCCGATGAACCAACAGGTCTTTGACGAATATCTTCGCCATTGCCAGAGTAAAGACTATGAGTATTGGGGTATTTTCGATCGCAGCAATGATAAGTTTATAGGCTTCTGTGCCAACCGTCTATGGAAAGAAGCTGCCGAATATGGCATCATCGGCATCCAACCCGAATATAAGCATAACGGCACCTTTCCTTATTATGGCTTGTTCTACCGCATGAACCAATATTACCTGCAGGAAAAAAGTTTTAGATATGTCACCGACGGCTCACGTAGCATCACCGAGCATTCAAATATTCAGCCTTTCTTAGAAGATAAATTTCATTTTCGCAAAGCCTACTGCCACCTTGCCATCTATTACAAGTGGTGGATGAAGATTGCGGTGAATTTGTTGTACCCATTCAGAAAAATCATAACTTTGCCCCGCGTAAAGGCAATACTCAACATGGAGGCTATGCAGCGTGGCGAAAAATGAACACAAAATAGGGTTTTTCTTCAAGTGGTGCTTTGACC
This sequence comes from uncultured Bacteroidales bacterium, assembly GCA_900318265.1. Lineage (GTDB taxonomy): Bacteria > Bacteroidota > Bacteroidia > Bacteroidales > F082 > Limimorpha. Next base: position 2,997 of record ONKA01000031.1, on the reverse strand, counting down.
GCACTATCGCTCTGCTTGGACTTATCGTGTTGTTTTTCCCCCTACTCGTCATTGGTATACTCATCAAACTCGATTCAAAGGGTCCAGTGTTTTTCTTGCAAAAACGCATTGGAAAAGACGGCAAGCCCTTCAGGATCTTCAAGTTCCGCACCATGTATGACCAAGCCGAAGGCGACAGTATCACCACGGCCGACGACCCACGCGTCACACGCATGGGCCATTGGTTGCGCCACAGCAAGGTGGACTGCCTGACCGAACTGGTCAACGTCCTCATCGGCCAGATGAGCTTCGTCGGACCACGACCCGACGTGCCCGGCTATGCCGACCAACTACAAGGCGACGACCGACGCATCCTTCAACTACGTCCGGGCATCACCGGTCCCGCCAGCATCAAATACCGCAACGAAGAAGAACTGCTTGCCCAACAATCCGACCCAAAAGCCTATAACGACACCGTCATCTGGCCCGACAAGGTGAAAATCAACCTGGATTACTTGGACCATTGGTCTTTCTGGGGTGACATTCAACTGATTTTCAAGACCGTGTTTTAATCCTAGCCCCGTAGGGGCGACAGCAATAAGACAAGCTCATACCGCTCAGCCCCATAGGGGCGACAGCCCAAAAGCAGGCGGCGTAAGCCCCTGCTTTTTGCATGTGTTCAGCGGTGCCGCTGAACACATAAAAAAACCCCGTAGAATCGGGGAGAATCTACGAGGCCAAAAAATTAATAACATGAAACATAAAAATTGCGCCCCCTTCAGGACTTGAACCTGAGACCCCCTGATTAACAGTCAGATGCTCTAACCAACTGAGCTAAGGAGGCTGCACAATGTCACAGAACTAATTCTCTGTTTGCGGCTGCAAAAATACGGCTTTTTCCGAAACCGACAATCTTTTTCCGAGAAATTTTTTCAAATATTTCATATCTATTTGATAATCAATACAAAATCAATACTGCTTTGTGTGGAGTTTTCCTTGGGGAATCCTTTTTTTTCCTATCTTTGCACGAATTTTAAATATTGAATCTTAAATCTTTGAATCCACAATGAAGAAAATACTAGGAATAGGAAGCGCTCTGGTCGACATCCTGACCCAGATCCCCAACGATCAAATCCTCAATGAATTGAATCTTCCAAAAGGAAGCATGACTTATGTGAATGCCGACGACGCCGTCAAGATCGGCGAACAGGTGGCCCAACAATTTGGCAGCCAACGCGCCAGCGGCGGATCCACAGCCAATACGATGTGCGGTCTGTCACGCCTCGGCGTGGAGACCGGCTTCCTCAGCAAAATCGGCAAGGACGAAGTAGGTGAGTTCTTCAAGAAACAGATGATCGACTGCAACGTGAAGCCCCAACTTCTCACTACCGACACCCCTTCGGGCCGCGTCATCGCCATGGTGACTCCCGACGGCGAGCGCACCTTCGCCACCTGCCTCGGCGCCGCCATCGAGATGGGGCCTGACGACATCCATCCCGACCTTCTGGATGGCTGGGACATCTTCTATGTGGAAGGCTACCTCGTGGCCAACCCGCCGCTGCTTGAGAAAGCCATCGACACTGCCCATGCCAAGGGCATGACCATCGCCATGGACATGGCCAGCTACAACGAAGTGGCCAAACATCGCGATCTGTTGCTCCGCCTTCTTGAAGACAGGTTGGACATCGTGTTCGCCAACGAACAAGAGGCGCAGACGCTGACAGGTTTGGAAGACCCTGAAGCCGCCCTGCATTATATCGCCGAACGCTGCCAAATCGCTGTGGTGAAGGTGGGAGCCAAGGGCGCCTATATCCAACGCGGCAAAGAAGTCGTCACCATCCCTCCCATGAAAGCCAATGTCATCGACACCACAGGCGCCGGCGACGTTTGGGCCTCGGGTTTCCTCGCCGGTCTCGTCAAAGGCGAACCCCTGCAGAAATGTGGCATGATGGGCGCCATTGTGGCCAAAAACATCATCGAGGTGATGGGCGCCAAGATGGATGATGAACGGTGGAACGACATCCACAAGGCAATTGCTCTTTTGTAATCACAAAACCGACAAAACTTTCAAAACTAAACTTCAACAATGCCTAACAACGACTCTCAACCGAGTCGTCGTTGTTAGGCAGTAAAAGCTTTACTGCATCCGACGGATGCGTTGGAAAGGAGTCGGTTGACGACTTTCCTTCCAAATTGTTTTGTCGGTTTTGAAGGTTTTGTGACAATAATAAAAGTATTTTGTTTGAAGGTATCATAATAATTTGTACCTTTGCGCCCACTTAAGTATTTTTCGCGAAAAGTAAATATTTAATAATTAGCTAGTTAGATAAAAATGAAGGAATTCCAGACAAAAGACATCCGTAACGTTGCCCTTATCGGTGCAGCTAAATCGGGTAAGACCACGCTTGCCGAAAACATGCTTTTCGAAGGCAAGCTCATCAACAGAAAAGGTAGCACCGACGAGAAGAACACCGTCTCCGATTACCGTCCCATCGAGATGGAGCGTCAGATTTCGGTGAACGCTTCCATGATGTACACCATCTACAACGACAAGAAGATCAACATCCTGGACACCCCTGGTTTCAGCGACTTCTCGGGCGACATCGTCAGCTGCCTCTATGCTGCCGACATGGCCGTCTGCACCGTCAACGCCCAATCGGGTGTTGAAGCCACCACCGAAAACGCATGGCGTCACGCTGCCAACACCAACAAGCCTGTTGTGTTCTTCATGAACCAACTCGACCACAGCAACGCCAACTTCGACAACACCATCCGCGAACTGAAAGAATATTTCGGCGACAAGGTCACGCCTATCCAATATCCCGTCAACGCTGGTGAGGACTTCAACGCCGTCATCGACTTGATCATGATGAAGATGTTGGTCTTCAAGAACGGCAACGGTGCCCCTGAGATCCAGGACATCCCCGCCGCCGAGATGGCCAAGGCCGAAGAACTGCACAACAACCTCATCGAGCACGCTGCCGAAGGCGAAGAGGCCCTGATGGAGAAGTTCTTCGA
>ONKA01000028.1 GCA_900318265.1 uncultured Bacteroidales bacterium | reverse complement strand
TGTCACTAACGAAGTCACCATCCCCTTCATCCGCATGCTGGCCGGTCCGCTCGACTACACCCAAGGCGCGATGAAAAACGCCAACAAGAACAACTTCGCCGCCATCTACACCGAGCCGATGAGCCAAGGCACGCGCTGCCGCCAGTTGGCTGAATATGTGATCTTTGAGTCACCGTTCAACATGCTCTGCGACAGCCCGAGCAATTATATGAAGGAAGAGGAATGCACCCAATTCATCGCTTCCGTTCCCACCACTTGGGATGAGACCATGGTGCTCGACGGTAAGGTGGGCGAATACCTCGTCATCGCCCGCCGCAAGGACTTCCGTTGGTATGTGGGTGCCATCACCAACTGGGAGGAACGCGACATTGAAATCGACCTCGGCGTGCTGCCCAACTTCGGCGCCAAGTCGGGACACATCTTCCGCGACGGTCCCAACGCCAACCGCGTGTCCAAAGACTATGTTTCGGAGCAAGCCCAAGTGTGGGGCAACAAGGTGAAAGTGCATCTCGCCAAGGGCGGCGGTGCCGTAATGGTATTCTAATATGACAACCCTATAACAACAAACTTAACCTATAATAACAAACTCAATTAAGAAAGGAACAAACTATGATTAATTTGATTGGAAAATGGAAAGTCGCGGAAATGATTGACTTAGACGAAGAAAAAGGCACCATGGTTTGGGCCAAGGTGGAAGACATCCTTGCAAAAGACGATCTCGACAAGGACACCCGCTTTATGGCCAATATGGTGGTAGTGTTCGGCGAAGACGGAACGATTACCCTGTTGACTCCCTTACCCGAAGGTGTCAGCCAAGCCGAAGTGGATGCCGCCGTGAAGGCCGGCCAACTTGAATTAAGAGACGGCATGATGTTCATGGGAGAACAGCATTGGAAGGTCGAAGACGGAAAGAATATGACCGATACGGGCCTCGAAGGCGAAGTGCTGGGCGAGAAGGTTGGCCCGTGGGAGGAAGTCAAAGAAATCGATGAAAACACCATCCAGATAATGCTTTATCGCTTGAAGAAAGTCTAATTTGGTGCTAGACATCTTTTTCGAGAAAGAATATTGGGTAGTGGATTTTCTGCCCAAACAGGTTCCAGAAAATGCCGGGGGAAGGTTTTTCTCCGTAGAAGACTATTATCTAGAGCCATCACGATATGTTGTCCTACGGGATCGGTTCTCCGACATCCTGCTGAAGCTGTATTGTTACTATGATTTGCGTTTGTTCATAGGCGACGACACCGAAGGTCTCTTCAACCCCGAGCCCGAAATGCTTGCTAGCCATATCATGGACAATCAAGGTAATTTGTGCATACTCATTGGGGCATCCGAAGCCCTTGTCACTTTAGGTCGTGATGACACCAATCTGACTGTTTACGCCCCTTCTGAGGACCTGCTTCAACTGATACGAACACTCGCTGGTGCTGTCGGGTTATTTGTTTGGAAACCTGATGGACTTGTATAAGATGTTACCTCGTTTCGGGCAAATTAGATCCGTTTTCTAATCCAACCTAAAACGCCCTTCACCAAGTCCTTCTCCATCCAGCAGATGAAGGCAACGAAGACCAACAGCAGGCCGGTGTTCACCACCAAGGTCCAAGTGGTGCTTTCAATGTGGATGTACTTTTGTGCGAAATACAAGGCCATGGCAATGGCAAAATAGAGGAACGCCGATTTCAGATTATATGGAATCGGCGCTTTCTTTTGGCCGACGAAGTAAGACAACACCATGCAGGTGGCATAACCCGCAAAGCCGCCCCAAGCACAAGCCATGTAGCCGTATTTGGGCACAAAGATGAAGTTGATGGCAAGGAGCACAGCACAACCGACGGCCGAGAAGATGGCACCCCACCAGGTTTCGTCGATAAGCTTGTACCAAAACGAAAGGTTGAAGTAAATGCCCATGAAGATTTCGGCCATCATCACGATAGGCACCACACGCAAACCCGCGTGGTAATCTTCTCCGACAAGATATTTCAAAACAGGCATATACATCACCACGGCAAGGAATGCCAGCAAAGTGAAAATGATGAAGTATTTCATCACCTTGGCTTGGGTCTCTTTGTCTGCAGTGTCGCGCTTGCCACCGAAGACAAAAGGCTCGTAGGCATAGCGGAAGGCTTGTGTAATCATCGCCATAATCATCGCTATCTTAACGCAGGCACCGTAAATACCCAGTTGCTCCTCACCTTCCAGACCAGGGACGATTTTCTTGAAGACAATCTTGTCGGCCACTTGGTTGAGAATGCCGGCCAAACCCAAGAGCAAGATGGGCCAAGTATACTTCAGCATTTGCTTCAACAGAGAAAAGTCAATTCCGGATTTCAGCTTCTTGATTTCAGGAATGAATCCGAAAGTGACCAGCACGGTGCAAATCAAGTTGGCGATGAAGATATAACCCACCTGATAGCTGGTTTGATACCATCCCATCATGTCGGGGAAATGCGCTTTCAAGTAAGGCGCCAGATAGAAAATGAACAAGTTCAGTAACAAACTCATGATGATGAATGACAGTTTCAGCGTCATGAACTTGATGGGGCGGTTTTCATAACGAAGCCTTGCGAAAAGAATGGATTGAAAAGCATCGAAAGCCACGATGATGGCCATGATTTCCACAAACTCGGGATGCAAGGCATAATCCAAGGCGCCTGCGATAGGCTTCAAGAATACAGATACCAAAATGAGGAAAACCAACGAGACCAAACCGACGGAAAGCCCTGCCGTGGAAAATGCCTTATTGGGGTTCACGTTTTCCTTGTTTGAAAAACGGAAAAAAGTGGTCTCCATACCGAAGGTAAGGATGACGAGGAGCAAGGCCGTGTAAGCATATAGGTTGGTCACGATGCCGTATCCTCCCGATTCGGCAGCCATCCTATGGGTGTGTATGGGGACGAGCAGGTAGTTCAAGAACCTGCCGACAATGCTGCTCAAGCCATAAATGGCGGTTTGTTTCGCCAAGGAGCCTAATCTGTTTTCTGCCATGGTTATAGTTATAATTCTTCAAAGAGTTTTATAGGAACGACTTATGTAAGTGATTATTGCCCTTGTTCAAGAAATTGCAACGCCTTGGCAGCCGCTTTTTCTATTGCTTTTACATTTAATGCATCAACGGCTGAGGCACGAAGCCCAAATGACGTTTTCCAGACAGTCTGAATGGTTTCTACCGCAACACCTTTGACAAAAGCGTCGGTTTCGGATTGCAGGCTTTTTATCAAGTTGTCTCTCGTTTTTGACTGCAATAAGTCAGCTTCAATGCGTTTTGACATGCTCATCTGTAAGAATGACGATACCGACCATGCACGGCATAAGGAGTCTTCGTCTGTCAATAGATGTCTGTTCAACAATTCTATTTCGTTCACGGCACCAACCCAACCAATGGCAATCAGACTTTTACGACGGATTTCGGCTGTTTTGGATTCGGCAAGTCTTGTCAAAGCCCGAAGGATGGTTGCTTGCTCTGCAGCATTGAAATGGCATACATTCTGTTCTCTGAATGAAGACAATAGGTATGCGGCGTTTATGGCGATGCTCTCCTCGTCTTCAAGACGCGACAAAAGATAATCTCCTCCAGCTCTGCCATGTTCGGAAAACTCTTCGTAAATGCCGAATCCGCGTTCCTGTTTTGGACACTGCATTTCCATACAATAGATGTCGAAATGCGTCTCAATTTCGTTACTTTTGCCCAAAGCAGTTATAAAACTTATCGTTTCGTCCGAGATTGGGAAACCTATTGCTTTCAAGCGTTTATATTCTTTCAAGAAATCCATCTTGTTTCGGTAATTCAATAATAAACTCTGCCCCTTCCCCTTCTTGGCTGTCGAAGGAAATGGTGCCTCCAGCGGCCTGCACGATGTTGTAGGTCAACGAGAGACCCACGCCCGAGCCTCCTGTCTTGGTGGTGAAGTTGGGCAGGAAAATCTGGCTCTTATCTTCTTCCTTAATGCCCTTGCCGTTATCTTTCACGCTGATGACAAATGACTTTTCCGTGGACCGTAATGCGACCTCTACCCTACCCTCTGGCTTCGAGCCAATGGCTTGCACAGCGTTCTTGACAAGGTTGCCGACCGCACTATTCAGGTTGGTCTTGTCACCATTGTAAGTGTGGTCTTTTGCCTTGTCGTAATCATAATGGAATTCGATGTTCTCCACATTGTCGTACAAGTTGACCACATTACCCACCAGTTCCGCCAAATCCAAAGGTGCGGGATGGTTTTCGGGCAGCTTGGCATAAGTCGAGAACGAAGAGGCGATGTCCGACAACGCGTCTATTTGTTCAATAAGCGTGTTGGTCGTACGTTGGATTTGCTCAGGAGTGGCTTTCCCGTTGTCAACATTGCGCTGCAAAAGCTGCACACTCAATCGCATCGGGGTGAGCGAGTTCTTGATCTCGTGCGCCACCTGTCGGGCCACGCCTCGCCAAGCCGATTCAGCCGTAGTGCGCTTCAGTTCGGCCGCACTCTTCTCCAACTCCACGATAAGCTGGTTGTACTGCTTGACCAAGGCACCGATTTCATCGTTGTTTTTCCATTCGATAGGCTCGTTTTTCTGGTCAATCTTAAGGTCGCCCAGCTTGTTTTGGATCAACGCCAAAGGCCGGGTCAAATGGCGTGCAATAAGAAGGATAAAGACTAAAGCACCACCCAGCAGCACAATGATGATATTGAGATAGGTAAGGATAAAGTTCCGAATCTCGTTGTGCAATTCGGTAGAGCTCGAGAAATGAGGCGTATTGAGATAGGCCAACGTATTGCCATTGGAGTCCGTCAGCGGGATGTAAGCCGACTCATACTTGCCTTTGCCCAAACGCTCTTTGTGGGTAAAAAAGAGGTCTTTGTTGCGGTTCAAGCTTTGGTAGGCCTCGGCATTCATCACGGGAGCTTGTAAGTTAAGCTCAAAGATTTCGGGACGTGTGGTTGCCAACAGCTGTCCGTTGATTTCGTAGAGGTTCAAGTCCGTGAAGAACGTGTTGGCATAGTGCTGCAAGATGTCGGTCCACGTGTCTTTTGAGGCCGTGCGCATCAAGGTGGCAAAATCGAGGTCATTGCGCATCTCAAGCGAAAGCGTCCGGGTAGTTTCAAACTGGGCATCGCTGATGTTTTGGTTGTAGAGCGACCGCATATAGATCACCGAGACGGGACCTATGGCAAAAAACGAGATACCCAACGTCAGTAAGACCACAGTCTGCAGACGACGGCGGAAGCTCATGTCGCGCCATCTATTGTGTTCTTTTGGCTGTGTCAACCAAACGATAAGCAGGAAGGGCAACGATAGGCCAAGGAAAAACAAGGCAAATGGCGCTGTCTTTTGCGAAAAGCTCTTAGTCGGCGTACTGATGACCACCGCATCGTTGTCACCATCGAAGCGGGCATAGTGCTTGAATTTGCTACTGTAAGTGAATTCAAGGTCTTTGACCTTCAAGCTATTCAGGAAGTTGGGATAGACATACCGACCATATTTATACATCAGAATGTTTCCCCTATAACTGGCCACTGAATAGTCGTATGATTTCAAGCTGTTAGCTTCTTTCAAGAGCTGAGGAAAGCCAAAACCTTCGGGGGCTATAGGCTTGTAAAACTCAAAATAAAGCGTCCTTTGTTGCATCGAATCGGCAGAAACAATGTCAATTCGACCCAAATAGTTGGGATCCAACGTGAAATAATCCATTAAATATAGATGCTCATCCACATTTTCATGTTTGGTGTTGGCCAATTTTTCACGAAAATAGCTGTCGCACTCGGTGACAAAACCTTCGGGCTGGATGGTGATTTCCTCTCCCGGCGCACAAAGCGTCAACGTTGCAGAATAAGGCAGCATATACTCGTCGAACAGCAAATCTTTGGAATAACCGAGAACAACATCGGCCAAAACGTTACTTTCGGCAAAAAGCATTTCCTTGAGCGTGGTGTCAGCCTGCATCTGTTGGGCAAAACGAGCATAACTAAGCTCAAAAAACACATCCCGCTTCCCCATGAGGTTAAGGGCTTGATGACGCATTTGCTCGTTCTCTTTTTTGTCTCCTATCTTATAATATACATAAGTGCCAACCAAGGAAATCAACAGGATGACAGCCATTCCAATAGCAACCCATTTGGAGTCTTTCACGACCTTAGATGGCGTTTTTTTGCGTTGTACAAAAGCAATCAGCAACCCTATGACCACCAAAACCAATCCTGGCAAAGGCCATAGGAATCTTAAAGGTTCTTTCAGCCTCGGTTTCCCAACGATTTGATAATAGGCCAGCACCTTACCATCGTCATTCACGACAGGTTTGCCTTCACCATTTTCCAGAACAAGAATATCGGCATCAACAAAACGCGGAATACAACGATTCTCGTTTGAAAAATAAGCGTTATCAATTTGATACGTAGTATTGATGAGCTTGTAAACATAATAGTCCGTATTCCCTTTTTCGAATGACTTTACGTAATAATTGCCGGAAAGCAAAGCACAGATCGTGTCGTGACCAATCACGTTGTTTCTTTTGATCAGTTTCGGATTGACATCATTGCGATTCCAATACACCAAGGTGTCGTCCCGGAAAATAACCAAACCCATTTGGTGTTTTTCTAGTTCATCATGGTTAAGGTCCAAATCAATCTGGGTTTGCATCTCCTTATCAAAATTCAAAATTGATTCTTGCAAGGATCGATTCAAATAATCCTCCTTCAATGAAAGGTAAAAGAACAATCCTAGTGTCGACAACAAAACGACACCGAACAAACAAAGAATGAAACCGGTTCTCCTAGTTCTTTTACTTTTCATCACTGCTTTATATTAAAACTAAAGAATTTCATTGATATTGTGAGGTTTACAAAAATCGCGCCAAATCAACTTTCAAAGATCAAAACGTATTACTACTCTAAAAATGTAAAAAAACGCTTAGAGGAGCCAAAACTGGGCAAATTTTCAATTACGGGTTTTTCTCTCAAAAACATAAACCAAACTAGACCATTCACCTGAACGTCTTGCCTTACAATTTGAGATGAAACCACGATACAAACCACGAACCAAAGGAAGAGAATGATGCCTATACTGTTCACTCAAATATGAGATATAGTAGGCATCCCACTTCAATTTATCCATCTTAACCAATTCTAAACCGCTGGTTTTGAATATTTTAGAAAGTGTAATTCGATTGAAATGGTTCAAATGCCGGGGCACATCGTACGCAGCCCAATGTTCCTTATAATACTGTCCATCATAGGATTTATAGTTGGGTACAGCGATAACAACACGACCAGAGGGTTTAACAAGTCGTTGTAACTGAGCAACTTGCCACTTCAAATCATCCAAATGTTCAAGCACATGCCACATTGTAATCACATCAAAAGCACCATCAGGAAAACCTTCCAACTCTTCACTTGCAATGATCTTTCCTTTCATCCTTTTTTGGGCGATTGCCTTAGCGTCTTCCGAAGGTTCCACCCCAATACACTCCCAACCATGCATTTCGGCAGTATGCAGGAAATCACCAACACCACATCCTATATCCAACAATTTTCCAGGTTGCATACCATAAGTTGCAAGTCTATACTTATGTTTCAAGTTTATTGATTTCACTCGCTCATAAACCTTTGGTATGAAGCCTTTTTTATTCTCTTGATGACTATAATACGCTTCAGATTTATAATATGCACCGATTTTTTCTTTATCAGGGCGTGGCATGGTATAGAGCAAACCACAATTCAGACATTCACAAATATGAAAATCTTCCTTGGTCAAGAATTCATCTTTCAACCAAAGATTGATTTGCGCTTTTTCGGATCCGCACCATGGACATTTATTGTTCATCTTTTCATCGTGTTTCATGTGAAACAATTATGCTATCTTCCTAAGAATATGGCTAATACGTTGATATCAGCAGGAGAAATACCGCTAATTCTAGAGGCCTGGCCCAGTGTTTCAGGTTTGTAACGGTTCAATTTTTCGCGGCATTCGTATGATAGAGATTGTAAGGTGTGATAATCGAAATCCCTGGGGAGTTTTACGTTTTCCAAACGATTGAGTTTATCGGCTAACTCATATTCTTTTTGGATGTAACTATCGTATTTGATCTGTATTTCGGCCTCTTCAAGGCATTCTTTCATAAACCTGTCCTGCGTCTTGAATTGTTCTAACAGAGAAACCGAATCGATCATTTCATCCAAACTGATTTGCGGTCGCAACAACAAGTAGGACAGTTTCAGCTTTTGGTCAATCTTAGAGCTTTCCTTTCGTTCCAGAAGCCCATTGATCTCCTCAGGATAAACGTATGTACCGGTCAAAAATTGCTTGATCTCTTCGACTTTAGCTTTCTTTTCTTGGTATTTTTCGTAACGGTCTTTCTTCGCCAAACCAAGTTTATACGACATCTCTGTAAGTCTGGCATCGGCATTGTCTTGCCTCAGCAGGATCCTATACTCTGCCCTACTCGTGAACATCCTATATGGCTCATCAACACCTTTCGTGATAAGATCGTCAATAAGAACACCAATATAAGCCTGGGTCCTCGACAAAACCAAAGGTTGTTCATCACGCAATGACAATGCAGCATTGATACCGGCCATCATTCCTTGACAGGCAGCTTCCTCATAACCAGTTGTGCCATTGATCTGTCCAGCAAAATACAATCCATGCATCAATCTTGTTTCCAATGAATGGTACAATTGTTCAGGCGGGAAATAATCATATTCAATGGCATAACCAGGTCGGTAGATCTTGGCGTTTTCGAAACCTTCTATTTGTCGTAAGGCTTCGTATTGTATATAATCAGGAAGGGATGAACTGAATCCGTTGAGGTAGTATTCCTCAGTTGTCCACCCTTCGGGTTCTACGAAGAGTTGATGACTGTCTTTGCCAGAAAATCGTTCAATTTTATCCTCGATGCTTGGACAATACCTAGGCCCAACGCCTTGGATTCGGCCATTGAACATGGGTGAGTATTTGAACCCTTTGCGCAGTGTTTCATGCACCTTTAACGAGGTATGTGCAATCCAGCAACTCCTTTGCTTAGCGATTCTGAAAGGCTCGGTATACGAGAAGCCCACCACTTCTTCATCGCCTTTTTGCTCGATCAGTTTACTGAAGTCGATGGTGCGGCCGTCGATACGAACTGGCGTGCCGGTCTTAAGCCGCTTGGCTTCAAAACCATAGTCCTTAAGTTGTTCGGTAATGCCATGACTGGCCACCTCACCCATTCTGCCGCCTGGGAAATGCTGTTCACCAATATGTATCAAACCGTTCAGGAAGGTGCCATTGGTAAGGATGACGGCCTTGCTTTCGATAGCGCCGCCCATGAGGGTCTTTACACCTTTCACTTGGTCGCCTTCAATCAATAAGCCCGTTACGGTGTCCTGCCAGAAATCGAGGTTGGGTGTCTTTTCTAATAGGCTACGCCACTCGGCCGAGAACATCATCTTGTCGCTTTGGCATCGTGGACTCCACATGGCAGGGCCTTTTGACTTGTTCAGCATCCTAAATTGAATCATGGTACGGTCGCTGACGACGCCAGAATAGCCGCCCATGGCGTCGATTTCGCGGACGATTTGTCCTTTGGCGATGCCGCCCATAGCTGGGTTGCACGACATGGAGGCAAACAGCCGCAGGTCCATGGTGATGAGCAGGACCTTGCTGCCCATATTAGCCGCCGCTGCTGCCGCCTCGCATCCGGCATGTCCGGCTCCTACAACGATGATATCATACGGTTCAAAATACATGCACTTTATCAGTGTTTCACGGGAAACAATTGATTTATCTTTTTGATTATCAATATTATAAATTACTTATTCATTTATTACGGGCCCATCGACAGGCTCAGGGACCCTTAACTCTTGAAAGAGCAAAGGTCGTTGAGCTTGTCGAAACGCCGACTCTAACAGTTTTAACGCTTCGTCCTCTTTTTCACGCATTTCTTTTTCTTCTTCATCGGTCAGGTCGTCAAACCCAATAAGATGCAACACACCATGAATGATGACACGATGCAATTCGCTCTCATAGCTGCGGCCAAAAGTCACGGCATTTTCCTTGATGCGGTCAATGCTGATGCAGAACTCACTCGATAACACGCTCTCACAGTCTGTCAAAGGGAAGGTGACAATGTCGGTATAGAAATCGTGGCCGAGACGCTCCCTATTGATCTCCAACAATTTCTCATCACTGCAGAAATAATAGTACAACTCCCCTACCGACTTGCCATGTTTCTTCGCGACCTCTTCAATCCAAATCTTGTCGCGCTGCGGGTCGATGGGCGGCATTTCCACATCCAATGTGCTGAATCTGATCATCTTAGTGCGTGTTTTTCTTCAAATAATACTCGTTGATCTTGTCCTTGTAATAAGGCGCATATTCAATCGGGTTAGTACGCAGAAACTCCTGATTTTTCTTGAGTGACTGCTCATAAAGATACTCATCAATACGACGGTCGAAATGCGAGCCTTTGTATTCGTTCGACTTGCGCTTCTCCTCTTGTTCGCGTTTTTCCTGCGCCTTTTGCGACTCTAGCATGCGTGATTCGATACGTTGGCTGCGTTCAATCATCTGCCGGTTGATCTTCTTGTTCACCAACTCCTCTTCCAACTTCTCCATGTCCTTGATGATTTCATTCAAGCCATCATCGCCGATTTGGCCGTTTTCCTTCATCTCCTTCAGCATCTGTTGCATACCCTGGCGCAACATTTCCTGTTCAGCTGCCATGCGTGCAAACTCCTCACTCGTGGAATTAGACATCTGCTCTCCCGATTTCTCCATCTGTTGCATTTGCTGCTGCATCTTCTTGAGTTGTTCACTAAGCTGTTGCTGCAGTTGTTGCATCTTCTGCATGCTTTGTTGTCCTTGACCCGGCTTTGGCATTGAGCATGACATGGGCATGCCCATAGATTCCATACTGTTCTCCATATTCTCCAACAATTCAGCCAACATCAATGCCAAGTTGTTCATCGACATCATAGCGGTCTGTTGATGACGAACGGCCTGCGAAAGCTTTAAGTCGTTGAGGTATTTCATCGCATTTTCTGTCTGATTCTCAATGGTATGGAGCTCATCAAAAACGAAATTTTGAACCATGGGTTGACGCACGGCCATGCTACGCAATGAATCTCGAACCATATTGAAATTGTCGGCTACCTCTTTCTGATGAATGATCTTTTCAACTAAAGACGGGTCATCGGAACGCATACTTCCAATCTCTGTCATCAGACCTTCTTGTTCATGTGAGGCGTGAACAACGTTTTCAAGCAAAATACGCATCAAATGCGCGTCTTCGGCCATCTGTTGCATGCCTTGCATTTGCATCATCGACATCATGTTTTGCGCCATCTGTTGCATCTTCTGGCCGGCATTCTTTTTGTTTTGCTGCGATTGCTCCTGCTGGCTGTTTTGCTCGTTCTGCATGGCGTCTTGCAAGTCCTGGTCGATGCTCTCCTGCATTTCCTGGTCCTTTTCCATGTCGAAGGGCTGCTGCATCTCTTGGTTCTTCTCAAGAAGTTGGTCGAGGTCGTCCATCATTTTGTCGAACTCCTCTTTCGCTTCCTCGGCCGATTTTTGGTCATTCTCCTCCCCTGCTTTATTCTGGTTTTCAGCCTCTTGCTTCTGCAACTCCTCGCCGAGTTTGTCCAATTTGTTGGCCAAGTCATTGAGGTCTTTTTCCATCTTCAGCTGTTCCAAAAGCGAGAGGTTGCGGTCGAGGAGCTCCTGCATCGACTGGTTGTTTTTCTTGGTGTCCTGCATCATCTGCTGCATCTGCTCACGCGGCATCTCTTCAAGCAACTTGTCGATCTGCTCCATCATCTTCTTCAGCTCTTCAGGGATTACCTCGTCGAAGAGTTTGTTGATCTGTTCCTGTTTCTTGATGAGATCTTCGTTGCCCAATTCGTGCTCTTTCATGAAGTCCTCTAGGTTTTTCTGCTCTTCTTGCAACTTGTTCCATTCGTCTTGGATCTTTTGCTGTTTTTCGAGCAGGTCTTTCATTTTCTCCTTGTCCGACCAGTCCAAGTCTTTCTTTTGGATGAGGTCTTGCAGCATCTTTTCAATCTGGTCTTGCAGTTTGTCAGCCTCTTGCGACTTCTCCTGCAGGCGTTCCATAATGTCTTCCGACTGTTGGTCGGCGATGCTGTCCAAGGCCGACTCCGAAGGCTTGTAATAGGTGAAAGTCTCCGACCGTTTCGACTTGGGTCCATGGAAGCCGTCGTTGTCCCACACCACGAAATAAACCTCCATATTCTGTCCTGGCATGATGCCAAGCTCGTCCATGTTGAATTGGTAGAAGAACGAGGAACGAGTCTGTTTGAGGTCGAGAGGCACTGTTTTGATGATGTTCTTTTCAATGGGTTCCTTGACGATGCAGTTGAAGGTCAACTTGCTGAAGCCATAGTCGTCGGTGACGAGGCCCGAGAAATAGACATCGTCAGAGAGTTGTTCGTCGAACGACTCCACACGGATGTCGGGGTAAGCGTCGGGGATGACATCTACAGAGAAGGGTAGGGGATCCATGCTTTGGTTCCAGGTGTTCTGCACATGGACCTCGAATTTGGTGGACTGCCCTGCGACAAGTTGGTATTCGAAGACATCGTCTTGTGCAGTTAAGTCGGTAGTCAGTGAGTCGCGGGTGACGGACATCTGCTCGGTGTCGCGGGTGGTGAAGCTAAAGGAAAGTTTGGTGCCTTGCGGAACAATGAGTCGCGTCTTGGTATCTAAGGTCTCGTTGGTGCGATGGATATAAGGCGGATAGCGCAACTCGCAGCGGTAGGAAAGTAGGGTGGGATTGGGGTGCACGGTGATGTGCAGGGGACGGCTGGTGTACTCGCCACCGATGACATTAAACGTCAAATCGTTGAACAGGTTCTTGAAAGTGTAGCTGAAATCGTTGGCCGAGCCTTTGGTCATCAGTTGTTGCCCAAGTTCGCTTTTCACATAGAAGGCGTCGGGGATGCGGTCGCCCGTGACGCGGATGTTGAACTTCACCTCCTTGCCTTGTGTGGTCTCTATGTCGTCCTGTTCGATTTCCACCTGATAGGGTAGGGGCTTCTCGAAATGTTGCTCGTAGTTGACAATGCGCTGTGTGGGTTGCACAGCAAACGAGGGCAAAAACACCATCAAGGCTATTAATATAAGGAGAGAACCGAAAAAGATGCCGAGATATTTAAGATTGCCACGCAAATCGACGGCATCGGAGAATCGGATAGGGGAGAGGCGGGCACTGCGCTGCTCAATAGTGGCTGCCAAGAGGGCATTGTCATCGGAGGTCCCTGAGCTCGTATTAGCAGAGGTCCCTGAGCCCGTCGAAGGGCCGACCTTATCTTTATCTTTAGATGCCTCCATCTGGTTGTTCAGCTGTATGGTGTTCAGCAGCTTATCCTTGATTTCAGGGAAGAACTTGCCAATCATCACCGAGGCTTGTTCCACCGACATCTTTTTTCGGAATCTTATGAGGTTGACGAGCGGGATGAGAAAATGGTACACCAAAACAAATGCACTACCAGCCAGCAAAAACAGGAAGAGCACAAAGCGGCCTTTGGGTGGGAACCAAGAGAAGTATTCCAGCCCGTTGATGAGCAGATAGAATACAATCCACAACACGGCGCCCACCAACACGCCTTGAATCAGGCGGTTGAGGTAGTACTTCCGCGTGAAGCCTTCGATTTTTTCTATCAATTTGTTTGGTGCAGACATCTCCACATTAGATTAATCTGCAAAAATAGTGAATTTCCTCGAAAGAGAAGGAATTATAGTCGCTTTTGGGCAACAAAAAAAGAGTTCCGTTTCCGAAACTCTTTTGCTGGAGCCACATGTCGGACTCGAACCAACGACCTACGCATTACGAATGCGTTGCTCTACCAACTGAGCTAAAGTGGCCTCTCTTTGCGGCTGCAAAAATACAACAATTTGGGAAAATAGATGCATTTTTCTGAAAAAAACTGGTTTAAGGATTGCTTCGCAAGAAATCTTTCAAAAATAATTATTTAAAATCTATTGAAAATCAAATATATAGAAAATTTTTACCGAAAAATACAATAATTAAACTAATTTTTTAGTTGTATATTCAAAAAGTTATCTATATTTGCAGCGTCAAGACCTACAAAAATGGCTATCAAACGACACATACTATTATTAATGGTGATTGGATTATTCACCTCATGCGCGACTCAACGAGCCAAGTATGTGACTTATGTTCCTGATTCGGTGACTATGTTTGAAGTAGTCAGGGCAGAAGTACAGTATCTTGACATTCCCAAAGACAATAAGATTGAGGTGCTCTCGCTGACCAATTGCGGTCTTGACCGGATCCCTTCGAGCATCAAACGTTGTAAGCATCTGCACAGACTGAACCTGGAAGGCAATCAGATCAAACACATTCCAAGATGGCTCAGTTCGCTTGATAGTCTCGAAGAAATCAACTTGAACTTCAACAAATTGAACCTGAAAAAACGGGATATCCGCCGTTTGTCGAAAGTAGAAGATGTCCTGTTGGCGGGCAATGGCATCAAGAAGCTTCCCGATAATGTCGGGATCCTGCGTTGCGAAAGCCTAAACCTGTCAAAGAACCAAATCAGCACCTTGCCCAAGTCGTTCGCCAATCTGAAACAAGCCAGATACATGATTTTCTATGAGAACCAGTTTGAATCCATCCCGGAGGAATTGGCTGGTTTCAAGAATTTGAAGCACTTGGATTTCTACAAAAACAAGATCACGAAAATCCCTGATTTCATTTGTGACATGGACAACCTGCAGCAACTTTTCCTGTCGTTCAACAAAATCGAGGAAATCCCCGACACCCTTCGTAACTTGAAGCGCCTGAAGTATTTCTATATCCACCACAACGAATTGCATTTCTTGCCCGAATGGATTACGGAAATGGACTCGATAGAACGCTTTGGCGTAGGTTTCAACCATTTGTTGGACTTGCCCGATTTGTCGAAGATGAAGGCTCTCTATGAGTTCGACGCCGAACATAACCTGCTGGAGCGTTTCCCATGGGAACTCGTGGAAAAGCCAGAGATGGAAATCCTTATCTTGCGTGACAACGATTTCGTGTTGTCGGATGAAGAAAAAATGCGCCTGATCCAAATCAGCAAAACCATGAACATCAACTATTGATTAATCATAAAAACAAAGAATATGAAAGAGTTAACCAAAGGAGAGGAACAAGTGATGCAAGTCATCTGGAGCATTGGCCAAGGCTTCGCCAACGAGATTATGGCGGCCTTCCCCGAGCCTAAGCCAGCTTACAACACTGTGCTGACCGTCATCAAGATCTTGGAAAACAAAGGCTTCGTGAAGCACGAGACCTTCTGTCGCGCCAACCGCTACTCGGCTGCCATCAGCAAGGAGGAATACTCGCAGCGTTATCTCGGCAGCGTGGTGGAACGCTACTTCAACAATTCCTATTTAGACCTCGTTTCGGCCTTTGCCAAAAAGGAGAATTTCAGCCTCGAAGAGCTGGAAGCCCTGAAAAAAGTGATTGACGAAGCCATAACCGAAGAAAGGAAATAAGCCATGAGCGCACAAGAATTAATCATCGGTCATCTGCTGCCTATCGCAGCCACCGTTGGGGTGCTTTGGTTGGTGTATCGCTTTTTGTTTCGCAACAGCAACCGTCTGTATTTCAACCGCTTTTTCCTGCTGACGAGCATGCTGTTGGCCTTGGCCATGCCCTTGCTCGGCTTGCTCTCTGGAATTGAAGTGCCGCAGATGGCGACCTTGAAACAAAACATGTTCAATGGCATGATGTTGAACGAAGTCATCGTCACGCCCGACGGTCAGCCTGTCTTGCCTGAAGTGTCGGTAACAACCAATACCACGCCTTCGCGCTTCAGTATATGGCAAGTCATGGGCGGCATTTACTTATTAGGTGTCGGCGTGATGACATTGTTGTTTCTCATCAAGTTGGGGAGACTCGTAGCGCTCATCATCCGTTCGCCAAAGCGTAAGATGGACGGTTTTACAGCGGTGTTCACGGGCAAGGCACAAGGTTCGTTCTCCTTCTTCCGCTATGCCTTTTTCCCCACCGAAAATGTGGACTCCGACATCATGCGGCACGAGATGAGCCACATCGGTCACCACCATTCGTGGGATATCCTTTTCGCCGAGGTGATGATGATCGTGCAATGGTTCAATCCCTTCATCTATCTGTACAAGAAGGAGTTACAGAGCCTTCACGAATACCAAGCCGACCGCGACGTGGTGGCCACCGGCGTTGACAAAAAGAACTACATGATGCTGATTCTGCAGCAGTGCACGGCTGTCGACTTCAGCGGAATGAGCAATAACTTCAGTTTAATCCTTACCAAAAAAAGAATCAAGATGATTACAAGAAACGAAAAGGCCAAGGGCCTCTGGTGGAGGCTCTTGGCGACATTGCCGGTGCTGGCTTTCTTGATGATTGCCAACACAAAAGTGACGGCTCAGGAACAAAAAGCCGTCGAACATACCTTCAAAGTGTCAATTAGTCCATTTGAAATGCTTGATGATGATGGTGCTCCTATGCAATTAATGAAAGACACTATCTTTTATGACAATGATGGTTCCTACTTCAAATTTGAGACCTCAGACTCCTTCCAACCGGAATCGGGAGAGCCTTGCAAGAAATTGACTATCACCTCTTACAATGCTGATGGAACGCCTCGCAAAAATTTTTTCATCACTGAAACGGAAAGAAGAGGCGATACTTCAACATACAGCATTGAACCGTTTACATTCACCCTCTCCGAACATCTTTTTGAACAACTGCTTGACATAGCCACATCCGAAGAAGACACCGTCTATCAAATCGTTGAAGAGATGCCTCAATTCCCTGGTGGCGAAAATGCCCTAATGAAATATGTGAGTAAAAATGTTGTTTATCCAGAGGAAGCAAAAGAAAAGGAAATACAAGGCAGAGTATTCATCAGTTTTGTTGTTGAGAAAGACGGCAGCATCGGTGAAGTGAAAGTGCTTCGAGGCATCGGCGGCGGTTGCGACGAAGAAGCGGTCCGTGTTATCAAAGGCATGCCGAAATGGAAACCTGGAATGCAAAAAGGCAAACCTGTCAGGGTGAATTACCAGATTCCTATCTATTTCAAGTTGGATACACCACAGAAAACCAACAGTCTTGTTGGTAGCGTTTGGGAAGGCACTGGTACTGGAACCAAAGGCGGCGTGACTTACACTTGGCATTCCATTTTGCAGTTCAACAGCGAAAATGAAGGTTTATTAATCGAAAAACTTGTTTCGCAAAAGAAAAACGAAAAACCCGTTGTCGAGTTCGAGAATGTCGCGATGGATTTCGAGTATGCCTTTGATGGCAAAAAGACAGGAGCCATAACCCCGAAGAATGGCGACGGCACCTATATGGACGAACAGCCCCCCGAAGGATTCATTTTGAGCGATGATGGAAAAACCCTTGTCCTCAATTTCTATACTGCTACAGATGACACGGGGATAAAATTCGTCACCTATACAAGGAGATAACAATTTTAGGTTTTGTAGGGCTGTCGTACCACGGCAGCCCTACAAAACTATTCAATAATCAACTGTTCCCATTTAATCTTGGGAACGAATTGCACACCATTTTCATCGCGGTAATACGCCAGTTTGTCGCCTGCATCCACGGGCTGCAGTTTGATGGTTTCCTTACACTTGCCGATGGCCAAAATGAGCAACGGCTCGTAAGGCAGGTCGAACGCCTCCGTAATCTTTGCCTTATTAAAAGCGCCAATCATGATGCCGTTCAAGCCCATCTCGGTGGCTTTCAGCAACATGCTCTGCGCCGCGATGCCGAGGTCAATGTCCACGAACTTGTTTTCGGGGATGGTGCAACAAATGATGATGAATGCCTCGGGCTCGGTGCCAGGATAGGGAAGATGCAGTTCGGGCAGTAAACCGCCCAGTTTCATGTTTTGAACGATGAAGTCGGCCCCCGTTTCCTTGGTCACCAACTTGAAACGAAGCACCTGCTGGTTCTTTGCCGAGGCGATTTTGGTGTTCACCGCCACGATGCGCTCCAGCATGTCGCGTTTCACCACAAAGCTTTGGTCATAACCGCGATAACTGCGGTTTTTCTCCATTATCGTTTCGATCGAAGTGTGCTTGACCACGGTCTTCTTGGCGCCTTTGCCAAAGACCTCTTCATAGCGTTTTTCCAGATATCCGTCTGCCATGGTTTTGTATATGATTTCAAGGCCGTCCATAATAATCATTCAGACAGCCTGATTGTTTTGAAAAAGGACTATTTCCAAGTATTATTTCCCAAGGTATGGAAACATTTTCCTGATGTTTTCAGCCAGAAACTGCGCCACGAGATCGGTGGAGAACCGGGAGACGTTGAATACAAAGTCGTAATTGCGGGCATCATAGCGCGACACCTGGGTGACGGTCTTTGTATAGTTTTCGCGGGTATCGTCGATTTTATCGATGCGCTTGCTGGCGGCGTCTTCGTCCAAAGCATATTTTTCCATCACGCGTTTCACACGGGTCTTTTTGTCGGCGGTGATGAAAATCTTCATGGCATAGGGGTGGTCTCTGAAGATGTGAAACCCTGAACGGCCGATGATGACACATGACTCCTGCGCGGCCAAATCGCGAAGAATTTGTGTTTCGGCTAGATAAATCTGTTGAGAGGTCACTTCTCGGTCTTCCGGTGCGGTGTAACCACCCCGACCAACAGCACCAAATTGTTGGTAAAACCGACAGAAGTCGTTCCACCAGTTGGTCTTGGTAGCTTTGATGCGCTGCATCTCCTCAACGGTCAGGTTGAATTTGGAGGTTAAGGTTTCGAGAATAGCCTTGTTGTAAACATTGATGCCAAGCAACTCGCCGAGTTTGTAGGCGATTTCACTGCCACCCGTACCGAACTCTCGGTTGATGGCGATAACAAATTTCGGATTTTCCATCGTTGTGGGTTTTGAAGAGACAAAAATACAAAATTGGATTGACATTCAACTGCTTTTTGTAATTTTGCGGCATGAAAAAACAAATCCTGCAAATCGGTTCCCTTTTGATGGCCCTTACCGTATTGTTTGTATCAATTGGTTGGGACGTGAAATACCACTATTGCACCGAAGACCATCACTTGGCGAGCAGTTTTGTTGATGCGACAGATTCGTGCATGCATTGTCATGGCCACGAACATGAGCATGAAACCCACGCTGTGCCACAACACGGCCTCCAATTCAACGCCAAATGCTGCTGCGAGGACTTCGAAAGCAAGATTCAGTTTACTGACAACTACGTTTTTTTTCCTGAAAAACAGCTTGACATCCTTTTCCAGCCTTTTGTCTTCGTCCATCTCGACCTTCAAGAGCTGTTGCCGAAGGCACAACAGGCGTGGCATCATTTCACCGCACGAAAAATACCCCATTTCTTTTCCGCAAGGGATAGGCTGGTGTATTTTTCAGCTTTGCGGTTGAATCCTTTGGTTTTCTGATAGTTCACATGAGACACTAGACTGGGTGTGTCAACCCCCGAGCCTTACCCTCATTGCGGAGGAACGTCCGCAATCTCCTAAGCGAGAGGGTGTCTCTAATGCATATGAGATTGCGGGTCTACGCCCGCAATGAGGGATAAGGCATTAGAGTAGTGAATCCCAGCCTCTTGTCTCTCACCTAAAAGTCTAATTTCAACAATTAAACAACCAACACTCTTATATCATGAAAACCAAACAACTCACCCTAATAACCTTATTATTATTCACCTTCGCTACGGGTGCTTTCGCCCAAGGTTTCATCGAAGGCACTGTATATGAAGAGGCCGAAAACGGCCAACGCACGCCATTGCCAGGCGTGAACGTGTATTGGAAAATCGTCAACGAAGGCGTGGTGACCGACGCCAACGGACACTATAAAATACCGCTTCACGAACGCATCGGTTGTCTCGTGTTCAGCTGCATCAGCTATGAGAACGACACCATCCACCACATGATGGAACCTGCCCATTACGACCATGTATTCAAAGCCATTCACATGCTGAATGAAGTGCAGATTGAGGCACGACAAAAAGCCACTTTCATTAACCCAATCAAAGCCATTGCCGTGCAGGAAATCACTTCCGAGAACCTGAAGCGTGCCGCCTGTTGTACTCTTGCAGGCAGTTTCGAGAACAACGCCTCGGTGGATGTGGCCTATAGCGACGCTGTCACGGGCGCCAAACAAATTCAATTGCTTGGCTTGAGCGGCATCTACACCCAGATGATGACCGAAATCATTCCCAATTTCCGCGGTCTGGCCTCCACCTTCGGCTTGAACTATGTGCCTGGTAACTGGATGAACGGCATACAGATCTCCAAAGGCACATCTTCTGTAAGAAACGGTTATGAATCCATTACGGGACAAATTAATGTGGACTACAAGGAGCCAATGCCCGACAAGAGCGAGAAAGTGTTTGTCAACCTCTACGGCAACTCGATGTTGATGACGGACTTGAACTTCAACGGTCGCGTAAAAGTGGGAAAGAACGACGGTATCATGCTATTCGGCCATGTGAGTCATAGCCACATGAAAATGGACGAAAACGCTGACTCGTTTCTTGACGATCCGATGACCACACAATACAATGTCTTTTTGCGTTATAACCATCCCCATACGGGCCGTTTCGGTTGTAAGTTAGGCATCAAGGCTTTGAAAGAAACCCGACTTGGCGGACAAATGGACTTCGATCCCAAGCATCGCCTTGACGAAGGCTACAATCTGTATGGCATCGGCATCAATACCGAGCGCTATGAGGCCTTTGCCAAAGGCGGCTACCATTTTGACCGTAAAGACACAAGCCTCGGAATGCAACATCAGGTGACTTACCACAAGATGGACTCCTATTATGGTCTGACCGACTACAATGCCAACCAACTCTCTTACTATGGCAATCTGTTGTTTGACTCCTACCTCGTGAATGACCATCACACTTATTCCATAGGTGCCAGTTATACCTACGACAAATATGATGAACATTTGAATGACAGCACTTTCCAACGTGTCGAACAAGTCCCGGGAGCCTTTGTGGAATACAATTTTGCTGATGATCACCATTGGAACATCATCGCTGGCTTCCGTGCCGACTATAACACCTATTACCAAAAGATGCTCTACACGCCCCGCCTGCATGTGAGATTCAAAACTCACGATGAATTTGCCGTACGCCTTTCAGCAGGAAAGGGTTATCGTTCCCCCAACATCTTGGCTGAAAACTCCACTATGCTGGCTTCGTCGAGGATGATCCGTTTCATTGACACGCCCAAGATGGAAGAGGCCTGGAACTATGGCATCAACTTGACCAAAGGCATCGATATAGGTTGGCGCGAGATTGTCCTCCAAGCCGACTTCTACCGCACCGATTTCATCAACCAAATCGTCCTCGACCGCGAAGCCGACGCCCACCAGATTCGCATCTACAACCTCAACGGCAAGTCGTACTCGAACAGTGCCCAAATCGAGGCCAACTGCGAGATCTTCAAGGACTTCGACCTAACTTTGGCCTTCCGCTACAACGACGTGAAGATGACCATCAACGACACGCTGCGCGAGAAGCCTTTTGTCAACCGCTACAAGGGCTTGGTCTCGATGTCGTATGCACCTGGCACCTGGCAGTTCGACTTCACGACACAGTTCAATGGAGACAGCCGTGTGCCCGACTTGAGCGGCAATGCCACCGCCGTGGCCAACGGTCAGAACATAGAGCGCTCTCCTTTCTATGTCATCATGAACGCGCAGGTTACCAAGAAGTTGGGCAAGTGCTGGGAACTCTATGCCGGCGGCGAGAACCTGACCAACTACAAGCAGGACTACCCGATCATCTCAGCCGACAACCCGAACAGCGAAGATTTCGATGCTTCGATGGTCTGGGGACCGCTTTCTGGCATCCGAGCCTATTTGGGCGTGAGGTTCCAAATCAAGTGATGTCACTTTACGTCATTGCGAGGAACGAAGCAATCTAGAGAACAAAGCTATTAAAACTAATTTCTAGATTGCTTCGTCGTGCCTCCTCACAATGACGTTCCTTGCCACGATGCATGAAAAAAATGTGTACTTTTGCAACCTAAATACAATACAAAATGAAGAAACTCCTTCTCCTTGGCGCCATGGCGCTATTGTTGGTCGCCTGCGAACAAAAAGAAAAGCAAGAACAAGACACAACCGATAATAAAGAGGTGTTTATCCCTCAAGGCGTGCCCGTCGCCCCAATGCAACAAATACAAATTCAAGAAAAAGGTGGGGTCGACCCGACTGCTTTGGGTGATCCCAACGGTCCCGTCCTGAAACTGGAAGAAGGCATGCCGCTTGATTTCAGTCAGCTTCAAGGTCAAAAGATGTCGGTTGAAGACCATGTAGCTTCACAGATCGACTCCATTCGCTACAAGGCCGAACAAGGCGATGCCAAGTTCCAATATGCCTATGGTGTATGTTACGAGAAGGGCTGGGGGGTGGAGCAAAATACCAAAGAAGCTTTGGCGTGGTTTCGAAAGGCTGCTGCTCAAGAAAGCGGCCCAGCATATAACTCACTCGGCAATTACTATCGCATGGGCACTGGCGTAACCGCCGACCCAAAACAAGCCTTGGAGTGGTACCAGAAAGGGGCACAAGCTAAAGATGCACAAGCCATGTTGAACCTTGGCAATTGCTACTTTTATGGGATGGGGGTGGAAAAAAATGAGGCGACTGCCGTCAAATGGTGGAAAGACGCGGCTGATGCTGGCAACGTTTATGCCATTTCGCAGATGGGCGACTGCTACTTATATGGCATTGGCACGGAGAAAGACATGACAAAGGCTGTGGAATACCTCACCCAAGCCGCCGACCACAATATCGCCAATGCTCAATACCGTCTCGGCATCATATACTATACTGGCGATGGCGTGGAAAAAGACCAAACCTACGCCAAGCTTCTTATGCAAAAAGCCCGTGACGGCGGCATGCAAGAAGCCCAAGCTTTCTTGGATAAAAACTTTAAGAACTAAACGATTACTAGTTTTCAAAAACAAAAAACTAAAACCATGAAAAAACTACTATTCCTTTGCAGCATAGTGCTTCTTTGCCTAAGCGCAAAAGCTCAGATAAACTTGAACGATGGAAGCTGGAAATGTGTCCTGGATGAACAATTCGATGAGAAAGCTTCCTATTGGGAATGGGATACCAAACGCTTTTTGAATGAAGGCGATTACAGCTGGAAAAGCTATCTAGGTACCATAGCACCTAAGGGCGAGCGCGAGATCTACCAGTTTGGTAACTGCCAAATCAACACGACCGACCACACCATGCATCTCGTGGCTTACTACGATTCGATAAACATCCATCGCAACAACTATTACCTGCCTAAGTGGATGAAAAAGTCCAACGGGGGCAAAGGCTATCCTGATAGTGACGGGCGTTTCTATTTCTCGGGAGCACTGCAATACTATAAACAGCATTATGTGAAAAAAGAAGAGGATAGGATGTTCCAATATGGATATTTTGAAATCCGATGCAAGCTGCCTACTCATAAAGGAGCATTTCCGGCATTTTGGTTACAACATTCCAGTGATGTCGAAGGAAAGAAGTTTTATGATGAGATAGATATTTTTGAGTACAGCTGGTGGATTACAAGTCCGGAAAGTCCCAATCGCAACACTCCGGGAATAGGGTCGAAAAGATGCTATACCTGTGGCTTATATCATAATGACACTGACAATACCTACCGCGACAACAGCTATGGAAGGGTATATCCTACCATACCCAGCAACAGCACGGACTTGGATGAATACCACACCTTCGCCTGCGAATGGATGCCCGACCATGTGATTTGGTATTTTGACGGCATAGTCATGAACGAATACCACGAGAAGGAAAACATTCCACAAAGACCCATGTACCTAAAAGTGAACTACGCCATCGATAGCTATTATCGCCACGGAGGTACCAAATGGACTGGAACCGATGAGATGGTCATTGATTACATCAAAGTGTACCAAAAAGCGAGTCCGAAAAGGAAAATAAGGGCACGTCACTGATGAAAACATCATCAGTTTACTGTCTATCCACGATACAAACTCTTTTTATCTTAACGCCATTCAAGCCTTCACCAATGCTGCAGCGCCAAGGATGGCAGCATCGTTATCGGGCAACTCGGAAACGCGAACGTCAACGCTGCCGTCGTACACGAAACACAGATGTTTCTTGAACGATTCGCGAGCGGGTTTTAGCAACACTTCGCCAGCCTTAACAGGACCGCCCATCAAGAAGATGGCTTCGGGACCGCTGAATGCCACGGCATTGGCCATGGCGATGCCCAGCCAATAGCCCGTCTTCTCAAAGACCTTGATGGCCAAAGGGTCGCCATATTTGGCAGCATCACCCACCATCTTGCTCGTCAGCTCCTCGGGCGGCACTTGTGATAGCGCGCCTACATAATCGGGGGTGCCTTGTATCATCTCGAGTGCGGTGCGGCGGATGCCCGTAGCGGAGGTATAGGTCTCCAGACAGCCTTTGCGTCCGCAGCCGCAA
>ONKA01000043.1 GCA_900318265.1 uncultured Bacteroidales bacterium | reverse complement strand
GGGTTCACCTTGTGGGGCATCGCCGACGAGCCGACTTCGCCCGCCTTGATTTTCTGCTTGAAGTATTCCATCGACACATAGAGCCAGATGTCGCGCGAGAGGTCAATTAGGATGGTGTTGACACGGCGTAGGGCATCGAAGTAGGCAGCCATGTAGTCGTAGTGCTCGATCTGCGTGGTGGTCTGCTGACGCTTGAGTTTCAGGCTCTTCTCCACGAACTTCTTCGCGAAGGCGGGCCAGTCGATGTCGGGGTAGGCCACCTTGTGGGCGTTCATGTTGCCCGTGGCGCCACCGAACTTGGCCGTGAAAGGCACGCTGTTGAGCATCTTCAGCTGGTCGTTGAGGCGCTCCACGAAGACGTAGATTTCCTTGCCGAGATGCGTTGGGCTGGCGGGCTGACCGTGGGTCTTGGCCAGCATCGGGATGTCGCGCCATTCCTCGGCCATGCCTTTCAGCTTGTCGACGAGGTCTTCCAAGGCGGGCTTCACCACGAGTTTGTGCGCCTCCATCATCGAGAGTGGCACAGCGGTGTTGTTGATGTCCTGCGAGGTGAGGCCGAAGTGCAGGAACTCCTTGAATTCGGTCAGACCGAGTTCGTCGAAGCGACGTTTCAGGAAATATTCCACGGCCTTCACATCATGGTTGGTCTCTTTTTCTATCTCCTTGATTTCCAAAGCGTCTTCCGTTTGGAATTCCTCATATATGGCGCGGAGGTCGTCGTAGTCGCCGTTGAACTTTTCGAGCTGTGGCAAGGGCAGTTCGCACAAGGTGATGTAATACTCCACTTCGACCATCACGCGATAGCGGATGAGGGCAAATTCACTGAAAAAGTCGTCCAACTCAACGGTCTTGGAACGGTAGCGCCCATCGACGGGCGATATGGCGGTTAAGGGATTCAATTGCATGGTTGTATAATTAAAAGTATCGCAAAAATAGCGTTTTTTGCGATACTTTTGTTATTTGGCATGAAAAACTTCCCTGTTCCAGTGCAAACCGTAGGGTATTACATGCTATCAATAACTCTGACAAGTGCTCGGATATGCTCTGATGACTTTGTGACTCTCTAAATTGAGGTTAATATATACATCGTCGTCACAGCCATCCCAAAACTTACTGAATTCAACATAAGAACGAGGAAAAGAAGGATCAGCTAGTTCCATTTGGATATACACGCATTTCTCCTCTTTTTCATTGTAATAGAAGCCCTATGTTCGCTCATACTTCGTGTAGTTTTCAAGGTTTCCGATGTTTCGGTAATAGGGTCCCATCTGGGGAAGTACACCATCTCTCATCACCTCGGCCAAAACGGACTCGGCCTGTTGTACGTCTGACAAATCTGGCACATATCTCTTCGGACTGACACCCACAGCATCTCCCCAAAGGTCTTTCGACACACTTTTGTTGAATGACTCCATCGAAGACTCGTCTTCCTTTGGAACAAGCAAATACCCGATTGTCAGCGTGTCTCTCAAACAGGAGTAAACTGTTGCAAAAGAGCATTGAAATTCGTTGTTTGGCACGATGCTCGTTACTTGAATAGGGATAAAACTTGGCAACTTTCTTTTGTAAATGCGACGCATGAGTTCCATGAGGTTTTCAAGTTGAGGCGGAGCGATACCGCTATAGTTGATGTAGTGATGATAGTGGCCATTTATTATGTATTCGAGTTCGAATGTGCAACCATCAATAACACGAACAATTTTGTCATCAGCGAGTCCGGCATGATGGAAGGCCTCAACGGCCGTCACTACCGTATCGAGTTCTTCATCGGTAAGTGTAAAATATTCATTATCTTTTAATTCATCATCATATGCGCTTATCCTCTTATGGTATATCCGATCTCCTTCGATGCGATATATCAACACGCCATATCCCAAAGGGTCAATTATTATAAGACGCATGGTGCCGTCGGGCGCTATGGGATAGCAAAGGCTTTTTTCATCGGCGATGCCAAGAGTGAAGTCGTGGGCATAAGCGTTTTCTTGGTAATGTTTTTCCCATAGAGTGAAAAGGTCGGCAGTAGTGTCAGCCCACCATTCTTCGGGCATAATGGGTTGTGGGAGATACGTGTATTCGTCGGGTTCTTTGGGTGGTGTAATTTCTTCTGTCTTGCCAAGGTGCTGTGCCAACTGGCGCAGGGGATAGTAAAGGAAAGGGTATTGTTTGTATGCATGCAGGCAATAGCGATAGGCACTGTCGGCAGCATGCGGCCATGTCCGCCATGAGGCAAGAGGTACAATCCAATCGGAATAGTAGAGGCGCGCCAGTTTCAATGAATGTGGTTCTTTGTCAAGCCATGAGTAATACTCATACCATAAGGTGTCATATCCATCCACATCATGCGACCAGTGGTCTGCTTGGTTTTTATACGTACTGTCCTTTTCTATTTTGGTATTGAACCATTCTTTATTTCGGGGAATACATCGCAATATCATTGAATCGATGTGCATATCTTCGGTAATCGTGAACACTGGATAATCGTATGAACCCAAAAAATCGTTGTATATGAAATGACACCGCGAACCGACGGCAATGTTGTCGAATCGTACTGAAGCGGTGCTGTCGAACTGAAAGCGTACAGTGTCCTCGCTGTCCACTTTCAAATAGAACGGGAAAAAATAGTCGAGAGGCTCATTCGTGGGCAGAAACACATGCGCAGAGAACGATACTTGCGCCGAGACAACCAACGAAACTAGCAACAATACTCCAAGTATACCCCCTTTTTTCATGTAATTGTTTTTATAAGCAGTAAAACAATAGTGTCGCAAAGGTAGAAAGAATATAGTTAATAACGAAATAAAAATGCCGTTTGGCAGGCACTTTCTCTGTTTTGTTGGAAAAACGGACAAAATAATTCAAAAATATGTTGGAAAAACGGACAAAAAGTAGTTATTTTGCATTGGAAAAACGGATAAATTATGCTTAAAAGAAAGATTGACAATTATTTAGATGATTTTTTCAAGAATAATAACAAAGCACTACTCGTTACGGGCGCTCGCCAAACTGGAAAATCGTTCTCCATCAGCCATTTCGGGACGACCCATTTCGAAAGTTTCATCGAAATCAACTTTATTGAGATGCCTGATGCTGTGGATGTTATTGCCCGAGCGAAAGACCGCGACGACATGCTTTTGAGGCTTTCCGCTCTTGCCGACCGACCGCTCATCGAAGGCAAAACCTTGTTCTTCTTCGATGAGGTACAGGAATGTCCTTCCATAGTCACTGCTGTCAAGTTTTTGGTTTTGGAAGGCAGCTACCAATACATCTTGAGTGGCTCACTTTTAGGCGTGGAACTCAACGACTTGCGTTCCGAACCAGTGGGTTATATGGATGTCGTTGAAATGTTCCCGCTCGACTTGGAGGAGTTTTTTATGGCATTGGGCGTGAACGACGACGTGATCGATGTGGTGAGGGATGCGTGGGAAAGCAAAAAGCCCGTTCCCGATTTCATCCATACGAAACTGATGGAACTGTTCAGGCTTTACCTCATCGTTGGTGGTATGCCGGCGGTGGTGCAGAGATACCTTGACACCAACAATCTTCAAGATGTCCTTGCCGAGCAACAGGCCATTATTCGGCTTTACAAACGCGACATCGCCAAATATGACCGCAACCATAAACTCTACATTGAGGAAATCTTCGATATGATACCTTCGGAACTCAACGCCAAGAACAAACGGTTTATCCTCAAGAACTTGTACGAAAATATGAAATTCTCGCGTTACGAGAACAGTTTCATCTGGCTTAAGGATGCTGGTGTGGCCTTGCCTGTTTATAATGTTGAGGAGCCGACTGTGCCGCTGAAACTCTCGCGCTCGCGCAATCTTTTCAAGTTGTTTCAAAACGACGTAGGACTTTTGACATGTCAATTTGCGGAAGGCATTCAGTTGCGGATTCTCAAAGACGACAAAGGAATAAATTTTGGTTCTGTATATGAGGACGTTGTGGCGCAAGAATTACATGCGCATGGTTTTGAGTTGTATTACTTCAATAGCAAGAAGCAAGGTGAACTGGACTTTGTCATCGAGAAGGACGGCAAGGTTGTTCCCATTGAGGTGAAGTCGGGCAAAGACTACCAACGCCACAATGCCTTGACCAATGTCTTGGCCAATCCCGATTATCAAATCAAGGAGGCGATAGTGTTCAGCAACAATAATTTGAGCCGAATCAACAAAACCATTTACTTACCGATTTACATGATAGCCTTCCTAAAAAAAGCTACATTGCCACCAATTACATACACTGTTGATTTGTCTGGATTGAGATGATCAGTCAACTAAAAAAGTATCGCAAAAATAGGGATTTTTGCGATACTTTCTTTTATCAGTCCAAAAAATGTTGTTTCGGGTCTGCTTTGGCTAATTGTTCTTTAGCGTTTCAGAATGATAAGCACTCACAAATATATCTCTAAGTAGTATACCCATTGTGTTTTTGAATGAACGGTGTAGATGTACTTTCTTTTGCCAAACCATCTTCGAAATACATCATTTTTGTATTTATGAGCACTCTCTATGTCTGTATTATTATATGCGTCTAATCTTCCGATATAAGCATACTCATTGATTTGAAATTGAAAACCGTCATTATGGCTAATTCCTTCTACTATTTGAGTTTGTATCTTGCTGTTTTCGAAATATAAAGTGTCTTGATGGGTGCGTTTATCGGTCTTTATTTGGAAAGTGCTTTCTTGTTCAATGATAGTGTCGGTTAGATAGTTTTCAACCAAAGGGCTCTTTATTTTAATATTGAGTTCTGTGCACTTATAGTTGCCCAAGAATACTTTGATATAACTACCATTGAGGTCAATAGGTATTGAAATATAGTCTGGCAAATCCTGCTCTAACTGGTAGTGGTATATTCCATTTGTGTGATGATCGTATGGAACGGAAATTTCGTCATAAAAAACATCGCCAGTAAGATTGCCGCATTTGATGGGTAGGGATTCGCTTTCGGTATCATCCTGGTATTCGATGGTAATTAAGATATTACATGACTGTGAAACATCTTTTAGCACATATCTATCCGTGTTGTGATTA
Organism: uncultured Bacteroidales bacterium; assembly: GCA_900318265.1. Lineage (GTDB taxonomy): Bacteria > Bacteroidota > Bacteroidia > Bacteroidales > F082 > Limimorpha. The sequence continues at coordinate 1,250 of ONKA01000043.1, read as the reverse complement.
AAGGTACACGAACTCAAGATGGCAAATATGGCGAGAATATAAATCAGTTTCTTGCTCATTTCACTTGTTCGGCCTGTTTCTTCGGCTCGCTCAGCCGCAAATTCTTCTTCCAATTCTCGGAACATGTCTTCCGAGTCTTGCCATTTTCCTTCTGCAAATTGTTGTTCGCCTGCAGCAACCATTTGATGCAGTTCCTCTATGGTGTAAGGCTTCACTTTTCCCTCGTCGGCATCGGCGTGAGCCATCAAGTGCGCCGCCATCCAACGCATGTTGTCGGGGGTGAGGGTGCTGTATAGGAAATTTAACAGTCCTTGCAATGTTGCTTCGCTCATAGTTTGTCAATTGTTGTATTTACGAGGCAAAGATACAACTTTTTAGCGAAAAGAACAAAAAAACCGCCAAAGACTTGGCGGTTTTTCTTGGTGTTATGATAAGACTTGCCTTTACGCCTGCTCCAGCTTGTTATTCGAGCCCAAGACATTGATGATCTTGTGCTCATAGAGCTTCTTCATGCTGTCGCGGGCGGGGCCGAGGTACTTGCGCGGGTCGAACTCGGCGGGTTTCTCGGCGAAGGTCTTGCGGATGGCGGCGGTCATAGCCAAACGGCTGTCGCTGTCGATGTTGATCTTGCAGACGGCGCTCTTGGCGGCCTTGCGCAGCTGCTCCTCGGGGATGCCGACGGCGGCCTTCAGCGCACCACCATATTTATTAATGGTGTCCACCTCGTCTTGCGGCACCGACGATGAGCCGTGCAGCACGATGGGGAAGCCAGGCAGTTTCTTTTCGATGGCTTCGAGCACGTCGAAAGCCAACGGAGGCGGCACGAGACGACCCGTGGCGGGGTCGACGGTGCACTGCTCGGGAGTGAACTTGTAGGCGCCATGCGAGGTACCGATGCTGATGGCCAACGAGTCAACGCCGGTCTTTGTCACGAAGTCGATGACTTCCTCGGGCTTGGTGTAGTGGCTTTCTTCGGCGGCCACTTCGTCTTCCACGCCGGCCAAAACGCCGAGTTCGCCTTCCACGGTCACATCAAACTGGTGGGCGTAGTCGACGACCTTCTTCGTGAGGGCAACATTCTCGTCGTAGGGCAGGGCGGAGCCGTCGATCATCACCGACGAGAAGCCCATGTCGATGCAGCTCTTGCAGGTCTCGAAGCTGTCGCCGTGGTCGAGGTGGAGCACGATTTCAGGATGGGCGCAGCCGAGTTCCTTGGCGTATTCCACGGCACCTTGGGCCATGTAGCGCAG
>ONKA01000019.1:25099-66659 GCA_900318265.1 uncultured Bacteroidales bacterium | reverse complement strand
CGATACTCCTCACAATGTCATCGACATGATGGAGGAGCAGAAGACCATTACCAACCTGGGCGGCACCATGCGTCTGGGTGCCTACAGCTGTAACCTGCGCGAAGGCAGCCGTGTGGCCGAGATCTATGGCACACCACAAATCAGCGAACGCCATCGCCACAGATACGAGTTCAACAACCTTTATAAAGACGAATACGAAAAGAACGGCATGAAGTGCGTCGGCGTGAACCCTGAGAGCGACTTAGTGGAGATTGTCGAGATCCCCAGCCACCGTTGGTTCATCGGCACCCAGTTCCATCCCGAGTATTCCAGCACCGTTCTGCATCCTCATCCCTTATTCATGAGTTTCATCAAAGAAATCGCCCAATGAAAACCCCTTTCAAGCAGAAACGTCTCCTCTTCCTGGCCGCCTTCTTAGCCATCGTGGTGCCGCTCTTCGCCATTTCCTACGGCCACAACCTCAACCGTACCCTACGAGTGCTGCGCAATGAGTTGGAATCCGACCACCGTCAGATTGACAAGAATCGTGAACGCCTTACCGAGGACTATGAGAAGCAGCGCCAAAAGATGATTGACGTGATGAAGCAGTGTGACGAACTCTCGCTGATGCTGTATTCACAGAAGCAAGGTTTCACTTTTGATGTGAGCTACGCTTTGCAGAAAGTCGCCCAAAAATACAACGAGTTCAACCAAGACCGTGGGCCTTTCGACCATATCGTCAGCAACCTCAACGTGGAGATGGAACGCCATGCCCGCCTCATCGAGTCGCTGCGGCGTCTGCCTCCCGAACTCGACACCATCGTCGGCATTCCCGACAGCTTGCTCATCCACTACGACTCGCTTAACCCGCTCTTTTTCAGCACTGCACATCTTGAACTGGACGAAGAAGTCAAAGCCTTGGCCGACTCCCTCTCCATAATACCTTTCGTGCTTGACCAACAAGGTGAGGACGACCGCGAACAGTGCATCTTCTATGCCGGTGAACTGCTCAAGATGTATGCTGAGACCAAAGCCGTCGTAGTGGCCGACAGCATCCACTACTACGAGACCTTCCTGCGCTTGAAGGAGACCTACGACTATGCACACGACTATTACCAAGTGCTGCAAAACCGCATCTTCGTCGAGGGACAAACACCTTGGTACACCATCCTAAAGCACCCGGGGCGCTATTGGAAACAAGCCATCGGTGATGCCAGCGAGAAATATGACCTTGGTGCTCTACAATCGTTGTTCAGGAGAGGCCAGACTGAACAGTCGACCACAGACACCGGTTGGGAATACTCACTTCAGGTCTTCATCATTGTCATCTTCATCATCGAGTTGATGGCATTTTGGCTGCTCGCCTCCCTCCTGCTCATTCCAGTCTTCCGTTACATCAAACCCTTTAAAGAACTCAGCAAGGCACGGCGACGTTATCTCGCTTTGTTGCTCGGCATCCTCATCACCATCATCGTCAACAGCACCATAGGCGGCGACGGCTTGCTCCAAATCGCAGCAAAACTCACCAACACCTTCCTTTGGCTGCTGGCTGTCATCCTCGTTGCGTTGTTCTTCCGTTTGAAAGCCAAACAGCTGAAATATGGCGTGAAGCTCTATCTGCCCACCTTCTGTATGGCATTGGCGGTCATCGGTTTCCGTGTGGTCTTCATGCCCAATACGCTGATGAATTTCATCTTCCCACCCGTGCTGGTGGCCTTCTTTGTGTGGCAGCTCTTTGCCTGCCTTCGCAATGCAAAAAAGGTGGACCGCAGCGACCGCCTCTTGGGCTGGCTCTCGTTGGTGGCTGTTGGCGCAGCTTTGGGTGTGGCCATCGCAGGTTATATTTTTGCTTCACTACTTATCTTGGTCTGGTGGTACTTCCAACTGGCTGCCATCCATGCGGTATACACCGTCTTGTACCTAATTGTGCAATACCGCAAGAAGCGGATGGTCAACCGCTTGAGCGACTATCGTTCGCGCATCAACTTCATCACTGGCCCTGGCAAGGAAACACTGATGTTTGGCGCCACCTGGTTCTACGACTTGGTCAAAGATGTGGTGCTTCCTGTGATGGGCATCCTGTCCATCCCATTCTGCCTCCATCTGGCCTTGGATGTCTTTGACTTTGAGGATTTGTATAACAACATCTACCACCACAACTTCGTACAACTCGTCAACGACAGCGGGGCTGACACGTTCAGATTGTCATTCCATGGGATTTTGCTTATCATCAGCTTATTCTTCGTGTTCCGCTATATCAATCGCGCCTTGCATGCCATCTGGCAGCAGGTCCGTTATGCGATCTTCATGAAGAAACACAACCGCAAGACCATCCGTAACAACGAAATCAACCTGTCATTGGGCAATAGCATCATCAGCGTTTTGGTATGGTTTATCTACATCGTGGTCATCGTATTGACGCTACATATCCCGACCAGTTCGTTGAGTCTCGTGGCTGGTGGTCTCTCTGCCGGTATCGGCTTCGCCCTCAAGGATACCCTTAACAATTTCATCTATGGTATTCAGCTGATGTCGGGCCGCCTACGTATCGGTGACTGGATCGTCTGTGACGGCATTCGTGGTAAGGTCACCCACATAGGTTACCAGAGCACGGAGATTGAGACCATCGATGGCGCCGAGATGTCGTTCCTCAACGCCACGTTGTTCGCCAAGAACTTCAGCAACCTCACTCGCAACCATGGTTATGAGTTCGTCAAGATTACCGTTGGTGTGGCCTACGGCACCGACATCCAGCGTGTGCGTGAATTGTTGGGAGAGGCCTTGCAGACGCTGCAAGACAAGGACGTTTTCGGTCGTGACATCGTGGATGCGAAACGTGGCGTCAGCATTACCTTGGAGGAGATGGACGACAGCGCGGTTACCATAGCCGTGAAGCAGCAGGTGCTTGTGGCCGAGCGTGTGGGCTATATAGACCGTGCAAAAGAGCTGATCTACAACACTTTGAACGAGAACGGCATTTCGATTCCCTTCCCGCAATGCGATGTGCATCTGGTCAACGAAGAATAGTTACGCAGAAAAATTGTACTTTTGCAGCCTAAAATCATTCAACATGAAGAAAACCCTCATCCTCATAGCCATGGCCTTGCTTGTGGCATCATGCGACAGGACAAAGCCCACCAACCCTAACACAAACGACAAGCCCAAAAAGACCGTCACCGTACCCAACTTCAACGCCGACTCAGCCTATCAGTTTGTGGCTAAGCAGACCCAGTTTGGACCCCGTGTGCCAGAGACGCAAGCCCATGCCGACTGTGCCGAATGGCTTACCGCTAAGCTTGACGAATTTGCCGACACGGTCATCGTGCAGGACTTCAGAACGCGCTTGTTCAATGACAAAGGCATCGATGGGCAAAACATCGTGGGCGTTTTCAATCCTGAAGCCAAGAAGCGCATCGTGCTTTGTGCCCACTGGGACTCGCGTCCCTTTGCTGACCACGACCCTGATGCGGCCAACACCCGTAAGCCCATCGATGGCGCCAACGACGGTGCCAGCGGTGTCGGCGTGTTGCTCGAATGTGCCCGTCAGTTCAAGTTGCAGCCATTGCCTGGAAACCTCGGCGTCGACATCGTCTTCTTCGACCTTGAGGACTACGGCCCGCATGTGGATGAAGCCGAGAAATACTACAGCGAAGAAGTCAACTATTGGGCATTGGGTTCGCAATATTGGGCCAAGCACCCTCACGTGTATGGTTACAAAGCCTACTACGGCATCCTTTTGGACATGGTGGGCGGCAGCAACCCCAACTTCCCTAAAGAGTATTATTCGCAAGGCTATGCCGCCTCAGTGAGCAACAAGGTTTGGCGCATAGCCTACGACTTGGGCTACCGTCCCTACTTCAACAACGAACTGGGTTCGCCCATCAGCGACGACCACATCCCCATGAACGATATCGCTGGCATCCCCACCATCGACATCATCGACTTGCAGCCCGAAAGCAGCAACGAATGTTTCCCTGAAGTGTGGCACACCCTGAATGACAATCTCGAGAACATTGACAGAAACACCTTAGGCATGGTCGGCAATGTGCTACTCCACGTGCTGTATGAGGAATAATAGGAGAAAAGAATTGCTTTTTGGTTATTTTTCCTATCTTTGCCCCATAAATCTTAGAACAACTTACCTATTTATTCACTAAAACCTAACAATTATGAAGAAATTATTGCTTGTCTTGGTCGCAGTCTTAGGCTTGTCCTTTGCTGCCAACGCACAGAACATCGGCGGCCGCTTTGGCGGTGTCGGTACGCCCCATGCCGCTGGTTTTGGTGCAGAACTGTCTTACCAGCATTTTGTTGCGAATACCAATCGCCTGGAATTAGACCTCGGCTTCAGCCGCAGCAATGACAATTACATCAACTTTGCCATTGCGTACCACTGGGTATTACCCATTGCTGGCGACTTCAGCTGGTTCATCGGTCCCGCCGTTAATCTTGGCTACTGCAACAACCATGGTTTTGGATTGGCTGCTGGCGCTCAAGGTGGTGCAGAATGGAATCCGAAAAATGCGCCCATCCAACTGGCGGTTGATTTTCGTCCAGTGTATGAGTTTGTTTTGCCGGAACATTGCGCCTACAACGGCTTCGGCTATGGTGTGGCCTTCAGCGTCCGTTACAGGATTCACTAAGACATCGCACTTATTACAAAAAAGGCCGCAAACCAGTTGCGGCCTTTTTTTTGCACTGTTTCAACAGAATCAGTATTTCTTGATGAACTCGCTCAGTTCGCGTTTCGAGGATTCATAGGTGAAGGCTTCGCTCAACAGGAAGTATTTGTTTTTGTCGACGCAAAACTCGTAGGCATATTTGGCAAACTCCAGCTTGTTGCTCTCGAAGGAGAACAGCTTGCAGATGCCAAGGATCTGGCTTGCCGACATTGGGTTGGCCGACGCCACCTGCTCGGCGAGGGTCAGCTTCGAGCTGTCGAATGACTCCCTAGAAATCAACTGATAGGCTGCATCATAATCCTGAGGGTTCATGGCGTAGGGAATGACGGGTACAGGCGGCGCTGGAGGCACAGGAGGCACTATCGAAGGCTCGGCTTGTCCCGTTATCAGGTCCATGGTCAGTTCAGGCCGTATGTTGACATTGGAAGGTTCCAAGCCATACCATTTGCCGGAACTGACGACAGCGAGGTTTTGCGACTGGCGAAGGTCAACGAACTGGCCCACACAGTTTTGCAGCGCGTTATCGAGTTCCACACGCACATAATAGCTGTCCTCGCCAAGATTACGAATGCAGATGGAGCGGACGGATTGCTCGTTTTGCAGCACATCGTCGACATAGAGCCAAAAACGAGCATTCAGGTTACGTGGTGTGTTCACAGTCAAGGTGGCGTTGCCGTGATGGACAGTGACTTTTTTGGACCTTACCGTGGCCACTTGTGCCATGCTTGGCAGAGCCATGAGCAGGACCAGGGCGAATATCAGGTGCTTTTTCATGCGATCTAGTGTTTAGTGTTGATGGTACAAAAATACATCTTTTATGAAAAAAACCGCAAAAATTATGCTAAATTTGCAGGCATGAAAGCGAAGCTGTTCGTCATAGGATTCTTTTTGTTGGCTTTGGCGGCCTGCAACCGTTCTGGTGACACCCCTGTAGAGACGCGCCATGGCACGTCTCTATCTATCCCCGCCGTATCCACCGAATTGTCCGCCATCGACAGCCTGATGTGGCAGCAGCCCGACAGCGCCTTTGCCCTGTTGCAGCAGTTTGCGGCCAGCCCTGAGGCTGGCAATCTCGACACATACAACGGGCATTACTGCCAGCTGTTGATTTCGGAACTGCTGTACAAAAACGATTACGCCCAAAGCAACCGTCCCGCCTTGCGGCAGGCGGTGGCTTATTTCGACAGCCTTACTTTTACCCTGAACGAGACACCCACCCTAAAAAGCCTCATAGCGGGCGCAGACCCGCTATCTCTGACACGAAACGACCGCATTACGTTTCTCACCGCCCGCGCCCACTACATCAATGGCGTAGGTTACTATGAGCGCGACAGCCTGGTGGAGGCCTGCAAGGAATACCTCAAGGTCTTGGAGGTGATGGAAAACCATTTTGAGAAGAAAGATCTGGTTGGGACAAAGGCCAAGTTTATGGCCTATACCTACAACCGCCTTGGAGATATGTTTGAAGATCAGTATATGATGGAATCTGCTATTGATTGCTACAAACACTCTCTTCATTATGCGGGCATCTCACCTGTTTCATTGTATAGTATTTCCAACGCCTTGTACCGCATAGGCAAGCAGTATAACATGAAAGGCGACAAGGATAGTGCTAACTATTATTATTCCCAAGCTTTGGCTAATATGCCTGACTCGACAAATGCATATTATAGAGACATTGCCTGTACCCAAGCCCTATTGTCGTATCAATTGACACATCAGGCTGAAACGGCCCTAAAGTGTTTGAATCGATTAGCGGTCTTGGCTGAGGACAACAACGAAAGACTGGCTCGTTATGTGGTTATTGGCGATATCTTCTTTGAAGAAAAAAACTATGATTCTGCACTTGTTTATTTGGAGCCCGTATTGGAAAACAAAGAGAATAGGTTTTTACAAATGAAAGTGGCGAATTATCTGCGCGTCATTTATGATAGTCTTGGAAACCAGGAAAAACACGATGATTGCATGCACTATTTGGCAATGCACAATGAGACGGGAGCGGAAAACAGCGCCTTGGTTTCGCAACTCAGTAACCTATATAAGATGTACATGAGCCAGAAACAAGAGAAAGAGGCCAGAACAAAGCGTGAGGTGGCGGTTAAAAAAACGTTGCATGTTGTCATTCCTATTGCTGTGGCCCTGGCTTTGGCTATCATTGTTGTAGCGAAATTGAGGAGCAAGCATCTTTTGAAGAATCAGCGGGAGGAAGCCAATAGAGAACTGGGTGAAAAAGAGCAACAACACCAGCTCGAACTAGAAGTAAGAGACAAGCAGCATGCCGAAACCATAGAAGCTGAGCGACAAGCACATCGCATGGAACAGGCTGCCATATCGGGCAGGCTGAAACGAAAAAACGAGGAAGTGCGCGAGCTGAAAGGCCAAATCAAACGGCAGGACGAGTTGGATACAACGCCTAAGCAGGCGGAGTCGTTCACCGACGAGCCCGTTTGTCGCCTCATCTTGGAGCGGGTACAAGAGGGACGGTTCAAGGCGCAGATGGACTGTGAGTTATACAAGGACGCTGCTTTGGACAAAGAACAGGTGATCGCCTTGCGTGACGCTGCCGACCGGCATCTGGATTATTTCACTATGCGTCTCAAAAAGGCCTATCCCGACCTCACCAACAGCGACCTCGACTATTGCTGTCTCTATCTTCTCGGCTTAAGCGATGCCGATGTTTCTGCCTTGATGCAGAAAGCCTATCCTACTGTTTCGCAACGTTCCAGAAAAATAAAAGCCATTCTAGGGGGTGATTCATCGCTTCCCACAATCCTTAGAGCTATTGCCAACAACGACTTATAATATTGATTGATAAGACGTTACGGAATAATGTATACAAATTCACACATGGTTTTTCTTGACTGAGGTAGCTATACCACCCTACTTTTGCATCGACTTTTAAAAACATAATACGATGCAAAAACTAGCAACATTTGTTCTGATGCTCTGCTTAACCCTTTCGGGAGTATTTAGCTATGCCATTGGTGTGGCCGAACAAGTAAACAAGAAAGGAAATGATGGAACACCTATTGAAATCATCAAGAACTCGAGCTCTACCAGCTCAGAAAAAGGAAATTCAATTGTTGCCACGGTTAATGGTCACATGCTCACCGTGGTCTTCACCGAAAACCTTGGCCAAGTGGCTGTGGAAGTGACCACCTCTTTAGGTACTCCTGTGGATTGCTCCTCAACCAATACGCCCAACGGCCTCCAGTTCTACATCCCGCTCGCGGGCGATTACATTGTTACTTTTACTCTGCCCGACGGGGACGAGTATTATGGCGAGTTTACGGTAACGGATTAAAAACTCTAAAACAACTTAAAATTAATAACAACTATAAACTCCCTAACAATATGAACAAAAACAGAAGAATACTTGTTGCAACATTAGTTATCGTGGCACTGGTAGCAGCCATCTTTGTCGGTTGCAAAAAAGATAAAAATGAAACACTTCCAAATGGAAAAACAACCCCCCAAGCGCAAACATTATGGAATCGCATCGTAGTTTTCAGAGAACTTTGTAATGCCTCTCTACGCGGTGAGAAAAGTGAAAAATCGATGAGTTTGGACGAAATGATAGAAACGCTTTCTCTCGTTTCAAACTACGAGCATAGCGAACACATGACCTACTGCAAAAACACCATTCTCGACACGCTCCGACTTCCCATGCCTTTTGTGGATGAAATGGGTCAAGTGTTGGAACAAGATGTGGTGTCCGTCTACCACGCATTTGAGGAGAGCTTGCAAAAAAAGATGGAAAACATCGATGATTGCAGAGATGTGGCCAGCATCTTCAGTTTTGTCTTGCCGAAAGAAGGAGCAAAAGATAATAACATTAACATTGTTTTCACAAGAGGAGAAACTTCCAATGATGATAATCCGACAAGAGACTGGCCTTTCACAGTAGGCGATGATTGGATTTGGGGACAAAACCTCGGCTTGTGCAACCCCATCATATTTAATCTTGGTTCAGATGCAGCGCAAGAACTGACTAAATGCTTCACGTTTGACCGCACCCCACCTCAAGAGGATTGGGTGCTTTTGATTACCTTGCCTCAATATGTCACATATACCGTATATCCAAAACAATATGATGATTGGGTTCATTGGGATCCCGTTACCATCTCACTATGTACGGAGCATTGGCTGTTTTATTATCTTGACTATGATAATATTGACCCTTGCATTACATGGGAAGAACTCAATTGTTATTGGGCCAATATCAATGCAGAGGTGGTTGATTCCAACGCGCCGCTGCATTTTATAACAAATTTGAATATGAGTATTCCTTACTTCGAAGGTATTGTGCAAGCTTGGCGCATTCCAGAGTCTGGCTATTATACTTTACTCCACAATTTCACTGTCACTTACGCTAACTATTGTTGGCTTGGCCCCCAATAAAGTATCCAATTGAAAAAAAAATGTAACTATGAATAACAAAACAGCTTTCTTGATTGCCTTTGCCCTGCTTTGCGGGGCAAAGGCAATGGCACAGGAATGGGAATACTCCATAAAATACGAAAGAGACACCTTGTTGTATTTCCGTAATCAAGACATCCATGAGTTACATAACCGGAATATTGTCGTGAATGGTGATTTTAGCATTTGGAATCATTATAGTAGTTCCCCGCACAACATACTGTATCTACTCTCCCCCGAAGGACTTCCCTTGGCACACAACGTGCCTTTCAAGCCTTCATTTTGGAACTATGCTGCGCATTTCATAGAGAATGACGCGCATGAATTGTATATGCTCACCTCGTACAACCCCGAACACGACTACGAAACTCCAAACTACTACATGTTTTTCGACTCCGTGCCCGACTACGGCATCTTGGGTCTCTATCAGCTGGACGACAGCCTTCATATCGTGAGGAGCATGGAACACAGAATCACCGTCGACACCTTCGAGATGCGTGGACACGAATTATGGGAAAACAATAGGGACATGCAATCGGGTTACATTTGGCCACTCACGGCCTTCGTGGATGACGACGGCTACATCGTGGGAAATTACCTCAAGGCCGTCAGTTTCGGCCACGAGGATATAGCCAAAGACACCATTGTATTTTTCAGGATGGATTTCGACGGCAACTTCATTACCAAGGTCGACTATGCCTGCGTGGGGTCAATGGGAGGCTCTTGGCCCATCAACTGGATCGGGCGATCTGGGGATATGGTGAAAATAAACGACAGCACATACGTAATGTACGATACGTGCAAAGGGTTGTTCGGCCATGCCACAAATGTAGTCTACCTTGACCGAAATTTCAACGTCGTCAGGGTTCGGCTCATATCCCATCCTGATATTCCACAGAACTCGACCGAATTCCAACACCCGTCATTTGTGCGCAGCCCTAGGAACTCCACCTATGTTTCGACAACGGCTAATGAAGTTTATAGCACATACAACACTTACGTCGTTCGCTTGTACGAGTACGACGAAACTGAAGGCCAAGGAACCAACATGCAACCTTTACATAGCGCCAGACGAAATTACACATGGGATAATTCCGCCTACCATAGAGCATTGGAGTTCGACAAGGACGGCTACGCCTATTTCGCTTATACCTTGAATGTCGGATTTTGTTATTGTTTCGACTCGTGGATGGTTATAGAGAAACTCGACGAGAACATGGAAAGCCTCAGCACCTTGTATTACGACATCAACGGGGGAACGGATATCCTGAGCGAAGCCTACAGCATCAGGTTGCTTTCGGACGGCGACATATTGCTTACTTCCAATTCCAAAGACATCAACGACCCAGATCTACGCTGGGCCACTGTCACCAAATTTTCTGCCGATACCTTCGTCGGCATAGACGAGGCACACGACAACGGACTGAAAGTGGCCGTGGCCTATCCCAACCCTGGCGGAAACACCCTTAATATCTGTACGGGCTTGCCCAATGCCCGTGTGGAAGTGTACGACATCACCGGAAAGCTGGTGCATGCCCGGGAAATCACCGAAAACGAAACCGCCATCAATGCCGAGACATGGCTTTCGGGCATTTATGTCTGGAAGGTATATTCAAACGACAAGGAGGCTGAGTGCGGGAAGTGGGTGAAAGAATGAGCAATTCTTCGTCACTTTCACCCTCCTCAACTGGGACGAGTATTATGGCGAGTTTATAGTAACGGATTAAAACAGTATTATTACAACCTTTAAAACAACAGACAAAATGAAAAAAACATTAATTACTTTAGCCATCGTGCTGCTCACAGTAGCAGCACAGGCGCAGATCAAGATGCACAGTGATGGACAAATCAGTTTAGGAAGTCTCACTAAAAACTATGGTGTTCAAGTAATGCAAAATGGGATTTCTTATTTTAGATCACAAAGCAATCAACCGTATTCAGTTACAACCAGAGGTTTAGCCAACCATTTCCACCAGAAACATTGGGTGGTAAAGGATTATTATACAAACGGAAGCCAAGGCGATGATATGTTTTATGTTTATGGTTATGGTGCAGCATGTGCAACCTATCATTATACAATTCAGTCCAATGATTCTCCAGCTGGAAAAGATTACATTGATGGAGAAGAGGCACTTGCGACAGTATTACAACTGAGAGGTTGTCATCGTGAAAATAACCATTCAATGACTCCAGAAGAAATCATGACCAATGAGTTCATTGATGAAGAGGCTAAGGAAGAAATTGTCAAAGACCTTGATAAACAAATTGTTTACTTGGAAAACGAGTCTTTATCAAGAGCTTTTCCCGATGCCGTCCGCACAGACCCTCAAAACCGCCTCTGCATCGACTACCAATCTGTGGTGACCATGCTTGTCGAAGCCTTAAAAGAACAACAACGAGAGATAGAAGAACTTCGCGAAACTTTTGAAAAAGTCAAGAATAACAAGTAAAACAGGAACGCCATGAAAAAGTTTATTTACTTTTGCGGCATGATGTTGCTGAGTTTGAACATGATTGCGCAAATATACCCAGATCCGAATTGGGAAGGGTTTCTTATTGAGAATTTTGATGAGGCTGCATCGTATTGGAAATGGGATACCAATAATTTCTCGAATAAGAAACATAATTGGAAGGCTTTCCACGGAAACCGTATCGAGTCTGATAGTTTACTTCACATTTATCAGTTTGCTAATGCCCAATACGATTCCATCGAACATACCATGAATCTTTTTGCTGTATATGACAGCATGGGTAAAATCCAAGACACGGTGTTTTACCTTCCTACGAATGGTTCAAGTTATGAGAGTATCTACTATGACAACAAACACTACTTTTCGGGTGCTATTGAATATGTCAACAACATTTGGCAAACTCAAACTGGCAAACTTTCATACGGCTATTTTGAGATTAGATGTAAGTTGCCCACTCATAGTGGAGCATTTCCCGCGTTTTGGCTACATAGTTCAAGCAAAGATCCTGCAGACTCATATTACGAGGAAATAGATATTTTTGAGTATTCATGGTGGATAACAAGCCTTTCTGGGGAAAACCCCGATCCACCGGGAATAGGATCAACCAGGTGTTTTACCACTGGTATTTATCACAATTTAACAGGGCAAACGGCTAACCATACAAATGAAAGTTTTGCCAGAAACTATCCTATGGTACCTCTCACTTCCAACGATTTAAACGATTGGCATACTTTTGGTTGTGAATGGATGCCCGACCATGTATATTGGTTTTTTGATGGTCAACTGGTAAATAGTTTTTACGACCCGATGCACATTCCTCGGCATAAGATGTTCTTAAAGGCAAATTATGCCATTGATTCATATGCTTGGAATAAAGCAAATGATGAGCCTATATGGTCAGGAAGTGATGAGATGGTTATCGACTATATCAAAGTCTATCAACTCAAACTGGATTGTAATAAAAGCGAGACAATCACCTGTCAGTCGGATTTAGACAACTTCGATTATAAACTAAAGAAAAACATTTCTATTACTTCTTCTGCATCTGAAACGACGGTATCATCCAATGACACCGTGGTTTATAGGGTAACGGATTCTTTTGAGGTTACAGGTCCTTTCCAAGTTAACAGTGGCGCCAATTTTACCGTGTTAAAAAACGATTGTCCAAATATCGATTAATTACAACAAATCAAATAACAACAAAAATCATTCGTATATGAAAAAACAAATAATTACGGCATTATTGCTACTGTCAGCGATGGGTCTGAAAGCCCAAAATGCAATTATCTATACCGAATACCATCCGGACACTTGTTTCACGTTCGAATCCGTAGAAGACGCCTTTACTCTTGACATCAACCAAGATGGTAGTCCCGATGCCTTTTTTGCGGCATACTGGCATTCTGCCGGAGGACTGATAGTGAATATGCATGTTGGAAGTGATTGGAGATTTTGCCATTCAGTAGAAGATGAGCCATTAACGGATAACACAATAATAAATGACTCATTACAATGGTCCCACCCCCAAGGGAGTATTGACTTGGCCATGTATCCCGACCACACCCGTTTTGCGTTTAAGCATTTGACGGAAGACGGGTATCATTACGGATGGGCTCACATCTACCTTACTCGCGCATGGCATACGGTCTGCGTTTCTGGCATTGGTTATTGCACTTTGCCCGATCAATCCATCCAATGGGGACAGATCGAGTATTTTGGTATTAATGAAAGTTATGTATCCAACGCCTTCGCCACAGTCCACCCCAACCCCACCACAGGCCTCGTCACCATCGCAGGCGAGAACCTGCGGCAGACCGAAGTGCTCAACATGCTCGGGCAGCAGGTGCTCAGCGTGCAGGGCGAGGGCAACGAGCTCCGTATCAACATGGCTGCGCTGCCCGCAGGCGTCTATTTCGTCAACATCACTGATGGGGAAGGGCGCAAGTGCGTGCGGAAGGTGGTGAAGGAGTAACAAGCCATGAAAAAGGTATTGAAAGTCCTTCTCCTTCCAGCGGCAGCGGCTTTGGCCGCCCTGCCGCTAGCGGGATGCCAGCAGGCAAAACATGAAGAGAAAAAAGAACCTGCCACCGAACAGGTAAGCGCCAAAGCGGACCCCACGAAAGAAGACACCATGGAGGTCTTCTATGAGCGGATGCGGGAATGGAAGGCGCTGCACGGCTGGATGGACCGCTGGGAAAGCGAAAAATGAGACCATTAACAAGAAGCCGCCTCGGCAAGGCGGCTTCTGATTATTCCACTATCAATTTCTTAGTCACCAGACTGCCACCCAGCAGCCGCACCGTGTAAACCCCTTTGGGCCAACGGCTCACATCGATGGTGCGCTGGCCTTCAAATGCGAAGGTGGCCACAACCTGCCCCTGCATGTTGAGCATCATCACGCTGACGGCACCCTTGTCATAGTCAGTACGAAGGGTGAATTGTTCCTTGGCGGGATTAGGATAGACCTCCACGTTGAAAGGCTTTGCGGGTTGCTCAGAATGTACGCCGGTAAGGATTTCCTGATGGTCGCCGTAGGTGACGACCTTACCCGAAACACGCAAGACTGGGTTGTCAGGAGCAGCACATTCAGTGCAGGTGATGCCATCATGGCATTCTGGGTGGTTAGGATGGCAGAGGTCTAAGTAGTTCGGGTCGAACTGATAGGACAACTCAACACAATCACCTGGGAAAATACTGGGGTAGAAATCCCACACCATGGCGATGCTACCTGGACACCATCCGCTGCGGTTGTATGCCCAAGTGCCGTTTTGGGGCTGACAGCCTGCGGGGTTAGGGCTACAGGTGCGCCACAGATGCTGGTCGAAACTGTTGTATCCGTTCACGAGGATGTGATGTGTAGCTTCATAGAACTCGGCGGCGTTGCCCGTGTTGAAGGTGTTGTTGGTGCCGCTGCTCCAGTTGTGGCCTGTAGTGGTCAGCTTGAGCTTGACTGCATTGGCATCTTCGCTCATTTGGTAAGTCACAGGGGGCACAGGCTGCTGGTTGGCATAGTCGCCGAAGGCGTAGGTGCCAAACCAGATTTCATCCACATCGGCATAGAGGTAGTCGGGCGTGCCTTTGGTGAAGCTGAAGATGAGGGTGGGGTTATAACCACTGCCGCCCCAGCTTTCCATGTAGAACTCAAGCTCGACCAATCCTTGTAATAATGAAGTATAGTCGCTCACATCGACGTCGTCGTCGCACTGCACGCCGAATGGGGTGATGTAGCGGAACAACTCGACCCACTCGCCACGATAGTTGCGCACCTTGACACCGCCTACACGGTCGTAGCTGTCGCAGTTGCCATTCACGCAGGTGTGGTCGTAATGCGCCAAGATCTCGTTAAAGGCGCCCACATGCGAGGGCATGGCATAGTTGCCTTTGGCGCTATGATGCGTCGGGTCGCAGACGAGGTCGCCGTGCATGGTCACCACATCCAAATGGCTATCGATGTCGTCCGTCACCTCGAAACTGTTGCTGAAAGTGGTGGTCTTGTCGCCGCTCTGGGTCACACTGACGGTCATATTGTAGGTGCCAAAGCTTGAAGGCGTCCAAAAACCATAGTAATAGCCGTTGTCGGGATCGTCAGGATAATCGGTTTGAAGCGGGATTTCTTGTCCGTCGACGCTTGCAGTAACTTCGGTGAACTTGATGACTTCGGGATGCTCAATATAAGCTGAAACCACAATCATCACGGGGTGTAATTCATCCAAATACACCTTGGTACCCTCGTAGGGACGGCGAATCTTTACTTCAGGTTCGTAGGCATAAGGGTCAACCACCTCGAAACTCTTCACCACATCGGGGGCAGGCAGCCAGTTGGCATTGCCGGCCTGCGTGGCCTTGAACTTGACAACGCCCGTCTCACCAGTCAGCGTCAAGATGTTGCCGTTAATGGTGGCAGGGCCTTCCATCATCTCGAAAGAAACAGGCAGCCCCGACGAAGCAGTGGCCTCCAGCGTAATTGGGCCATTGAATATCAACTGGTTGGGAATGTCGGCCATCTCGATAAGTTGGGCATTGCCGTCGGGCTGCTGACGCACGAGCAGGTTATCGAAGCCGCCCGTGCCACCTTGAGAGTGGAAGAAGACACCGTCCCACACTTGGTAGTCATTCTTATCACCGCTACCAGGCGTAAGGTTCATGCAGACGTTGGTGCAACCTGCCATCTGAATCCATTCGCCCTCGCAGCCGGGCATGACAAACACCGTGACAGCGCCAGCACCGTCGTAAGCGGTGAAGTCGAATGACATCTTGTAGCGGGTCCAACCGCCTTCCTCGTAGTCAAAGGGGATGTTGGATCCGTCGGGCAGGCACACCTTGGCGTGACCGCTGTCGCCTTGGCTCTTGATGAAGAGATAGACGCCACCGTCGGGGTCAGTCATGCCAGGCAGGATGTGACCGTCGCCGTCGCTATCAAAGCCCACACCGAAGAAACTGCCCCACCAGGTACGGTTCATGTCGATTTCAATGTCCATGATACCGCCGTTCTGGAAGCTGAAGTTGAAGTTGGACGAGGCTTTGCGTGTGGCCGTACGTCCTACGCCCGAGCCGCCATAGGGATACCAAACGGCGAGACTTTCGTCGGGCGCCATATCGGAGCCACAGACGTAGTTGACGTCAAAATCCTGCGATGAAGGAGCTGTCTGGTAATGCGTCACCCAGCCGTCCTGGCCGTTGAGGTTCTGTGAGCCTTCGTTGAGACTGTTGAAGTCGTATAGGTATTCTACTTGAGCCGTCAATGAGAAGGCAAAAAGACAAAACAAAGTGAGTAAAGTGGCTTTTTTCATAACAATTATGTATTTAATGGGACAAAAATATAAAAAAACTGACAAAACATTTGGTCACACTAATAAAAACACTATTTTTGTCGCAATAAAAAAAACATCTTAAGATGAAATACCGCCTTTTTATTCTAGTTTTTATACTATTCATATCCTTTTTCTTCTCTTGCACTACCGATGTGGACCTTTATGCCGAATACAAGGACGAGGGTATAGTCTACGCCATGTTGGACCCTCGGGCCGACACCAATTATGTCAAAATCACCCGTGCTTTTTGTGGCACTAACGACAACCAAATCAATGCAAACGAAGTGGCGTTGATTGCCGACTCGAGCAATTATCCGGGAAAACTGGACGCCCGCATCATCGAACTGATCAGCACCCACGGTGGACCATACGAGCCCACGGGGCGGGTGATCGTGTTGGACACGATAACCCTCCACAACAAAGAGGAAGGCACATTCTATGCCCCAGACCAATGCTTCTATTACACCACCGAACCTATTCACGCAGGTGAGGGAAGGAACAGATACAAATACAGACTTCGAGTGATCAAGCCCAATGGTGACAGCCTCACCGCCACGACAGATATAGTTGGCAACGAGGAATTCGCCATCATGACAGGAGGCGTAAGTTTTCGTCACGCCCCAACGTATGCGACGGGAAAAATTTTGTTTATGGCCGACGGTAACGCATCCCTTTACGAAGTCACCATGCAATTCAACTACCGTGAACAAAAGGCGGGGCAGGAGATGAAGCAAAAAACGGTCAGCCGTAGCTTTGGCCCAAGGACCCTCATTGAATATATCCAACTAGTAGGGTCAGACAACTGCTATTACTTGGAATACTCCGTGAATTGGTTGTTCATTGCACTCACCGATGCCATTGGTGGAGATACCATACACGACACCAATCACCCCGATGTGACACGTTACATCGACGACTTCGTCATCACCATCAGTGCTGCCGGGGATGAACTGACCAATTATTACCTTGCCCATGAAGCCCAAGCCAACAGTCCAGTATCGCTCATTTCAAACTACACCAACATCGAAGGCGGCTATGGCCTGTTTTCATCGCGTACCAGGATCGAAAGATCGGTGTATATCTCAGCCAACACCCGAAAAGAGTTATTTGGCATATCGTCATGGGGCTTTAAGGAGCAATAATTTCAAAAAGATACGATGCTTTCTGAAAAATTGTTACCTTTGCAGTTTCTAAACAATCGACTCATTACGATGAAGAAATCTCTTTTCCTCTTTTTAGTGTTGGCAAGCCTTATTGGCTTCAACGCTTGCACCACTGATGTTGACCTCTATGCCGACTACAAGGACATCCCCGTGGTTTATGGTTTGCTCAATATCACTGAAGACACCAACTATGTAAGGATCAACAGGGCGTTCTCAGGCAATAACGACAATCATATCAACGCCCTTGACGTGGCGCTCATCGCCGACTCGTGCAATTATCCCGGCAAATTAAAAGCTTATATTGTGGAATACAAGCAAACTTACGGAAACACCTACGAACCCACCGGCGACACGCTGATGCTTGACACGATAACGATTCATGACAAGGAGGAAGGCATCTTCTACTCACCCAACCAAAAAGCATATTACACCACCGAGAAGGACAAGTTCACCAACAACAATGCTCATTCCAAGTATTTATATAAACTCCTTGTCCACAAAGGTAGCGACACCATTACTGCCAAAACCAGAGTCGTGGGCGGAGAGAATTTCAAAATCACCACCTATTCCCTCCACTTCAAGGCTGCGCCCAGCAACAACTCGAGCAAAATCACGTTCCTTCCCGCCGACAATGCCGTCTTTTACGACATGGAGTTTGTATTCACCTACCATGAATCCCACGATGGAGGGCCCATGGTCGACAAGCAAGTGTCCTATTCGTGTGGCACCAAAAGCATCGATGAGTTGGTCACCGAAAACAACCAATGTTTCTTCACCTACAGTGAGAATATCCTGTTCAACCTTTTGGAGACTGCCATTGGCGCCGACACGGTATATAACGCCAACCATCCCAACGTAGAGCGTTCGTTCGACACCAAACCCATCCAAATCAAGCTCTCGGCAGGTGGTGACGAACTATACAACTACATTCAGGTGAATTCGCAGGCAGGCTTCTCACAAGCCGTACCGGACTACACCAACGTGTCGGGTGGCTACGGTGTGTTCTCCTCAAGAATCAATCTGGTTCATCAGGCTGGCATCTCTGCAGCCGCACAAAAAGACCTCTACGGCAAGGAGTCCTGGGGATTCGTCCAGCATTAATACCATAAGCAAAAACAAGATTTATGATTCGTTCCATGACTGGCTACGGCATCGCCGAGCAAACCTACAACGCCAAAAAGGTAACCGTCGAAGTCAAAACACTCAACAGCAAGCAATTGGACCTACAAGTCAAGTTGCCCAACGAGTTGCGTTTCGCTGAATTGGACTTCCGCAACAGCATTGGAGCCAAACTGCAACGCGGCAAGGTGGACGTGGTCATCACCATCACCGACACCGACCTGAGCCAGACCTACCACATCGACCAGGACATCGTGAAGGCCTACAAAGAGCAGATTGAGACCATTTCGGTTGCCTTGAACGTGGCTCCTGCTGCCGACATGGCATCCATTCTCTTCCGTATGCCCGGCATCTTCAACGTGCCCGCAGAGAACTATGACGAAGCCTTTGTAGCCAAAGTGGCCGAGACCCTCGACCAAGCCCTGGACATCGTCGACGGTTTCCGCATCCAAGAAGGGCAGACACTTAAGAAAGACCTGCTACACCGCGTGGAACTGATTCTTGACCTGCTCGGACAAGTGGAGCCCTACGAGAAGAGCCGCCACGAAGTCATCAAGCAACGCATCACGAAGAACCTAAGCGAACTGACGACCACTGGACAGTACGACGAGAACCGCTTCGAACAAGAACTCATCTATTATCTTGAGAAACTCGATATCACCGAGGAGAAGGTGCGCCTGCGCCAACATTGCAACTACTTCAACGAGAGTTGCGACGACGACCAAGCGGGCAAGAAACTCGGCTTCATCGCCCAAGAGATGGGGCGCGAAATCAACACCTTAGGCTCGAAAGCCAACGAGGTGAACATCCAGAAGATTGTCGTCAAGATGAAGGACGAGTTGGAGAAGATCAAGGAACAGGTGTGTAATATCTTATAAGTTTGCAGTTGTTCAGTTTGCAGTTGTCAGTTAATCGGACTGCAGCAACTGAACAACTGAATAACTGAACAACTGAACAACTATGAAAGGAAAACTTCTAATCTTCAGTGCCCCGTCGGGCTCGGGCAAGACCACCTTGCTCAATCATGTCATGGCCAACATCCCTGAGATGGCTTTCTCGGTTTCGGCCACCACTCGTCCGCCTCGTGGCGAGGAGGTGAACGGCCGTGAATATTATTTCTTGTCGATGGACGAGTTCAAGCAACGCGTCGACAACGGCGAGTTCCTCGAATGGGAAGAGGTCTATCCCGGCCGTTGCTATGGCACCTTGCTTGCTGTAGTCGCCCAGATGCAGGAAGACGGCAAGCATGTGGCCTTCGACGTCGACGTCTGTGGAGGCGTGAACATCAAGAAGCACTATGGCGACCAAGCCCTTTCGGTCTTCATCCAAGCACCATCTGTTGAAGTGCTTCGCCAGCGTCTCATTAATCGTGGCACCGACTCGATGGAGGAGATCGAGAACCGTGTCGCCAAAGCCGAATGGGAGACCGAGTTTGCCCAAGGCAAGT
Source organism: uncultured Bacteroidales bacterium (assembly GCA_900318265.1). Taxonomy (GTDB): domain Bacteria; phylum Bacteroidota; class Bacteroidia; order Bacteroidales; family F082; genus Limimorpha. The sequence goes on along the minus strand of ONKA01000019.1, from coordinate 46,568 downwards.
TCGACCGTACCATCATCAACGACGACCTCGAGACCGCCAAGCGCGAAATCCTTGAGGTGGTCACCGCATTCTTGAACACCCCTGAGACCCACCGCCCTGACTTGGACTTTTAAGGCCATGAAAAAAGTAGGCATTTACTCCGGTTCGTTCAACCCGATCCATCACGGCCACATCATGCTGGCCAACTATCTGGTCGAGTTCTCCGACTTGGACGAACTATGGTTTGTGGTCACACCGCAGAATCCTTTGAAAAAGAAAGAGGATTTGCTGGACGATGACGAACGCCTCAAGATGGTTCAGCTTGCCCTCGGCGACGACCCGCGTTTCCATGTCAGCGACATCGAGATGCACCTCCCTACCCCATCCTATACCATCAACACCCTGACCGCACTCTCGGAGCAGTACCCCGACTGCGAGTTCGTCTTCATCTGCGGCATGGACAGCCTGCAAAACTTCAAGAACTGGCGTGAATACCAGAAGATTCTTGACAATTATGAGCTGTTAGTCTTTCCGCGTGAGGGCTACGATGGCGGTGATCTCATCAATTATCCATCCGTCACGGTGCTAAAGACCCCGATTCTGGAAATCTCGTCCACCTTTATCCGCCAATGCGCCAAGGAAGGGCGCGACGTCAGGCATTTCATGCCTGAGAAGGCATTCCTTTATATGAAAGAGAATCGGTTTTACGAGTAAATAAAAGACCTCCTATAGATTCCCAGAGGAATGACATAGGAGGTCTTTTATATCTATTAGCCCTTAATTGCTTGCTCCTATTAAATTCGTCAAGTCAATAAACTCCTGTACAGAAAGCTGTTCAGGCCGTTTGTTGAAGACCTCGTTGTCGATGATGTCGGGGCGGAGCATCGGGCGCAGTGAGTTGCGCATGGTCTTGCGGCGCTGGTTGAAGGCCTGCTTGACGATGCTGACAAACAGCTTCTCGTCGCAACCCAAATCGGTGACGGCGTTGCGCCGCATCTTGATGACTGCCGACTTCACCTTGGGCGGCGGGTTGAACACGTTTTCGTGCACGGTGAAGAGGTAGTCGATGTCGTACCAAGCCTGCATCAGCACGCTTAGGATGCCGTAGGTCTTGCTGCCTTCCTTGGCAGCCATTCGCTCGGCCATTTCCTTCTGCACCATGCCCACCACCTCAACGACTTGTTCCTTGTATTTCAACACCTGAAAGAAAATTTGGCTGCTGATGTTGTAAGGAAAATTCCCGATGATGGCCATGTTTTGTTGTCCAAATTGGCTGAGGTCAGTGCGCAGGAAGTCACCCTCAATAAGCCGCTCGCCCAGCATGGGGAAATGCTTTTGCAGGTAGGCGATGGACTCCTTGTCGATTTCAATGACATGGAACTTGTCCAAGATGTCCTGCACCATGTATTGGGTCAACACACCCGTGCCAGCACCCACCTCGATGACGCTCTCCACATCGGGTGACAACTGCTCAACTATGCGTTGGGCTATGTTTTGGTCAGTCAGGAAATGCTGGCCTAGGCTCTTCTTGGGTCTTACTTCTTGCATGGTATCATATTTTTGTCAGCAGGGGTTTACACCACCTGCTTACGTTGCTGTCGTCCCTACGGGACTCCCTTCAACTTACAACTTTCTGTAGTTCTTTTTCGCTTGCGCGGTATAAATACTCGTCGGGTATTCGTCAATCAACTTCTCGTAATGCTGTTTGGCCGTTTCCTTGTCTTTCAATTCATTTTGCTCCAAAAGAGCGGCATGCATCAAGGCCGCGTCGGCCATGTAACTGCCTGGATATTGCTCCACAATCTGAAGGAACAATTGCTCGGCATTGGCAAAATCTTTTCTTCTCTCCATAATCTCGCCTTTACGGAACAATGCATGCGGTTTGCTAATTTCGTTGCCCGTGGCAATGATGTCGTCGAGCAGGACGACGGCTTCATCTTCCCTTTGCTGATAGATCCTATAGTCGGCACGGGCCAAGCGGTTGAGTTCGGTACCCGTAGTGTCCACTTCGAGATTGTCTTTAATCACCAGCGAGAGCGTCATGGCATCATTCGCGATGAGCTTGGACGTGGCAGCTTTCAACACCTTCAACTGACTCTCAGCCCATTCGTATTCGCCGATAAAATAACGCAGCTGGGCATTTTTGAAACGGGCCTCGTGGCCCAACGGTTCTTCCTTACGGCTCTTGTCGACTTGGCTATAGAGCAATGTGGCTTCCCACACCTCATCCTTGTAGAGATAGACGTCGCCAAGTTTCAACTTGAGTTCGGCCTTATCCTGTAACCCGCCAACAGTTTCAATGGCTTCCTTGAGCATGTCGATGGCCTCTTCCGACTTGTCGAGTTGGTAAGTCATAATGTCGGCTTGTATCAGCGTCAGCTTCGCCAAGTCGTTGGAGTTGACCTCTGTATAGGCCTCCTCAATGCGTTTTGTGAGTCTCTCGTATGCCTTTTTATCGGTACTGTTGGCCGCCTTCAGTTTCAGGTAGTCGGCCTTGAGGCTACCCGTGAGCGCTTGACCATAATAGGGGCTGCTTTTGCCTTTGTCCAATATGTAGGCATAGCCTTGCTTGGCGATATCATATTGCTTGTTGTTCAGGCAGATGCCCGCCAGATTGTTGATTTGACCGTCTTGGTCGTGGGTCTTGCGGTCGATGCTTTGGCTTTGGGCCAAAGCAATGTCATAATCCTCTTGTTGAAGGGCAAACCAGACGAGCAGCTGGGCAAACTCCAAATAGTCAGGCTTCTCCTGTGTCTGCTTCAGCAGAGCCACGCGCAAATCGTCGGAAATACTATGGTTCACGTCATAGTACATCATAGTTTGCAAGCGGTTGCGGATGGTGTTGTATTGTCCAGGATGGGTCTCCAGCTCAAGGAAATAGTACCTGAATGCCTCCTGATAGTTGGCCGACGACTGATAGATGTAAGCTTGGTCCAGATAGAAGGTTTCCTTCCCCTCGAAGAGTGTATTGCCTTTCTCCAAAACAGCCAAAGCCATATCATTCATCCCCCTTGACTGAAATCCAAAGCTCAGGTTTCGGAGGGTAGGGGCATGGGGGGGCAGGTCTTTTACCAACTCGTTGAACTGCTTTTTGGCCTTGTCCGTCTTACCCTGCATGTTATAAGCATAGATGAGATCGGTCACGGCTTTAGAGTAACTCGGATTTTTCTTTGCGTACGACTTAAGCTCTCTTTCAGCCTTGTCGTAATCCTTCAGATGGAACAAGCATTCGATATACTGTTGGAAAAAACCGGTTTGATCGGTCTTCTCGAAAAGCCTCTCATACAAGTCGCGAGCCTTTTCATAATCCTGCTCACGATAATATTGCGAAGCCAGCTGATCGTCGATCTGGATTTGTTCCTTCTGCTTGGCATCCACTTTCTTCCCTTTTGGGGTTGTGGTAATCTGGGCATTCATCGGAACGAAGAATGCAAGATGAAGAAGCAAAAAGAAAAACCAGTGTCTTTTCATAGGATTCAATGGGTCATTTTGTTTCCTTTATACCGTCCAATTCTTTGCGGCAGCTGCCCAAACGGTCTTTAAAATACGCCACTTGGCTGCTCAGCTTTTCCACTTGACGGGTTTCGTCTTCGATATAGGCGGAAACCAATGAATCGGCAAGGTAATGGGTGGCAGCATCCTTCTTGAGCAGGTCGAGGCGCACCAAGGTGGAGTCCATTTCGGCTTGCATGACGGGCCGTGTCTCCTTGAATTGCTGGATGTAGGCATCCACGAGTTGTAGTTTTGGGAAAACGACATCCAATTGCTCCTCGGACAGGAATTGCAACGAAGAGTCGCAGGCGATGAAGTCCTTTTCGAGTTGCACGAAAGCATCGGCATTCAAATCGTTCAATACTCTGACATCCTTATTGACTTGCTTGCGCAACGCATCAATTTTATCAAGGTCGGTCTTGGGTTGGCAACTGGCAAGCAGCAGCAACAGGGCGAGCCAACCAAAGAGAATCTGTTTTTTATTCATAGAATGACAAACCAATTGAGGTTAGGACGGCAAAGATACGCATTTTGGTGGAAACAGGCATAAAAAATCCCGACCATCGGACGACAGTCGGGATCAAACGGTATGTTATGAACAATTATTCAGTGACTTGACCTTCAACGGGAAGGATAGAGACGAAGGACTTGCCTTCTTTCTTCTTCTGGAATTCGACGATGCCATCACACAATGCATACAAAGTGTGATCCTTGCCCATACCGACATTCTTGCCAGGATAGTGCTTCGTGCCGCGCTGACGAACGATGATGTTGCCAGCAATGGCGGCTTGTCCACCGAAAAGTTTCACTCCGAGTCGCTTGCTAGCGGACTCACGACCGTTCTCGGAACTACCAACGCCTTTTTTGTGTGCCATAGCTTTTTATGTTTTTCGGGTTTTTACTCAGTGATGTTCTCAATCTGGATCTTGCTCAGATACTGACGGTGACCGTTAGAAGTCTGATATCCTTTTCTTCTCTTCTTCTTGAAAACGATAATCTTGTTGCCTTTGAGGTGCTGCATCACCGTGGCTTCGACACTGGCGCCGGCTACCGTCGGGGCTCCTACTTTGGTCGAACCGTCGTTTCCAATCAATAACACTTTGTCGAAAGAAACCTTGCTTCCTTCTTCTTCATGCAGCCTGTTGACGAAGATCTGCTGACCCTTCTCAACTTTGAACTGTTGTCCTGCGATTTCTACTATTGCGTACATTTCTAGATATCTTTTAATTAGATACTAACTCTCATTTTTTTCGGACTGCAAAAATACACATTTTTTCAATCGGTCAAGATTTTCTTTTCGATTTTTCGCATTAATTTTCTTCAAAAAGGCATAAAACACCATTTATATCATTGAAAAACTGATAATTACACTTTTGCAAGAATTGCATTAATAGGTTTCTTACGACCATTAATACTCCGATTTCGGTCTTCGCCTGGGCATAAATTGGATGGCTTTTGAAGCCAAAACCAACTATCTTTATCTCTAAAATGTGGTTTGTCTCGTAAAAATACGTACCTTTGCCGCCAGTTTTGCCCAAGGCAACCATACCTTTATTAATTAATGAACGAAAACGAGCTCAAGGTTCTTATCGACAAAATGAAAGGCGGCGACAAAGAGTCGTTCGACCAGATTTTCCGTCGCTTTTACAAGCCTTTGACTCGTTTTTGTATCCGGTTTGTTGGCGACGGCGACCAAGCGGCAGAGATCGTACAAGACCTCTTCGTAAAGCTTTGGACCAGTCGTGAGAAGCTGACTTTCAACACCTCGTTCGAGTCGTACATGCTGCGCTCAGTGCGCAACTCAGCCATCACTTTTATTAATAAGGAGCGTGCCCACACCGATGTCAACGAGCGGATCTACACCGATGAATCGGATGCCACCGACCCCTCGGAGACCTTGCAGTCGAACAATTTGGAGGCCTCCTACCAAAAGGTCTTGGCCACCATGCCCGAAAAACGCCGCGAAGTGTTTTTGGCCAGCCGTTTCGACGGATTGAAATACACCGAGATCGCTGAGAAGATGGGCTTGTCGCAGAAGACTGTCGAAGCCCACATGAGTGCCGCCATCAAGCAACTAAGAGAAGGGCTGAAAGAATATCTCTAACCCTATTGCGACCATCGAGCCATGAAAGGGTCGCATTTAGTAATCATCCATTAATTAAATTAATTTCAATTTTTTTCATTTTTGACTAAGGGTAAAACCAAAGTTATTAGTCATATAGGTGAATCGACGAGAAAAAACGACGAAAAAATGTACTCGGTCAACGACAAATATGAAGCATTAATAATGAGCTACTTAGACGGGCAATGCTCGGCTGAGGAAGCCCATGAACTGCTTTTGTGGGTAGCCGAGTCGGAAGAGAATCGTTTGTATTTCAAGTCGCTCAAGGACCAGTATGAGGTGTGGAGCCTCACCGACTTCGCCATGCCCGAGCTTGACGATGCCGATGTGGAGGCCGCTCTCGATGCCGTCAACGCCAAGATTGACGCCATCGAGGAGACCGAGACCAAGGTGGTACAAATGCCTTGGCTCCGCCGCAACTACAAATACGTTTCCGGCGTGGCCGCCGCCTTCCTCATCGCCTTGTTCATAGGCTTCCTGGTACGCAATCCCTTCAACTCAACCGTCATTTACGCTTACAACGGCCAAAACGAATCTTCATACGTGCTGCCCGACGGGACATTGGTCAACTTCAACAGCGAAGGCTCCTTGAGCCATCCCAAGCATTTCAACAAGTCGGAGCGTTCCGTAGACTTTGAAGGCACCGCCTATTTCGATGTCGCCAAAGACGAAGCCCATCCTTTCGTGCTCCATTGCAACAACATGGACGTGGAAGTGCTGGGTACCAGTTTCCTGCTTAACGCCGACAAGACCGCTGAGCGTTACACCGTTGACCTCTACACGGGCAAGGTGAAGATGACCGCTTTTGACGAAAAAGGCAACATATTGTCGCAGGTGGAAGTCAACCCAGGTGAGCGCGGTGTGTGGAATGTCACCGAAAGCGAGTTGAAGATGATGACCTATTCCGAAGTGAAGGAAGACGAGTTGCACACCGAGCATGTGCTGGTGTTCAACAACGAGAAGTTGTCGAAGATCGTCGAAGCCTTGGAATACATCTACAAGGTTGAAATCGACCTCGGCGAGTCATGTGCCTCCAAGACTCTCACGGCCCGCTTCTCCGATGACGAATCCATCGACGAAGTGCTCGAAACCATCGCTTTGGTATCGGAAGTGACGGTCACCAAGACCGATGAGGTCTACCACATCCGCTAATCCAAATCCACTTTCCAAAACCAATTTTTCAAGGAAATGAGAGTACTCTCATTTTTTTGTCGTATCTTAGCGGCCTATTTTGAATCGTTTTGGAAATGGAAAATCCTCATCTCAATATACTCTGGCTGCGACGGCTACCCTTGTTTCTCCTGCTGTTTTTGGCCATAACACTCCCCCAACGCTCCCTCGCCCAGTCGTTTAACCCCCTGATCTCTTTTTCAGTCGAGTCGTGCACCTTGGACAAAGCCCTGGAGAAACTATTTGCCGATTATGAACTGAACGTAGCCTTCAGCAAGGCAGAGTTGAGCAAGATACGTATTGAGAGCTATTCCTGTTCCTACAAATCCGTTGAGGAGGTGCTGACCGACTTGCTGAAAGGCACCGACTACGGCTTCAAGAGAATCGGGAAACAATATGTCATCAAGAAGAACCAACAACTCGCCAACGACCCCGGAGCCACGGTGACACCTCCTGCCGAACCACGCACGGAAGTCGTCAAACCGAAACGCGACACCGTGGTCAGCAAGACGGACAACATCGTACACATTTACGACACCTTGAAGATTATCCGTACCGTGATGCGATACGACACTGTTGTACAGGTGAAGCACGAGACACATACCGACACGGTGTATGAAGTGAAATACCAAGGCTGGCAGTTCCCATGGCCCAAGTTCCGCAACAATGGCTGGTTCATCACGCCTTCGGTGACTTTGAGCTCAGCACATTTCAAGCATGAAATGGAGATGCCCAAGCCTGAAAACGGCTCAGTCGACGTGACCCCGAGCTTAGCTTACGGCATCGGCCTTGATGGTGGCTACAAGCACAACCGCCTCAGCGTAGGAATGAGCCTCGGCTACCGCTCGGTGCGCTATCGTTTCCTATTGGAGCAAACCCTCTATTCAGGCGATTATTATGTGAACGACACCTTGGACACCTATTATGTGGTACACCCCGCTGGCGACACCACCTACCAATACATCCTGGATTCGACCTATATCCCGCTGACCACGACCAACTACGCCTATCGCGACGTCAACCGTTTGGATTATCTGACCCTCGGCCTCTTTGCATCCTTCGACTTTGTCAAGATGGAACATTTCAGGGCTTTCGTTAAGGCAGGTGCGTCGGTAGACTTCCTTGTAAGTCAAGCTGGATCGCTCAACGCGGCCGAGTCGCCTTTCCATGCCCCCATCGCCAAAGAGCAGGTGGAACCCACCCGACTCTCCTATTATGGCGGTTTGGGTGTTGCCTGGAAGGTGGCCAACCGCATCGAATTCGTTCCCGAAGTGCATTACCGGGTGACCAACGGATCGTTGTATCGCGCCGATTTCCCGTTTGACATGAGAATGCGTATGTGGGACTTCCGTTTGGGTCTGACCTATTACTTCTAAACCATGAAACCGCTCAAGCACATAAGGCATCTCTTGCTCCTGCTCCTTTTGGCGCAGGGTCTGTGGGTCGAGGCGCAACATTACGTCCCGATCAACGGCGAGATTGACTCGTTGCTGGTGTTGCCAAAGCTGAGCGGCGATTCAGTGTATTGGGTGAATGAGTCCCTGACCGTTCAAAACGGAGGCACCTTGCGCGTGGAAGGTGGTGTGAAGATCTATTTTGGACAGTCGGCCTATCTGCGTGTCGACAACGGCAACCTCGTGCTCGATGGACAACAAAACGACTCGATCTATTTGCTCTGCTACGAGTTTTCACATGACTGGGCCGGCATTCAATTGAAAAACATCGCTGAAGAAGACACGGTGAGGATCTCCCACGTCGAAGTCGTGGGCGCCCTGACTGCCTTGAACGCTTCCACGAGCAACAACGTGGTTGTCAGCCATTGCACGTTCAACAACTACTATGCAGGCAAGGGCATCGAACTCATCGACTGCAACCATTTCTTGGTGGATAGCTGCTTCTTCTTCCAATGCGTGTCGGGCATCGAACTGAAAGCGCGTACCGCCGACAGCGAAGACAACGTTTTTTCACACAACATCTTCGACCAAGGACAGATCAACCTTGAAATCTCCAATGTGGGATATGGCTTCAAGTGCAACCGCAACCATATTTTGGACAACTGCTTCCAAGGGGCTGCCACGGCCATCAACTTTGAGACGGTGGGCGGCATCTCCGACAAGGACGCTACCAACTACATTGAGAACAACCTCATCTCGTCGGACCTGCCGGAGGGAGGAACAGGCTATTCCTCGTACGGATTGAAGGCTGCCATGGACTCAGTCGTCATCCGCAACAACGTGTTTTGGAGCAACGACGAGGCCATCAGAATGATGAAAGTTTGCCATCTCGTCGTGGAACACAACACCTTCTTCGAAAACGAGTTGACCATCTCCAACTTGCTGGCAGCGGGATCGCTGCAATTTGAAGGCAACACCATCAGCGAGGCGAAGAAAAGAATCGTGAGTTTCCCCTCCGACAAATCACGCATGAACGGCAACAATTTCCTGCACTACAAGAAAAACACCACCCTCTTTGCCAACGTCACGACCGACGACATCGACATGCGAGGCAATTACTGGGATGCGGAAACCATGGCCGACATTGAATCAGTGATTCTCGACAAGCACGACTCCCCATCCTTGGGTGAAATCATCTACGAGGACTACCTGTCCCAATGCGACACCACTGCACCTATCGCCCCGCCATTCATGGTAAAAAAACAGTTGGTGAACAACCGTTGGCTGATCTCATGGGAAGAGAACCAAGAGCAGGATGTCGACCATTATGTGCTGTTTTACGGCAACTTCAACTACTACAAATTCACCAACCGCATTGACAACATCGCCGACAATTCCTACATCCTTACACCACAACAAGCTGAGAATGTTGCCATTATGGCTTGCGACCGTGCTTTCAATCCCGATGTGTACGCTTCAACTGGACAAAGCGCCTATGCCTTCGCCAACTACTATCCCTACGCGGGTCACGACGCCACGCTCTGTGCTTCGCAATCGGGCTATTCCATCAATGATGCCAACATCCCATACATATACAGCAGTTTCATTTGGCAGACTTCGGGTACGGGCGTATTCTCTGATTCGATTGCATTGCGCACCGTTTATTATCCTTCGGATGAAGACTACAATGCTGGAGAAGTAACACTCACCTTGCGCGTGACCAACAACGGCGTGACAAAAAGCGACGCCTTGCAATTGGAATTATACAAAGCTTTGAGCGTGTATGCCGGCGAAGATGGCTACAGCAGCATGAACCACCCACTCTTGCTCGACCAAGCCGAGGCCATCAACTACGACTCGCTGCGTTGGCATTCTTTGGGCGATGGTCGTTTCGAAGACTCGTTGGCTTTGCAGGCAGTCTATTATCCCGGTGAGTTCGACAAAGAGCAAGGTTATGTGGAATTGGAACTCGAAGCCTGGTCGTTCTGCGGCCACGCGTCCGACGTGGTGCGTTTCGACCTTTTCAAGGACTATTCCCTTGAAGGTAGGACTTGGGCGGGGGGCACGTTGCGACCTCATACACAAGTGCTTGCTGCAGCATTGAGCGACGACAACCCGTTTGTCTCAGGATTCTACCGTACGGTTTCTGACGACGAAGGCCTTTTCAAGTTTGATGCCTTGTTGCCCGACACCTATATCCTTTATGCCTTCCCCGACACTTTGGATGCGGAGGCTGGTGGCTGCTACTACCTAGGAGACCTACAGTGGAACGAGTCGAATCTAATCGAGGTGGATGGCGACGTCTATGACGTGGACATCGACTTACCCCTGATGGCACAAGGATTCCGCACAGGAGTGGGAGTTATCAATGGCGTTTTCGACTATCCAGAGAACCCGTTCAAGGCCCGCGATTTCTATTGCCAGCCGTGGCTGCGCGAAGGCAACGATGTTACCTATTGCTCAGATGGTCTGTCGAATGTCGGCATATTGCTGCTCAACGCTGGCAAGCAACGCATCCTTGGCTTCGCTTTGACGGGTCCTGACGGGCATTTCAATTTCACCAACCTGCCTTTCGGCACTTACTATGTGATGGCCGACTTGCCACGCTATGGACGTGGGATGTGCGAAGAAATAACACTCTCCCCAGAACAGGCCTCGGTAAGCGGTTTGCATCTCTTTATCGGCAACGAAGGTAGGGTTTGCCTAAGGCCTGGCATTGGGAATGCATCCTCCAATTTGAATCTTTACCCCAATCCTGTTGATACGGAACTGGTTGTCGACGGACTGAAGGGCAACACGGATTACCAAGTGACAGTGATGAACCTCTTGGGCATGACGGTAATGCCGACTAGCACAACCCATACCAACGTGTTGGGCGAATTGCCAATGAGGGTTGGTGAGTTGCCGGCTGGTGTTTACTTCATTCTTGTCAATGACGGCACTGGTCCAATCATGGCGAAGTTTATGAAACGATGAAAGGGCTGACTATGAGAGAAATGAAGAGGTTTTTGACGGTTCTCGCTTTGTTGCTGATGGGGGCACGGATGGCCATGGGGCAGGTTCTGGTTTATGGCGAAGTGGACGAGCAAGATTATTCGACGCCGATTGAGAACGCCACAGTGACCTTCTCTGGCATTGACATTGCTGGCGACACAGTAATGTATCAACTTACCACCGATTCCCTTGGCTATTTTTCCGACAGCATCAACGCAGGCATTTATAGGGTCTGGGCTTCGGCCGAAGGCTATCAAACGGAATACCAAACGGATTCATTGGAAATCGTGGAGGGTGAGTATTTCTTTGGGCTCTATTTTGCCCTTTATGAAATCTATCATCCCGTGCGTTACGTGGAAGCCAGACTATTCACTGACGACTTGGTGCGCATCAGTTGGTCGATGAACGACTCCTTGCCCCAGGGGGACAGCACCAAGATGACGCGTTCCTTCCAATACTACGATCTGTTCCGTAGCCGCTTTGAGGAGACACCTGTGCTGATGGCCTCGCACCTGACCGACACGGTGTTTATGGACATGAACTGGAGCAGCCTGCCTTGGGGACAATACCGATGGGGCGTGAGCTGCTATTATGAAGGCAACCGAGGCTATTCCGATACCATTTGGTCGGCATATCTGGACAAGGCAATGACCACTACCTTCACCCTCGATGCCACCACCAATGTGGGGCTTTCGCCAGCAGGAGCCACAGTGATGCTTTCGTCTCAAAACCATTCCTATCAGGCCACGTTGGATGCCGATGGACATGTGTTGGTGCCAGACGTCTATCGCGATGCCTACGACCTCAGGGTGCATCTCGACGGCTTTGTGGACTATGTTTCGGATTCCGCGGTCTCCATTTTTGAACCGACCCAAGTCGAAATTGAGTTGATCGAAGCCACAAATGGCATCGACAGCCTGTATGTCTCTTTCACAGGCTGGGCAATTTGGTCCTTAGAAGAATCACAAAGCCGTGATTTACAATATTTTGAGATTGTTTTAAACGGAGAAAATGTGGGACAGACCGCCAACACTTCATACCAATTTGAGGTTGGTGGCCTGGTAGCAGGTGACACCTGTACGGCTCAAGTGAGGCCTGTATATCTGTCAGAGACCGGTGAGTGGAAGACCTGTCAATGGGTGTATCGACCTTGCACGGATTTCGCAGGCCCAACGAACTTGTCTTGGATGTTGGACGGAGAAGCCCTGTTTCTTTCTTGGGTATATCCGGAGGGTGACTTTGAGGGTACCCTACTATACCGCAACGGCGAATTCCTTGATTTCACCGCAGGGAACGAATTCTTGGACGAAACCGTAGAACTGCACGGCGAGGTGGAATACTGCCTGCGTTTGGTGTATGACGGCCCGACGGACGGCACTTATTATTCCATGTCGTGCGAGCAATGCGCCGTTGCGGTTTTCCCTGCCTATTGCGATCCGCCAGTGAAGCTGGACGGCATACGCTATTACGAGGACGACGAGGATCATGGCGCTTTGGTGTCGTGGGGCGAGCGCCCCGAGCCCATCAACCAATGGCTACATTTCGACAACGGCGAGTTCAAGCGCTCCTTGGGTGGCGACAACGACCCACGCATCTTTTGGGCCATCCGTTTCGAAGCGGAGGACTTGGCCGAATATATTGGAACTAGCTTGAGGAAGGTGTCACTCTACGATGTGGGGGCCGGCACCTATCAGCTTTGGATCTATGTGGGAGGCGATACAGCGCCGCGCACCTTGGTCCGTTCGCAAAACATGGCCTTGACCAACGCACAAGACTGGCACGAGGAAATCATCAGCCCCGCATACGAAATCCCTGAAAACGAGCCGATTTGGATTGTCGTGGGGCAGCAAGGCCTTTCAAGACCGGCTGCCGCTTGCCAAGACATGGGTGATGCCAACGGCCGATGGGTGTCGTTGGACGGCACGACCTGGACCGACATGCATACCTTCAATATGCACTACACCTGGATGCTGCGTGCTTTTGTCACCAACCAAGCGGGACGCGACATGGCACTCGACAAGGAAGGCTACATCTTGCAGCAATATAACCTGTATCGCTCGTTCGACAATACGGATTATGAACAAGTGGCAACAATTCCTGCCATAGAAAGCCAGCTGTATTATGAATACCGTGACAACCTTGCGGAGGATGACCACGAGGATGTCTATTACCGCTTGACGGCCTTCTATCTGGCCGATGACGGCGAGACTTGCGAGTCGGACTATGCCGCCACTTTAAACGACCCCGAACAGAACTATGTCGCAATAGACCTGACTTCGACCAACGAAAACCAAGCGCTTGATTTCAAGCTCTATCCCAATCCCACCAACGGGCTTATTACCATAGAATTAGAGGGATTACAAATAGTGATGGTTTATAATGCCTTGGGACAGGTTTTGATCAGCAAAGAGGCTGACGGTAATTCTTTGCAACTCGATTTGTCGGGCTTTGAAGGCGGTTTGTACTGGGTGAAAATCATATCTCAAAACAGAATAGCGGTTAAACCTTTAGTCATTTCAAAATAAGCCATGAAAAAAGGTATTATAGGCATAGTATTGTTATTATCAATACTTGGATTGAACGGAAAAGCAGTTGCTCAATCAAGGCTATCACTTTGTGCCAGGTTTGATGTGACTCCGCAATTGAAAAGCTATTACAATTCCTTGGATAGTATTCTCCAGACTCGTTTAGGAGACGATTTTCTTTTCCGATTCACAACCATGCCATCGTTTGATCCTGAATATGCAATACAAATAGAATCCGTTGAAGAGCAGTATTTCTTAAAGGTAATCTCGTTTGACAAAAACCTATGGTATGCAAAAGACGCTGCAGGCATCAATATAGATGAATGCTTCGTCGAACTGGAAACGGAACTTGCGGAACAAGTGTTGTATTTAAGCAGACAATTCATTGATAATAAAATAGATAGTGTTTCCATAGGAGGTACTACTGATGGAGATTTGTATCAATTTGAGATAAACGAAAATGGGGCGATTTCTTGTGGACAAATCTGGCAGCCTGCTCCCGATAGTCCTTTAGGCCATTTTTGTTTATTATGTGCTCATTTGAAGGATGGATGTTTGACCGAAAACCAGTCTAAAAACCAATAAAAATCCCTATCTTTGCGGCCTAAAATCGGCCACGATGATATCCATCCAAAACCTGAGCATGCACTTCACCGGTGAGGACCTCTTTACCGACATCTCCTTCTTGATTCGCGAGAAGGACCGCATCGGCTTGGTGGGCAAAAACGGCGCAGGCAAGACCACGCTGCTGAAACTCATCTGCGGATTGGAACAGCCTTCGAAGGGCGATGTCATTATCCCTCAAGGCGTTACCATCGGCTACTTACCCCAGGAAAAGAATGTCAACAGCACGAAGACAGTTTTGGACGAAGCGCTTTCCGCCTTCGACGAATACCATCAATTGGAACGCGATGCGGAAAAGTTGCAGCAGGAACTAGCTGAGCGCACTGACTACGAAAGCCCACAATACGAGAAGCTTATCGTTAAGCTGAACAACCTGAACGACCGTTTGGCCTTGCTCGGCGGCAACAGCATCGAAGGCGAGGCGGAACGGATTTTGGTCGGCTTGGGCTTCAGCCACGAGGATATGTTGCGGCCCATGCGTGAGTTCAGCAACGGCTGGCAGATGCGCGTGGAGCTGGCCAAGATCCTGCTGAAAAAGCCCAATCTCCTGCTTCTTGACGAGCCCACCAACCACCTCGACATCGAATCCATCCAGTGGCTCGAAGGCTTCCTGAAAGCCTATTATGGCGCTATTTTGATGGTCTCGCACGACCGCGCTTTCTTGGACAACATCACCATCCGCACTGTGGAAATCAGCAATGGCAAAATCTACGACTACAAAGTGCCGTATTCCGATTATGTCGGTCTGCGTGAGGAGCGTGTCGACATGCAACGCTCGGCCTACGAGAACCAGCAACGCGAGATCAAGAACATCGAAGCGTTCATTGAGCGGTTCCGCTACAAGGCGACCAAGGCCAAGCAGGTGCAGAGCCGAGTGAAGATGCTCGAGAAGATGGATGAGATTGTGGTGGATGATATCGACAGCACGGCCATCCATTTCAAGTTTCCACCTGCGCCGCATTCAGGAAAAGTAACGCTGGAACTCAACCATGTGGGCAAATCCTACGGCGACCAAGTCATCCTCAAAGACATCAACCTGCTCATTCCGAGAGGCGAGAAGATTGCCTTTGTGGGGCGCAACGGCGAAGGCAAGTCCACACTGTCGAAGATCATTTGTGGCGTGCTCGACCACGAAGGAGAAGTGAAGCTCGGTCACGAAGTGAAGATTGGGTATTATGCCCAAAACCAACAGGACATGCTCGACATGAACAAGACCGTCTTTGAGACTTTGGACGATGTAGCCGTCGGCGACATGCGCCTCAAGGTGAAAGCTTTGCTCGGTTCCTTCCTCTTCCGTGGCGACGACATCGACAAGAAGGTGAAAGTGCTCTCGGGTGGCGAGAAAGCCCGTCTTTCCTTGGCCAAGATGCTGCTTTTCCCGACCAACTTGTTGGTCCTCGACGAGCCCACCAACCACTTGGATATGCTCTCGAAAGACATCTTGAAGAACGCCTTGATCCAATATGACGGCACACTGATCATCGTCTCCCACGACCGTGACTTCCTGCAAGGCCTAACCAACAAGGTCTATGAGTTCCGCAAGCCCAACATCAAGGAATACATCGGCGACATCTACGACTTCTTGGAACAGAAAAACCTCAGCCACTTGAAGGAGTTGGAAATCGCCGCCAAACAGACCAAAGTCCAAGAAGTCGTACCGCAGTCGCAGAACAAGATCAACTACGAGCGCAAGAAGCAGATTGACGCCAAGTTGCGCAAGGTCGACAAGGAGATCCAACGCTTGGAGGAAGCCATCGGCAAACTGGAAGCCGAGCTGGCCGAGCAAGACGCCATCATGGCCAATCCTGACCAACATCCCGACATCAAGATAGATAACGACTGGTATTGGGCATACGGCCAAAAGAAAGAGCAGCTCCAAAACCTTATGGATGATTGGGGCGAGAAGCAGATGGAGCGCGAAGAGATTGAAGCAGAATACGAGAAATAGACCTTATTCCGTCATCTTCTTAACAAAACGCCTCGTAGTCGTTTCATCGTCCGAGTGGATTTTCAGAATGTAAACCGCCGGCCCATACTCACTCACATCGAGTCGCAGCATATCTGAACCATGAGCATCAATGGTTTCCATCAGTTGTCCCAGGGTATTATAGATTTCCACCTTTTTGAGGCCATTCCCTTCGAGATAAAGCTCGTTTTCGGTGGGGTTGGGATAAACCGTGATTGGCTTGGATGTGGCGACCGAGGTATGGGTATAACCTTCCAAGCCCAGAATGATCTGATTCTTGTAGTTTAGACGGGTCCCACTGTATTCTTGGGGCTCAAATGGATTGAAATCGACGTCATCCTTGTTGATTTTAATAGCTTGATAGTCATCGACATCATAGGAACGACAAGCCATGTGATTGTTGTCCCAAGTCCCCGTATTGTCATCGATGATTACGGCCAGGTTAGAGTGGCCATCATAGGTGAAAGGAATGTCGAAGAAAAGATCCACCCAACTGTCCACGGTGAAGGTGACGACACCTGAAAACACCTTGTTGGCCTCTGTCGGGACAAGCCAATCGGTGTTGCTTTCAAAGGCGTCCTTTCTGGTGTTCATCAGGTAAACGGTCAAATCACGGGTTTTCTCGTAGGTGGTGTTGAAAAAGGCGATGCTCGTGATGTCACAGGCCTGCCCGATTTCATCAGCCGTATAGATTTGTTGCGTAAGTGAATAATTGTAATAGGAATAAGTGGGCAGGAACGTACGCCCAGTGGTGGCTTGTCCAACAACGATGCTATTGGAGGGTATTTTCTCAAAGTTGGCCAGCAAGACCGTCTCGCCAGTCACCGAGAAACTATAATCGCAAACATTACTCACCACCTCATCATAAACCGTCCAATTGGTGAACAGATAGCCTCCGTTGGCCGTGGCGGTAACGGAACAAGGCTGCCCAATGCCAAAACCTCCGCCACCGATCACCGTTCCACCTTCTTCGGGGACAGCCATCACGATGACATCGACCGGTGGGCCGAAATACGCTACCAAATGTGTGTTACCCGTCACCATAAAGGAATAAATGGCATCGACAGAGACTCGAACGCCATTTTCAGCCCAATAGTAAAACACGTTGTCGCCGATGGGTGTAGCCGTGGCAGTGCATTGCTGTCCATAATAGAAAGGGCCCTCCTCTACACTGACCATACCCTCATCCGAATTGGTGGAAACATCAACAGTGTATTCGTAACTTGCCAAGCCAAAGATAACATGGTTTCTTTCCTGAGAGAGCGTGCCGTTGTAGCTTGTCGGGTTATAAGGGTCATAATTGGTGTTATCGCTATAAATATAGAGCGTCTTGTCGTCAGCAGCAGTGAAAGTGCGACATTCCATGCCTCGCGAATAACTACCTGTGTTGTCGTCAACGATGAGCGCAACATTGGAAGAACCATCATAAGCAAAAGGCGAATTAAAATAGATCGTCGTCAATCCACCAGCCGCCATAGTCACACTGCCCGTAAACACTATATCGTCTTCTGTTGGGACGATCCAATCGACAGCATTGCGGAAATAGGCCCTTTCTGTGTTCACCATATAAATCGTGTAATTGCGGGTCTTGGCAGTGCCCGTGTTGACAAAAGTAACGCTCGCAAGGTCAGTAGGAGCCGTTAAACCGAGCTCATCCGCTGTGAAGATTTGTTCTGAGAGGGTATAGTTGTAATAGGAATTGCTGGGCAGCGGTTCTTCCGTCGTCGTGGGCTGGCCGATAACGATACTGTTTTCCGGCACTTCCACAAAGTGTGCAACGTATGACGCGCCCTCGGTGACTGTGAAGCTATAAGGGCTCAAAAACGATTCGGACGACTCTCCTTTGGTCCAGTTCTTGAAAATAAAGCCCTGGTTTGCAGTGGCCGTCAAGACAGCCGTGCTTCCGTTTTCGTACAATCCTCCACCTTCGGCCATGCCACTTCCAACAGGATCGACCGACACCACAATCATGGAGACATCAAGCGGTGCAGTTTGCCCTTTGTCAACGGTGCATTCCGATACGGTCCCACCCATTGAAACCGAATTGTTTTGGGCATATCCAAACACAACAAAAAGCGAAAGCAGAGTAAAAGCAACCATTCTCTTCATAACTCATTGATTTAGAATGTTCCGTGATAATTGCCTACAAAAATATGGGGTTCGGCTGATAAAAACAAGAATTTCTCGGATTTAATTAATTGTTATCTTTGCAAATCATTGATGGGCAAACCGCAACGCAATTCATGAAGCATATTAGACTGTCTTTGTTGTTCTTGGCTTTGGGGCTACTATTGAGCCAGTGCCAACCCAAAAACGAAGGGTTGGACACGGAGCAATTGTATGCCGAATTCCAACAACCAGCCTCGGAATACCGTCCTTTTGTCCGCTGGTGGTGGAACGGCGACAAGGTGGAGGCAGATGAGCTCGTGCGTGAATTGCGTCTCCTCAAAGAGGCTGGCTTCGGCGGCGTGGAGATCAACCCTATCGCCTTCCCTACCTACTGCGACAGCCTTGGAAAAGCCTCATTACCATGGTTGAGTCCCGAGTGGATCGACATGCTTAAAGTATGTTTCGACGAAGCCCGACAACTTGACATGACCTGCGACCTTCTCGTAGGCTCAGGCTGGCCTTTCGGAGCCGAGTTCCTAAACGAAAACGAATGGGCACAAATCGTGGTCAACTATGCAGAGACAGTGACAGGACCCACCACATTGACCATCATTTGCGACAGCATCTGCGAAAAGGCCATGCCTAAGGTGAGTTCGCCATACAAAGGCAACACCAAGGAACTGATGATGCTGAAACTTTATCCGAATCCAGTTTCAAGCGTTGATGAAGGCATTGACGTGATGACGGCCCTTCGACAGGCTCAGGGACCTGATTCCAAGGTGCCTGAGCCCGTCGAAGGCCCGACAGATAGCATCATCACTATCGACGTCCCCGAGGGAGAGTATACCCTTGCCGCCTTGGTGAAAATCAATGGCTTCCTGGAAGTCATCAACGGTGCACCAGGGGCAGCTGGACCCGTCCTTGACCACTTCAATACCGAGGCAATCGACCGTTATCTTTACAATATGTCGGACAAAATCGAGGCGCAGATTGGACCGCTGAAGGGCAATATCCGCGCCCTCTTCACCGACAGCATGGAACTGGAAGGCGCCAACTGGACCAACGATATGGCTGAGACATTCCAGAAGTGCTACGGCTACGACATCACCGAGTACTTGCCCTTCATCCTTTTCAAAATCGGCTCGATGGGCAGTGCGCTCAACTACGACCCCGTCGTCCCCGTGACCGAAGCCTTCCAAAAAGAGATCCAACGCGCCCGCTACGACTTCGAGGACTTCAAGGCCCAGTTGATGCAGGAACGTTTTACCAACACGTACCTTAAATGGTGCCATCATCTTGGCGTGAAGGCACGTGCCCAAGCCTACGGTCGCGGCTTTTATCCCTTGGAGAATGCCATGGGTTACGACATCCCCGAGGGCGAGTCGTGGACCACCAATTGGCTGCGCCATAAGCCTGGTGAGGAGATGTCGGAGACCGACTACCGTCGCGGCCGCGCCTATACCATGGTCAACAAGTTCGTGTCGTCAGGCGCCCATCTCGCCGGCAACCGCACCATCAGCTGCGAAGAAATGACCAACACCTACACCGTGTTCAACATGAGCCTCGATCAACTCAAACTCGGTGGCGACCAATCGGCTATATCAGGCGTAACCCACAGCGTCTTCCACGGCTTCAACTACTCACCCAATCTCGAAGCGTCATTCCCTGGATGGGTGCGCTACGGCGCCTATTACAGTGAGAACAACAACTGGTGGCCGTATTTTAAGTTCTACAACGACTACAAGGTCCGACTCTCCTATGCATTGCAGCACGGTACCTACTATGCCGACATCGCCATCCTCAACCCCGAAAACGACATGTGGAGCACCATCGGGATGCAGAACGAACCCTTCCCAAATACCACTCGTGCCCCCTACAAGACCATGATTTGGGAAGCTATCAACAAATGCGGCGGTGGCGTGGACTACGTGAGCGAGAACATTATCAACCAATCGGACATCAAACGGGGCAACCTCTGCTTTAACCAACGGAAATACAATACTTTGATGCTTATTGACGTGGAAAGCCTACACCCCGAGACCGCCGAGCAACTATTGAATTTTGTGGAAACGGGCGGCAAGGTGATTTGCATCGACACCATACCATACCAATCGTTAGGCAGGCCAAATAACCATCAAAAGCATGATTCACTTGTGAAAGCCACTATGGACAAGGTGATGCAGCACA
Organism: uncultured Bacteroidales bacterium; assembly: GCA_900318265.1. Lineage (GTDB taxonomy): Bacteria > Bacteroidota > Bacteroidia > Bacteroidales > F082 > Limimorpha. The sequence continues at coordinate 26,006 of ONKA01000019.1, read as the reverse complement.
AGGAACAATTTGTCTATGTAGAGCCTCCCAAAGAGGGCTTCATCCCCTGGTACGACAGTCTGATGCGTGCCGAACATCTCCCCCATTACCTCGACATCGAGAGCCCCGACCCCTTCGTGATGCAGAACCGCTACACCACCGACGATGGCAGCGAGATGGTGCTACTCAGCAACAGCCACCGCTATCATGCACACACAACCCAAATCACCTTTAGCGATGATTTGACGCATAAACGTCAGGCGCAGGTGTGGGACCTGCAGACGGGCGAACGCTATACCCTCCCCCTTGCAGAAGACAATAGCCATACCTTCGACCTTGGACCTGCCGAATCGGTGCTCATCGTCTTCGAAAGGACCAAAAAGGACCAGCATCTACCCCTTTGGCAACCCTTACATACGATTACTAATGCGATGTCACCTACCGACCTCTCGGATGACTGGGACATCACGCTATGCCACAGCCTTTTGCACGACACCACAACCGCCCATTTCGACACCTTGTTCGATCTGAAGGACAGCGAGGAATACCAACATTTCAGCGGGACTATCATTTATCGGAAAACCATTGATCTTCTTGGTACAGACGGTGTGCACACCGTCTCTACAATATTGGATTTAGGATTGGTGGAGGGGGTCTCCGAGGTGTTCGTCAACGGAGAATCATTGGGTGTACGGTATTATGGCCGCAGGCTTTACGACCTCAGCAAGGCCCTTCAAGAAGGCCAAAACGACCTCGAAATCCGTGTGACGACCACAATGGGCAACTACCTCAAAACCTTCGACCGCGAGGAAAACCCGACCACTTGGGTCTATGTCAACCACCCCCGACGGGAACAGCCATTGCAACCCATGGGGATAATTGGACCAGTGAAACTATACAAACCTGACATACAATGAAAAAGCACTTT
>ONKA01000019.1:0-25090 GCA_900318265.1 uncultured Bacteroidales bacterium | reverse complement strand
ACCCTTTGCCTCACCCTCTTGATGGTCCTTCAAGCCATCGCCCAGGAACCTAAACCCACTTACAACGCCTCGAAGTTCGGCATCCGCAGCGACGGCGTGACGATGAACACCCGCAGCATCCAATTCGCCATCGACTGGATTGCGGAGCAAGGCGGCGGCACCTTGCGCTTCTGGGTGGGCCGTTACCTGACAGGCAGCATCCATCTCAAATCCAACGTCACCATCGAGCTGATGGAAGGCGCCGTGCTCGTGGGGAGTACCAACCCCTTCGACTACGACCGTCTCAATGCCACCAACGACCATGGCCTCATCTTGGCCGAAGGCGTCGAGAACATCCGCCTCATTGGCGTATACAACAGTGGTGGCGTCATTGAGGGACAAGGCCGTGAGTTGGGTAACAACTGCACCGACCTTGTGCACAAAGGCCTGATGAAAGACAAACTGAGCAACGACCGCGTAGGCGAAGGATTCCGTCCTAGACTGCTGATTTTCAGGGAATGTAAAAATGTGGAAGTCGACAATATCACCTTCCGCAATGCCGCCAACTGGGTCACCATGTACGACCAATGTGAGAATGTCAAGGTCAACAACATACGCATCCAAAGCACAGCTTTCTGGAACAACGATGGCATCGACATCGTGGACTGCGACGGCTTCCTTCTAACCAATAGCTATATCGACGCCAGCGACGATGCCATCTGCCTCAAGTCGCATAGTGCCAAGAAGTTGTGCCAAAACGTGGAGGTGCGTCACTGTACCGCACGCAGCAGCGCCAGTGGCATCAAGTTTGGCACCATGGGTGCAGGTGGATTCAAGAATGTGAAGATCATCGACAACGTCGTCTACGACACCTACCGCAGTGCCATCACCGTTCAAAGTGTCGACGGCGGCATCTGCGAGAACATCCTCGTCGACTCGCTCTATGCCACGAACGTAGGCAATGCCATCTATCTCAACGTGGGCGCACGTCGCGACAAGCAGAGTTTCATGGACGGCATCACCATACGCAATCTCTATTGCGAGGTGGCCGCCACCAAGCCCGATGCAGGATACGAGTACGAAGGTCCCATCGAAGACTTACCGCGCAACATCTCCCCTTGTGGTATTATCGGACTGAAAGACAGCAAGATAAAGAATGTTACATTGGAGAACATAGAAATTGTGTTCCCTGGCGGCGGTGACGCGCATTATGCCCATGTGGGTCTTGACGAGTTAGACAAAGTGCCCGAGATGCCCAAGGCCTATCCCGAATTCTCACAGCACATGGAACTTCCTGCCTGGGGTTTTTTCGTCCGCCATGTCGACGGCCTGACAATGCACAACATCAAACTGACCGCCCTGAAGAAAGACTACCGCACCGCCATTGTCCTTGATGATGTCAGCAACCAAAAAATTGAGGAATTACTAGTAACAGAGCCAGAAGGAGAGAAGAAAGACAAGGTTTTGGAACGCAAATAAGCTTTCCCTTTATTTGAAAAATCAATAAAATCCGCAAACCGCTTTGAAAATCAATGCTTTAAAAATGTAATAATCTTATTTTCAACATTTTATGAATAATTCTCAGAATTTTTCATATCTTTGCGTTCGAATTGAAAAACGAACAACCAACCAAAACAATAAGTCCAACGGATTATGTACCAAATTTTTAAAGACCAACTCGAAAAGTCAAAACTCATCATTTCCGGAGTAAAAAGGAACCAACGCCTAGGACGGGAAGCAGGCGTGGAAGAAAGTGTTTTGCAGAAGATGGAAGAAGACTGCAAGCGCTTGGAAGCTATTTCTGCCGAAATTGATAAGCTGCATGAAGAACTTCGCAAGAAGAGCGAAGAGGCTCATTCAGCTCTCAACACCTTGAAAAGCAGAACGCAGACTGTGAAAAAAGCCATCAAAAGCAATTACGACCAAACTTGGTGGACCAAGTTTGGCATCCCCGACAGAAGATAACATCATTAATTGTAACCCTTAATGAGCCGCTTCGTCAGAGGCGGCTTTTTTTGTAAGGATAATGATCTTTTCCTCCCCTTTCAAAGTGGTGGCAAAAACGTAGTTCTCGTCACCATCAGCAATCTTCAAGTTCTTCCGTAACTCGGCCACAGAAAGGGGAAAATTGCGCACTGCAACACTGGCTTTCTTAACATCAGCCAACAAGGTCGACTTTACCTTTTTATTGTATGGTGCCCAATCTTGCACCTCAAAGACACGCCCAGGAAAGTCTAGTATTAATCGGTCAGAAGTATACAGGTTGCTGTTTCTATGCAGTTTATACACATCAAAACACGCTGTCAGCAACTTGAAGCAACCTGCCTTCATCAAAGCAGGATTGGGTTCATAGAGATATTTCATCACACCTTCTGCGAGCCGAGTGGTTGAGCTGCGTTCTTCCGCCATGGTGAAGCACAATTCTTGTTGATTCGTCATCAAATTGACACAAACAAAGTGAACTTCCCCTTGATAATCTCGTTCCATAATGAAGTCCAGCTCCTTGCACTCGTTGGCAACAGCCACCACATGCACCTCTTTCACGTGACACAGTTCCTCCAATGCCTTACTGATGTCTAGCATCGGAGATAGCTTTATAAGCACTCGATTAGCTTTTTGCCGCAGCAAATCCTGTAGGGAAGCCACATCGGGCGTACAATCGCAAATGGAGACGGTCTTTCGGCCATGCTCATCCCGACGGGCAGGATCGATAAAGATGCAATCCTTGGGTTCGCAACGTTTCAGATAATCCTCTGCCGTTTCGTTCAACACTTTGACATCGGCCTTCAGGATCGCAAAATTGTGTCGTGCCAAATCGCAGAGTTCTGTCTGCATCTCCACATAATCGGTTTGTTGGAAATGCTGAGAAATGTAAAAAGTGTCGATACCCAAACCGCCTGTCAGGTCAGCGAAGGTTTGACCATCCAACAAACCTGCTTTGTATTGCGCAGCAGCCTCCGACGAGCATTGTTCAATGGAAAGATGTACGGGGAAGAGCAAGTCCTCGTTTTCGGCCCATTGAGGCACCTTCTTTTGCAGAAGCTGTCGGGCGGCAATCTGACGCAAGGCCAATGAAACGTCAGTGCCGACGGGCGCCTTTTTCAAGGCGAGCGTCGGCACGTCCGCATTCAGGTTTTCCCTGATAAACTGTTGGGTTATATCGTTCAAGTTCAAATCTTCTTCAGATTCATCACCTCGAGGTCGGTGAGGAAACGCCACTCGCCACGAGGGAGTTTGTACTTGTCGAGACCGGCAAACATCACGCGGTCGAGTTTGGTCACTTCGTAGCCGAGATGTTCGAAGATACGGCGGACGATGCGGTTGCGGCCCGAGTGGAGCTCGATGCCGATACTCTTCTTGCTGTCATCATCCTGGTCGTAGGCAATGTTGTCGGCAGCGATGGGACCGTCGTCCAGTTCGATGCCTTCAGAAATGCGCATCATATCGTTCTTCGTCAAAGGCTTATCAAGGATGACATGGTAGAGCTTCGGAATCTCGCTGCTCGGGTGGGTCAGCTTCTTGGCCAGGTCACCATCGTTGGTGAACAGCAAGAGGCCAGTGGTCTGCTTGTCGAGACGACCCACGGGGAAGATGCGCTCAGGGCAAGCATCTTTGACGAGTTCCATCACGGTATCGCGTTCATACGGATCGTCAGAAGTGGTGATATAGCCTTTAGGCTTGTTGAGCAGGATATAGCGGAGCTTTTCGCGGTTGAGTGTCTGGCCACCATATACCACCTTATCCTCCGTCTTCACTTTATAGCCCATGGTGGTGATCACCTCGTCGTTCACCATCACGCAACCTGCCTTGATGAGGTCGTCGGCTTCACGGCGCGAGCAGATGCCACAGTCGGCCAGATATTTGTTCAAGCGGATTTCACCAGTGGCTTTCGGGCGGTCGTACAACGGGTCTTTCTCGCGGACATAGCCCTTGCGGCCACGACGCGGCTCTTCCTCGTCATCGAAACGACGGCGGGGACGGTCGTCGAAACGGCGGTTACCACCACGCGGTCTGTCGTCATCAAAGCGACGGCGCGGTCTGTCGTCATCCTCAAATCTACGACGAGGACGCTCATCGTCGAATCTACGACGCGGTCTATCGTCGTCATGGAAACGACGCTCACGCGGTTTGTCGTCATCGAAGCGACGGCGGGGACGCTCGTCGTCATCGAATCTGCGACGCGGACGGTCGTCGAAACGGCGTTCGCCACGAGGTTTGTCATCATCGAAACGGCGACGCGGTCTTTCATCGTCATCAAATCTGCGACGTGGACGGTCGTCATCATGGAAACGGCGTTCACGCGGCTTGTCGTCGTCAAAACGACGGCGCGGACGCTCGTCATCGTCAAATCTGCGGCGAGGACGGTCGTCACGACGGCCTTCACCGTGTTCGTCATCAAAGCGGCGGCGAGGACGGTCACCGAACTTGCGTTCACCGAACCTACGGTCGCCACGGTTGTCATCAAATTGGCGCTCACCTCTCGGCTTGTCGCCAAAACTTCTCTCTTCGCGTCCTTCCTCGTCACCGTCGCGGTGATAGAACTTGAAGGACCTTCTCTGCTGGAATTCATCATCAGCAGGCTTTCTGGTGCGCGGACGCTTGCCAGATCTTTCGTTTTCAGTCATTTATAATTATGTATTAGTGATAAAAAATCCATTCCGTCGCGGAATGGGCGGCAAAAGTACGAATAATTTGGGAAACTACCCTTTATTCGCTCAAATTATTAATGCAAACCGCTGGAAAATCCCTTTTCAACTCATTGATTTTCTTCTCTCTCAGCGATTCAAACCTCTTGAAAGCCTCACTTTCAGGAAACAAGGGGCAGTGCTGAAGCATCTGCTTCAATTCGGCAGCGGCTTGCATGGCAGGTTTTTCCTTCGGGTCAACGGCGAAGTCCACAAAGCGTTCCCAGATGTAGCGCACTGCCTGCTCGGTGGGATGCACCATGTCCTCCCTGTAGAAACGGTAGTCGCGCAACTCATCCAGGAGAATTTCGTAGGCTGGGAAATAATGCGCATTATCGAATTGCTTGCAAACTTGGTCGACGGCAAGCAACAACGCGGACTTGCTGAGTTGGTTCTCATGCAGGCCATCTTTCAAATGACGCAATGGCGATACGGTAAAGACAAACCGCTTTTCAGGGTGCTGTCGGACGATTTCAGAAAGACATTGGACAGACTGCTCCACCGATAGTAAAACCCGCTCAAAACGCAATGCAGGCAACTTATGGCAGTTGGAAACCACCTTTTGAGTCTCCTTGTCGCAAAAGACCCATGAGGTACCCAGACTAAGAATAACCCATTTAGACTTCTCAAAATGCGCATGAGCCTCGGCAAGGTTTTGGTTGACCTGTTCAAGCAAAGCCGCCTCAGAAACATTCCAGAAAGCCGTATTATGACTGAAAGTGCAGTATTGTCCCTCACCTACCTGGATCACCTCCTCATGGCAAAATGGGTTACCACTATGGAGTCGCTCCACCGATTGCGCGATGCTGGCTGGATTGTAAAGTACGCCAAACGGATTCACCATGGCATCGAAGCCCAAGCCACGGCAAAGTGCGCCCACCTCATCGGCAAAGCAGGAACCCAAGAAAAGCAAACCGTCGCCATAGGCGATGGTTTGCTCCAAAGGATTAATACTTATTTCTGTCAGAAGCTTCATGTCTGGATTGCTTCGTTCCTCGCAATGACGCGAAGCGTTGTAGATTAATGGCCCATGAGGAATCTCTCCACCTCGATGCCTGCCATGGCACCCGTACCGGCAGCCACAATGGCCTGGCGATAGATGCGATCCTGACAGTCGCCGCAAGCGAAGATACCCTCCACATTGGTGGCCGTCGACTTGGGCTTGGTGATGATGTAGCCTTCCTCATCCATGTCGAGGATGCCCTTGAAAGGCTCGGTGTTAGGCGTATGGCCGATGGCCTCGAAGAAACCGTCCACATAGATGGTGCGCTCTTCTTTGGTGTCGCTATGATACAGCACTGCGCCCTTCAATTTCTTCATGAAGCCTTGCTGCTCACCAAAGAGTTCCTTGGTCTGGTGCTTCCACAGCACTTCGATGTTGGGCGTATTCAGCACACGGTGTTGCATGGCCTTGGAGGCACGCAACACATCGCGACGCACGATGAGATAGACCTTATTGCAGAGCTTGGCCAGATAGGTGGCATCCTCGCAAGCCGTGTCACCACCGCCCACTACTGCCACGTCTTTTCCTTTATAGAAGAAGCCGTCGCACGTGGCACATGCCGACACGCCACCACCCTTGAATTCCTCTTCGGTGGGCAAGCCAAGATAACGGGCAGCAGCACCCGTGGAAACGATGATGCTGTCAGCCAGCAATTCACCATCATATTCCGTCGTCACCTTGAAGGGACGTTGGCTGACGTCGATGGCAGTGACTTCGCCTTCGCGGATCTCCGCACCGAAGCGCAGGGCTTGCTGGCGGATGTCTTCCATCATATCAGGGCCATTAATGCCCTTGGGATAACCAGGGAAGTTCTCGATTTCGGTGGTCTGGGTGAGTTGACCTCCAGGCTGCATGCCTTCGTAAATGACGGTTTTTACATCAGCGCGGCAGGTATAGATGGCTGCGGTATAGCCCGCAGGACCAGAGCCAATTATCAGACATTCAACTTTTTCCATAGTTGTCAGTTATTAGTTGTTCAGTTATTCAGTTAGATTTATTCTGTGCAAAGGTAACTTTTTTTTCGGAAAGTGAACATCAATTCAAAAAACATTCGTATCTTTGCAGCCGCTAAGGCAATCGGGGTGTGGTGCAGTTGGCTAGCATTCTTGCATGGGGTGCAAGCGGTCGCCCGTTCGAGTCGGGCCACTCCGACAAAAAGGGACAACAGACTATCTGCTGTCCCTTTATTGTTTTTATAAGTATCTGAAAACCTGCGAAATATAGCAAAAACTGCGTTCTCATTTTCTGTTCGATAACCATCTATTTTCTTGTCAAAAAGAACGCCATCGGGGAACACCAATTTTTGCAGATTTTGCCTCAAATGAAAATCTCCTTCATTCCATAAACTTCCTAATTTACAACACATTAGTATTACCACATCTATATATCTTTTCTTGTTCGATAAATTTTCCGTGATGCTTTCCAATTGTTGCGTGATTTCGGATTGCTCATCCTTCAATTTCGACATCGTGACATTGTAAACCTCTTCCCCGATTTCACCAACGCCAAACCTGTATTGAACATTCTTTATCTTATTCTCTACCTCGGTCTTTTTCTTGTTAAGGGTGCTGGTCATTTCCATTCGGCTCTCATGGCAACCTTTGAACAACTCCATCAACACCTTTTTCAAAATGCCGTGAAACTCTTTCGGGATGCCGTAACTATCCAATAAACCGATATACTTATTGTGCATCTTGGTTACTGACTGGTTGTTCTTGCAACCAATCTTATTGCACTTGTAGTATTCTTTTCCTCTGGACTTCACAACATAACCTGTAAGATAACCGCCACAATCGGCGCATCTGACATGGCGTTTTAATGGGTAACTCTCTGTCACCTCTTTATGTTCGTACCCAGCTTTTGACATGTTGTTTATTCTCTTGAAGGTCTCTTCATCCACTATCGGCTCATGGTTGCCTTTCACCAACTCGCCTTCATCAAGTAAATTATGCCTAATGTAACCACAATAAATTGGATTCATAAAAATATACGAAAGTTTCTTTCTGTCAATCTCCAATCCAAGGGCTTTCAACCTGTCGCAAATTTCGGGATTGCTCAAACCCTCATCGGCTTTCCATCGAAACGCCTTGCGCAACAATTCACCCTTCCAATTCACCTTCAAATAATGGTGCTTGTCTTTCTTGTAATGGTCATAACCAAATGGAGCGGCATTAAACCACTCGCCACGGCGCAAGCACTCTTTCATCCCGCCAACACACTTGTCCTTTCTTATGGTGTTATCAAACTTGGAAAACAATAACAAAACATCTTCCATAAAGTCACCCGATGCGCTATCGGGGTCGACTGGTTGTGTTGCGCTGACCACATAGACACCCTTCGACTTCAATAATGCTTTCAGCATTGATGCCTCCGCCCCTGTTCGGCTAAATCGGTCATACGAATACACTAATATCACATTGATTTCCTTATCCCTTGTGACCGCATCAATCATCTTTTTAAACTCCGCACCCATCTTTTTCGCTGATTCATGTGTGCCACCGAAGCACCTTTTAATGGCGATTCCGTTTCGCTCTGCATACTCTCTACACACTTTCGCTTGGGTTTCCAAACTACAATTATTCTGTTCCTGTTTCTCACTGGAAACTCTTGTCCACATTGCCGCAACTTTGTGGTCTAACTTGGCAAATTCTACTTGCTTTGCGGCTTTCTTCTTCTTTTGATTGCTTTTTCTACTCATCTTTTATATTGTTTACAATCTTATTATTAAACAGGATTTCTCCTAACTGGTGGAAATAATCTAATACCACCTTTTGTTCGTTCTCATCAAGTCCTAATCTTCTAAAATCTTCATCATAACTTTTGTAATTTAGCATTCATGTTTATATGATACCTCTTATTCTTGGCTTTAATATACAAGCAACAATTGAAAAATCCAACTCAAACAATTCTTCCTGTTGTAGTAAAGTCCGTTCCACTCATCGAAGGAACACCTTTCCAATAGTCTTTCATCCCAATTGATATTTTCTGTTTGGTCATGTCCGATTTCTTCTTGCCTTTCATCTTGTCACTGATTTTCTTTCGTACTTCCACAGGGCATTCCCTGTATTGCCTTTTGTAGTTCTTTTCCATAATCATTTCACTTTTTACAATTATTATCGTTTCACTTTTTTGAGTTATAGTTTTTGGTAGTTTTCATTACCAATAAATAAATAGTATGGAAAGGGTAGAAAGTCAAGAAAAACGGGGCGAAACTGGAGAAAAAATTTTCGTGACCCATTGTTTGCCCCCTATTGTGCTTACCATATACCCCCTCATGTGGAAGGGGGATAACGGCAAAAAATCGTCTCTTTTTAAAAACATAATCAATTGATTATAAAACTATTATAAATTAGATTCTTCGATAATAATTCGCCAACAATAAAACCAAAATCCACATAGGGAAAATGGTCTCTTACGAAACCATTTCCTTCAGTTTGCGAAGGGTGTTAATTGATGTTCCGCTGATTTTCTGCACATTGCGCAGCGAAATTCCCTTCTTCAACAATCGGATTTCCTCGGCATACTCTTCCTTCATCTGCTCATCAGATTTCTTATACCCCACCTTGCGACCCACCTTGCCTCCGTTGCTGCGATAATGGTTATAACCGCTTTCCATTCGGCTACGAATAAGCCCACGCTCCATTTGATTGAACTGGCCAATGATGCCCAAAACAAGTTGAGCAATGGGATTGATGCTGCCATCCCTCTGTAATGTTTCCAAGCCGTTTTGGTGAATGTATAACGAAATCTTATGTTCGGTCAGATAGTCAATGATGTTCAAGAAATCGGCTGCACGGCGACTGATACGGCTGCACTCGTAAACCAACACTCGTTTCACATCATTACTGGTAACATAGTCCAACATTTCCGACATGGCGTTGCGCTCGTCCACCTTCTTTGCCCCACTGATTTTCTCGGTAAACTCTGCAACAATTTGATAATCATTTCGTTGAGCATAGGCTCTTAATTCCTCAACCTGTCTGTCATAGTCTTGACCTTGCGTTGAAACTCTTGCGTATATTACTGCGTTTTCCATAGTGTGTATGTGTTTGATTGATTACGCTGGCTAAATTACAAATTATTATTTGATACACCAAATAATTTTGAAAGATTTTTTGATACATCTGATAATTTTCTCGGAAAATATGGATTATCTTTGTAACCAAATAATATATCATGGCAAGGAATGTGATTTGTCTTGAACGAAATAATATATTTGAGTTCTACGGCTCTCCGGCTTCGTTATATGCTTTCCATAATGAAGAAGAATTAGGAATTGGCATCAAGTCATTGAATAATGTATTTTGTCAGTTACGGAAAGAAGGGAAGCCCTTGCAATATGTGACGAAAACAGGTTTTGCCATTGTAAAAGGAGAAATCCTCTTAAAAGAGATAGAAAGTAAATCGAAGAATCATCTCGGTTTGAAGAAGTTATTAAAGTGAATAATCAATCTACTATTGAATATGAACAGAATTACCTTACAAGAATATCTTGAGACGTACAAACACCTACGCATAGGAATGAAAGTGTCGTGTGATTTAATTGACAATATGGTGGTGCGTGGATTTGTGAATAGCAGCAAAGACATGATTGATGACTCGAAAATAAACATGTATAAGAAAGATGCTCTTTTAGGAATCGTTGATAGGGATTGTAGCAATCAAGTTATATGTCATAATTACATGTATCAAGTCATTAGTTGGTATGATGGGGAAAAAGTTCAACAACAAGGTCTTGTGAATCCAATTTATGCAGGGTTGTATAAATACGATTTTGATGTAAACATTAACATTGAGAATTTGTATATACCGGATTTGATAAGCCATCCGCTATATCAACTAATCCGTGCGAGAAAAGGAGTTGATGTTACTGAACAATTAGTAAATAGGTATAGACCTATTAAAGGAAAAATTGACAGATGGAAAAACCACAACATTTTCGTTAAGGACGGCAAAGCGTATATGCCAATCAGAAAAGGCGATTGGGTATTACGCCCTTTGTACGATATGATTAATCCTTTTGTCTCGGAAAAGTCAATAAAAAGCGTTGCTCAAGAAATACTGGTCGTTGGTACGTATATACATTGCGAAACAGGACGTAGGTGTTATGCTTTGTTTGGATTGGAAGAACTTACAATAGAAATAGAATAAGTATGGTATATTTTGAGGTGCTGTCTCAAGAATTCGACTTCGGCAAATTCAAAGGTTGTGACCTTGGTGAAGTTTTGATGTGTTCTCCGGACTATGTGAAATGGGTTATTGAAAATGTGGATGGTAGTATATGTGCTTTTTCTGATGAAGTGATTGAACAAATTCATTCAGTGTTCCCCAATTTTAGTATAACCGAAGATTTGATGAGCATTATAAAAGTGCGTCAATTTGAACATGAAGAAAAGGTTTACCATGACGAATGCGCCGAAGAGATGTTTGATATTGAGCAAACAGATGTGTACGATGAAGAGGATACTTATGACAAGTATAATGGCTCCTATGCCCAAGATGAAATGGGCTATAGTGATGATGATATAGACACCATCTTTGATGGCGACCCATCGGCATATTGGAATATTGACTAAACTTTTGCTTTAGATTTCTTTTCCTTTTTTGTTAATGGAATAATTGCGGAAAAGAACAATAAAGACAACCCCACACCAAACAGAAGAAGAAGTCCTGTTTTATCCTCACGAATTTTTCCTTCATCCTCTTGAATCATATAATGCGTCTCTTGGGTTGCCGCAATAAACACTATATAGGAATCATTCTGAAACACGCCAAATTCATAGAGATTTTTTTCAGAATTCAGTTTTTCCCTTTCTTCACTTAAAAAGCCGCCTATTTTCTCATTACCTATGAAATCATAATCCTTGTTCTTAATAACTCTATAATACCTATTACAACAAGCATATATTGTAGGCCATAAATAATGATAATTGCTAAATCGGCCATATAACTCTGATTGTTCATCTCTTGTATAAAAATCAAAAGTCTCTTTAACTGCATCCTCTATTGAATATGGGTTCACTTCATCCGTGTTCTTCAAACCAACTCTATATGGGAAGATAGTATTAACTTGAAGAACGTTATTGGGGTCATGGTTATAATGAGTTCTCATAATGCTCCAACCCTCATTGTTTTCGTGAGGACAAGCATCATTCCAATTCAGTTCGTATAGTGAATCCACATTCCCATAATTGTTTTCCCATTCTTCCGTGTTCTTTTCTATTCTTTTGTAATTACATACTGGTTTGCCACTAAACAATTCTTCAAAGTAACCATTAACCATGTCATCCCACTGATAATAATCTTGACCCTCAAACTCATTCTCGAATTTATCCCAAAACTCATCATGCAATTTAATACGTTTATTGTTGATATACTTGTTCACGCATATTGTAGCAACTATTAAGGAGCAAGCCCAAAGGCACCAAAGAAGGAATATGATGTGTTTTCTTCTCATATCAAATAAAATGTTACAATGCAAAATTACATAAAAAACAAACCAAAGGATTGTCCTATCAAAAAACCATTTGTTATAATCTAAATGATTAAAAAGACACAAAAACAAGTTGTGTTTGAACATCAAGAATAGATTATATTGATACACTTGGAGTTTTGATACATCAACCTGCATCCACAGGGATATGTTTCTTGTATTGTTGGGGACTATGGTTATATCCCTAATGGCGCATCTTCACATCTATGTCATACCCTTCTTTCATCGCCAACACCGCATCCAACAGACCAACGGACTTTCTCTTATAGGTGAAATGGAGCAATCGAAACAGAAATTCATCGTACATGGATTTCAATAAAGATTGGTCAACAAGCAAATCAACTGAAGGTGATATATCGTTTTTCTTGAAGTAACGGAATAACTCATCGGAGGTCAACCTTATTTCCAACCTATACAATCGCCTTGGATTGCCGTAATAGTCTGCAATGTATGCCTTATTACTACGCTGGATTTCCTTTTTCTTATCATAAACCACAAATGATTTCCTCTTGTCGGAATCGCTGAAATATAAAGTCGGGGCAAGTTCTTTCAGTCCATTGGTTGGATGAAGGAAAAACAAGCCATCAATCACCTGTCTTTTATCCTCTATCTTCGTTCCACATCGTACAACCGAAACATCTTCACGCTTCAATAATTTCTTTATCCTCGGCACTGGATTAAACGGCAAATCATAAGCCAAATCCAATTGGGTGATGTTATTGATGCCCTCAAATCCCATCGCATCTTGAAACTCGTTGAGCATTGCAATGCTCATCGTATCGGAATAGAACACTTGATTTCTTATGCTCAACCAACAATATCTTTTCTCCTTATCCGAAAACCTATCAAAGAGCAATATGCCAAATTCATGTTGAGCATAGGCAACCCCATAGATGCCATCATAAGTGCCATCGGCTTGCCCTCTGACCAATTCAAAGTCACCAAATTGAAGATGGTCGGGTTGCTCTACCATCATCTTCCAAAACTGGGTCTCGTTATTTCTCTTATAGCATAGTTTCAACTTATCAATTACAATCTTTCCACTATCCACCTGCTATTTATATTATACCTCTTTATTATTAAACACATATTGTGTTTCAATGAAGGAAACAATCTTATTAAAGTCCTCAAAGAAGTTCGATAATTTGGCAGGGCATTCGACAAAAAAGCAGCTGAATAATCGGCTGCTTTTTTTGTGCGGTTTTGTGACCAAAACCGCACAAAAAAAGGACGCCGTTGGCGTCCTTTTTCATTGTCATTAGCAAACCATCAATACTCCCAGAGGCTCTGTTCGAAGTCGAACATCTCGTTCTTGATGCGCTCTGATTCGTAGAGGGCGTCAATGTTGAAAGCATAAGAGTTGATGTAACGGTCGTACACGTTCTCTTCCTTGATGATATAACTATCGAAGATACGTTTTTGGAAGACTTCGTCGTATGTGCGACGCTGTGCCGAGTTGTTGCGGTTGAATGCAAAGGCCTTGGCCAGCACGTCACGCGAATCCTCGTAAGGAATCCAGCACACCTGCGAGAGGCCACCGTCATCGTCAACAACGATGGGACCCAAAGCGATGATGCGAACCAGGAACTGCGACAATTTCTTGTCGAAATACCAGTCTTCCTTGATTCTCAGACGCGTCACGTTGATCATACGGTCTTTGAAGACAATCTCATTGGGCACTTCTTCGCCATCTTTCCAGATGACCGGTGGGTCGCCAATCTTCACGTTTTCCTTTTCGAAGTCGTCGCGAGTCAGGGGAGTCACCATATCGTCGATGTTGTTCTCGACGCGGTAAGGCGTGATGTCACCACTGTTGATGCCATCATAAATCACCGTGATGAGATTTCTCCAGTCCTCGGTCGGATTAATCGGGTAGTAGAACACTTGATTGATCTTCTGACGGAAGTCGATCTCCCTAATCACCGTCTTCTTCCACATGACGTTTGACTCATCGATGATCGGAAGCGGCGACGGGGCCTTTTCGTTCATGATTTGCTGCTGACCAGAGAGGATGCTGTTCTTCGGCGGCTTGACGTCGGTCGTCTGCGCATTCAAGCACAGGCTGCCAAAGAGCGCCACAAGGGTCAACATTGAAACAAGTGTCTTTTTCATCTTATAAAGGTTTAAATTGTTCATTACTTGATTTCAACACCGATAGGTGTTTCGATGGTCTTGGTCTTGCCGTCGTTACCACGCACCTGGATGGCGGTGAACACGAACATGTCACCGACATTGGCTTGGCTGATGGCATTCCTAATCTCATCGGTGAAGGCACCACTACCAGCCTTGGCTTCCTTGGTGGTACCGCTCTTGGTCTTGTAACGGAAGGTATAACCCACCACATCGTAGCGGACGCCGTCGAAGTCGAAGTCTTTCATTTCAGCTTCCACACGACCTGCAGCTTGCAGAGCGCTCTTCGACACCTGGCCATTCACCACGTTACGGATGAGGGCCACGGGCTTCGGAAGGTCTTTCACACGGAACTTCATGCTACCGAGGCTGGAACCACCCGAGCTGACGCTGATGGTCACTTCGTTGGCCTCACCAGGACGCAGGTTGTAGGTACCGTTACCCGTTCTGGTCAATGAGCCGCTGCTAGCAGAGGCGGAAATCTCGCCACCGACACCGCCACCGACGGCAATCGGGTTGTCGATACCACGATACACCACGTTCATCTTGACGGCCGACACACTCACCGCAGGAGGAGCCACGGTGAAGGTATTCTCAAACGGGAAGTCCTTCATCTCGTTGGTCGAAGGATCGAGCATCTTGATGTAACCGGTGTACTTATGCTGGCCGACGCCGCAGTTGAAGTCGAGGTTGATGACACCTTGACCATCGCTGGTGTATTCCTTTTCGGCACCACCGTCCAACTTGACGTAAGCCTTGGTCTGCGTGTTCTGCCATGCAGTCACCATAGCTTGAGCCTTATAGGTCTGACCAGAGAGGAGGTAGCCGCTCTCAGCAAACACCTTGGCACCAATCTCATCGAACTTATAGTCGGCAGCGTGGATGTTCGTCATCAGTTGAGTGACGGCATTCAACTCGGCAGTTTGGGCATCCGAGATAAGCTTGTTCAACAAGGTGACATCAGCAACCAACACCGTGTGGTGGAAGTTGTGATACTCCCAGCTTTTCTGAAGCTCGTCAGTGGTACCAGGGGCATAGTCGATTTTAGCACCATAGTATTTAAGCATAGTGGTGTCAACCTTGACATTGTATTCTTTGGTAGGCACGTTTCCAAGTGCTTCCTTGTCGCGATTGAAGATACTATCGGTCATCAAGCCCATCTCATGGATGTGCTCTTCGCCCACGGCTTTGAAAATTTCAGATCTAAACTTACGGATTTTCTCGGAGAGCTCAAATGCCACACCGTTGCCTTCCGGTTCACCCATCATATAGGCAGTAGGCTTATTGTAGTTGTCTCTCGATTTCACCTTGGACGTGTTGATATCGTAAATTCTACGACCGTTACGCAGGGTATCCGTATTCTTCAGCAGGCCTTGTTCAAGAGCCATCGACACGGCCTCGGCAGAGGTCTTGGCCTTGTCGCATTCAATCTTCTTCACCAAGTCCCACTTGAGGGCCTCGACGTAATTGATGAGGTCATCGGCTTCACTCTTCAAGGCTTGAGCCTTTTCCCAATACGGGCCAGCCTTTTCCGGCTCTTTACTATATTGGTCCGCAAAGGCGGCGTATTTCTGATCAATTTGATTCGCAAGTGTGATGTTTGTTGTTTGAACACCACTGTTCACTGTGTCGAAGGCATCCAAAATGTCCTTCGAGACATTCATGGCTAACAAGGCAGTGTAGACCAGGTACATCATACCGATCATTTTCTGTCTTGGGGTTTCTTTTGCGCCTGACATAGTTCTTACTCCTTTTTTATATTATACAATCGGTTTGAGTAGAATTATGCCTTGATGTTCATTGCTGACAACATTCCACCATAGACGTTGTTCAAAGCGGTGAGGCGCTGCGACAACTGAGTCAACTGTTGGTTGAGTTGACCGGCATTCTGCGATGAAGCGTTGAGGTTATCCATGTACTTGTTCATAGTTTCGGTCAACTTCTTGCTGGCGGCTGAAGTCTGCTCGGCACCCTGGAGTTGGAGCTCGTAGATGGAGTTGAGCGACGTCATGCTGCTGGCCACTTTCTTGATGGTGTTGGCATCAAGGGCGCTGAAGTCGAGCTTGCCCAAAGAATCGGACAGCTTTTGGTTGGTTTGGATATAGGCATTCGAGAAGTCGGCGATTGACTTCGTGGCACGATCCATAGCATTGGCATAGTTGGTAGTGGCAGCCATTGCATTGGAAACATCGGCCATTTGACCGGCATTTTCAGCCAGTCTGTCGATACCTCTACCTAATTTCTTGAAGGTATCTTCGCTGACGTTCATCTTTTCAAACATCTTACTCAGCATGGCTTCTTCCACATCGGTGGGAGCAGCAACGTTCTTGCCAGCAGCACCAGAAGTGGCAAACTGGGTCTTCTCCACACCATCCCAATCTTCCTCAAGTTCAACGAAAACATTGTCCCATTCATATTCCATGTGGACGGGTTCGAAAGCCGACATAAAGAAGATGACAGCTTCAACACCCAGACCGATAGCCAACATAAGGTCAGCACCAGGAATGTGGGTCAGTTTGAAGTAAGCACCGATCATAACCACAGAAGCACCCCAACCATAGAGGTAAGCCATGAAGGTTTTATACTTTTTCGATTTGAGGAATTTTTGAAATCCGCTAAGTTCTTTTTTTTGTTTTGCCATGACAATGATTTTTTTTGTTGATTTTTTTATTGTTTATAATTTATTGATTTCTTGTGTTTTATGCCTTATCTGTAAACCCTCGACATTCTTGGGTTGTCGCCCTTGTTGCGACCTAAGTAAGGCTGGATGCAACGGAAGCCCGTGTAGCAGTTGGCCGAATCCTGGTACTGATAGTCGCGAGTGGTGACTTGCAGGTAGTAGGAGACATCCTTCCACGAACCACCGCGGACGACCTTACGCTTCATGACCGGCGGGTCATCAGCCTTGGCGTTGTAGGTATAGTTGGGGTTCATGTCCCAAGTGAAGTTATACGAGTTGGGGTCGTAGGCCGTATTGGTCCACTCGGCCACGTTACCAGCCATGTCGTAAAGGCCCCAGCCATTGGGCGGGTAGCAGCCCACCACGAGGGTACGCAGACCACCGTCGGCGAGGTAGTTACCTCTTCTGGGCTTAAAGTTGGCCATGAAGCAACCCTTGGCGTTGCTGGCGTTAGGACCGCCCCACGGATAGGGGTTCAGCATCTTGCCGCCACGTGCAGCCCATTCCCATTCGGCCTCGGTGGGCAGACGGAACTCCGACAGGTCGACATCCTTCTTCGAACGCAGATAGGCGTTGAGCAACTCGGTGCGCCACACGCAGAAGGCACGGGCCTGCTGCCAGGTGACACCCACCACCGGGTAGTTGTCGTAAGCAGGATGCCAGAAATACTTCTCGGTCAGTGGGTCATTGAACGAGTAGCTGTAATCGTGGATCCAGCAAAGCGTGTCGGGATATACGTTGATAACCTCGGCGCGGGCATAGACCGAACGGTCGCTATAACCTTGCTTACGGTTCGACCAAGCACCCTTACGGTCGACATTAATGCCAGCATCGGCCTCACCCAACGAATAGTCGTTTTCGACCAACTTGTCGTCGGAGAAGTCCTTCTTGGCGGCAGCCACCATGTCGAACCAGAAATAGGAGTAATACAACTTTCTGGCGTCGATTTCCTTACGACGGAAATATCTTTCATGCTCGGGGAGATACATGGGCTCAAGAGCCTCGCGGACTTCTTGTTCCTTGCTATTCCAATCGAGTTTTTCCTTCCAATTCAGCCTCGGCGGGTCGTACACCTCACCCGTTTTGCTCTCGGTGATGGCGTAACGGTCCGGGAAGTTGTCGGCAAGAATTCTTCTTGCGATGGAGTCTCTCACCCAATATACGAATTGGCGATACTCATTGTTGGTGATTTCAGTCTCGTCCATGAAGAAAGCGGAGACGGAAACCGTTTTGGGCTCGTTGAGGTAGGAACCAGTGATGTCTTCACCACCCACACCCATGGTATAATTGCCTTGCGGGACAAAAACCATCCCGTAGGGGTCCGGCTGGTTGAAGGTTTTGCTGGTTTTTCTCACTCCAACCAATTCGCCTTGATTTGAATTGCCGCAGGCTGTGAACAACAACGCTACGGAAATCACGAACAGTAGTCTTTTCATCTTGTTGACAATGATATAATTACTATTTTATTTCTTTTATTTTCAACCAAAAAGTCACCGATTTTTCGGGGCAACGATTCTTTATAAAAACCGCCAAAATTATGAAATATTATATTTCGCTCTTCTTTTTTTTCAACTTTTTTCCTTAAATCCCCTCTCAATCATCATTAATCACCCTCTAAACAGCCTCACCTTTCTCCAAAAAATTATAGGTAACGGACACTGCGATAGTCACGCGGCGTACGGTCGAGGTCGAGCTTGAAACAATAGCTCAGACCTATTTCATGCGAGCCTGGCAAACCCAATCCCAAAGTATTGATATCGTATGAATAGGCGATGGTCAAGTCCTTGATGGACACGCCCGCCATAAGACCAACTGACTCCTGGAAGCGATAGTTGACGCCCAAGGAGAACACATTGTTATAAATCACTCGCGCACTGGCGTTGAACTGAGTCGAGGCGATATTGCTCATCACACTGGCCGACGGAACGAAGGTCAGATAAGGCAAGTCTTCGAATTGGAAGGGGTATCCAGCCACAGCGTAGAAAGTGCGGTCTGTGGTGAAGCTGGCACTGCTCTCCGAGTTGTCGTTGAGTGCCTCGCTCATCGACTCAAGCACATTGACAACCGAAACCCCAAAGAAGAATGACTCTGGAATCTGCCAGAACAGACCGACGTTGAAGTCAAACATCATGGCGCTTTCCTCGCCCAGACCTTGGATCAACGGGTCGCCTTCCTGGTTGGGATGCAACTGCGAGAAGTCGACAGTACGGTTAAGTAAGGTTCCCGCTACGCCAATACCGAGTGTAGAGCCACCCAGGTCGGCATGGAAAGAATAGCCCAAGCCCACGTTGACATTGTTCTCAAAGCCCAACTTATCCTGCATGATGGAAAACTCCATGCCACCATGCAACTTGGTGAAAGGCATGTCGCCCGACAAAAGGAAAGTCGTCGGAGCAATCTCGTTGCCATCGATATCCGTGAAGCCCGCCCATTGCATGCGATAGAGACCCAACACATTAATGCCTTCGCTCATGCCTGCATAGCCCGCATTGGCGTATGCGTATGAATTCGAATAATTGGTGAAGATGGGCGCCTGTTGCGCTTTGACCTCGATGCCAGCCAAAAACAGCGTGACGAAGAGTAGGGCGATATGTGTTATTTTCGTCTTCAAAATCAACAATATTGCTGCGTTTGAAACCGCGAATTTACGAAAATAGTATTTATTTGAGCAAATTAATTTTCGTCCGTTTAAACTAACAGTTTGTTTTTCAGTATGATAATTTTTTACTTAAACAGTCTGATGATATCGTTGCCGTTGGCCAAAATGACCAATCCCAGCACGAGGACAAGACCCACCATCTCGGCCACTTCCATGAACTTGTCGCTAGGCTTGCGGCGCGTGATGATTTCAAACAGCAGGAAGAGGATGTGACCACCGTCCAAAGCAGGGATAGGCAGGATGTTCATCACGGCAAGCGCGATGGACAGGAAGGCTGTCATGCGCCAGAACACGCTCCAAATCCAGGTGTCGGGGAAGATCTTGCCGATGGAGATGAAGCCACCCACGCTTTCGTAGGCCTTGGTCTTGGGACTGAAAATGAGTTTCACCTGCTTCCAATAGTCGCCCAACTCACTGAAAGTCTTTGAGAAACCAGCGGGGATGGCTTGGAAGAAGGTGTATTCTTTTACAGCCATGTCAAACGACTTGACCGAGGCGCCAATGATGGCCTGTTCGCCAAGATGCATGTCAAAGACCATCGTGTCGTTTGCCCTGAGGGCCCGCAGTTGGAAGTCCTGGTTCTTGAAATGCACAATCGCTTTCCTGAAATCATGGAAATAGGGTGTCTCGATTTCATTAATGCCGATGATCTGGTCGCCTTTTCTCAATCCAGCCAACCGAGCGGGGCTAAGCTCCATTTTCCCGTTGACCGCAATGCTGTCGGCAATACTGTCGACCACAAAAGGCAATCGGGTTGAAATGAAATCGGCATCTTGCGTGCTCAGCAATATCCGCGTGGCGTCTTCCGGCAGCTCAATGGTCATGTTTCTCCCCTGGCGTTCCACCTCAACGGTCTTGGCCTTGTCGATGATGATTTGCAACGGGATCTTGGAGAAGTCTTCATAATACTTTCCGTCAACCGACAATATCTTGTCGCCATCACGGAAGCCCAACTCATAGCCCAAGCTGTCGACCGCAATACCGTATTTGTTGACTTCGGCTGTAGGGAGATACTTCTCACCATTGGCGGTGAGCAAGCCGATATAGATGACGAAGGCCAGCACCACATTCATGAACACACCCGCCACCATGATGATGAAACGCTGCCAGGCGGGTTTGGAGCGGAACTCCCAAGGTTGGGGCGGCTGCTTCATCTGCGACTTATCCATCGACTCGTCGACCATGCCTGCAATCTTGTTGTAACCACCCAGCGGGAACCAACCGATGCCGTATTCCGTCTCGTCACTGCGACGCCAGTCGTCTTCAGGCAAGGTATTCAAGTCGATAGGCTCGTAGTTCTTTTGCTTCTTTCCGGCTGCATCCCTATATTCGGTGACAGTATATTTCTCTGGCACATTCTTCGAGAAGAACTTGAAGCGCCACTTGCCGTTCACCTTCTTGCATCGGAAGAGGGAGAAGCCCCAGTCGAAGAAGAGATAGAACTTCTCGACGCGGGTCTTGAAAGCCTTGGCTGCAAGGAAGTGGCCCAGTTCGTGGATGAAAATCAAGATAGAGAGGGAAAGGAAAAACTGCAGTACCTTTATTAATATAGTCATAGTAGGTTTTGTTTATCGGTGAAAAAAACGGCGCAAAGATAGTGATTTTTACTTTTCGTCGGGATGATTGATGGTCATATATTCGACGGGATTAACTGCGACACCGTTGCGCCATAGCTCGAAATGCAGGTGTTCGGTTTCTTGCTTGTCGCCCGAACGGCCCAAAATGGCGATGGCCTCCCCCGCCTTGACGTAGTCGCCTTCCTTTTTCAACAGGGTTGCATTGTGCTTATACACAGAGAAATAGCTGTCTGCATGTTGAATACCGATGCAATAGCCGTTGTTGATGCTCCATGTAGAAAACACAACGGTACCATCCAAGGTGGCATTGATGATTTTGTCGCCATCGGAGATGACATCGACGCCAAAATGCCCTTCGTCAGCATTGAAAGCCTTGACGACGGTGCCATTGAGCGGAACAAAGAAATTCTTCACCAGCGAACTCGGCTTGGTGGGTGGCAGATAGTCGGGACCAAAGAGGTTGTATTGGTTTTGGGCAGCATATTCGGCACGCAACAGACTGTCCTGAACCGATTTTTTCAACGTAATGGAGTCGATAACCTCTTGAGGCAAAGGCTCATAAATCCTCACCGAGGCCAAACTGCTATCGGCGGCAAAGTCGTAACCCTCCACGATTTTCTTGATGTTCTCGAAATAGATGTCTTTCTTTTGCAACTCTTTTTCAATCGAGTCGGCGCGGAGACTGAGCAAGTAGACCTCACGGTTGAGGTTGGTGTCGGTGTAGCCAGGGATGTATTCGCGCAAGGGCGTGAAGGCGATGATGAAAGTCGTGATGATGATGAGCAGGAGGGCGATGCCTATGATAACCAAAATCAGATTCAGAAGGTTGAGTTTGAAATTGAGGATAGGGCGGCCGCTCTCGTCGTGCGACATCAGGAAGTCGTATCTCCGGTTCAGCTTCTTTAAGGAGACGTTACGGAGTTTAGGCTTCCTAGGCTTAGTATTTTGAGGGGTCTCTGACATTTTGCTATGTGATAGGTCATTAATGACCTGCAAAAATAGGAAAAAATTGCGACATTAATGAAAAAAGGCCGACCGCTCACGCTGTCAGCCTTTTGCTCGATTTGAAAAGTGATCCCTATTCTTTCACCACTACCCGCGCCGTATGGCTTTTTCCTTCCGCATCCATGATGTGCACCAGATAAACCCCTTCCGCCAAACCTTCCACACTAATTTCATTAGAGTTCCGTACCCTCTTCACCATCTGCCCAAGGGCATTATAGACCTGCACCTCATCAACCTCAACACCCTCAATGCGCACAACCCCGCTGGCAGGATTGGGATAAACAACAGCCTCAAAACGATTCTCTTCAACCCCCGTGGTATTCTTCTCCAAGCATTCAGACCACGAAATCGCTGATTCCACGCCGTTGATCACATGGCTGACACCCCATTTGTAAAGGCCGTCATCCAAGTCAGCCCATTGTCCGTCAAGGTAGGAATTGACCTCCAGCTTTCTTGCAATCAACTCCATGTCCTGGCCGTCGCAAAGGGCGCGATACACCTTGAAATGCGGAAAACCGCTGTCATAATACATAAGCATCTGCATCAGCCAAGCGCCACCGCCAAGGTCGGTTTGCTGCCATCCGTCTTCGGTTTTCCACCAAGTGCCGTCGTCGCTCGAACCACCATTGCCGTAGGGAGCCGGTGTCTCGTGGCCGTCGTCGGTGCTCCATACCATCCAGATGCTTCCTGCCTCTAAACCGACCTCCACCCAGTCATCCAATTCAAAATACTGATAATCGCCCAGTCCTGGCGTCACATCCACGGTAATTGACGACATCGCCTCCCCAGGCGCATCTTCACCGCCCAAGTATATGGTACACGTATAGGTGCCGCCCGTCAGTCCTTCAGCATCGCTGTAGAGGGCAACATCCGTAATGACTCCACTCGTCTGCTCAGTCCATTTCATGGCCCATTCACAGGCATTGCCGCCGTCACCCATGCTGCCACGGTAACCGTCATATCCATAATACAACCAACTTTGCGGCTGATAAAAAGAGCCATCGTAAACAAAATGGATGCAGTCAGCCATGAACCTTGTCCCGACTGGCTCGTCATGCACTCGCCATCGATATAAAACTTACCCAAATCCCAGTTGTTTTCCGAGGAGATTTTGCCATAAAACCACATCTCGCAATCACGTGGGATGGACATCGTGATTTGTATGGCCGAAGTCGAATTGTCTATGCCCGCATTCGACGCCCGCATGGAGAAGGAACCGTCAAAGGACTGGCTGTCGGTAATCTCCCAAGGATAATCAGAAACGGCATTGTTCCAGTCGAAAAGGCTGAAATCACCCGTTTCGAAATGATCGACGAATTGGCTCTCCCACTGAACCCTAACCGTTTGGTTGCTGATTACAGAGGCATCCACCTTCATCGGGTCTTCCCATCTGCCGGGAACTTGTGCAAAAAGGTTGCTCGCCATAAGGCCAAGCCCAACCAATGCAATAAGTCTAATGTTTTTCATCGTACCGTGATTTTATTTGTGTAAACTTTTCCATCTGCATCCATGATGCGCAGCATATACACCCCTACCACCAATCCACTCAAATCAATCTCATTCGCTCCCAGAACCGTTTTCACCAACTGCCCAAGGGAATTATAAACCTGCACCTCATCAGCGACAACACCCTCAATCCGAACAACTCCATTGGTAGGATTGGGATAAACTGACAATAAAAAAGCAGTCCCATTGCATGTCCACCCAAGCGTTGAGGGCATCCACCATGATGTCAGTCGAAGTGGAGCCTACCATCACGTTTGTTTCCAATTGGCAGGGTCCGGTAGGAACAAATTCCGCACATTCCATGGCTAAACCCTGATTGTCGCCGAAAAGCCCTGCTTGTCCGTAGTTGTTCCAAATATGGCCATAGCAGTTTTCCACCACGCAACCTTTCATGTTGTAACCCACTACGGAACCTTTGTATTCCATAAAACCATTCAACCTGGCAAGGACTTCGGCAAAGCAATTCTTTACCACGGCTTTGCCGCCCTGACTATCTGATTCACTGAAGCAGACAATCCCGCCAAACGACTGGGCACTATACGAGACTCTCACGCTTCCATAGAAGAAGCAATTATCTATTTCAGCGTCGGCATACCCGCCTTCCGAAAGGTTGTGATATACAATACCTCCTCCGTTCCTTGAAACCAAATAGTCATTGTCACCATAGCAATAGGCGCAATTCCTTACAACGGAGTTTCTGTTCAATCCGACAATACTACCAAATTGGTCATCTCCTCCAGCACTTCCAGCCCTTATTTTTACAATGCAACCATCCACCACAGAGAGTGAATCGGAGATACCCACCAAACATCCGTCAAAAAACTCTCCGCCGTTGAGGTGATGGCCTGTAACAAACAAGCCTGAATTGACAACAAAATCTTTCACTGTTCCATGTTTGAGACATCCGAACATGCCTATATCAAAAGCGGGATCATACTCTGGGGAATTATACGCGACATACAAGCCATCGATTGTATGACCGCCACCATCAAAAGTACCCATAAAGGGATGTTCGCGGCTGCCGATGGGCGAAAAGCGCCGATGCGCACCAGCGTCAAGGTCGATGTCGCAAGTGAGTCTCACGGTGCGCCCATCGAAATTGTCTGGCTCGCAGCCGTTCAGCCCGTTCGCTGCGCTTATCAACCACGCCAAACCTTCAGGCGTGGAGATTTCCACATTGCCGTTGGCATCCATCACAAAGCCATTAGGCTGCACTGTGACAGAATCAATCCACAATGGATATTCTTCAATATAATGTGGCCATGGGTCGTCTTTGTTTTGTGCCTGCATCCTCGTCCCAAGCATCATAAAGGCGGCCAAAGCAATAAGTCTTATGTTTTTCATCGTACCGTGATTTTGTTCGTGTAAACTTT
>ONKA01000027.1 GCA_900318265.1 uncultured Bacteroidales bacterium | reverse complement strand
GAACGTGTGGACTGTGGCGAAGAACTCTTACGAAAAGGGTCAAACCTACGCTTATCGCGACAGAAGAAACAAGAAGCGCGAATTCCGCAGCCTGTGGATCGTCCGTATCAACGCCGCTGTGCGCGAATTTGGCATGAACTACAGCCAATTCATGGACAAGCTCACCAAGTCGGGCATCGAAATCAATCGCAAGGTCCTTGCCGATCTCGCTGTGAACAACCCGGAGGCTTTCAAGGCCATCGTCGACCAAGTGAAGTAAGTCGCACTATTGTTCTTAGGATAATGAAAAATCCCAGCTCCAATGGAGTTGGGATTTTTCTTTTTCGTGACCCGGTTGGGATTCGAACCCAAGACCCACAGCTTAGAAGGCTGTTGCTCTATCCAGCTGAGCTACCAGGCCATCGTTTTGCGGGTGCAAAAATACGGAATATTTTTAAATATGTAGGCGACTTGGGCGAAAAAAATGCGCTAACGCATTATTATTCCTCCGTCTTGGGTACGTAAGGATGGTGTGGGCGCTTTGGGCGTACCGGTTTTTCCGGCTTGGGAGCCGCTGCGGCTTGTGGACGTGACTTCTTGACTTGCAGCTCGTTACCCATGAAGACGGTCTCGTCAGTCTCCACGATGGCTTTGTATGCCTCATCGTCGTTGGGCATTTCAACGAAACCGTAACATTTCGAGCGGCCCGTCTCGTGATCCATGATGACCTTGCAGGATTCCACCGTGCCGAATTGCTCGAACAGGGCTCTTAAATCTTCCGTTGTGGTCTTAAATGCTAGTTTGGCGACAAAAATCTTCATAACATACGTATTTGTAGTGCAAAGATATACAATTATTTTAATGCGATGAAAAAAAGCTGGAGAAATTTTGTTTTCTGTGAAAAGGGCATGAAAAAAGCGAAGCCGAACACTTCGCTTAGAAGTGGGGGAGGGTGGACTCGAACCACCGAACGGATACCCGGACAGATTTACAGTCTGTTGCAATTGCCACTATGCGACTCCCCCAAGAATGAAAGAACGTTTTGTCTTTGTTTGACGGCGCAAAAGTACATCTTTTTTCCTAATCCACGGCAAAAACCGCGATTTTTTTCGCAACTTTGCGGCATCAAAAACAAGCTACGATGAAATACGATTTCGACAAGATCATCAATCGCGCTGATACCAACTGCGTTAAGTATGATTTGCGCCAACAGGTGTTCGGCAATCCCGACGTGTTGCCCATGTGGGTGGCCGATATGGACTTTGAGACTCCCGACTTTGTCCGCAAGGCAGTCATCGAACGTGCCGAGCATCCTGTGTATGGTTACCATTTCAAGGATGATGCCTATTTCCAATCCATTATGGGATGGCTGAAACGCCGTCATCAGTGGGAAGTGAAGCAGGAGTGGCTGTCGTTTACTCCTGGGGTGGTCTGTGGCTTTACGATGGCGGTGATGGCTTTTACGCAGCCTGGTGACGAAATAATCATTCAGCCGCCTGTCTATCCGCCTTTCCATCATGCCGTGAGCAGCCACGGACGCAAACTGGTCTACAACACCTTAATTAATAAAGGTGATGGCTATGAATTCAATTTTGACCAGCTGGTCGAGCAAGCCAAGACAGCCAAGATGCTGATCCTCTGCAATCCTCATAATCCCGTTGGCCGTTGCTGGACGCGAAACGAGTTGCTGCTTTTGGGCGAGATTTGCTTGAAAAACCATGTGCTTGTCATCTCCGATGAGATTCACTGCGACTTGGTGCTGCCTGGTTACAAGCATACGCCTTTTGCCACTTTGGGACATCAGTATGCTTTGAACAGCATCACCTTCCACGCGGCTTCCAAGACCTTCAACCTGGCGGGTTTGGCCACTTCCACGGCCATCATCCCCAACGAGGCATTGCGCAAGACCTACGTGGCCTACGTTGAAGATATGGAGGCGCATCTCGGCAACATCTTCGGTAAAGTCTCGACACAGGCTGCCATGACAGACGGCGATGAATGGCTGGGACAGTTGCTTGACTATGTACAAGGCAACATCGACTATGTCGCGGACTTCCTGACCACAAACCTTCCCAAGGTGAAGTTCCACAAGCCGCAGGCTACCTATATGATGTGGCTTGACTTCAACGGCTACGGTCTTTCGGAAGAGGAATTGTGGCGCAAGATGACGCTGGAAGCGCAATTGGGCTTCAATCGTGGTAAAGACTTTGGTGAAGCAGGAAGCGGTTTCTTCCGCATCAACCTGGCTTGTCCGAGGTCGACAGTGGAGGAGGCGATGCGGCGTTTGAAAGAAGTGTTTTAAAAGAGAAGTCCCGTTTCTTCCTTTTCGCGTTTCATCCCAATCATGGCGTCGAACTCTTCTTCTGTGATGATGGGGATGCCCAATGATTCGGCCTTTTTGCGTTTCTCGGGTCCCATTTTGTCGCCGGCCAGCACATAGTCGGTCTTGCCTGAGATACTGCCAACGTTTTTGCCGCCGTAAGCCTTAATGGTCTCTTTGATACCATCGCGGGAATAGTGAGCAAACACGCCACTCACCACAAACGACTTGCCTGCCAGCACTTGCTCTTTGTCGGATTTGGGCGTCTCGGCCTTGGCGAACTGCAAACCTGCAGCCCTTAGGCGTTGTACAATGTCCAGATTTACAGGATTTTCGAAAAAGGCTTTCACCGAAAGTGCAATGACTTCGCCTACGGTGTTGATGGCGCTCAACTCTTCGACGGAGGCACGGATGATGCTGTCGATGTCGTGATATTCGGCCACGATGGTCTTGGCCACCACTTCGCCCACATTGCGGATGCCCAAAGCGAACAACACCCGCTCGAAGGGAACGGATTTCGACTTCTCCAAAGCGTCGATGATATTCTTGGCGGTCTTCTCCTTGAAGCTGACCTTGTCGTTGGACAGACCGTAGAGTTTGCTAAAAGTGAGGCTATAGAGGTCGGCCACGTCCTTGATCAAGCCGGCATCGTATAGGAACTCCACCTTGCCTTCTCCAAGGCTCTCAATGTTCATGGCCTTGCGGCTGATGAAATGCTCGATGCGGCCTTTCACCTGGGGAGGACAGCTCTGTGCGTTAGGACAGTACCAAGCGGCTTCGTCCTTGTTCTTTACCAACTCGGTGCCGCATACCGGACAGACCTTTGTAAAAGTCACGGGTTGCGCTCCTGCTTGACGTTTGTCGAAGTTCACCCCAATGATTTTCGGGATGATTTCACCGCCTTTCACCACGGTGACAGTATCGCCGTAATGCAGGTCGAACTGGCGGATGAAGTCTTCATTGTTTAAGGTGGCGCGTTTCACGGTAGTTCCTGCCAATTGCACGGGAGCGAGGTTGGCCACAGGCGTGATGGTGCCGTGGCGTCCCACCTGGAAGTCGACGCTTTGCAACTCGGTCTCCACCTCCTCGGCCTTGAACTTGTATGCGATGGCCCATTTCGGTGACTTGGCTGTAAAACCCAAGGCTTGCTGTTGTGCATAACTGTTGACCTTCAGCACGATGCCGTCGATGGCAAAAGGCAATTGGTGACGGGCTTCGTCCCAATAGTCGATGAACTCGAAGATTTCGTCGATGGTCTTGCAGAGCGCCATGAAGTTGGAAATGTTGAAACCCCATTTGCGGGCGGCCTGAAGGCTTTGGTAATGGGTTTGATAGCGGTCTTCGAGACCATCCATCATCATATAGTAGCAATAGTTGTCCAAACGGCGGCGGGCCACTTCTTTGGAGTCTTGTAGCTTCAGTGTTCCAGCGGCAGCGTTACGTGGGTTGGCGAAGAGGTCGTCGCCAGCCTCGGCACGGGCTTCGTTGAGGCGGTTGAAGCTCTCGAAGGGCATCACGATCTCGCCTCGCATCTCGAAAAACTCGGGATAGTCGCCATGCAGTTTGAGCGGCACGGAATGAATGGTCTTCACGTTGGTGGTGACGTCGTCGCCTTGAGTGCCGTCGCCACGAGTCACGGCGCGGACGAGTGTACCGTTTTCATATTGCAGGCTGATGGAGAGGCCGTCAAACTTCAGCTCGCAGCAAAACTCCACATCCTCTTCGATGGTCTTCTTGATGCGGCTGATGAAGTCTGCTATCTCCTCGCGGCTGTATGAGTTGGCCAAAGAGAGCATGGGATAGCGATGCTTCACGCTCTGGAATTCCTTGGTGATACCGCCGCCTACGCGTTGGGTGGGAGAGGTGGGGGAGAGAAACTCAGGGAACTCCTTCTCCAAACGTGCCAGCTCTTCGAGTTTCATGTCGAACTCGTAGTCGCTGATGGTGGGTTTGGCGAGGATGTAATAATTATAGTTGTGCTGCTCCAATTCGTCGCTCAGGGCAGCGATGCGCTGACGGGCTTCTTCTTTGGTCATAGTTGGATGTATTTCAACGGATTGACACCTAGAGCCCAAAGTAAGAGTCCCAAAGCAACGATAGAGGAGAGGGTGCCTATGAGGGTCATCACCGCACCTTTGAAATTGCGTCGGATGCAGAGAATCAAGAGAATGCTGAGAACGACGAAGGCGCTCTCATACCACACGCAGATGCCCAATCCGAGCATGAGACCTGCAATAAGGAAGGAGGTGCGGTGGACGTTCTCATTGAGGTTGTTTTGTCGTAAGACTTCTTGGCGCAGCACCACATTGGCACCATAGAGCATCAGCGGCAGACCGAGGAAAGCGCTGGCGTTTTCGATGATGCCAAATGAAGGCATAATGCAGCTTAAGGCAGGGATGAGGGCTAACAGCCAAGCGTTTTGCTTATTGGATGTCAGGTCGCAGATGCGGTAGATCATGGAAACGGTGAATAGCGAGACCAGGGCATAGAGCGAGCGGCTGAGAAACATCATCCCTTGTGAGTCGCTGATACCCAGAAGCGCCTTGATCTTTTCGAGGAAGGCGATGAAAAGGGTAGGGTGCTGCAGCTCGCCATGGGAGCCGAAACCTGGAACAAACACTACGGCGATGATTCTCACCGCGATGGCAATCAGCATCAACGAGGTGAAAGGGTGTTTTTCCTTAAAGCGTTTGAGACCTTGTAGCATATTTTTCCGTTTAGAACGCAAAAGTACAAATTTTTTGTAATTTTGTGCCGTTTTAAATACAACGGAAAAACAAAACTTTAAGTATCAAAAATATGAATAGAATATTAAAAGTGTTCGCTTTGACCCTCATGATGGTTCTGGGTGGTCAGGCTATGGCCCAAACGCGTGGCGCCATGTTTCTTGGGGCTTCTTTCCCGATGTCTGATTTTGCGGATTTCGATGGGTTCGATGATTTTGCATTGACCTCATATGAACTTGATGACGACGATGCCGGTGCAGGCATTGGTTTTAATGCAGGTCTCAAGTGGTATTTCAATGTTGGCGTCCCTGGACTGGGTGTCATGCTCTCAGTGGATGGTCTTTACAACGGACCATGCCAAGATTTGAAGAATTGGTATCGTACATCTGAGGGTTCGTTTAACGGTGGTAGTCTGAATTATACGGCAAAGCCGCAATACATCAATGTCCCTGCCATGTTGGGTTTGAATTACATTTACCGCTTTAATCCCAATTTGGGCGTCTATGTTGAGGCTGGTGCAGGTGGCAACCTTCGTTTCATCACCAAGATGGAAACGGTGAATAAACTTGCCGCAATCCAGACCACCAGAATTCAAGAGTATGACAAGGCCTTCAGCTTTGCCTATCAGGCTGGCATTGGCATCGAAGTGGCAAAGAATCTGATCATCGGTTGCAGCTTCTATGACCTTGGCAAGGCTTCTGTCGCTGGCGAGGAGACTGTGAAGGTAAGGAACCTTGAAGAAAACGTTTCCAACGCGGAGACCCACTTCAACGAATATGGAACCGTTCATCCCATCATGGTTTTGGGACGTATCGGTTTCTGCTTCTAAGCTTTTTTGTAAGACAAAGAATAAGGTGGAGATGGCCTGAGTGGCTGTCTCCACTTTGTTTTTGTTGAAAATGGCAAGCATGCGGGAAAAGTTGTATCTTTGCACCGAGTTTGGCCAAGGGAATGCCGTGTGAATCGGCAACAGTGCCCGCTGCTGTAAGTCCGTGTAAGGCCTGTCAAACAAAGCCACTGTCTGGCTCATCCAGATGGGAAGGCGACAGGTTCGGGCGAGTCAGAAGACCTGCCAAACCATGAGTTCAATTGCAAGCCTTCGGGAACAAGGGCGACGCTAAGCGCGGCAATTAGCATAGCTGCTTGCGATGGTCTTGCATTATTCGTTTAATGCATTAAAACAAATAAGTTATGCGTAAGCTTTTATCCTTAACCCTCGCGCTTTTTTTGGCTGCTTGGGCTTTTGCCCAGGATCCAGCCACTTTCGAAGACGTCCAACTCGGCAGTAACGGTATTTGGCAACCCCCTATTGGATCCAATGAAATGTCCAGCGGCGGCTGGCTTTTCACCAATAATACACAAAACGGCTATTGGGGCGGTTTCACGGCCTCCAACCGCACGGATTTGAGTCAAACGGGTCTTAATGCCCAGTATACTGCGGCTTCAGGCTGTGGCTATGATGGCTCTACCCAATATGCAGTGGCATATACCATGGGTGTGCAGACGGATGTCTATGCCACCGATGGGCAATTACATACCGTCACAGGCTGCTATGTCACCAACAATCTGTGGACTTATCAGGACATTCTTCAAGGCGGGTATGGCGAGTTACCCTACGGAGGATCTACAGGCAATGATCCTGACTGGTTTAAGGTGACGGCGACAGGTAAGAATGCCAGTGGGCAGACTGTGGGCACATTGGATTTCTATCTCGCCGACTATCGCTTTGCCAACAATGAGGAAGACTATGTCCTTAATACTTGGGAGTGGTTCGATCTCAGCCCCTTGGGTAATGTGGCTACCATTTCCTTTAGTCTTTCGTCATCAAGAGGCAGTGGCTACAATATGATTACGCCGGCTTATTTCTGCATGGACAACTTCAATGGTGGTGGTGCGAGTACCCGCAGACGCAACAAGTCAACCTCAACGGTGTGGCCACCGACCCCGACGATCCAGATGAGAACATCGCATACAGCATCGTCAACAATTCGAATCCCTCTGCCTTGACGGCCACGATGAGCGGCCACTGTGCACGTCATTCTCAACGTCGTCGTTGATGAGCCGCCTTATATCGTCAATTCCGTTTCTGACGTAGTCTTCAACGAGTACCCGCAGACGCAACAAGTCAATCTCAACGGTGTGGCCACCGACCCCGACGATCCGGATGAGAACATCGCCTACAGCATCGTCAACAACTCGAATCCCTCTGCCTTGACGGCCACGATGAACGGCAAGATCTTGGTCATGACGCGCCAAAACGCCAATCAAGCAACTGCTGACCTCACCATGCGTGCCACCAGCGACGGACAGTATGTCAACTTCAATGTTCATGTCATCCTCAACGCTGTCATCGACGAGCCGCCTTATGTCGTCACTCCGGTTCCGGATGTGGTGATGGACGAGTTCCCCAAGTTAGTGTATATCGACTTCAACGGTGTGGCTACCGACCCCGATGACCCGGACGAACTGATAGAATACACCATGCTGTCCAACTCCAACGAGGCGGCGGTTTCAGCCACCATGAACGGCAGGATTCTGATGCTTGAGCGCTTGACCGCTGAGCAAGCTGACGCTGAAATTGCCATGCGTGCCACCAGCGACGGACAATATGTGGATTTCAACTTCCGCGTGATTATGAACTATGTGGAGGGTCTTGAAGAAGACGCTATGGCCATGCTGGTCTATCCTAATCCGACCAATGGGATGATTACGGTTCATCTGGATGAGAGTCAAAGCTTTGACTATGAGGTTTATAACCTTATGGGACAATGTGTGTTGAACGGTCAGGCACAAAACGGATCGGCTCAAATCGATTTGAGCTCTTGTCATCAAGGCGTCTATTTTGTCGCTGTGAGTTGGGGCGGATCCCGTGTGATTCGGAAAGTGATGGTACAATAATGCTTTGGTGAAATGAAACGAATAGTTTTTTTGTTGGCGCTATCAATGGCTTTCACCAGCTTGCGCGCCCAACTTTCAGGTACTTACACCATTAATAGTAACGCCTCACAAAACCCTGATTACACTTCGTTCAGTGCGGCAGCTACGGCGCTTGCCGCAGGTGTGTCAGGACAGGTCGTTTTTGAAGTGGCTCCTGGTACATACGAGGAATACGTCATACTCAACAATATCAATGGCACTAGTGCCACCAGCCGTGTCATCTTTCGTGGCATGGGCGCCGACAACCAGCAGGTCGTGGTAACAAGCAACGCCGGCTATACCGACAACAGCACCTTAAAACTCGCAGGCACCGACTACGTGACCTTTGAGAACATGACCTTGACCACCACCTCTGATAACAAGGCTGTCGTGGTGAAGTTGCAGAATGGCAACAGCGGCTTGCGGTTCGAGAATGTGCGCTTTGTCGGTAGTGTATCGACGGCCAATCTTGAAAACGACAAAAACCTCGTCTATAGGATTTCCGGCGAATGGCAGGATACCGATAACGCATTTGTGGATTGTGCTTTTGTGAACGGTTACATAGGGCTGTATTATCAAGGCCATAACATCTATCAGTACAATGACGGTCTTTTGGTTGAGAATTGCACTTTCACCAACCAAAGCAGCAAGTCTGTGTATGTCACCTTTACCGACCATGTGACTGTGAGTGGCAATACCATCAACAGCACATACGATATCCGTAATGACTATAATGCCATCGACGTCTTTCGTTGCCGTTATGGCTGTCTCTTCGAGAACAATGTCATCGATGTGACCCGAACTACCAATTACACAACGGTGTTTCGTCTACGTCCTGTCACAGGTACGGCAGCCGAACCGGTCATCATCCGAAACAACATTGTGAATCTGCAATGCAACGCCGACTACAGTTATTGTTTTGATTTCGACAATGCCGACAGCGAGTATATCTATTTTGCGCACAACACTGCGAAATGCTCAGGCTCGGGTCTTTGCGGAAACCTGTTTGTGGAAAAGAGCTGGGAAAACCTTTGGGTCTACAACAACCTGTTTGTCAACGAAACCTCTGGTTATGTGTTTCGTTTCAATAGCGACTCCGACAACCGTTTCTGCGATTACAACCGTGTTTCCTTCACGGGGAGCAATGTCGGCATCATTGCAGGCACGGATTGCGCTACGCTAGCCGATTGGACAGCTGCATCGGGTTTCGATGCTCATTCCGCACTTTGCACGCCCCAGTTTGTGGGTAACAACGACCTTCATATCACCGGAAGCGATGGCATCACCGTGGCCAATCCGTTATCCTATGTGACGACCGACATTGATGGAGAAGACCGTTCCACGACGCCCTGTGCCGGTGCCGATGAGTATGCTAGCGGTACCAATCTGCCACCAGTGGTGGTCAATCCTATCAATGACATCGTCTTTGAGACCTATCCAGCCTCTGAAACCGTCGATTTGACCAACACTTTCGACGACCCCGATGACCCGAATGAGGATATTGTCATCACGGTGGCATCCAACAGCAATCCCACTTTAGTGGGAACAACGTTGAACGGTCGCACGTTGGAGGTGGAGCGCCTGCAAAACATGGCAGGAACTTCAGTCATCGTTCTTCAAGCCGAGAGCAATGGGCAGTCGGTGCAGACCTCATTCACTGTGGAATGCATCGTTGAAGACCAGCCTCCAGTGGTGTCTAACCAATTGGCCCCCATCATCTACACCGAGTATCCGCAATCGTTCACTTTCGACATTAGTGCGTGTTTCGATGACCCTGACAACAACAACGAGATGATGGAATACACCGTTCAGGTCTGCCCGAGCGAGGTTTCAGCTTCCATCGATGACGAGGACGTGCTTACGGTAAGCCGTACCACGCCCAATGCCTTCAACGACAGGATCTTGGTGATTCGCGCCACCAGCAACGGCAAACATGTTGACATGGAGGTCAGCGTTTCAGGAGTTGAGGTGGTCATCACTGTTGATATTGCTGATTTTGAAGATGTGGAGTTGAGTCCGAGTGGCATCTGGGAACCTCAGGAAGGCAACAACGAGATGTTCAGCCATGGCTGGATCTTCACCAACTACTATTCGTCCTATTTCTGGGGTGGATTCACAGCCTCCAATCGCACCGATTTGAGCCAGACCTATATGAGTGCCCAATACACCGCTGCCACAGGTTGCGGCTATGACGGCTCTGCACAATACGCCGTGGCCTACACCTATGGCGCCCAGACGGATGTCTATGCCGCTGACGGCCAACCGCATACCGTCACAGGATGTTATGTTACCAACAATTTGTGGGCATATCAAAACATGCTTGAAGGTGACAATACCGTGACACCTTTCGGCGGCCTCTCGGGCAACGACCCTGACTGGTTCAAGCTGACCGCGACGGGCAAGAACGCTAGTGGGCAGACTGTTGGGACGCTTGACTTCTATCTTGCCGACTATCGCTTCGACAACCCCGAAGACGACTATATCCTGAACACTTGGGAGTGGTTTGACCTCAGTCCTTTGGGCGAAGTGGCTACCATCTCGTTCAGCTTGTCGTCTACGAAGAACAACAATAGTGGCATGATTACGCCGGCGTATTTCTGCATGGACGATTTCAATGGCGGTGCCGTTGTCGACTTGCCTCCTTATATAGTCCATCCTGTGCCGGATGTCATCATGACCGAGTTCCCGAAACTGGTTTACATCGACCTCAATGGAGTGGCCACCGATCCTGATGACCCTGATGAATTGATTGAGTATGAACTCATTTCCAATTCCAATGAAGAAGCCCTTTCGGCAAGCTTGTCAGGCAGGATTTTGGCACTCAATAGATTGACGAGTGACGAAGCCATCGCCAATGTGTTGATGCGTGCCATCAGTGATGGTCAGTCGGTCGATTTCATCGTCCACGTCATCATGCATCAAGTAGAAGGCCTGGAGGAAGACCATTATGGTCTCATGGCTTATCCGAATCCCACTGATGGCCAGTTGAAACTGACCATGGATGGTGCTTCTGGCTTTGATTATCATGTCTTTAGCCTTATGGGGCAATGCATCATGAATGGTAAAGTCACTGGCAACGAAACCACCCTTGATTTAGGTTACTTGAATAAAGGTGTCTATTACATCTCCATTGAATTGAATGGTAATAGACTGATAAAGAAAGTGATAGTGAAATAGAAGGTACATCATAGATAGTTTTTTGAGTGTGAGGAAGCGGCTCCTTGTGGGGTCGCTTCTTCTTTTGGGTGCCACAAAAATGCCGGTGACAGCAAAGCTGCCACCGGCGCAACAATATGAAAGAAAAAAAGTATCTTTATTCTTGTTTACGGCGTTTGCCGATGAGATAAGCGCCGCCGAGGGCTGCGAGCACTGCTATGCCTGTGCCGACAGGACCTTGATTGCCGTCTTGGTTGTCCGGCATTCCGTGGTTGGGTAGCAAAGGGGCATTGCCGTCACGGTTCATGCCCATGTTGTAGTATTCCTCATCGGGCACGATACCGCGTTTGAACAGTCCGCCTTCATTGGGCTCAGCGAAGGTCGTGAGACCCAGTCCGAGGACGATTGCGATTGTTAATGCTAGTTTTTTCATCGTTTTATAGTTTCAGGTTTGTTTTACCCTGACCATTGACCCAGACCCAGACCGTTATCCCCATGGGTGGGCGGTCAGGGTCAGGGTCAGCGGTCATGGTTATCTCACCACAATCTTTTGCGTCTTCACATTCTCACCGTTGACGAGGCGGAGCATGTAAATGCCAGCAGGTTGGTTGAGGTTGATTTCGGTGTTACCGCTGAGCGTCTCGCTGCTGAGCACACGCCCAATCATGTCGATGACCTGCAAGGTGGCTTGGTCTTCGTTCAAGACGATGAGTTTGCCATTGCTGAAGAAGGCAAAGGTCTCATTGTCGCCATCTGAGTTCCCGCTTATGGTTGAAAACACCAGACGGAATCGGCTCGCATAGTCCGTTGTCTTGGCCTCAAAGCTGTAACTTGGGCTTTCCATAAGGTTGACATCCTCACCCGTCAAATTGTCGATGAGGTGGAGGTAGCTCATTTCTACATCCTCAGTGCTTACATTAATGGTATAGGTGCCGTTTTCGGTTGCTTTGAAGTTGACAGGAAGTTCGCCAATGCCATCGGTATGGACTACGGCGTATTCTCTGCCTTCCTGAGGGATGTAGAGTCGGGAAGCATCGCGGTGCAGCATGAACTTGCTTAGGTTGCGACCTTCACTGAAGCGTATGCGGGCCAAGTCGACACGGTTGCCAGATTGGAAGGCATTCAGGTTAAGGACGCCTTTGCCGTTGGTGCCGAACTGCGTCCTGTAAAAAGTGACGTTTTGGCTTTCGCTAGTGGCTTCCACGAAGATACCTTCCATGGGTGAAACGGCCTTATTGCTGGCCACCACCTCGGTACCGTCAATCTTATAGAAATTTAGATCGTCGTTAAGATAGGCATCGCATGCAAATGGGTTACCAATGAGGTTCCAGCCTGCAAATTGAGAGGATTCGTCGTATAAGAGCGGCACTTCCACACCCTCATCACTCGGCATGAGCTCTCCGTTGAAGCCAAGTGTGACCGTCTGGCTGTTGGCATAGAGATAACCCACAGTGTTGTTGAGGCTGTTGAAAGCGCCGTCTTCTTGGTTGCGCCATTCAAGTTCTTGGCTTTGGTCGAACAGGTAGAGATCGTAATCGTTGGAGGTCAAGTTGGAGACATTGGCAAGAGCAATGTCTTCGGCCATTGGGGAGGCAATCAGGTAATAGTTGTCCTTGTTGCCTGTGTAGCCGTTGATGGTCTTTTGTACCGTTGCCTGTACACCTTCATTGTTATGCTTCAATTGTCCGCCATTGGCGATGGTAAGGGAGCCGTTACCGATGGTGATATTGTCAACTATAGCAATGTAATCGTTTGGAATATTAGCCGCCGCGTTGATGTGGACGCTTTCTGTAATGGCAGGTACGCCTTCGGGTTGCCAATTATTGGCAACATTCCAATCGCCATCGGTGGCGAATATCTTGTCAGCTACATAGACTTGGACGTTGTCAACATACCAGGTGCAGCCGCTTGTACCCAAGCCTTTGAATTTGAAGGCGATGTAGATGTCTCGGCCATCAAAATCAGACAACGAAACGGTGGCGCTAGCATTGCCAGAATTGCTGCCAGCAGCCGCCCAAACGATATTGCTGAAGTCGCTATAGGTCAATCCATTAGTAGAGACTACGACCGAGCAACTTTCATCGTAATCGCCTGAGCCGATGAGATAGTCAAACGAAAGGGTGGCGTTGCCATTAATGTGCATCTTCGGCATGACTAAGAAGGCGTATCCTTCGTTCCAATAACTATAGGCTGCGCTTGAGCCTAAACCATTATTCGAATTCAGGTACCAATAGGTATAGCCTGACATCTCATGGCTGAACTTATCCCAACACGTGGGTGGGAAGTCGGACGCATCCACATTTTCGAAGTCTTCAAAGATGGCATTGCCTCCATCTACAGTCCATATGCCACAATCGGTTTGGAAGCTGATGGGATTTGTCCAG
The DNA here is from genome assembly GCA_900318265.1 of uncultured Bacteroidales bacterium. Classification (GTDB taxonomy): domain Bacteria; phylum Bacteroidota; class Bacteroidia; order Bacteroidales; family F082; genus Limimorpha. Next base: position 49,162 of record ONKA01000027.1, on the reverse strand, counting down.
TCGCTTTGGTCATCCTCGGCGCAATTGGCTTGCACTCTGGCTTCATAAGCGGTGGCGCGCTGCAGTCCGGTCAGCGTGTATGTGGTCTCTTCAACGGCAATCGGATCGCTCCATTCGCTGTCAGAGGCTTTTTTGTATTGGATGTTCCAAGCTGACTCATTGCCACTTGGCGTCCAAACCAGCGTGGCCTCATTCTCGGTGATTTCGTTAGCTTCTAAATCATTTGGGATAAAGCAAGTCGGCACTATCTCCACAGTAATGTCATCGATGAGGAAATAAGCATAACTGTTTCCTGTACCACACATAAAAGCAATGTATCTGCCATTTCCTGTATAGTTTGTGAATGGAATTGTAAATTCCTGGAAACCAGTGCTGTAAGTATTTGAAATATTCACTTCTTGAATGGGGGTGAAGGTGTTGACATTGGCCAAAGATTCCATGATACCAATTTGCATGGTGCCTTGTGAACTTTGCACCGCTCCCCAGAACCTAATCTGAATACTATTCATGTTATACTCGCTGCTGATTTCAGGTAAGACAGCGCATTCGTTTGTGGAGCTTGAAGTTTGGTAAAAACGAAGGCAGTGTCCTGAAGTGCTGTTGGCTCCATTCCCGCCATGTGCGTAGGGCTGTGAAGATGTGGCAGTGAAGGCAAAGGGATAATAAGTGTAGTTACCGTAGGAACCAGATTGGTAGGCGATGCGGCTCCAGCAGTTCGGATAAGGATTGCTTGTGCTATACGGTGATGTGGTGACCAAATTATCCTCGAAACCATAAGAATAGGGCAGAGACAACGCACCGCATTCTGTGGTGATAGACAAGTCGGAGTTTTGGTTGTAGGAGTTGTAGCCCCATTTGCTTTGGTCTTCTTCGCTACAATAGGCACGTACATTCACGCTGTAGGTGGTGACAGGGTTGAGCCCCGTGATTGTGTAGCTGGTAGTGGTTTGGTTGTCAAGATGAATATAGGTGTACTCGTTTGTACCCGTCTTGTATCGGATGTCCCAAGCGTCTTGGCCTTGTGCACCTGCCGTCCAGTTAAGGGTAATAGTTGAACTGGTTGCTGTGGCCGATAAACCTGAAGGTGCAACACAAGTTGCTGTGGTGGTGAAACTCACCTGATTACTCCATTGGCTATAACCATCATCCGCTCCACAGTTGGCCCGCACCTTGATACGGTAGGTAGTTTCGGGTGTTAAGTCTTGCAAGGTATAGGTGTTCACATTTCCAAGGTCGATTTGGATAACACCTTCCTCACCAGGTTCAAATGAGGTCTTTGTGGAATATATCAGTTCGTAGTTATCGGCGTTGCCTGTCCAGCTGACAGCGCCGCTATGTGCCGTGTTGGAGTTAGTCACATAGCTTAACGTGGGTTTTTCGCAGGTAGCCGTAGTGGTGAAATTACAAACATCGCTCCACGAGCTTTCCTCATTACCAAGGATGGATTTCACGCGTGCATAGTATGTTGTCTCAGGGGTAAGGCCTGACAGATTCATGGTAGCAGCACCGCTGACATTGGTTTCCACAAGGTTTTCGGTGAAGCTATTGTTGGTGGCATATTGCAGCACCCAGTTGGTGGCGGTGCCGTTTTCCGTCCAAGTGAGCGTAGCCGTGCGGCCAGCGATGTCGCTTGCCGTAAGATTGGTGGGTCTCGGACAAGTCATATAGCTGATGCTGATGTTGTCGATGGCCGCTGGGGGTTGGTTGGCAGCTCCGGAAAGGTTTCTCCAAACGAATACCATTTTATAATCTCCGGCTGCGACTTGAATCTCATCGGCGGTTTGGGTATTCCAAACATCGCTATTGATGAGCTTTGACCCACCATCAAGAGCAATCCAGCCATTAGGCAAGCTGGTGGCGGACAGACCCGTAGGAAGGTTGTCGGTGGCTACTATCTCGTAAGAAGCAGGCACTAAAGCCACACGGATAAAATCGTAATATTGATTGCCTTTAGCCCGCCAATCGTAAGTAAATGAATATACGCCTTCCGCGAAAGTAAAAGCCTTGGTGGCATATACTACACCTTTTGCTTCGGATGAACTTGTATAACTATTGGTTACTCCACCATCGTTTGAGATGTAAATGGCTTTTGAACCATTCGGGGTGTTGTTGGCAGCCGAGCCATACCACCATTGGTTGGGACGGTCACCATTCACGAAGAGCCAGCCATTATTGGTTTCAAAGTCGTTGCTATATGGGTGTTCGCCATCTACGACAACAGGAATCTGCGGCGTGACGAATCGGCATGCATCGGTCCAATCACTTTGGTCAGTGTCGCTGCAACGGGCACGGACAAAAACGAAATATATAGTCTCGTCACTGAGGCCAGTATGGGTGTAAGGCTTTTGGTTCGTGTTTGTTACCGTAGGAGTAGTGTTGGCATCAGGCGTAACGCTGGCATCGGTGGTGATGAAGAGGTCCCAATGGTCTTGCTCACTGTTGCCTGCTGTCCAGTCCAAGGTGACGGAAGAGGAAGTAAGTTCAGTGACGTGCAATGCGTTCTGTTTTGGACAAGTGGGAGCCAGTTCGACGTTAACATCATCAAGATAGATGCGGGCATCGTTGCTGCCATAGTTGGAGGTTCCCTTAAACACAATGACCACATTATCCTCGCCTTTGTAATCCGAAAGGTCAAGGGTCTTTTCTGTCCAGTCAGCGATATTGGTCATTCCAGTGGCCAATGCAGTTTCGTGGGTCTGACCTCCGTCTGTTGAAATGAACACGGAGAAGTCACCACCCTTGGGGTTCTTGTACCAGAAGCGCAGCTGCATGGCTGGGCTTTGGGGAAGGCTTATCACGGGTGTTTTCAGAAAGTTGGTGTTCCCGCTGGTGTTGCTGAATGAATCGAATCGGACGCATTTCCCACTATGCCCTGTGCCGTAAGTGCTGTTGTAGCACCATCTGTAGTTTTCATTGGTTGTGGTGCCTTCCTCGTTGTTCCAGCACATCGGGATTTCACCGTTGGTGGTGAGGTCGTCGAAGGTTTCGGTGAAGGGGAATTCGGTAATGGCTATACAGGTGGTGGCAAATTGGCATCCTGCGCTCCATTTGCTCTTTCCGTTGGTGCTGCCACAGTTGGCGCGCACGTAAGCATAATAGGTGGTGCTTGAGGTCAAGCTGGTGAGCGTGTAAGGCTTTGTGACGTTCTCGCTGATTGTGGCCTCGCTCTCGTCGTTGGGGATGTCGTTGGCATTATCAGTGAGATAGATTTCCCAAGTGTCCTGGTCTTCGCTGCCTTTGGTCCAGTCCAAGGTGGCGGTATAGGCAGAGATGTTTGTGGCTTCAAGGCCTGAAGGCTTGGCACAGGTGACGGGAGCCGTCACAATGTCTATCTTGATTTGGTTCTTGTATTGTTGATAAGTGAAAGAGGAAGAGTATCCTGTCGTAGGTGGGTTTGATGGATCATAATTTGTGCCGTCGCTATAGGCATAGATGCTTTGGTAGTTGCTCACGTTGAAAGTCAGGTATTGGGCATGTGAGCCTGACGAAGATGCGCTGTTTGTATTGTCATCCACCATGATGGCAATATTGGTTCCATCATAATCAAAAGGAGTCGTAAAAGTGATGGTTGTCCAAGTGCCTTTTGTCATGGTTACATTTCCACTGAAGACCTTGTCGCTTGATGTTACAGGAACCCAGTCAGTCCTGCTTGAAAAACAGGTCTTGTTGGTGTTGACCATGTAAATGTCGAAGTTGCGGGTTTGTGTTGTGCCATCATTATAGAAAGCTATACTATTGATGCCTCCCGCAATACCTCCAAGTTCTTCTGCAGTATATAACTGCTGTGTCAGGGAGTACATGTAATAACTGTAACTCGGAAGGTAATACTGTTTACCCGTTCCCGAACCAATCTGAATCTCATCAGCTCTCAAAGGAACCGAAAACATTCCAATTATCCCTATTAATAGGAACAATCGTGTAAAAAATTTTGAATACATAATACAAAAGTTTATAGGTTTGACATTAAGTTCATTACCCAAAAACTTCTGGAAAAATGTTGGAATACCTAAAAAGCAGATGACACCCTCAGCGGGTCACACCTTGTTATTATATAGAATCCCAGCCTCTATCCCGGAAGCCTTGTTTCGCGACTTGAGGCAGGTCTTCTGACTGAGGCCTCGCGTTTGCCGCCTTCCCGAAAGACAGGGCTTTCAGTGGCATAGTGGCAGGCGATTGGCCATCACAGCAGCGGGAACTGTCCGGGATTCTCACCCGATTCCCTATTGAGTCCGTGAAGGACACCACAAATCGGCTGCAAATTTATGGATTATTTTGGTACACTCGCAATAATCACGAGGATATTATTTACAAACATATTCACTGCAATAGCTAAAAGGATGACACCAAAGAATTTTCGCAATATAAAGATGAGGTTATCGCCCAAGAGTTTGTGGATGCGGTCCAGCTGACTGATGACGATGTAGTCCAACAGGATGTTGAGTAACAAGGCGATGATGATGTTGACAACGGCATAGTCGGCTCGCAACGAGAGCAGAGCGGTCAACGCCCCAGGACCCGCAATCAACGGGAAGGCGATGGGGACGATGCTGGCACCGCTTTTGCCTCCCTCGTTTTTGATGATTTCGCGGCCGAGAATCATCTCCACAGCAAGGATGAACAACACGAAAGCACCCGCCACAGCAAAGGAGGCCGCGTCGATGCCGAAGAGTTTCAGCAAGGCATCACCGGCAAAGAAGAAAGCCAAAAACAAGGCCAAGGCCGTCAGACAGGCTTGCCCCGCCTTGATGGTCTTGTTCTGCTCCTTCATGCTCATGAAGATGGGGATGGAGCCGAAAATGTCAATGATGGCAGCCATGACGATGAAGGCGCCAAAGATTTCTACGAAGTTGATTTGAGAGAACACGGTTTTCATTTTTTGACACGAGACTCGGGACTACGAGACGCGAGACCAACCCCGTCCTGCGTCACGCGTCCCGAAGTCACGTGTATATTAGATGATATTATTCCATAGATAATGGAAATGTGGTCCGAAACGCTTGAAGGCAGCCTCGTCGAGCATCTCCTGGAACTGAGGATGCGCCACTGAGATGATGAGTTTTGCCCTCTCTTGCAACGAGCGTCCGTAAAGGTTCACAGCGCCGTATTCGGTCACAAACCAGTGGATGTGGTTGCGCGTGGTGACTGCACCTGAGCCTAAATCCAAGGTAGGCACGATTTTATTGATGCCCTTGCGCGTGGTGGAAGGCATGGCGATGATGGCCTTGCCGCCTTTGGAACGCGAGGCTCCATAGACATAGTCGATCTGGCCGCCCACACCCGAATAAATGCGCTCGCCCAAGGAGTCGGCACACACCTGCCCCGACAGGTCAATCTGGATGCCCGAGTTGATGGAGGTCATCTTGGGCTGTTGTGCGATGATGAAGGGGTCGTTGGTGTATTCCACGTCCATCAGCAACACTTCATGGTTGCCGTCGATGAAATTGTATATTTTCTGCGAACCCATCACAAAGGTGGAGACGATCTTGCCTTTGTTGAGTTTCTTGTTGTTGCCTGTGATGACTCCTTCTTTCACCAGAGGTAGGATGCCGTCGGAGAACATCTCGGTGTGGATGCCGATGTCTTTGTGGTTGTGGAGGCACGACAGGATGGCGTTTGGGATGCTGCCAATGCCCATTTGCAGGCAGGCACCGTCTTCAATCAATTCGGCGCAATAGCGTCCGATGGTTTTCTCCACTTCATTGGGCTCGGGCATGTCGACGGTGAGCAAGGGGGTGTCGTCTTCAACAAAGATGTTGATCCTGCTGATGTGGACCAACGCATCGCCGAAGGTACGCGGCACATGCTTGTTGACCACGGCGATGACAAACTCGGCACTTTCCATGGCTGCCAAGGTGGCGTCGACGGATGAGCCTAACGACACGTAACCGAACTTGTCGGGCGGACACACCTGGATCATCGCCACGTTGCATTTGATGTAACGTTCGCGATAGAGCTTGGAGGTCTCACCAAGGAAAACGGGGATATAATCGGCCAGGCCTTTCTGCACGCTTTCGCGTACATTGGCGCCCACGAAGAAGGCGTTGTGCTGGAAGATGCCCTCAAATTCGGGATTGACGTAAGGTGCGGCGCCCTCGGTGTGCAGATGATGGATGTAAACGTTTTTGAGTTCGCCGGCGCGGCCTCTGTCACATAAGGCTTTGACGAGACATTGTGGCACGTTCGACACCGAACTGATGTGGACATGGTCGCCCGACTTGATGACTTTGACGGCCTCTTCGGCCGTAACTGCTTGATACTGTTTCTTCATAAACACAGTTGTTACTTGTTCAACTTCAAAAACAGCAGCAAGAGGACAAAATGGAAAGACGGGAAAGCAATGTGTTCCCCTATGATTCCCAAGCTCTTGTTCCCGAAAGCTGCGAATAATATGGAAACGGGCAGGTCTTCTGGCTTGTCCAAGTCCGCGGCGTCTTCCCGATAACGAATATCAGTGACATAGGTGCTGTGGACCTTGATTGGACTTACAGCTACGGGCATAGCTCCTGATTCTCACAGGATTCCCTATTAATCTTCGGCTGAAAGAACCCGAATCCGGCGGCAAAGATAGTGTTTTTTTCTTTATGAATACGCATGCACCCCACCTAAAAGTAGATTCACGCCGAAATAAGTGAACAATACACTCATGAAGGCGAGGATGCCATAGATGTGGTAGAATAAAGGTTTCTGGAATGATTTCCACAGCTTTTCATGCAGCGGTGCAGCATAGATGAGCAAAGTGATAAGCGCCCAGACCTCTTTCGGGTCCCACGACCAGTAGTTGCCCCATGAGACATTGGCCCAGATGGCACCGATGAAGATGCCAAAGGCAAGCAATGCGACGGCAGGGTAGAGCATCGCCGTGCTTAGGCTTTTCAATCGCTCCATGCGTGCTAGGTCTTTCGGCTTGACAAGGGCGATGACGCCGACCACCAAGATGCCGAGCAGCAAGACGTAGGCGGTCACAATCGTAGAGATATGGATGCTGAAGAAGGGTGAACGCAGTACGGGTAACAAGGTATGGGTGAGCATCCTGATATAAAGAAACACCATCAGAACGACAAGCACCCCTATCCACGACCAAGTGACTGCGCGGAAAGTCTTCCGCCGTTCGATAAGGATAGCCGCCAAAGCGACAAAGAGCAACGCATAACCTGCGTAGGTCACGCCGATGCCCCAGGGGTCGCGGGCGACATCAAGGATGGAGTTGCCCTTCTCGTCGTAATCGCTTTGATAGAAACGGTAATGCTTGTGCCTTAAGATGTTATTCATGGAAATGACGACATCTTGATGGGTTTCGCCATCAGTGAGTTGTAGGTAACTGATATAGTCCTTCGGCTTGTTGCTGCCCGAATAAGTCTCAATTTCGAAACGATCCAAAGTGAGGCTAAAGGGGAGAGCTTCTTCCGTTATCTCACCTTTTTCTTGGATGAAAAAGTGGCTATTGGGCTGGTTGGGTTCCAGCTTCATCCTGCCGTGTTGTCCCGTGAGCATGGTAAGCAGGGCACCCAAAAGGATCAGCAGGATGGACAGATGCAGGGCGCAGACGGAGAGCCGTTTCCACAAGCGGCATTTCACTGCCATAATAATGATAAGGCCAGCCACCACGGCCCATAGCCCTACGAACCACCATGCAGAATAGACATGGGCAAGGGCAAACTCCGAGCCATGCAGTTTCTCGACGATGGTTCCAGCGGCGAGTACAGCGATGAGTATGATGACCAGCACTGATGTGATGTGACGAATGTATTTCATAGCTAGATTATTTCAGATTACGCTGCAAATGTCCGAAAAAAAACACTTGTCTAATCTCCCCATGTTTGGTGATTTTCGCGTGTTGTTGTCCTCATTAATAATGATGTAGGGCTGTCGTACCACGACAGCCGCTGTTGTTTTTACAGCGGCTGCCACGATGTGACAGCCCTACAGACTATGGAATAAACTGTAGAGACGGTGTGCACACCGTCTCTACACAGGTTTAAATAGCATCGATGAATTTCACCACGGCATCGCGGTCTTTCTTCGGCAGTTCGCGGAATTTCTCCACCGTGCGGCGGGCGTCGCTTTGGGCGTTGCCGTGCCACATGATGGCCTCGATGACGGTTTGGGCGCGACAGTCGTGCAAACGGTCGCTGCGTCCGGTGCATCTGGCACTCAAGCCACGACCCCAAAGCGGGGTGGTGCGGCACCAACCTGTGCGGATGTCGTTCTCCATGTGGAGTTTGTGCTGGATGTAGTCGCTATAAGGCCAAATCTTTTGATTGGGATAGCGGGGCAGACGGGCATCGCCGTCAGCGAAGAAACCAGTCGGGTCGGTGAAGTTGTCGTCGCCGGTCTTCCATGACGGACGGTGGCAGTAGGCACAACCCATGTTGTTGAAGAGCTCCTTGCCGCGTTGCACTTCGGGATCGTCCATGTTACGGGCGGCAGGGACAGCCAAGCCACGGTGCCACACCATGAAGTTGACATAGTCCTCGTCCTTCATCTCGGGAACTTTCAGCGATTCGGGGATTTGGTCGTTCATCATCAGGTAGTTGTAGATGTCGGTCTCTACATTGCCTGTGAGGTTGTATTGCGGGAAGTAGTTGTAGAACTCAGCCTGCACGTCAGGATCTTGCGAAGCCTTGGTAGCGTAGGCGGCGGTCATATAGTGTCCCATCTTGGTGCGGTGCGTCACGTTGGTGATGTTCCAGATGGCGTTGGCACCGGGGGCATCCTGCAAGGGACCACGCGTGAGGGCGTAGGTGTACTTCTTGGGATGGGTGGTGTTGCCATAATAACCCGTCGGGGCGAAGTCGGAGCCGGCCCACATGGCGGGATTGAGGCCGTTCGGCATAAAACCGTCATTGTATTCCTTTTGATATTGTGCTCTCAGCGAGTCATCGGGGATGGCATCGATCAAGCCGGTGCCGTAGATGCCAATGGTCGATTCGAGACGGCAGACGAAGTCGCTGTAGGGGATGGGCTGACCGCCCACCTCGAGGGGCGCATAGAAAGCCTCTTCGGGGATGTAGACCTCAGGATAGGTGAGGTTGTAGGTCTCGCCATCGGGGAACTGGTTGCCCCATTCGTCGGTGTAGCTCAGCCAGTTGATTTGGATCTGGGTCTCGTCCAAGGGAGCCTTGAAGGGTGCGACGGCTTTGGTTTGAGGCATGCCAGTGTAAGAACTCAGGTAGGTGTCGTTCTTGTCAGTAAAGACGAGCAGATAGCCATTGCCCCAGTCGTCGGCGCGATAACGGTCCATGCGCATGCCGTGGCCATAGCCGGGATGGCAAGCGATGCAGCTGCTACGGATGTAAAGGGGGCCGAGGCCGTTGAAGGGCTCGTTGTTTTGCGTGTAGGTGCGCTCAAAGAAGTACTCGCCGTATTTGAAGGCGGTGGTCAAGCCGGCCTGCTCGACGGCGGGGGTGGGGTCTTCATAGGCGGATTGGGAGGTGTTGAAGGTGGTGCCCAACTCGCCGCCCGCATAGGTCTCTTCGCTGATAACCTCGGGGATGGGGTCCTTCGGATTACAGGCGGCCAATGCCATGAGGCCTGCAAGGGCAATGATGCATAAATGTTTGTGATTTATCATGATATTTGGGTTTTGTGTTATTGTTCTGTATTATTGAACGCTTGTCGTCATTGCGAGGAGGAACGACGAAGCAATCCAGGGATTAAGTTGGTTTTCTGGATTGCTTCGTGCCTCGCAATGACGCGAAGCGAGCCTAGAATTACTTCCTATCAATCTTTCCAAACTCAGCCTTCACTTCGGCCATCACGTCGGAGAGGTTCTGGCAGGCTTCCATGGCCTCACCAGCGCTGGCGTCGGCATAGAACTGCACGAAAGGCGCCTTCATGGCTTGGATCTTTGTCATGGCGTTTTCGATGGCATTCATGGCCTTGTTGTCAAGCTCCTTATTGTTGTCCTTGATATAAGTGTGCAGCGAGAGGGCTTCGTCGCGTTGGCTTTCCATGCCGCCCATGTAGGCGTTCTTGATGCTGGTGATGTTGTCATAGAAGTCGGTGATGGACTTCTGGCTGTAGGGTGACTCCACATAGGTCACATCTTCGCCCGTGTGGCACTTGCCGATCTTGGAGGTACCCACCTCGTCGGCGATGTCGAGGCAGCCGTCGGCGATGGCTTCGAGGGCGTTGGTGAAGGTGGCGAAGGTGCTACCCGCTTGACCGGCTTGGAGCATGTTCTCGCCGTAGGTGTTGTCACCTCCGTTGACGGTGGTGTTGAACTCCAGTTCTTCCATCAGGTCTTTGTGGGCTTGCGGTGCGTTGGCGTTCCAGCTTACTTCGAGTTGGAAGCAGCGGTTGCGCAGGTCGCGCGAAACGGCAACGATGTAGGTCATCATGTCGTCGGTGATTTCGTTCACATTGCGGGGCTGACCCTCACGGAAGAGGATGAACTCGATGCCGTGGAAGCCGAGCAGGGCATTGCCGAGCTGTTCGCCGGCTACCATGCCGTCTTCATCGGTGGCGAGGGCGGCAATCATGTTGGGGCTGGCCATCAGGTTGTTGAAGGCGTCTTCGTCGAGCGGCCATGAGTCGATGTGAGGGTCGATGCCGAAGTCGGAGGCGGCGCCAAAGAGGAAGGCCTCGCTCATTTCCCACCACTTGCGGGCTTCGAGGAAGGTGACGGTGGCGGCATTCACATTGGCTTGGGTCTTGTTGGCCTTCAAGGCTTCGAGGTTCTCCACCAAAGCGTCTGTCTTTTCAGCCAAGCTGGCGTATGTGGGATACACCGTGTGGTTGAGGTACTGTTTCACGATGGCCTCTTTCGTGGCCTTGTTGGCTTCCTCGGTGTTGTCTTGAGGATCTTTGTTGCAGGAGCTGAAGTTCACTGCGAGCAGGAGTGATGCAGCGACTATGGCTGCGGATTTGAATAAATGCTTCATTTGGTTATGTGTTTAATTATGGTTATTTCGTATAGAATCCACTATACGCCACGCCCAACGAGAACATCGGTTCGTCGTTGTACTGCTCCTTCAGGAAACGTTTGGCATATTCGGCCTTGATGACGACCTGTTTGATAGGGTAGTAGTTCACGCCGAGGGTCATCACATGACGATCGGTCCATTGGTAGTCGGTCAAGGCATTGGCAGTGGGGATATAGCTGTCGTAGTAATCGTAGCGGCCAAAGAGGTAGAGCTTTTGGTCGCCGGTGTTATGCATAGGGTGCATGATGTCGTATGCAACCTCGCCACCGTAGGCGATGGCTTTCTCTCCGACCAAGGAGCGTGGATAAGGTGAGAAACTTTGGTGGTTTTGGTTCTTGTTCCACGAAGAGATGAGATTGGCGTCGCCGAGGTAGCCGTAGTCGAAGTTGCCGCGCACCACGAGGCCGTGGCCTTTGTAGTCGAACTCGGCAGTGCCGATGACGACGGTGCCTTTCACATCTTTATATTGGCTGGTCTCGCTGAACTCGTTGGTGACGATATCATTATTAAAGGTGTTGCCGATGTAGCCACTCACGCCGAGATGCAGGTTTTTGATGCTGTAGTTGTCGATGCGTAGGGCGCCTGCCAGGTTGTTGGCCACGCGGAACTCATAGCCCGAGGCGGAGCCGTTCTTCACCCAGTTGGCATTGTTGAACATGTTGGAGTTCAAGGCGGGGATGACCATGGCCTCGTAGCGCCAGTCACCGAGCTTACCCCACAGGCTGATGCCTGTCTCGTGCCAAGTGCAGGGCAGGATGTTGAATTCGCCTTCGGGACGGTAGCAGGTGAAAAACTCGGTGGGTAGGTGGGCGTTGTTGGTCTGCCCGACAGGCACCACGATGTGGCCCATGCGGATGTTGAAGCCTTTGCCAAAAGATTTTTGAAGCCAGAACTGCTCTAAGGCTACTTCACCGCCGCGTTCGATCTCGTGTTCGAATTCGCCAGTCTCTTCGGCCTCAATCTCCATGGCGACTTCGCTGCCGCCGTGTTCAAACTCGATTTCTGAACCCATACTCCAGCCTTTGCCGAAGTCGTAGCCCAAGTTGACGACCACATGGGGCAGGTCGATGCGGCCATGGCCCTTGGCATCTTTGTACCGCTCGGCATGGGAGTAGCGGAACATGTTGTCGCTATAGAAGTTGCGGGTGTAGACGGCCTCGCCGTAACCGCCAATGGTCAAGCGAGGTTTCGTGGTGATGGAATCTTGGGCCTGCAAAGAGCTGACACACAATGTCAAAGCTAATGCGGCGCATTTTGCTATCGTTTTCAGTTTCATAGTGAACACTATTATTCAATTACGACGGCAAAATTCCCGCTTTTGTCCTCGCAGTCCAATCCCCACTAATGGTGATTTTCGGAAAAACGGCTAATAATTAATGAGGATGATGCCCACCTTTTATTGGATGGCAGAATCTATTCTGCGCAAGACATCTTCGAAAGGATAAAACCCATCAGCGTTGGCGTCTATTCCTTTGAGTAGGATGGGAAACACCATGGGTGGGTTTTCCAAATCCAACAGGCTCATGCTGCGCAATTGCTTGGTGCTTTGGTATACAAGATTTAGCGTGGCAAAGACTTGTCCTTCAGCGTTTTCCCATTTCTCGATGACGAGCTTGCAGCCAATCGGCGTCTTCTTTTCGATGGTGTTCGGCAGACGGTAATCTTCAGCCTCCAATGCTGCCAAAACGCTGGCTATGTTGGAGTCGTGGCCGCAGAGGAAGGTGAATTTTCGTCCTTCGGCTTGTAATTCTTCAAGCATCGTCCGCAAGAGCGGTCTGGCTACCTGACGAGCTACCACAGGCGCCGTGAACAACACATCACCATACCAGTCTTTGATGGCCGAGATGCTTTCCCATTCCTCCCAAGTCAGCGTGTCGCCAAATGCGGCCTTTACTGCGTCAGGCTCCTCGTAGTATTGCAGGATGAGTGCATCGGCGGCCTGACAGGCAAGTCGCATTGAGCCTCCCATACCCGGCTCGCGGTGTTTGATGAGGTAGACGTGGGCGTCGTCGGTGCGGAAATGGCAGGTGTCGCCTTCTAGGCAGGCCTTGCTTTGGTCCATGTCGAGCACCTGCTCCAACACCTTGTAGTTATTCGCCATCTTCTCTCCAATGCCGACCAAGCCTTTCTCGCCTCCCATCGCGGTGATCTGCTGTTGGGCAAGGGCTTTGAAAGCCTCGCTGTCGTCGGTGATCTGTGGGGCGAAAATGGAATCCATCTTGCCGACTTCCAAATGGTGCTCAATGCGGATGTTGGCTACGGGTAGCATTCCTGAGGAGAAGTATTGTGCCGTGGCGATGGTACGCTGCAAGGAGTTGGCATAGAAGCGCATGGAACCTTCGACAGGAATCTCGTTTTCCTGCATTAGGCCTTCGCCGACGAGCCACTTGCGGAAATACTGGCCCATCATGGTCTCTAGTGCACCGCCGCGCAGCGACAGTTCACTGGGCGCCGACGACCAATGGTACCATTCGTGAGGCGTGATGCGTTGCATCGAGGAGTGCCGTCCCGACAGGGGAGAACGGATGTTATGGCGGCTCAACACCACGACTTGTTTCAAGGTGTATCGTTCACTGAAATCTTCAGTACGATTGGCTTGGGCAAAAGTTGAGAGTGAAGCACCAAGCAAAAGAAAGAATAAGATGGTTTTATATGCTTTGAACATAGGCTTTATTTGACTGCAAAATTACAAAAAAAGCATGCGGGGCAGACGTCCTGCCCCGCATGGGTAAAAACTAACTCAAAATTCATCCTAAGTGTATGACAAAAATCTGCTGCAAAATAACATCGATTCTCAAAACTTTGACATCCCCACTCTTAGGGATTTATGAAAACAAGAATCGTCATAAATTAGGATGTGGAGCGGCGCATACCCTTCGTATCTTTGCAGTCGAAAGGAGAATGAATTATGTCAGAACACAAACATAACGAAGAATGTTGCTCGCATGAACATCACGGGCATGAGGATGGTGGACACGAACATCACCATCATCACGAGGAAGGGCTGAAAAAGCAAATCATCAAGATCGCTGTTGCAGCATTGCTGCTCATCGCTGCCGTTGTCGTTGAAAAGACCTGCGGCTTGTCCAAGTGGCAGTTGCTTTTGGTGTATCTTGTGCCATATCTTTTCATCGGCTTCGATACATTGAAGGAGGCCGCCGAAGGGTTGGCTCACGGTGAGGCTTTCAACGAGCATTTTCTGATGTCCATCGCCACCATCGGCGCTCTTTGCATCGGCTTCCTTCCTGGAGCTGAGACGCAATACCCCGAGGCAGTGTTCGTCATGCTTTTCTTCCAAATAGGCGAGCTTTTCGAAGGCTATGCCGAGGGCAAGAGCCGTGAGAGCATCGCCCACCTGATGGACATCCGCCCCGATGTGGCCCATGTGGAACGTAATGGAGCGGTGGAAGAGGTCGGCCCCGAACAAGTCGCAGTAGGAGAGACCATCCTCGTCAAACCTGGCGAGAAGGTGCCGTTAGACGGCGTTGTTATCGAAGGAAGCACTTCTTTGAATACGGTAGCTTTGACAGGTGAAAGCGTTCCCCGTAATGTGACTGAAGGTGATGAAGTCATATCGGGTTGTGTCAATCTTTCAGGATTGGTCAAGGTGCGCACGACCAAGAGTTTTGGCGAAAGCACGGTGTCGAAGATTATCGATTTGGTGGAGAATGCCACAGAGAACAAGTCGAAAAACGAGACTTTTATAACAAGGTTCGCGCGCGTCTATACCCCAGTGGTGGTGTTCGCAGCCTTGGCTTTGGCTTTGTTGCCTCCTCTGATCTTGGGTGACTTTATGGGTACCTTTGCCACTTGGCTTTATCGCGCTTTGATGTTCCTCGTGGTGTCGTGTCCCTGTGCCTTGGTCATTAGTGTACCACTCACTTTCTTTGGCGGCATCGGTGGGGCTTCGCGTAAGGGCATCCTCGTGAAAGGCTCTAATTATTTGGATGTGTTATCGAAGGTGGGTACAGTGGTTTTCGATAAGACGGGCACCTTGACCCATGGCCAGTTTGCCGTCACTGCGGTGCATCCCGAGAAGTGTGACGAACGGCATCTGTTGCATCTTGCCGCCCATGTGGAGCACTATTCCACGCATCCCGTTGGGGCTGCGTTGCGTGATGCCTTCCCTGACGAGGCTACCGATGGCTGCAAGTTGAGCGAAGTAGAGGAGATAGCCGGACAGGGCATCAAAGCCAAAGTGGAGAATTGGACGGTTTGCGTAGGCAACGCCAAGATGATGGATGCCATAGGAGCGAAATGGCATGACTGCGAACACATTGGAACGATCATTCATGTCGCCATCGATGGAGAATATGCCGGACATATCGTCATCAACGACAAAGTCAAAGAGGATAGTGCCGAAGCCATACGTGACCTGAAATCGCTCGGAGTGAGCCGTACGGTGATGCTCACCGGCGATCGCAAGGAAGTAGGGAAGGATGTGGCTGAAAAACTCGGCATCGACGAGTACCATGCCGAACTACTTCCTGTCGACAAAGTCGCCTATGTTGAAAAGCTTATTGATACTAAACCTGCAACGCCGAACTCACAACTGGCCTTTGTTGGTGATGGTATCAACGATGCCCCTGTCCTAGCTCGTGCCGATGTGGGTATCGCCATGGGCGGTCTCGGCAGCGATGCCGCCATCGAGGCCGCTGATGTGGTGCTTATGGATGACAAACCCTCAAAGATAGCCCTTTCCATCCGTATCGCACGTCGCACATTGCGCATCGCCAAGCAGAATGTCTGGTTCGCCATCGGTGTAAAGGTGCTCGTGCTGTTATTAGCCGCTTTCGGCATCGCCACCATGTGGATGGCGGTATTTGCCGATGTGGGTGTTACGGTGTTGGCTGTGTTTAACGCCATGCGGGCATTGAAGAGTTGATGAACAATCTGATCGACAAGAAGGATTTGATATAAGAAAGACCGCCGCAAGGATATATGTCCTTGCGGCGGTCAAATTCATTTAGGCCACGGCATCATTTGGCCGGTTCCCACTTGCAGCGGACGGGCGACACGATGGCGCCTTCCTTCTTCAGAGCGTCGAAAGCCTTGTCGACGACTTTGCGGTCGAGGCCGGTGACTTCGGCGATTTTACCCGCGTTGACGGGTGCGCCAATCTCGCGCATGGCTTGCAGTACTTGATCTTTTGCTTCCATTTTAGTGTTGTTTTGGATTATTTGTCTGTTCATAATGTTGACTTCGGGACTTCGAGACTACGTGACTTCGGGACAGGACAAGGTCCCTGAGCCCGTCGAAGGGCCGTCTCGCAGTCCCGTAGTCTCGTGTCCAATATTCTTATTTCAGCATAGCTTCAATGTCGGCTTCCATCTCTTCGGGCGTGGCCACAGGAGCAAAACGCTTGATGACGCTGCCGTCCTTGGAGATGAGGAACTTGGTGAAGTTCCAGCGTACGCCACCTTCTTCACGACCTTCGGATTTGCTCAAGGCATCCACCATTTTCATCGTGGCTCTGTCTTTCAGGCCGTGGACTTCCTCGTTAGGTACTTGTTGCGTTAGATACTTAAAGATGGGGTGCGCGTTCTCGCCGAAGACATCGATTTTCTTCATCAGCGGGAAGGTCACGCCGTGGTTGAGGCGGCAGAACTCGGCGATTTCCTCGTCGGACCCGGGCTCTTGGTGCTTGAATTGGTCGCAGGGGAAGCCGAGGATCACCAGACCTTGGTCTTGGTATTTCTTGTAGAGGGCTTCCAAACCGTCGTATTGGGGAGTGAAACCGCATTTCGAGGCGGTGTTGACAATCATAAGGACTTTGCCTTTGTATTGGGCCATGTCCACTTCTTCGCCCTTGTTGTTCAGGGCCTTAAAGTCATAAATCGTAGCCATTTCTTTAGTGTTTATTGATTTGTTTGTTGTTGTTTAAGTCCTTGGATGAGATTGTCGAGGGTGGGAATCATCTGGGAGATTTCTTCCACAGAGCCCTCATTCTTAATGATATCAGCGCTGAGACACTCGGGAATATGCTTGGCTTTTATTCAGTTAAAAGCGGTCATTGTCAGGTTCACACGTTGGAGTCGCCAACCTTACTTGGTGAGGTTGAGTGTGCAATTGCCTTTCGTGTCGATGAAGCCGTATTGGTCGTCGCGCACCACTAAAGCCAGACCGTCGCATATGTCATCGGCATATTCAAACTGGCAGGGGAAAACCTCATTGCCTTCGCGGTCGATGAAGCCATATTTCTCCGTGGTTTTGTCACAGATGCGGGCAAGACCTTCATGGAAATCGTAACATGGCTGGCTGTAGTAAAATTCTGCGCCATCATCGTAGGCGGGCTCATAGCGGAAGGGGATGACGACTTTTCCTGTCTTGTCGATGTAACCAAACTTGCCCTCTTTGTTACACACCCATGCCAAGCCTTCGCTAAAAGTGGGACAGAGTGGGTAGCTGCCGCATTCAATGCCTTCTTCGAGGACGATGGTTTTGAAGTCGCCCGTCAGTTCAAACTTGCCGTCGTGGTTGATGAATCCGCATTGGTTGTCGGTTTCGGCCCAGCAGAGGCCGTCGACAAACTGGCCGGCATGTTTGAAGATAAAAGGTATGGCTTCGGCACCTGTTTTGTCAATAAATCCAGTGCGCCAAGTGAAGCGGCTTAAGTCGTCCTCGCTCTCCATATAGATTTTTCCGACAGCAGCCAGGCCTTCACTGAAGTCTTCAGCCTCGCCTTCGCATTCAAACACTTTCTTTCCGGTCTTGTCGATGAAGAAGGATTTTTGGGTTTCGTAGTCGTAACGTCCGCAGAGACCTTCGCTGAAGTAGGATGGAAATGGTCCATTGCACATCCTCATTTCGAAGTCAGCGGGGATGACTACCTTGCCTGTCATGTCAAGATAGCCCTCCTTGTAATCGTAATCGTCCGTTTCCACCATAAAAGGCATCAGTCCGTCTTGTAATTCTCCGCATGGGTAGTTGAATGATGCTATCTCTTTGCATTGCTTGTCGATAAGGGTCCGGTCATCGCCTGATTTGGAAACCACTGCAATGCCGTCCTTGAAACCTTGGTAAATGTAGTTGTATTGGCAAGGGATGATCTCGTTGCCCATCTTGTCAATGAAACCATAAAGATGGGTTTCGCAGTCGCTAACTGCAGCCAAGCCTTCGCTGAAGCTATAGACCTCGTTGTACTTGGGCATTACCTTTGCAAGGGCTTCCATGACTTCCATCGTCACTTCGATCTGTTGTTCATTCTCAACCTTGGTCGGCTCAGCAGGTTGTTTGCCACTTTTGTTTTGGTCGCAGCCCGTGATTGTGGCCGCCATCAGCAGTGCTGTTGCCAACAAAATGTGTATACGCTTTCTTTTCATGGTATTATGAGTTTTTAGGGTTAAACTATGTGCAAAAATAGTGTTTTTTTATCTTTGCGGTCTATAAATGAAAATATTATGACACTACAAGAAGCTATCGTTGCCCGCCACTCTGTGCGGCAATACTTGGAAAAACCTATCGAATCGGAAAAGGTCGCTCAACTGCAGGCCTTGATTGACGAATGCAATAAGGAAGGTCAACTGCACCTCCAATTGGTCACTAATGAGCCAAAAGCCTTTGCCAGCGGCATGGCAAAATATGGCGGGTTTAAAGGGGTCGGCAACTATATCGCCGTAGTTGGGCCTAAAGGCGAAGACGTGAAACTCGGTTACTATGGCGAGAAAGTGGTGCTGTTGGCCCAGACCCTCGGACTGAACACCTGCTGGGTGGGCTTGTCGTACAAGAAGCAACCCGACCAATACCAGGTGCTTAATGGTGAATCCTTGGTGGCAGTAATCGCTCTGGGTTATGGTGCCACCCAAGGCAATGCTCATCCGCAAAAGAAAGGAATTGAGCATTTCTGCCGTGTCGAAGGTGTCATGCCCGAGTGGTTCCGTCAGGGCATGGAAGCTGTTTTGTTGGCACCCACTGCCGTCAACCAGCAAAAGTTCGAGTTCATCCTGCATGAAGGCAGCCGCGTGGAAGCAAAGGCTAAGTTCTCGTTCATCGGTTATGCCGCTCTCGACCTTGGCATCACCAAGTGCCATTTTGAGATTGGGGCTGGGAAGGAGAATTTTAGCTGGGCTGACTAGAACGTACGGCCTGATTTTTTGAGTAAACGCTTTACTTGGTGGTATCGTTTATTCAGCCAATTGTCAATCATCAGTTCCTCGATTTCTGGCGCGTTCAAGTCCACTTTCTTACGCCTCTTTGCGAGAGAGAACCGGAGATATGCCCCGATATGGCGGCGTTTCTTTTCATGGTAGATTTTGTCGAACGGAATAAGTACCGCGGAGTCCTCGATATTGTCCATTAAAGCGTTGACAGCCGTCCCAAACATAAGCATGTGGGAAGTGACGGAGATATACGCAGTAAAATTAGGTGGGATATTCACATGCCTCATTTTAGCTGCAGCCTTCAGCAGTTTGTAGTCTTCCATCGAATCTTCCTTGTTTACGATCAAATCCATCAACTCGGGATCGGAATTAGGCATGAGCGCTTCGTCTTCCCAAGGTCGGACAAGCTCGTCTTTGTCGCCAAAATGCTTCCATAGAAAATGATAGAGCAGGTCCCTGGTGATATGGTCGTATGATGGATAAACAGTTATCTTTCCAAAGTAATAGAGCAGGTTCGGATTCTTCATGATAATGGCCACAAGGCCGTCCCACAAATTGTCCAAGGCAAAAATGGACTTTGCGCCATGCTTAGAACTCTGGTATTCAGGAGCCACGAAATTGCGGCCAAGTTCTATGACATGCGGCAGATATTCGTCGATAAATTTCTGGGAAAATCGGAACTGATGGGAACTTGCCAAGACCGGCTGACCCTTCTCGTCAATAACGGCATCTGATCCGAAGATGAAACGATATCCGCCAATGATGGCCTCGTTGTCGGGATCCCACACAATCAGTTGCTTGTATGAATTCTCCATCTTGTCGTACTCATCAAGATCCAGGGCGTTGCCTGTGGAGCCACCTGCATCACGGAAGGTCAACTCGCGCAGCCTGCCGATTTCCGTAACCACATTGGGAGAGTCTTGCCAGGTGACGATATACAACTCGTTGTGTCCTTTGTTTGTATCTTCCAGCTTTTTGGATTTGGTAAGTTCCGCTTTAATAAGCTCAACAGGTACGGGGTCAATTATTTTTGTACTCATAACGATAAGATTTCAATCGATAGAAGAAGGCCAGGGATTGGAGACTATACCGGCCATATTAAGCATAGTTTCGTGTGCAACATCACGCATCCGTGCCGTCTCTTCTTTTCGAGGTGTGTTAGTGTTAGGTATGATAGGGTCGCCCACATGGATGGTGATCAAGGGCTCGTCTTTGCTGAACAGCTTTCGCCATCCCGTGCGTGGCCTGAATGAGATCACCAGGGGGATCACTGGGAGCGAATGCCGATAAGCCATATTGAAAGCACCTATTTTGAAAGGACGCAACGGAGCATAGAATTTCCAGCTGCAGCTTTCAGGAAAGATGTGAATCCACTGGTGGTTGGCGCACAACTCGGCCATGGCCTCGTCGAACGCTTTCAGCCCGCTGCGCTCTTCGGGGATGGCTATTCCCCCCACGGCTTTCATGACAAAACCATCTTTACCTCTAAAAGGCTGGGCATACATGGGGATCCATGCCTTCCTGAAACGCATCGCCTGCATGACGCTAATCATATCCCAACGGTAAACATGGTTGCAAACCGTCATCACGCCATGGTCGAAAAGCTTGCGGTTTTTGCGTATCTTCTCACGACCTTCAATTTTGAGGCCATATCGGATTCGGTTCAAAAGGAAGGCAAGCGTCCATGCTACAAAATAAATAGTAGTATTCACTATCTTGAATTTCAAAGATTTATCAAGATAGGTGTAGGTCCCGTCAAAACGAATGTCCTTGAGCTCTCCACGTATAGGCGCCATCTTCGTGAAGGGATTGTCGGCAGAGAACTCCTCAACGGGTTGAGGGACATAAACATCCTCTCTCACCTTGAAGTTTCGGTATGCCGGACCGTATGATGAATAGTCTTTTGTCATGTCTTTTTTTTATTATTTCGCGCACTCGCTTGCCACTCATGTACATTTTGCAAAAATACATAGAAAAAAGTGTACCTTTGCAAAAAAATTAGTGAAATCTTGGACACCAGAAAACACATAGCAGCAGAGAAGCTGGAGAACGGCACGCACAACTGCGCCCAAGCCGTCATTTGCACTTATGCCGACTTGGTTGGAATCGATGAAGAAACAGGTCGTAACCTAGGCAACGCCTTTGGCGGGGGTATGGGCAACATGGAAGGCACCTGTGGCGCACTTGTCGGAGCAGGCATTGTGTTAGGACTGGCTAAAAAGGATATGGTAGGCGCTAGAAAAGCCATGCGCCAAATCATGACCCAGTTCCAGCAACGCAACGGAGCCACCCAATGTAAGAGGCTCAAAGGGGTAGGTACGGGTGTGGTCCTCCGTGAATGCACCGGCTGTGTGGCCGATGCGGCGGAGTTTTTGGAAGAACAGTTGTAGTTGAATTTGTCGCAAAAGTACTATCTTTGCCGAAAAATCCAAAACCAATCGATTATGAATCAAAGAATAGCTATACCCACCAACGAAGGCAAACTGTGGCAGCACTTCGGAAAGGCGCCACAAGTCACTATTGTTAATGTTGAAGACGGAAAGATTGTTGATCAACAGGTACTGCAAGCGCCTGAACATGAGCACGGCGCCATGCCGAGGTTTTTGGCTGAACAGGGTTGTACTGATGTGCTTTGTGGTGGAATAGGCCAGGGTGCTGTCAATCTATTGAACCAGTTAGGCATTCGTATTCACGCTGGTGCCCCCGAGCTTCCTGTGGAGCAGGTGCTGGCGATGTTTCTCAACGGCACCATCGTTTACGGTGACCCCAGCTGCCATCACCACTGCGAGGGACATCACCACGAATAAAAAACCGCCGCAAAAGATAACCTTTGCGGCGGCATACAGTTTCAATCTTTAAAAGAGTCACACTTGTTTGCCTAAGTCATAAGCCTCCTGCAACTTGGCATTGCCTTCAATCTCTTTCGGAGCGCCCACACCGCCGCAGAAGATATGGCCTTTGAGTGCGGACTTGCCGTAGCAGTCGATCCAGCCCTGCAGACCGCTTTCAGCGCGCTTCGGCACGAACTCCTCGTTCTCGGCTGCTGTGGTCAGCAGGTAGATGTCGCGGAACTTGTAATCCTTGGGGTACATGGCGTTCATGCGGTCGATGAGGGTCTTCATCTGGCCACTCATCTCGTAGTAATAGATGGGCGTGGCCCAGCAGACCACATCGGCGTTGAGCACACTCTCCATGATGGCTGGCACATCATCCTTGATGACACAAGCGCCCGTCTTTTGGCACGACAGACAGCCGATGCAAAACTTGATTTCCTTACCTCTGAGCGAGACGAGTTCCACTTGATGCCCGGCGGCTTCCGCGCCCTTGGCAAATTGCTCCGCCATCGCGTGGCTGTTCGAGCCGGGAATTGAATTAAATGTCCAAAATAGACTGAATCACTTGTTCATAATCGGAGTTGATCATACAGACCTTTTCTCCAACCTTCTTAAAACCATCAATATAGTTCTTGTTGTCATTCTTTAAAGTGGCAACAGTGCAACTGTCTTCCAGCCGCTTTTCAATATCCAAGCTGTGTCCTTTTATTTCGGAAAAGTGTTGGTCAATGTATTCGTCTGTCAAGGCAAGACAAATGAAACGGATAGCGTTCAAATACGGTTCTTCAAAGCATTCTCTCCAGTTGTATGGAACATAGCCGCCTTCTATTATGAGATTCTGATGATTTTCGATTGCTGTCTTGATGATCTCGCGGACAATGGGCCAAAGGTATTCCGTTAAGGCATCATCATCTTTCGGTGTCAGGGTGGTGTTGCCACTGCGGATCAAGCCCATCTTCAAATGATCCATAGACATATAAGGATACTTGTATTTTTCAAGCATCCGCTGCGCCAAAAGCGTTTTACCCGTATGTGATGCACCTGCTATCAGTATAACCATGGATGACAAACTATTGATCAATCTTTCTAATCAGCGATAAATCGCTACTTGACAAGGCCTCGAAATTGGCCTCGATCTTCTCAATGTTCCAATCCCACCATTTCAGTTCCAGCAGATAAGCGATGAAATCGTCGTCGAAGCGCTTTCTGACCACACGGCAAGGGTTACCCACGGCGACAGCGTATGGAGGAATGTCCGAGGCAACCACCGAGTTGGCTCCGATAATGGCTCCGTCGCCAATATGGACACCTGGCATGATGGTGACATGCTGACCAATCCAAACGTCGTTGCCCACAATGGTATCGCCTTTCAGAGGCAATTCATCTTTCACTGGAGCAATTGCGCTGCCCCAGTCACCGCCTATGACATAAAACGGATAAGTCGTCACGCCGTCCATCCTGTGGTTGGCACCATTCATCACAAACTCCACACCTTTGGCAATAGCGCAGAACTTGCCGATAATCAGCCGGTCGCCAATGAAGTCGTAGAAATGGGTGACGTGCTTCTCGAATTGGTCGGCACCATCCACGTCATCATAATAGGTATAGTCGCCAATGATGATACGCGGGCTCTTCACCACGTTCTTGATGAAGCAGAGGCTTGGGATGTTGGGATTCGGAAAAGCCTCGTTGGGGTTGGGTCGGTTTGTTATCATAAACTCTTACATATTATTGGTTTGTTTCTTCCTGGGCACATCCTTCATACAACTCGATAGGAAGTCCGTCGGGGTCTTGGAAGAAGAAAAAGCGTCGGTTGGTATATTCGTCTATTCTGACCGCTTCGTGTGGGACATCCATTTCGTCAAACTCCGTTGCAGCCTTTGCCACATCATCGACTTCGAAGGCCAGATGGCGCAATCCTGCGGCCTCTGGTCGGGTCATTCGTGGTGGAGGCGAGGGAAACGAGAACAATTCAATGATGTAGTCATCACCCAATGCCAAATCGGTTTTGTATGACTGTCTTTCCGTACGATAATGTTCCGCAATGACATGAAAGCCAAGAACACGGGTATAGAATTCGACGCTTCGCTGATAGTTGGAGCAGATGATGGCAATATGGTGTACTTTGTTCAGTTTTATCATGAATTATTGGTCTCGCAAATAAACACAGTGTCTTTATCGAATAAAATTCGTGTAACTCGCCACTACCTTTTCAGGCAAGCCATTGCGCTCGCGCTCGGCGGCAATGGCGCGGATGAGGAAGGCCATATTGCGGCCCAAGATGCGCATGATTTGCACGCCTTCTTCGTCTTTCGTCACATCTTCAGGCGTGTGGCCATGCACCATGTTCCAATAGCGACTGCTCACGACAGGCATCTCGCTGATGGTGAAATACTTGTTGAGTCGGTCGAAAGCGGCTGTGGTGCCGCCACGTCGTGCCGAGACGACGGCCGCACCCACCTTCATGCGTTTGTCGAACGGGGTGCTGAAAAACAGGCGGTCGAGCAGGTTGGTGAGCGTTCCGTTGGGACCGGCGTAATACACCGGCGAACCGACCACGAGGCCGTCGGCCTGCTCGAATTTGGGCGCCACTTCGTTCACCATGTCGTTGAAGACACAATGCCCTAGTTCGGCGCATTTGCCGCAAGCGATGCAGCCTCGGATGTCCTTGTTGCCAATATGAACGATTTCGGTTTCTATACCATTCTTCTGTAATTCTTCCGCCACGATGTTCAAGGCGGTGAAGGTGCAGCCGTTGGCGTGTGGGCTGCCGTTGATGAGGAGTGCTTTCATTTGTGATTATTTTGCTGCAAAGGTATGAAATACTGGAATCTTCATTTACCTGACCACCCGTGTAAAAACAGGATTTTCGCCATCAGCGACGGTCACATAAACCTTCAACTCTCCCGTAGGCATCCCTGGATTGTCCTCACGTGGAAGATCCTCGGCTGTGAATAGATATTCCGTGCCTCCGGGAATAGTACGCGAAGCCACGGCCTTGGCTTGGGCATGAAGCATCTGATAGCCATCGACGGCAGCATTGAAGATAGCTGTTTCCTCTTCATTTACAGGATGTTGTTCTGGGAAGTCCTCCAACTGAACTAACTCTCCTTCAAGGAAACCGTTTGCTTTCAAGAATTGGTCGATTTCTTTGGGTGCAGCATCGAGTCGGGCGGCACGCACACCATAGCCGGGAAGGATTTCCGCTTTAGGCTGTGCCTCGGCCAAATCCTTCATGCTCGACTCCAGTCCGCCGCTGCCGAAGGTGCAGAATGGGACAATTTTCTTGCCGCTCAAGTCCACTTGACTCAAGAAGGTAATCACGGGCGGTGCGTACGTGCCGAACCACACGGGATAGCCTAGGAACACCACATCGTATTTGGCGATGTCGGCTGCTAATGGCTGAATCTCGGGAACAATGCCTTGTTCGCGATCTTGCTTGCAACGTTCGATGGTGGCTTGGAAATCCTCATCGTAGGGTTTCGTGAGGACAATCTCCTCAATGTCGGCACCGAGCCGTGTGGCGATTTCGGTCGCTACGGCTTTCGTGTTCGACGTTTGGGAGTAGTAGAGGACCAGCACTTTAGGGGTTTCTGCCTTGGGTGCTTCTTCTTTTTGGGTTTCATTTTTCGGACCGCAGGAAACGGCGGCCATCGCTACGATGGCGAGAACGAGTAATCTTTTCATTTTGTATCGATTTTTATTCATTGACTTTCAAAAGCTCCTGTATGGTCTCCTCCATCATGTCGGGCGTCACCATGGGCTCGAAGCGGAGGATGGTCTTGCCGTCTTTGGAGACCAGGAACTTGCCAAAGTTCCATCGGATGGCGTCACCTTGGTCGAAGCCCGTGCCGGTCTTTTGGTGAATTTCGTCGAGCATTGTTGCAAACTCCTCGATGCCCTCGGGATAGCCCTTGAAAGGTGCTTCCTTTTTGAGGTAGGTGTAGAGCGGGCTCTCCGCTTCGCCGTTGACGTCAATCTTGTCGAACAGCGGGAAGGTGACGTTGTAGTTCAGCGAGCAGAAGCTCTTGATTTCCTCGTTGGTACCAGGCTCTTGACCCAAGAATTGGTTGCAGGGGAAGGCCAAAATTTCCAGTCCTTGGTCCTTGTACTTCTGATAAAGGGCTTCAAGGCCTTCGTATTGTGGTGTCAGTCCGCATTTGCTGGCCACATTGACGATGAGCAGCACCTTGCCTTTGTAGTTGGCCAACGATACATCGCTTCCGTCCATGTCTTTGACTGTGATGTCGTAGATGCCACTGGTCTGCTCGACCACAGGTTCTGGTTCGGGCGTCACTTGGGCGGTCTTGTTGTTCTGGTTGTTGCAGCTCGCGGCCATCATCAGTGCCACTACTGCGAGAAAGAATAGTTTTTTCATATTGAATAGGATTTAAGTTCATTTCATACACATCTCAAATATCTTCTCCACGTCGGCCTGCTGCAAGGGCTTGAAGCCGGGCATGGTACCACCGCCAACGGCTTTCTTGGCCATGACGTCGAAGTGGGTGCGGTCGATGCCTACCTCGGGGAAGGTGCGTTTCAGCTGCAAGGTGTTGAAGAGGAAGTCGCTCAACTTGTCAATGGCTTGATGGGCGATGTCCAGCGGAGGCAGGGTCGGGTCGATGCCGAAGACGTTGGTGCCAAACTGAACATATTTCGAGACGGTGGTTTCGTCGAGGCAATACTCCATCCAGCGTGGGGTGAGGATGGCGAGGCCGAGGCCGTGTGTGATGTCGTAGAAGGCCGACAGTTCATGTTCCATTGGGTGGCAACTCCAGGCTTTGCGTTTACCGCCGTTCACGAAGCCGTTGATGGCCCATGAGGAGGCCCACATCAGGTTGGCACGCGCCTCATAGTTGTCAGGTTCTCGCATGGCGATAGGGGCGAAGCGGATGACGGTCTTCATCAAGCCCTCCATGAAGCAGTCGAGCATGTAGAGGTCCTGGTCCATGGTGAAATAGACCTCGAAGAGGTGCGAAAGGATGTCGGCTGAGCCACAAGCGGTCTGATAAGGGCTGACGCTGAAGGTGATGCTCGGGTCGAGGAAGGATGCCTTGGGCAACATGTTGGGGTCCAGGCGACCGATTTTGTCATTGGTTTCGGGGTTGCTGATGACGGCAGCCGTGTCCATCTCTGAGCCTGTGGCAGCGAGTGTCAGGATGCTGACGATGGGCAGGGCGCGCTCGATGGGGGCACGCTTGCTGAGGTCGAGGAAGTCCCAAGGGTCGTGGTCGACGCAGGCACCGGCGGCCATGATCTTGGTGGCATCGATGGTGGAGCCACCGCCCACAGCTAACAACACATCAATGTTGTGCTCTTTGCACATCTGCACACCTTTGCGCACGGAGCCGATGCGTGGGTTAGGTTCGATGCCCGAGAGTTCGAACAGTTCGAGTCCGGCTTCTTTTATTTCTTTTACCACACGGTCATACACCCCCATCTTCTTGATGGAGCCGCCGCCGTAGGTCATCAGCACGCGTGTGCCATATTTTTTGAGTTCTGCGCCAAGGTGTTTCAGTTGGTCGCGTCCGAAGTAAATCCTTACGGGAATGTCATAAATGAAATCGTTGATCATTGTGTTTATATTTTGAGATGAATAATCATAGTTTATTTCAGCACCTTCAAAACCTGCTTTCGTGTAGCCATACCATCCGTCAGTTTCGTGATGTGGTCGACTAAAAACTCCAGCGACTCCTCGGGGGTATGGTCGGTGTGGAGCGTGGTGAAGTCTTCGAATAGCAACTCGGGCGTGCAGAAATACGACACCTGCCAGCCGTTGTAAACCTGTTCGGGTCCTCGATACACCCGTTCAATGGCTCCCGTGACGACACGGCACTGCTGCATCAGCTTGCCTACGGCTGCATCGGCTTGGCCTTTCTTCACGCCAAGCAAGTTGCGTACCTCTTTGATGGTGATGCTGCCTTGCTTTTCGAGGTGTTCCATGATGCGCTCGCCGTTCTTGTCGGGTGTTGTCGTGGCGCGGCGGACGTTCATCAGTTCGCGGTAAAAGGGAATGGTTGCGAAGGCGGCTTTTCCTCCGCATAGAAACTTCCCGTAGGCGATGCCACCGTTTTGGAGGCAGTCGATCTTCCAGTCCCACGGCCCGAGCGAGTCCTCCTCACCGTCAAACCAAAACCCAGGCTGTGTGAGTTCCTTGATGGAATAGCCCGGGATGGCGCTGGTGAAAAACGGGACGATTCCAAGCTCGCAAATGGCTCGCTCCATTGTTTCTGGACTGGATATTTCAAAATTCATTATCATTTAGCATTCAAATGAGGTTACAAAAATACAAAAATACCTCAACCTAAGCCTTCGTCTGAGTTCTGGATTTTTACAAACCAAGTAGCCGCTAAACCTTCAAGACTACAGCTGTAATACTCTCATTCAAGAAAGCCTGTTAATTACCTCCAGAAGGCCATTGAGGAAACGAGCGGCTTCGAAGCCATCCATCTGGGCATGATGAAACTGGAACGAGATAGGCAATGTCGTTTTGAACAGCCCTTGATGGTATTTGCCCCAGGCCAAGAAGGGATTGGTGAACAATTCGGAATAGACACTCACCACACCGTCAATCTCGCATTCTGCCAAGGCCGAGGTGTCGATGGCCATATAGTCGTCGCCAAGAAGGTGGTCTTCGTTTGTTTCGTGCACCTGGCGCGTCAGGCGCAAATAGTCTTCATTGAACTGGCGAAGATCCGCTGAAAACGGGATGTCACAAAGGTGGGCGTCACCGCTCGTGGTCTTCACGACAGTCATCACTGCCAGACGGTCGTACTGCCATAAGTGCTCTCTGGCAGGCAGTGTATAGAACTCCTGAATGCCGCTGGCCGCTTGACCGATACACCAGCACATCAGCATGTTCGTCTTCATCCCGCTTCGTTTGGCAACCTTGATCAGTCTGCCCACATTGAAGGTTTTGACTATCGTCACTTTCGGCATGCCAGCCGTTTTCCACAGCTCAAACGCCCGTCCGCGCGGTGATTCTTTAGGGTCAATCTCTTTCTTCATTGCTGTTGTTTTGCCGCAAAGGTACAAAAAAACCGCAACCCAAGCCTTCGCCTGAATTGCGGATTTTTCATTGAATCTTGTTCAATTATTTCAAAGTGCCATACTGTTCGTCGCTGACAGGCTCCAACCATTGAGTTTCACTCGACTTCTGTCGCGACTCGGCAGAGTTGATGCGAGCATCACTCTGCTCTCGCTGCTCCATCAGTTCGTTGCTGTTGCCAGGTTGGGCATTGGCATGGTAGGTGAGGTGCTGCATCCAGCTGTCTTTGGCAGCGCCGTGCCAGTGTTTCACGCCCTCGGGAACGGCGATGACGGTGCCAGGGACCAACGGAATGGCTTCCTTGCCCCATTCCTGATACCAGCCACGACCACTCACGCAGATCAACATCTGCACCGCACCATGGTGAACGTGCCAGTTGTTGCGGCAGCCAGGCTCGAAGCTGACGTTGCAGAGCCCGCTTGTGGGATCGAGGACGGCGAGGTAACTGTTGCCAATGAAATACTGGGCGTATGCAGTGTTGGGCTCTCCGATAGGCCAAGAAGAGTTTAGAGTTGAGAGTTTAGAGTTTAGAGTTGTGTCTCCAACAATGACTGTTGCTAATGCTGCTTCGACACGATGCGCTTCTGAAACCAAGCCGTACGCTTTCAAAGCCACTGGGATACTACGCAACTGCTCCTCTGTGACACCCATATTCAATGCTCCTCGTACGTGTGCCTGCAACTGCGGCATCACATTCTCCAAGCCGCTCAACGCACTCACGGTGATGAGTTCGCGGTCGGCATGGGTGAGGTTGTCGCGGGCGAAGATGTCGCCGAAGAGATGGGCTTTCAGATAGTAGTCTTCGGCAGGGCAGAAGTCATAGTTGAAAGGGCGACCGCTGAGTTGGGTCTGCACCTCGGTGCCTTGTTTCAAGGCGTCGTAGCTGGCAGGCAGGGGAGAAGCATCCATACCTTCTTCAGTGGCTTTGCCTTCGCTCTGGCGTTGTTCCAATACCTTCTGCAAAGAGCCAAGGGCGTTCAAAGAACGCGGGAAACCCGTGTAGGCATAGAGTTGCGATAGGGCTTCTTTGATTTGGCTGACCGTCAGGCCGGCATCCAAGCCGCCGTTGATGGCCTCGGCCAAGGCGGTATAGTCGGCTTTGGCCTCATTGCAGACGATGGCCGACATGAAGGTCGCCTGCTCGGTAGTAAAGGTAAGTGTGTTCATTTCTTTTGCGTTTTCTTTAGTGGATTGCGTTCCACAGGCGGCCATTGTCAATGCGATGGCGAATATCATCATTGTCTTTTTCATAGTCATTAGTTTATTGCCTGAATTGCGGATTTCATCGTTTCATTCCGTCTCTTATCTGATCATTCTAATCACCTTGGCAGGAACGCCTCCCACAATGGTGTTGTCGGGGACATCCTTTCCCACCACGGCACCGGCGGCCACAATGGCGTTCTCTCCGATGGTGACTCCCGCCAATATCGTGGCATTGGCACCAATCCAGGCGTTCTTCTTGATGACAATGGGCTTGGTGAGCAAGGAATGTCTTGTTTCCGGGTCTTCGGGATGGTATTCTGAAGCCAAA
The DNA here is from genome assembly GCA_900318265.1 of uncultured Bacteroidales bacterium. Taxonomy (GTDB): domain Bacteria; phylum Bacteroidota; class Bacteroidia; order Bacteroidales; family F082; genus Limimorpha. Next base: position 18,725 of record ONKA01000027.1, on the reverse strand, counting down.
ACCACATGAGGCGCAATGAAGACGCCCTCCTCAATCGTGATGCCACCAAGTGCCAGGAAGGTGCAGCCGAAGTTGACGAAACTGCCCTTGCCGAAGGTGGTCTTCTTGCCATAGTTGATGTTGAACGGCGGAAACACACGCACGGTGTCGTCAATGTCAGAGCTTGTGATTTGTCGCAGGTAAGCGCGCACCTCGGACTCGGTGTGGTAGCCAGTGTTCATCTCGGCAACCAGTTTCATGCAGCGCTGCACATCGGCATAAAGCTCATCACTGCCGACGTAGGTCTTCCCTGTGGGTTGTTCGTTCATTTTGTATTATTTCAGGTTTTTGGTGAAAAACTCCGCCAACGTATCCCAAGGAATGTAATTGCCCTCGCCACCGTCGTAAAGGTCGCAGTGGGTGGCACCTGGGATGATGAGCAGTTGCTTGTTTTCAGGGTTGGGATTGGGTTTGCCAATGAAGTTGTAGCCTTCGGCCTGACCCTCTACCATGTATTTGTAAGCGGCCTCGCCGAAATAGCGGGAGTGGGCTTCCGCACCGTGCATCACGAGGACGGCAGAGCGGATTTCGTTGATGTAATAGAGGAAACGGCTGTTGGCGTAGGCTTGCGTTCCGATGACGCGCCAGCCGTCGTTGCTGTTGCCGCTGCGCTTGTGATAACCGCGAGGAGTTTTGTAGTACGCGTGGTAGTCATGGACAAACCGGGGAGCTTGGGGAGGAACGGTGTCAAGCACGCCGCCAGCCATAGCCATCGGGTCGGTCAGTCGCTGCATAGCGAGGGCCTCGCGGTTCTTATGGCGAGCCTCTTCCACGTCGAAAGCATCATTGTAATCATTGCCGTTGACACGGGTCATGTCGTACATCGTCGAGGCAACGGTGGCTTTGATGCGGGTGTCGGCGGCGGCAGCGTTGAGGGCGATGCCACCCCAGCCACAAATGCCGATGATGCCGATGCGTTCGGCATCTACGTTGTCTTGTTTCGACAGGAAATCAACGGCAGCCATGAAGTCCTCGGTGTTGATGTCGGGCGAGGCTGTACGACGAGGCTCACCGCTGCTTTCGCCAGTATAGGAAGGGTCGAAGGCCAATGCCACGAAACCGCGCTCTGCCATCCGCATGGCATAGAGGCCGCTCGACTGCTCCTTGACGGCGCCAAAAGGTCCGCTCACGGCAATAGCCGCCAATTTGCCTTCGGCATCTTTAGGTGTATAAAGGTCTGCTGCCAAAGTCAGGCCGTATTGGGTTTCGAATGTCACCTTGCGGTGGTTCACTTTGTCGCTCAGCGGGAACACCTTGTCCCACTTCTGCGTGAGGTTCAGTTCTTGTTTCATTTCTTCTTTTTTAGTTTCTGTTGTTTCTGTTGTTTCTGTTGTTTGCGGTTGACTGTTGCAGGCGGTCATAAGTGCTATCACTGCTGCAAAGATGAGAATCTGTTTCATAATAAGTAACTTTTCAATATTTATATTGGCTGTAAGCCGTCAGCCGTCAGCTATCAGCTAGGTAGCATCGTTGCTGAAAGCTGATGGCTGACAGCTGAAATACGTAGTATTCAACGTAGTTAAAGCCAAACTTGCGACTTTTATGTAAACTATTTATGCACATTTAATTATCAATAGTTTATTCTTTTTTTCCCGTTTTGAATCACAATGCCTTTATAGCCTTTGGGTGCAATCTGCCCAGTAATGGTGTAGGTTGTTCCTTCGCTGTTTTCTTTAGGTGATAGTTCTTGAATCCCTGTATAGATGGGCTGCAATGAAAGTGTAATAGCCACTTCGCCTTCACCTGCCTTGACGAACCGACGCACCTCGTCAGCCGACAAGTTGTCGAGTTTGCCAATACGCGTATACGACCAAGAGTTGCTACCATAGAAGATGCAGATGTTGTCGCCGTTGTATAACACAATGTCGCCCGCAGAAGTGGTGGTTTGATGGTCTTCCGTGGGGAACGACTGCCCGACATGGCCCACCTTCTCAAAGTTGCCGTAGTCGTGTGCTACGTAGGTGATGTTGTCCGTTTGCAATGCAGCTATCAAGGCCCGTGTGCCGACATTGTCCTCCATCGTGACGGTATGCGTCTCCTCTCCGATAGTGATATACATTGTCTCTTCCATTGTCTGTGCAAAAGTCTCGCTGTTCTTCGAGCAACCTGTAATCAGTATTGCTGCCAATAGCCAAAGAATCTTTTTCATTTTGGTCTAATTCTAATTTCGTTGGCAAAAGTACATCTGTTATTTAATAGAAATATTACACAAATTGGCTGCATAAATACCAATTTCGCAGAAAATGTATGATTATTATGAAAAATAGCACCATTTTTACCTTGTTTTTGCATATTCTTCCTACCTTTGCATCGCAATGAAGAAGATTCTGAAAATAGACAATCCCAACGATTATGCCCGGTTTGTGGATGCTCCTGAGCTGCATCCATTGGTCAGTATTATCCACTATGACGAATTGGCTCCTTTCCGTCATAGCCTGAACAACTACGGTGTTTACGGGCTCTTTATCCAGCGTCAGTTTCCCAAGGACCTCTCGTACGGAATGAAGACCTTGCAGGCGAGCGATGCCTCGATTATTGCCGTAGAGCCAGGACAGATTGGCGGCTTGGAGGACAATGGGGAGCGCATCTCGCTGAGCGGATGGGTGCTCTTGTGGTCGCCCGAACTGCTACACGGCTCTGAATTGGAACGCCAAATAGAACGCTATCAGTATTTCTCTTATTTCTTCACCGGCTCGCTGCGGATGGAGCCTGATGAATGGCTCAGTATCACACAACTGCTCTCCCAGATGCGGCAAGAGCTGATAACTCACGATGACTCACCCTCGCTCAGAAGCATCTTGTTGGGCTATCTGCACCTGATACTGGAATACTGCAACCGAATCTACCTGCGACAGCTCTCCGAGGAAGACAAGGGCGGTAGCGATCTCTTGAAACGCTTTCACGACCTGCTGCAACAGTATTTCCGCGAGAATCGGCAACTGTCACAAGGTCTGCCCACTGTTGCCTATTGCGCTTCAGAGCTGGCTTATTCGCCTCGTTATTTCGGCGATATTGTCCACAAAGCCACAGGTGGAACGGCCATCGGCTACATCCACAACTATGTCATCAACCAGGCCAAGAGCCTACTCATGAACGGTCACAACATCAGCGAGACCTCGCGCCTCCTTGGCTTCGATTTTCCTCATCATTTCACCCGTCTCTTCAAAAAGATGACTGGCCTCACGCCGAGCGAGTATTTGGGGAAATAGTTGGGTTGAGAGAGTTTATTGGATGATTATTTCAAAGGCCCTTCAGCCATTTTTCGACCTTTGCCTTACCCGTGCGCACTTCATGTCCATAGATGCTGAACTCGCCTGTGACTTTGGCCTTCGGGAAAGCTTTCTTCACATCGCTGGCGCAGGAGGCTAAGCCGCTGCCCTCGTGGGTGGTGAAGGGGATGACGGTTTTGCCGTCGAGGTTGATGTCCTTGAAGAGGGTGAACATCACTTGCGGGTAGGTGCCCCACCACACAGGACCGCCGATGAAGACCGTGTCGTATTGGCTAAGGTCGGGAGCAGTGCCTTCGTATGGCGGCAGCTCGCCCTTGTTAGCCTCTTCCTTGGCCAATTCGATAAGGGGCATGTAGGCCATTCCGTCGTACTTGTGGGTGACGATCTCAAACTGGTCGGCACCTTTGATTTCAGTGATGTAGTCGGCCACGATCTTGGTGTTGCCGATCTCGATGTTGCCCACGCTGTAGTTGTCGCCCGCATGGGAGAAGAAAATGACGATGGATTTGTTCATATTGTTCTGTTTTTGTGATTTGTCGTTTTTCATAGACGTTGCACGCAACGTCTCTACATTGTTGTTTTGTGCATTGCAGCCAGTGGCCATGAGGATTGCCAGGACTGCGGTAATGATTCTTTTCATAGTTCTATAATGTTTTTAATGAATTTTGCAGGGTTGCCGCCCACGATGGTATTGGGTTCCACATCCTTGGTGACCACGGCACCAGCGGCCACGACAGCGTTCTTGCCGACAGTCACGCCAGGCAAGATGGTGGCACCAGCGCCAATCCAAGCGTTTTCGCAGATGTGGACGGGCTTGCAGAGGAGAATTTGACGGTCGTAGAGGTCGTGGTTGTTGGAGATGAGTTGGACATTAGCAGCAATCATGGCGCCGTCGTCGATGGTGATGCCGCCACGGGCCATCATCAGGCAGTTGTTCATGATCATCACATTCTTCCCGATGTGGACACGGTCGAAGCAAACACCAGTGAGGCCTGGCATCACCCAGCCGCCTTCACCGAGGTTGTCTCCGAAGAGCTCGCGCACGAGGGCGTTGTACTCGTCGGTGTAAGGCATCGTGTGGTTCAGTTTGAAAAGGACTTGCGCTTGGCGCACACCTTCCGCGTGTTCTTCGGCTGTGGTCAGCCTGGGGTCAACTCTTTGTTCTTGCATCGTTGTCAGGTTTTGAATTACGATGCAAAAATACAGCAACTTAATGGGTTAAATGTTTCACAAAAAGCATCATTATTTTCACAAAATCCATCTTTTTTGTGCTAGTGAGAGAAATAAAGTGTATTTTTGCGCCATGAAGATTGATTTTCAGTACGCTACGGATTTCCTCGGGATGAATGACCCTAGATTGAGCCACACTTGCATGCACTTGTTGTGTACGGAAGGGGAGGGGAGTCTAGTGTTTAACGAACATTGTTATCATTTGGAGAAAAACGATTTGGTGGTGATGCCAAATCCGAGTCGTGCAAAGAGCCTTGCCGCTCATCCCGATATGAAGGTGGAGTGGTTCGCCGCAGATTACAAGCTCTTGCAAAACCTTCTGCCATCGAACAACTACAGCATCGGCGGAAGCATTTCACTCAACCAAGACCCCATCATCAAACTCACCGATGAGCAGGCTGCTATCTTGCTTGCCGACTTCCACCGTCTCCGTGATCGCCTCAACGACCGTCACCTGCTGTTCTACAACGAACTGATGGGGAGTCTTTGCCTGACGATGATGTATGATATCTTTGAGCCTCACGCACAACGTGATGCCACCGACACCCACAGCGACCGCACCGCCTACATCGTCCGTCAATTGGCCGACCTGCTCGCCACCGGCATCAGTCGCACCGAGCGCGAGGTGAGCTACTATGCCGAGCGATTGAATGTCTCGCCGAAATACCTCTCCGCCACGGTCAAACGCGTGACGGGCCACAGCGTCAGCAGTTACATCAACCGTGCCACTGTACCCATCCTGAAAGGCTTTTTGGATGACGAGCGCCTCTCGCTCACCCAAATCGCCGACCGCATGAACTTCACCTCGTTGAGTTATTTCAGCCGCTACTGCACCAAGCATCTTGGACAGTCACCCAGCGAATATCGGCGGAGTCTGCAACCTAAGGGTTAAGGATGGCTGATTCTCATCAAATCATATCGCAAAAAGTGATAATTCGCCTAAAACCACTATCTTTGCAGCTTCGATAATCCTATTATGAGTGCACAAAACCCCATATTCAACCGTTTGAACCTGCTTTTGGGCGAGGAGACAATGGAGCGTGTCATGAATAAGCGCGTCATCATCTTCGGCGTGGGGGGCGTGGGCAGTTGGTGCGCCGAGAGTCTTGTGCGAAGCGGCATCAGTCACCTCACCATTGTGGACAGCGACCGCGTGTGTATCACCAATGTCAACCGGCAGTTGCAAGCCACCACCAAGACGGTGGGACTGGTCAAGGTGGAGGTGTTGAAGGAACGTCTTTTGGAGATTAACCCAAAGGCCGAAATCAATGCTGTGCAGGAGATTTATTCCGCCGAGAACGCCGAGATGTTCCAACTTGAGACCTACGACTATATCATCGATGCCATCGACAGCCTCAAGGATAAAATACACCTTATCTTGCACGCCACAGAATGTCCGGGCAAGTTGTTCTCTGCCATGGGGGCGGCACTCAAAATGGATCCGACCAAGATACAGGTGGCCGAGTTTTGGGAGGTGAATGGTTGCCCATTGGCCAGCATGATCCGCAAGCGCCTCAGGAAAGCGAAAACCTTTCCGAAGAAAAAGTTCCTCTGTGTATTTTCGCCCGAGGTACTACCCAACAAAGGCACTGCAAGCACCTGTGGCACCAATGCCTGCATGTGTCCCAAGGCCATCATCGCTGCTGGCAATCCTGACCTTGTCAACCATGAGTGGTGCTCATCGAAAGCCCAAATCAATGGCACCTCGGCCCATATCACGGCCATTTTCGGCTTCATGCTTGCCGGATTGGTGATGAATGACTTATATGCTAACGGATGATGAAGACAGCCATTATCATAGGAGCCACCTCCGGCCTTGGCAGGGAAGCAGCCGCAAGACTTGTGGCGGAAGGTTGGAAAGTCGGAATCGCAGGCCGGCGCACTGCAGCACTGGAGGCTTTTCAAAATGAATTCGGCAAAGACAAGGTGTGTATTGCCACGATGGATGTCACCCGTCCTGAATCCGTTGAAGCGCTGGACGATTTACTCTCTCAAACCGGGGACCCCGACCTGTTCTTCTATGTTTCGGGCGTTGGCTTTCAGAACCGTGACCTTGATGAAGAGAAGGAAATACGCATCATCCAGACCAACAGCGAAGGGATGGTCAGGATGGTGGACCACTTTTTTAACTATGTAAGGACGCACAATTACAGCAATAGCCACAAGGCTCATATAGCTGTCATCACCTCCATAGCCGGCACCAATGGAATGGGGGCTTCTCCAGCCTACTCTGCGACCAAAAAGATGCAGAGCACCTATCTTACGGCTTTGTCACAACTCTCCCGTATGGACAAGGTTCCCGTATGCTTCACCGACATACGCCCTGGTTTTGTCGCAACGGACATCCTGAATCCTAACAAGCATTATCCGATGCTGATGTCAAAAGAGAAGGCGACAGACCATGTGATGAAGGCGCTTCATAAAAAGAAGCGCGTTTATACCTTTGACTGGAAATTCCGTCTCGTCGTAGGGCTATGGAAAATGATTCCCCGTTTCGTGTGGGAGCGCCTTACTTGGGTACAGAACTAGAGGCCATACAGAATTAGAATCATAATAAAGTCACAATTCCTCCAGCAACCAGCACAGCGGGAATGCCCAGCAGCATCCCGATTAGCGCTCCTTTGATATGGAACCAATAGTCGTGATAGGCATCGGTCATGTCCTCCGTGCCAGGGATGACGAAATGCTTATCGTGGCAAAACCAGAGACAGTCGAGCACCAGCGCATCGAACCAATTGACCACTACCCATAAGGCATAGGCCGTAAAGGCACCGCACCAATAGGTCTGACAACCGTTGACATAGCGCACCAACAGGCCCAGCAAAACACCAAAGACCATCATGGCCACAATCTTTTTGATGTAGAAAGATGTCCCTCCAGGACGGTTGCTGGCATCGACCAAACCTAACTGGTTGCATCGCTCGATGATGGCAGGAGGGTAGTTGAAGATGGTCTTGATGGGGTTTCTTGACATCAGGAACACAAACAGCGTGAACAAAGCACACGCGATGAGGGATTCGATGAAAAAGGTCATTTATCTAGCTATTGGTGATGCAAAGTTACAATCAAAAAGGAATAATACGCCTATCTGACAAGTGATAAGCTGAAGCCTATATTGCTCGGCAGCCTTGCGCTCGTTTTTCCGAGGCTCGTCCCAAGGGTGGTTCGAGAGGCAGAACTTGGAGTGGTGGACGGTGACGAACCGTTTAGCACCGAGTTCAGCAACGGCTTGCCCCAATTGCTCGGGCATGGTGTGGATCTGGCTCCAGTTGGCATCGTATTGACCGTTCTCCATGATGGCGAGGTCGATGTCGGGAAACTGCTCCCCGAAGCGTTTGAAGCGACTGTTATAGCCTCCATCGCCAGAGAAAAAGACCTTTCTCGATGGTGATTCCATCAGCCATGCGGCTGGCATCGTCTTGGATTTCCAAAAGCCTCGCCCTGTAAAATGCTGGGTGGGCAGACAATGGAAGGTCAAGCCGTCGGAGGTGGCACTTTCATACCAATCCAATTCGATGAGTTGCTGCTTGTCGTAGCCCCAGTATTCAAAGTTCTCTCCCACGCCCAAAGGACAAACTACCTTCTTTACTCTGTCTTTCAGCTCGATGACCGTCTGGTAATCCAAGTGATCCCAGTGGTCGTGCGAGATGAGGAGAAAGTCGATTTCCTTGGGCATTTCTTGGGGTTTGTAGAGGTTCGTCCCCGGAAAGGCCCGATTGACGAAGGAAACGGGCGAGCCTTTGTAAAACACTGGGTCGGCAAGGATGGTCTTCCCGTCCAAACGAAGCAAAAAGGAACTGTGCCCGAACCATAAATAGAAATCACCAGATTCGGGCAAGCAATACAAGTCAGCCTTGATAACGGGGACCTCGCCCAGTTTTGGAATCCTATTCTTCGGCTTTTTCCCAAAGAGGAACTTCCCAATGTTCTTCAGCATGCCGCCTTGACCTGTGAATAGTGTGGTCGGTTCCTCATTCTGGAACTTGTCGTTCACAAAATGAGGCGACTTCCTGATGCGTTCGAGGCGTTCACCACGAGCAGTCCGTCCAAATTGTTTAATGAGGTCAGATTGCTTCACTTATTTGTCAATGCTGACAATGGTGTATTTTCTGGTTCCCAGTCCCTCGATGGTGTGGGTGCCGTGTTGCTTGTCGATGCGGCTGAGCAGGTCGGTGGGGTCGTTGGTGGCGGTCACCTGCTGGTTGTTGATGATGTCGACGCAGGCCTGGTCGAGGGCAACGGGGTCGGTGCTGGCAAGGATGCCATAGTCTTCAAGCTTCACGGGGGCGGGATGGTCGACGCAGTCGCAGTCGATGCTCATGTTGTTCATCACGCTGATGTAGATAATGCCTTGTCTCTTTTGAAAGTAGTTCGTCACTGCTTGGGCTGCTGCCGCCATGCTCTCAAGGAAGCCGTCCTGGTCGCCGATGTATTCAGGAGTCCAAAGCTTGGCCATATCGAGTTTCTCCATCTTTCCCGAAGAGTGGATGTATGCCTTGCCGTTGCTGCTGGCACAGCCGATGCTGAGGTTTTTCAGCGCACCGCCGTAGCCGCCCATCGGGTGACCCTTGAAGTGGTTGAGGGCAATCATGAAGTCGTAGTTGGCGATATGTCCGCCCACAATGTCGTATTTGATGTGCCTCTGGTCCTTCACAGGGATGCGGATTTCGTCGTACTCGTCCATGATATCGACAGGGAAGTAGTCGGTGAAACCGTGCCTGCGGATGACATCCCAGTGGACTGCCGAATTGTTGCGCTCGTCCTTCTCGTCGCCAGGGCCGTTGCCGTAGGCGGTGTTGCACTCCACGATGGTGCCGTCCACTTCATGCACAAGGTCTTTGATGAGTTCGGGCTTCAGATAGTTGGGGTTGCTGCCCTCGCCGGTCGAGATTTTCACGGCCACGCGGCCTTTGGCTTCCACGCCCAAAGCCTTGTAGATGTTCACCAAAGCTTCCGGGCTGATGTTGCGAGTCAGATAGACTTTTGCTGTGTTTTCCATATTCGTGTTGTTTTGGTTGTTTTTATTGTCTTCAGGTTGGTTATTGGTGCAGGCGGCAAAGGCCAAAGCACACAAAAGGGTTATTGCTATTTTCTTCATCGTTTTTGTTATTATATGGTTGCAAAAATAGTAAATATCCTCAATTCACCGTACCATCCCCGCCAGCGGGTTGACGTCAATCAGTTTCAGACTCTTCACCATTTGGGCCGTGCCTTCCTTGTATTTCTTGAAATGGGCGGTCTGGATATGGCTTTGGTAGGCCTCTTGGTCGGCATAGATTTCAAGGATGTAGATCTTGCAAGGGTCTTCCTTGGTTTGCATCGAGAAGAGGGTCAGCACGCCGGGCTCCACCTTCACTGAAGTTTCGCCGACTTCCTTGGCGAAGGACATATATTCCTCCAAAAACTCAGGCACCACTTCAATCTCGGCGAGGCGGACGATCTTTTCTCCATATTGTCGCAATGGCAGGTTCTCCCCAAATAAACGTCGGGCGTTGTCGGTGAAGACATCTTTGGGATTCAATCCGTGCGAGGCGAGACGGCTTTCCAAAGCTTGCTTTCCACTGATAAGTACTGGCTCGGCCACATACGGATAGTCGCTGCCATAGAGGATGTGGTCGGGCGTGGTGATGGTCAGAAGGGCATCGAGGACTTCGTCGGTCGGAGCGCCAGCAAGGTCGTAATAGAGATGTGAAAGGTTGGCATCTACATCAACGAGTTGCATCATGCCTTGTTTCACCATCACGGGCAGGAGGGAGCGGAAACGGGGCAAAGCATTGGGCAGGAACGAACCGCAATGTGGCACCACAACTTTCAAATGTGGATAGCGCACCAATACATCGTGTGCTACCATGTTGAGCACCGTGCGCGTAGTTTCGGCCAAGTATTCATAACTGGCCAACGGCACATCGGCAATCAGTTGCGCATTGACCGCCGAGGGTTTGTGTGGATGCAGGATGACGATGGCATTCTGTTGGTCGAGATAGGCCATCAGCGTGTCCAAGGCAGGGTCACCGAGGTATTGTCCGTAACTGTTGGTGGCTAATTTGATGCCATCGGCTCCCAAGACCTCCAAGGCATAGCGAGCCTCTTCCAATGCCTGTGGCACATCGTGTAAAGGCAGAGCGGCACAAAACATGAAGCGTCCGGGATAGCGTGCCTTGAGTGCGGCGCACTCCTCATTGTAGCTACGGCAAACCGCTGCCGAAGCCTCGGCGTCGCCAAACCAAGGCTGCGGTGCGGGCATGGTTAGTACAGCGGTCTGAATGTCAGCCTTGTCCATAAAAGCAATATGTTGTTCCGCATCCCAAGCGGGGATAGGGAAACCTTCGTCCATCTCTGCACCGTTGGCCTTGATGTAGTCCAGGTAATCTTTCGTGATGGCGTGGCTGTGGAGGTCGATCTGTGCCAAGGATGGCAATGCTGAAAGGATCATAAAGGCTAAAACAATCAGGATTTTACGCATGGTGTTGCTTGACTTGGTTGCTGACTGATGACTATTTCAGTTTCAATCCATCCTTGAAGGCCTCGCCGACGCGCTTCGAGACTTGATAATAGCCGTGCGTGTAGGGGTCGAAAGTGATGGCTTGCAGGGCTTCCACGTCCACTTTACCGTCTTTCATCTTGTCGGCCTCGACGGAGGTCTGCAGCACCTTGCCGATGACGCCAAGGCCTGTGTCATCGCTTTGGTATTCGATGAACTCGCACTCCATGGCGATAGGCAGCTCGTTGATGATGGGAGCGTCCACCAATGAGGATTTGGTCGCGGTGAGACCGCTCTTGGCAAATTTGTCCTTCTCGGTCTTGCCTGACACAACGCCGAAATAGTCGGCTTCCACCACGTGGGCAGTGTCGGCGATATGGACGACAAAGCCCTTGCGTTGCTTGATGTTTTCCACGGTTTTGTGGGTCTCGGTCAGGTTGAGGGCCACGCGGTCGCGGTCGAGCATGGTGCCCCAAGCGGCGTTCATCACGTCAATAGTGCCGTCTTCGTTGTAGGTAGCCACGAGCAAAACGGGCATCGGGAAAATGGCTTCTGTTACTTTAATGGGTTGTTTCATAATAAATTGATAATTGATAATTGATAATTGACAGTTGATAATAGAATTTGATATTTTTCGAATCAATTCCTATACTTCCATTGTTTATCTTTTAAAAGCTTATGTCTCGTTACTATTGGACTGCAAATTTATGAATTATTTTATAAAGCGAAAAACAAATAACGGCACCGCATAAAGCGACACCGTTATTTGAAGCAATTCTTCTATTTTTATCTACAGTTTAATGTCGATGGGCTTGAGCATGTTCTCGGGACGGAGAATCTTGTCGAGTTGTTCCTTGGTGAGCAGGTTGTGCTCGAGGACCAGTTCGTAGACGCCGCGACCGGTTTCGCTGGCTTCCTTGGCAATCTTGGTGGATTGCTTGTAACCTATGATGGGGTTGAGCATGGTGACGATGCCGATGCTGCCTTCAACCAGTTGGCGGCAACGCTCTACGTTGGCAACGATGCCTTCGATGCAGTACTTGCGCAGGGTGTCAAGGCCGTTGGCGAGCAGGTGGATGGACTCGAAGAGGCTGTAAGCGATGACGGGTTCCATCACGTTCAGTTCGAGCTGACCGTTGTCGGAGGCGAAGGTGATGGTCATGTCGTTGCCGATCACCTTATAGCACACTTGGTTCATCACTTCGGGGATGACCGGGTTGACCTTACCAGGCATGATGGAAGAACCGGGTTGGCGTTCAGGCAGGTGGATCTCGTTGAAGCCGCAGCGAGGGCCGGAACTCATCAGGCGGAGGTCGTTGCACATCTTATTGATCTTGATGCAGAGGCGCTTCATAGCTGCGCTGTATTGGATCATGCAGCTCGTCGCACTGGTGGCTTCAATGAGGTTGTCGGCCAAATGGATGCTCCATCCCGTAATCTCGCGCAAGGCCTTGATGCAAGCCATGCTATAACCTGGCTTGGAGCAGATGCCCGTACCGATGGCGGTGGCACCCATGTTGACAGTGAGGAACTCGCGGGCGGCGCTGTTCAAAGTGCGCAGTTCGCCACGGAGCGAAGCGGCAAAGCCGCTGAATGTCTGTCCCAAAGTCATGGGAACAGCATCCTGCAATTGGGTGCGGCCCATCTTGATGACTTCGGCAAACTCTTTGGCTTTCTTCTCCAAGGCGTCGATCATCTGGGTCAGATGGGGGAGGAACTCCTCATGTTCAAGGAACATGGCCATGTGGATGGCGCAAGGATAAGCGTCGTTGGTGGATTGAGAGGCGTTCACCACATCGTTGGGTGAGCAGAACTCGTATTGTCCGCGTTTGTACCCCATGATTTCAAGGGCGCGGTTGGCAATCACCTCGTTGGCGCACATATTGGTTGAGGTACCGGCACCCCCTTGGATCATGTCGATCGGGAATTGGTCGTGGTGCTGTCCGGCAATCAGTTCATCGCAAGCCTGGCAGATAGCGTTGGCTTGTTGGACCGTGATCATGCCCACTTCATAGTTGGCAAGTGCTGCGGCTTTCTTCGTGATGGCCATACCTTTTATGAAATTGGGGTAACTGACCATCAGATTGCCACTGATATGGAAGTTTTCAATGGCGCGTGTTGTCTGTACGCCGTAGAGGGCCTCTTCTGGCACTTCTTTGCTTCCGAGAAGGTCGCTCTCGGTGCGGAATTTACTTGTTGTCTTGGCTGTCATAGCTTCAAATGTTTTGATTTTCAATTAATTATAATAATTTCTATCTTTTATTCGATACATTTTTATCGTTTGCAAAAGTACAAAGAAATCATATACTTCAAACAAAAAAAATGAAATATTTCCAAACTATTCTTCGAAATATAGTTTAATCAATTGGAATATAAATAATTATAAATGATACATGAAGTTAAAACATGACTAAAATCACAATTTTGAATTTTTTTTCTTTTTTTTCGCGGAAATCAAAATAAATGTCGTAATTTTGCAGCGAGATACAGATACGATAAAAACATATCGAATAGGTGAACAAGTAGCATGATATTATAATAAGGTATGAAACTGCTATGGAAATGCCAATAAAGACAAGGTATAATATATAAATCAAAGTAATGATGATAATAAAGATTTGTACTGGAAGTTCGTGTCACCTCAATGGTTCTTACGACGTGATTCAGGAATTCAAGAGTTTGTTGAAGAAATACGATGTCGAAGACTTGATTGAATTGAAAGCTAGTTTTTGCTTCAACGAGTGCATCAACGGCGTGAATGTTAAGTGCGAGACTGGATCCATGATGAGCCAGGAGATGCCGAGTATGACGCTATGTGACGACGGTTTTCTTCTGCATCATGTTACCAAGGAGAATGCCGAGGATCTTTTTGTGAAGCAGATCTATCCCTTGCTTAACCTCAAATAAAATGTCTGAGACCATAACGATACGGAAAGGTCTTGACCTGCCCATCAGTGGAGCGGCTGAGAAACGCCTCACCGATGCGCGCAGCGTCTTGACCTACGCCATGAAGCCCACTGACTTTGTGGGTCTCACGCCGCGATTGCTGGTCGAGGAAGGCGATATGGTGAATGTCGGTGACGCCTTGTTTTGCGACAAGAACGACGAACGCATCCGCTTCACTTCACCCGTCAACGGGCATGTAATAGCCATCGTGAGAGGCGAGAAAAGGAAATTGTTGGAGGTGGTTGTGGAATCGGATTGCAAATCCACTGGTTCGGCAGCCTCGGATGGCAAATCCTCACCGATTCCGATGGATGCAGATGCAATCAAAGCAGCCATGCTGCAATGCGGCCTTTGGACCCAACTGCGTCAACGGCCTTTTGGCACCGTCGCCAACCCCGATGACAAGCCCAAGGCCATTTTCGTCAGTGCCTTCAGCAGCGCACCTCTGGCACCTGATTACGATTTCGTCATGCGGGGTAGGGAAGAGGCACTCAAAAAAGGCCTTGAGGCGTTGGCAAAATTGACGAACGGAAAAGTCCATGTATGTTTCCGGCCCAATCAAAGATTGGCGAAGCAACTCTCAACTCTCAACTCTCAACTCTCAACTCATTACATCAAAGGTCCTCATCCTGCCGGAAACATCGGCACGCAAATCGCCCACATTGACCCTATTAATAAAGGAGAAATCATATGGACGATGAACCTGCAGGACGTTGCCGTGTTGGGTGAATTGGTTGCCACGGGCATTTATAAGCCTGAGCGCGTTGTCGCCGTGGCCGGACCCAATATCAAGAACCCACATTATTACCGTGTAAGGTTTGGAGCTTGTTTGGCTGAGATTACCAAAGCGCAACTGCTTAACAATGAATATCCTAAGATGGATGCCAACGATGCCACGAAGGAAAACCGTGTCATTTCGGGCGACATCCTGAGCGGCACGCAAATCGCCGCTGATGGCTTTCTGAGTGCCTACGACGATTTGGTGAGCATCCTGCCCGAAGGCGACTATTACGACTTCATGGGTTGGATGATGCCCGGTCTCAGGAAGTTCAGTTTCTCGCGCACTTTCCTCAGTGGCTTCATGCCGAAAAGCACCTTCAAACCCTTGGGCATCGAACTACCGCGTTTCGAAAATCTATGGAAATTCGACACCAACACCCATGGTGATGAGCGCCCTTTGGTCTTCACGGGCAATTTCGAGCGGGTCTTCCCCTTCGACATTTATCCCACTCAACTCATCAAGGCCTGCATCATCGGCGACATCGAGCTGATGGAGAACTTGGGCATTTACGAGGTCGAGCCCGAAGACTTCGCCCTTTGCGAGTTCATCGACACATCCAAAACCGACATCCAAGCTATCATCCGAGAGGCTTTGGAGAAACTGAGAAAGGAGGGATTATAATGTTCAATAACCTACGTCGTTTTGTTGACAAAATCAAGCCGAACTTTGTGGAGGGCGGGAGATTCGCATGGCTTCAAAGCACTTTTGAGGCTTTTGAAACCTTTGCCTTCACACCCAATCGGGTCACCAAGCGCGGCAGCCACGTTCGTGACGCCATCGATTTGAAACGCGCCATGATCATGGTTGTCATCGCCCTCGTTCCTGCCATGCTCTTCGGCATGTGGAACATCGGCTACCAGACTTCGCTCCACGCCACGGACTGGCCATACGAGTTGGGCACAGTGGCCAGTTGGTGGTATTGTCTTTGGTTCGGCTTCTTGAGAATGCTGCCCATGTTGGCAGTGTCGTATATTGTCGGTTTGGGCATCGAATTCACTTTCGCGCAGATACGTCACCATGAGGTGAACGAAGGCTTTTTGGTCACAGGTTTCATCATCCCGATGATTGTGCCGGTCACTACGCCTTTGTGGCAACTCGCTTTGGCAGTGGCCTTTGCCGTCATCATCGGCAAGGAGGTCTTCGGCGGCACGGGCATGAATTTCCTCAACCCCGCCTTGGTGGCACGTGCCTTCCTCTTCTTCGCTTATCCCACTCGAATGTCGGGCGACAATGTATGGATTGCCGCCGACCTCTGGGGCACCGATGCCATCACGAGCGCCACGCCTTTAGCTGAACTTGCCGCTGGCGTGCATCCTTCGGCTTCCGCCTTGGATATGTTCATCGGAACCATTCCAGGGTCTACCTGTGAGACATCTGTGATAGCCATTTTGTTGGGCGCCATTTTGTTGTTGTTCACAGGGATAGCCAGTTGGCGTGTCATGCTCTCTGTCGTCCTTGGTGGTGGTCTCATGGGCTTGTTATTCAATGCCATTGGCGCCAACGAATATATGCAAGTGCCGTTCTACTACCATTACCTGATGGGCGGTTTCATGTTCGGTGCGGTCTTTATGGCCACTGACCCTGTTACGGCGGCTCAGACCAACACGGGCAAGTGGATCTATGGCCTGCTCATTGGCATTTTCGCCGTGATGCTCCGTGTCATCAACCCGGCCTATCCCGAGGGTATGATGCTCAGCATCCTGCTCATGAACTGCTTCGCCCCGCTCATCGACCACTGCGTGGTGGCCAGGAACATCAAAATGCGCCAACATCGTGCTCTTAAACTCTCAAAATCCATTAAGTCATGAAGAAAGATGTCAATAGCAATCGTTATATTTTCTTGTACGCCAGTATTTTAATCATCATTGTGGCGGTACTGCTCACGGTGACGGCCTTGTGGTTACAGCCCTTCCAAGACCGCAACAAGAAGAACGAGAAACGCATCAACATCCTTACAGCGGCGGGCATTCCCGGCGTCAACGCCAAAAACGCGGCGTTGATGTTCGAGAAACACTGCACATCGGAATTCCTATTGGACGAGAATGGTAATCCCACTGAAAGCGATGCAGGTTTGCCCGTGTTTGTCATCGATCGTCAGACCAGCGTCATCCCCATGCAGGGTAACGGCCTTTGGGGTCCCATTTGGGGCTACCTTGCCATTGCCGCTGATGGTAAAACTGTTGTGGGTACAACCTTTGGACACAAATCGGAAACACCAGGCTTGGGCGGAGAGATTACGACCAAAAAGTTCCAAGGCCAATTTGCCGGCAAGCAAATCATGAACAACGGCAATGTGGTCCCTGTTGAATTCGATGCCATCACTGGAGCAACCAAGACTTCGAATGGAGTTAAAGAAATGATTGACAATACTTTGGAGAAATATTCGGCATATTTAAGCAGAATAGCAGAGAGAGGAGAATAACTATGGCTAACTTGAAGAAACTCATTATAGAACCTCTGCGCAAGACTAATCCCGTCACCGTATTGGTGCTGGGTATCTGCTCTTGCCTTGCCGTGACCGCCCAACTCAAGCCTGCCTTGGTAATGGGTCTTTCGGTGACGGTCGTGACGGCGTTGTCGAATTTCATCATCTCGCTGCTACGAAAGGGCATCCCCAACCGTATCCGTATCATCGTGCAACTTGTTGTTGTGGCCACTTTGGTCATCTTGATTGACCAATTCCTGAAGGCCTTTGCCTACGATGTAAGCAAACAACTATCTGTTTATGTGGGACTTATCATCACCAACTGCATTATCATGGGGCGCTTGGAGGCTTTTGCCTTGTCGCATGGACCTGGGGAGTCGTTCTTGGACGGCTTGGGCAACGGCTTGGGTTACAGTTTGATACTTGTCATCGTAGCCTTCTTCCGTGAATTGTTTGGGTCAGGAACGCTTTTAGGCTACCAAATTATACCCCAATCATTTTATGAAGCTGGCTACCAAAATAATGGTTTAATGATATTGCCTCCCATGGCACTGATTGTGGTAGGTGTCATCATTTGGATTCAGCGTACCCGTAACCCTGGGCATGTGCTCTTATCTTGCCGTGTCGAAGACCGTCAAGACCAGTGCTGGTTTGGGTTTGGCCGTGACTTTCGTGTTGGTCGTTACCGTTCCAGTCAACTATCTGATCAACAAATATCTACTTCTGCCTGGTGCTTTATCATGGATCAGCCCCAAATTGGCTTCTGTCGATCTGAGCTTCCTGACCTATATCCTCTTTATTGCCATCATCGCTGCCATCGTACAGATTCTGGAGATGGTGATTGAGACCTTCACACCGTCGCTCTATTCCGCCTTGGGCATTTTCCTTCCGCTGATTGCGGTGAACTGTGCCATCCTGGGTTGCTCGCTCTTCATGCAGGAGCGCAACTTCAGCAATGTGGGTGAGGCCGCTGTGTTCGGTCTTGGCTCAGGCATTGGCTGGCTGCTGGCCATTGTGGCCATCGCCGCCATCCGCGAGAAACTGCGCTATTCCAAAGTTCCCAAAGGTCTGCAAGGTGTTGGCATCTCATTTATCATCACTGGCTTGATGGGTATCGCTTTCATGGCCTTCATGGGTATAAAAATTTGATGTTATGGATTTTACAACCAATATATTACTAAGCATTATTGTTTTTTTAGGCATCGTCTTGCTACTTGTTGCCCTATTGCGATGGGTGCGCAACAAACTCATGCCTAAAGGTGAGGTGAAAATCACCATTAACGACGACAAAGTGCTGACCGTCCCGACGGGCAACACGTTGATTGCCACGCTAGCCGAACAGAAAGTGTATCTGCCTTCTGCCTGTGGTGGCAAAGGCTCGTGCGGCCAGTGCAAATGCCGTGTGGTGGAAGGCGGCGGAACGATTTTGCCCACCGAAGTAGGATTCTTCACCCGCAAGCAGATTCAGGACCACTGGCGCTTGGGATGCCAGGTGAAGGTGAAGGAAAACCTGAAAATCGTGGTGCCGCAGTCAATTCTGAACGTGAAGGAATACGAATGCACGGTGGTCAGCAACCGCAACGTGGCCACTTT
>ONKA01000026.1 GCA_900318265.1 uncultured Bacteroidales bacterium | reverse complement strand
CAGGATGGCGCGTTCCTTATAGATGCAGCAGCGCGTTTCGGCTTTCGGACCGGGGCTGAGCAGCTTGGGCACTTCCATGTAGGCTTCCTCCAATCCGCCTTCGTAGGCGCGTCGGATGATTTCTTTCAGCACTTTGTATTTGATGAGTTGTACGTCGGTGTCAAAAATCCTTTGTGAGTTCATCTTGTTTGAGGTATTGTGGGATGATCAATAATAATTCAGTTCGACGATTTTGCCTATCTTGCGTAGGTCGTTGGCAATTTTCTCCACGATTTTCATCTTCATGGTCGTGTCGATGGGTAGCCCTTGGTGGGCGACGTTGACGCTTTGCCCGACGAAGAAGGTGATGTGGGTGGCCCGCTCGAAGAGGTAATCCGCGAGGAGCGAGGCACCGTCTTTCTTGGTGAAGGTCTTGGGAGTGAGGTCGGAGATGGAGATGTATTTCTCCAGCATTTGCATCAGTCGGCGCAAGGTGAGCACACCCTCGGTGGTCAGGTCGATGCCTTTGATGTAGCCGATGGGAGGCACTTCCTTGTCAGGGAAATCGAAGCTGGTCTTCAACTCGGTTTTCAGGTGGCGTGCCACGATGGTGGAGCTGGTGCCGCCGCAAACGATTTTCTTCGAAGGACCTGCCAAGAATTGCTCGATGTAGAAGTCGTCCTTATCCTTGTCGACGGGCGGACCGACCATAATGTTGACGTCGAGGCGCTTGCGAATCTTGACGGCAGCCACGGTGGTATCGTCGCCAGGTTTGTCGGCGTAGAGGTCGTTGCAGGCCGATGCCAAGAGGCAGGCTACAGCACGGGCCGACATGGAGCGCGTGATGTTGGCATTGAGGTGCTCCATGATTTGGTCGCGTTCCCAGCCGAAGTTGAGGATTTGTCCGATACCAGCATGAATGGTGCCGTCGGACATGACGATGATGATGTCGTCTTCCTCAAGCTTCAATTCGGTGCGATACACCTTCTTGCCACACACATCCAGTTCGATACGCTCGAAATTCTGGCATTGGCCACGATGGTAGTAGATGGCCTCGGGGTTGTCGAACTCGAACATGATGCCTTTGCCCTCGGTGTTCACATGGATGATGGAGAAGGTGGAGTAGGCCACACCACGCTCCGAGCACACCGGAAGGGTTTGGATGATAGTCTCCACACATTCGTAGATGTCGATGTCGTTGGCGGCCATCGTGCATAGGATCTTGGAGGTGAGCGTGGAAAGGATGTTGGCCTTCACGCCGCTACCCAAACCGTCAGCCAAGACGAGGGTGGTGAAGCCGTCCTTAACGGTGCAAGCCACATTGTCGCCGCATAATTCCTCGCCGACATGGTTCAGCGAGGTGCATCCCGTTTCTAAGCAGAGTTCCATCAGTTCTTCTTGTTTTCTTCGGTTAGGGTTTTCTTGAGTTTCAGCAATGCCACCTTGGTTTCGGCTGTGGTTTCGCCCAATAGCGACGCAATCTCCTGAGCCACACGCATTTGCTTCTTGATAACCTCATCAGTCGTGGTCAAGGTTTCCATCTTCACCTTCATGATGCGGTTTTCGTAGTCAACGGCTTCGGTGACATCCTTTAAAATGCCGAAGATGACATTTTGCCCATCCAGGTAATTGATCGACATGTCAATGTATTTACCAGTTGCGGGGATGTGCGTCTGCTCGCAGGTGATGTGCTTCTTCTGCGTATAGGCATTGTAGAATTCGATGGGACTAAAGAAGTCCGAGGCGGGACGACCTTTGGCGTTGGGGTCGTCGATACCCAAAAGTTCCCTACCTTTATTGTTAATTTCCAAGATATTGAGATCGGAGTCAAGTACGATGATGCCTTCAGGGCTGTTTTGGATGACCTCGAAGGAAAGTGATTCGGCACGCTGGCGCATATAAGGCAGGCAGATCTCGATGTCGGCATATCCGTTGTAAACGGCCCAAGCCTTCTCGCGGCAGGTGGCATAGCCACAGGAGCCGCAATTCAGTTCGTCTTCGGGTTTCATCTTACCGGTCTGGTGCAGGATGGCCTCAATGTCGCGCTCGCTGGCAGCCATGCTGTGGCTGCGGAGGCGCGGATGAGCGGCAGCCAGACTGAAGTCGAGCGGGCTGTCGTCTTGCGGTCCGGTCAGGGCTTGTTTCTCGCGGCTGACATACTTACGCACATCAGCAGTGGCTTTGATGGATCCACCCTCTTTTACCAACGAGCAAGGTCCATTCACGCAGGCATCAACGCAAAGGTTGATTTCCATCACCACATGGTCGAGATGCTCGATGTGCTCCAAAGCCTCGACGCACTTCTTCGGTCCGTCGACGGCGATGTATTCGTAGCCCTCGGGTAGCACGGGGAAGGAGTTGATGATACCTTGTGGTATCGGGTATTCCTTGGCGAGGTTTGGCGTGCCGTTTTTCTTGTTGAGGCTGAGGTTAGTGATTTCGTCGAGTTTGATGTTCCTCTCGTCGAAGAGTGCCACCACATCCTCGAAGGTCAGCACATGGTCAATCAGATGACATTCATCGGCTTCGCGCTTCTTGGCGATGCAGGGGCCGATAAAGACGATTCGGGCATCGGGGTGCTGCTTCTTGATGATTTTGGCGTGGGCCACCATTGGCGAGTCAACAGGAGCAAGGTATTTGAGTGCCTTCGGATAATATTCCTGAATCATGCGGCATGCAGCAGGGCAGGCCGAGGTGATGAAATTGGTGAACTCGCCCGTCTTGAGCAGGCGCGCATATTCCTTGGTAACGGCTTGTGCGCCAACGGCGGTTTCTTCCGCATCGGCAAAGCCTAACTTGGCCAAGGCCAATTTCATTACACCAAAGTCGGTGAGGCCGAAGCTTGATATGAACGAGGGGGCAACGCTGGCAATCACCTTGTCGGTACCGGCCAACAGTTGTTTCACTTCTTCCAGTTCGCTGTGAACGATCTTCGCATTTTGCGGACATGCCAGCGTGCAGTGGCCGCACAAGATGCAGCGGTCTTCAATGATTTCGGCCTGATGGCCCTTGACGTCGATGGCTTTTACCGGACATTCGCGAAGGCATTTGTAGCAATCCTTGCATCTCGCATTGCGAAACTCTAAATATTTCGACATATCGTTCTATTTTAGATTTCAATCAGCGGATAGATTTCCTTTACAAATAGTTCTTCTGCGTTGTCTTTGGTGACATTGTGCAAAAGCAAGAAACCGTCTTCGGTGCTGATGCTGGCTTTTTTCATCATGTTTTCCGGGATGTCGTCGGTCTTTATGTTCACGCCTTGGGCGCAATGGCCGAGGCAGAAACTGGCTTGCAGTTCGACCAGGTCTTCAACGTCATACTTCTTGAGGATGTCTTTCATAGCTAGAATGACATCGTAGGAACCTTTCAGGTGGCATGAACTGCCAACGCATACTTTAATATTCATTTTGGGTTAGTTTTAAAGGGTTGTTTTGTTTTTGAACGATTATTTCTTGCTTTTGTTGTAGTGCCGTTTGAAAATTAGGTCGGGTGGCCACTGTTTTTGTGGTCACCCGTAAGTTTTAATGTTATATCAACTCAAAAATTAACTTCAGTATCGTAATAGCAGCACTTCAGCAGTTCTTCCATCTCCTTTTGCGTCGGGATGCGCGGGTTGGAACCTGTGCAGGCGTCGCCAATAGCGTTCTTGGCGATTTCGGGCAGCCTTTCAAGGAACACGTTCTCAGGCACAAAGCCTTGTTCGCAAGGGTAGGAGTCGGCACCGTAGTTCTTAATGCAGTGTGGGATGTTGAGGTCGTCGTTCATCTTGCGCAGCGCGGCGATGAGCAGGGCCACCTTTTCGTCGTCATTGCTTCCTCCAAGGTTCATAATATCGGCGATGACACCATAGCGTTGCTTGGCTTCAGGATTCTTGGCGTTGAAGGCGATCACCTTGGGCAGATACATGGCGTTGGCGGCACCATGAATGATGTGGGCACCAAAGTCGGCAAACACGGCACCTGTCTTGTGGGCCATCGAGTGGACGATGCCTAACAGGGCGTTGGAGAAGGCCATGCCAGCGAGGCATTGGGCGTTGTGCATCTCGTTGCGGGCGGTCACGTCGCCGTTGTACGAGTTCACCAAGTCTCTTTGGATCATCTTGATGGCGTGCATGGCCAACGGGTCGGTGTAGTCGCAGTGGGCGGTTGAGACATAGGCTTCGATGGCGTGCGTCATGGCGTCCATACCCGTGTGGGCAACCAACTTCTTGGGCATGGTCTGGGCCAAGGCTGGGTCGACGATAGCGACGTCGGGCGTGATTTCAAAGTCGGCGATAGGATATTTGATGCCCTTGGCATAGTCGGTGATGATGGAGAAAGCGGTCACTTCGGTGGCTGTGCCTGAGGTGGACGAAACGGCGCAGAAGTGGGCCTTGGTTCTCAGTTTGGGCAGACCGAACACTTTGCACATGTCTTCGAAAGTGGTCTCAGGGTATTCATATTTAATCCACATGGCTTTGGCTGCATCGATGGGTGAACCACCGCCGATGGCCACAATCCAGTCAGGTTGGAACTCACGCATCACGGCGGCACCGTTCATCACGGTTTCCACCGACGGGTCGGGCTCAATGCCGTCGATCACTTTCACTTCCATGCCGGCTTCTTGCAGGTAGGCAATGGCCTTGTCCAAAAATCCAAAGCGTTTCATGCTTCCGCCGCCAACGCAGATAACAGCGCGTTTGCCTGTGAAGGTCTTCAATGCTTCTAAAGCGTTTTCACCATGATAAAGGTCTCTCGGTAATGTGAATCTATTCATTTTATTTTGGTTTTAATTGTTTATTATTAAGGTTGTTTTGGTTTGATTATTGGTTGTTGAAAATCCTTTTGATTTCAGTAATA
Organism: uncultured Bacteroidales bacterium; assembly: GCA_900318265.1. Taxonomy (GTDB): domain Bacteria; phylum Bacteroidota; class Bacteroidia; order Bacteroidales; family F082; genus Limimorpha. The sequence continues at coordinate 20,146 of ONKA01000026.1, read as the reverse complement.
GGCTGATTTCTTCTTATTTCGATATTTTTTTATTGATTTTAAACATTAGGTTTCTTCTCTTTGGTTACTATCAATTTATTAGTTTTTGTAAATTGGAAATAGTATGTATTATTTGATATTGTTCAATTTATTGGCAAGCTGTTGCGACAGCACAGCAAGAGAGGAGGGGAGGTTCTCGTTTTTCACGAGGATGCCTTTTGGCACGTTGAGTAGGGTGAAGGCAAAGTTCCAGATGGCAAGGATGCCGCATTCCACCATTTGGTCGCACACGCTTTGGGCTTGGTCGGCAGGCACGGTGATGATGCCGATTTTGACGCCAGTGCGTTTGATGTAGCTCTCCATCTTTTCCATGGGAAGAATGTATTTACTCCCAATTTGGAGACCAACCAGGTCGGGATCCTTGTCGAATCCTACAGCGATGTCTAAACCCATGCTCGAAAACTCCGTGTTGGTCAGAATCAGTCGACCGAGGCTACCCACGCCAACCAGGATGGCTTCGTCCACTTTATTATAACCTAAAAAATCACTTAAATCATTTAATAAGGTATCGATTTCAAAACCAGCGCGAGGCTTTCCTTCCACGCTACTCACACCCGACAGGTCTTTGCGAACCAAGACGGGGTTGAGGTTGAGGCTTTGGGCAACAGAAGCAGCCGAAACATATTTCTCGCCCTGCTGCTGCATCTTGCGGATGTGGCTATAGTAGAGCGGCAACCGACTCAAGGTCGATTTCGGGATTACCAGGGAAATGTTGTGGTGTGTTGTCATTCGATACAAATTTATCTATTTGTTTGATGCCGCAAAAATAGTGCATTTTCCGATACAATGTACCAAAAAAAAGCACTAATTTTGAAATTGTTTATATGTTATTGTGTTTCAGATTGATAAAGATAAATGACAACTTCAATAATGAAAGAAGCAGCAAAGTTTATTTCAGAGCAGGATAGAATTCCCGCTCAAAAATGCTGCGCTCCACGATGCGGTAATGCGGGTGATACGCAACATTGTAGCGGCGGCTATGGTGTACAGCTTGGTTGTTTCGGGCGGCTTCGGTCAGCAGGGGAAGGTCGGTCTCAAAGCCTTCTAATTCAATCTTATTCGCTTGAATGATGCTGACGATGGTTTCCCATTTCTCCATCCAACTGACGGTCGGCTCCTGCCTTGAATTGGCACTTCTGACAAAAGCATCCAAAAGTTGCTCGGCGGTAATCAGGCTGTCGGAGATAGCAGAGAGATACACACGGACGTAATCGCCTTGGCTACCCGTTGGCTCAAAATAAGGCGATTGGGTTTTGCCCATTTCCGAGAGTTCGCGCATCAGATAACGTCGTGCCGAGGCCGTGTCGCTGATGATATGGCCTGGACCGAAATGTTCTTGGTAGAAACTCTTGTAGATGTCCTGTAAAGTGGATTCGGGATAGGTTGTCAACAGTCTCTCGATGGCGGTGCGCACCGATACCGTGTCGATGGATTGCCCGAAGAGGCTGAACGAGCAGACCAAGGCTAAAACCAATAACAACTTTCTCATCATGATTTAATAATTGTTTCCGCCATGCGCTTTCCAGCATGAAGGCCTTTTGCAGGTCTTCTTCCCAGTGCTCCTCGCGATACCTGCGTTTGGCTTCCTCCGAGAATCCTCCCAACTCGAAATTGGCGTAGTTCTTCACTTGGTAGGTGTTGTTTGTTATTCAAATTCAAATATCATCCTCAATCGTCTTAATAACTCTTGCCGGCACACCACCTACCAAAGTGTTATCAGGAACATCTTTGTTGATCACAGCTCCGGCCGCCACGACCACGTTGTTGCCGATGGTCACGCCGGGTAGGATGGTGACGTTGCCGCCAATCCACACGTCGTTGCCTATGCGCACTGGCTTGGCCAAGGCGTGATACTCCCTGCGACCTTTGGGCGATAGGGGATGCCCGACGGTTGTAATCAGCGTGTTCGGCCCAATCATCACGTGGTTGCCGATATAGACCTCGCGGATGTCGAGGATGGTGAGGTTGTGGTTACCGGTGAAGTCGTCGCCGATGAAGATGTTCTTGCCACGGTCGCAGTTGAAGGTCTTGGCAATCCACACACGCTCGCCCACCGCGCCCAGCATCTGCTGCAGGTGACGGTACTGCGCCATGTAGTCGCGCCCGTCGATGGCGTTGAAGATTTCGCACTGCCGAATGGCCTCGGTCTTGAGGGCGATCAGCTCCTCGTCGGCATACGAATACTCTATTCCTGCGTTACATTTTTCCAGATTCGTCATAGCATTATTTTTGAGTCAGCGATTTGTACGCTTCATGCCAGTCACTTTCAGTATAGCTGTCGTCATATACCGTATTAACGGGTCCCAGCGTGCCATACATGGTGTCTTCGAAACGAAACAGCAGTTTCCCGGTTCGGATTAGACATTCGTTGTCGTAGTCATCGGCGAACGACCCCAAACGATTGAAGACTTCTCCAGTGATTTCATAAAGTTCACGCGTTTGTCCTTCTCGGTTGGTGCAAACGATACGGCCCAGGTATTTGTTGTGTTTTTGGTCAAAACAGGCTTTCCAACAGTTTCCTTCTTTTAGTTTTTTCATATCGATTTCAAATTCCAACGATTCAAGGAATATTATTGTCTTTCGTAAAATGTCACATGCACCGTGTCGCCAAAAGTCTTGCCAATCTGTTTGCGGATCACCTTTCGCAAGCCGATGATGAAGCATGGCGTTCCCATCTTGACAATCTGACCGTCGTATGGCACCCCATCAAAGGTGGCGTGAACCGCCAACCTACCTTTGCCAAAGATTGCCTTGATGTCGAAAGGCACCTCGACATAAGCGGCATCCATGTCCTCGTTTTGGATGATGAAGGCATCGAATTCGTATGGCGTTGCTGTGCCCATGTTATTTCTTGAGGTTTTTCTGATGCGTCTTCAATAGCTTCACCGCTTGCCCGTATGGACTTGAGGTGACGCTCACGAAGTAGGCCGCCATGTCGGTGGTGTAGGTGTTTTTGTAGTAGCCTTTGGTGAAGAGTTCCTCCTCGGTAAAGCTCTCGGCGAGGCGGAGCATCTCCTCATGGGTCTCTTGCAGCAGCCGCTTAGCCTCCTCCAAAGGCGTGTTTTGGTGCTTCTCTACCAGCATCTTGTCCATCTCATGGTAGTTCTTGCGGTACTCGTCGGGTAGGTAGTCTCGCGGGTGACCTTCGCGGATATTGTTCACAAACTCGCGCATCAAGACTTGCCATTCGTGAAGGTGAATCAAAAGGTCGCGGAGGCAGCGGTCGTATTGCCAGCGCACACCGCATTTCTTCGGGTCGGCGGCGAAGTCAAAGGGGGCCGATATGGCCTCTTCACTCATCTTGGCTATCTGTTCATTCAGTTTTGCATAGCCGTCGGCCATGGCGGCGAGCAGCTCTTGTTTATTAGATGGATAGGGCATAGCTTTATGTTCATCGTTCGATTCTGCAAAGATAGGAAAAACTAAAGATTCCAAGACTGTTTCTTCGTCGAAATAATACTTTATACTCGACCTCATCATCAAAGTAATGCCTTCGTAAAGGCTTCAATCATAGCACTATGCGGAATTTAATGAAGTTTTTGTCAGTCAAATGTTTCATCTCAACTGTTTTTTGTATTTTTATCGTTTCAAAAAACGAACAGTTAAATTTTGTTATATGTCTAATAACCAATCAATTATTACAAACAAGGAGTATTTTCCGAGCATGCTTCCCGCAGAGGAACTTGCACAATTGAGGTTTATCCCAACATTTCCCGAATTCGTTACATGGATTGAGCAAAAATGGGCAGAACTGCCATGCTTATCCGATACGGTGAACACATTAAATTATAAGCAAACTTGTGACATTATAGCCCGTAAGCGTGCTTTGCTGAACGAGTTAGGCTTGCAAAAAGGGGATAAGGTCGCCATTTTAGATAACATTACCGTTGAGGCGGTTGAGATGTTCCTTGCCGTCACTTCTGCCGGTTATGTGGCCATCAACCTGCCTTCGCAGCTTCCTCCTCAAGCCATCGTGGGTTGCTGCATGAAGTTTGGCGTAAAGGTGTTGGCTTACGGCAAGGACTTCGCCGAGGCCGTTAACGGTGTGCCATGCAAGGCTATCGCCATCACCGATTGCGCCGACCATACCGCTCCTGTGGCTACGGTCGATAAAGATGCCCCTGCTGCCATCTTCTTCACGGGTGGCACTACGGGTGCGCCTAAGGGTGCCGTGCTGCCTCATCGTGCCTTGATGCGTGGTGCCTTGAATGGCGTCTACGCTCCGGGTAGCCAACTTGGTCATCACCGTTATGCCTGTGTTTTGCCCTTGAGCCATGTGTTCGGCCTCGTCCGCAGCACCTTGTCTGTCCTGATGGAAGGTGGTGCCTGGTTCTCTGCAGGCAACACCAAAGAGACGGTCACGAAATTCCCCGTCATTCGTCCTACCTGCCTCGTTGCCGTCCCTGGCATCTGCGAGATTCTGTTGGGTTTGGTCAAGATGTACGGGAAACCTTTCCTGGGTGGACAACTGGGATTCATCATCTCGGGTGCCGCCAATGTGCCCCCGAAACTCATCGGCGAGTTCGACGAGTTGGGCATCCATCTCTTTGCAGGCTATGGCATGACTGAGGGCGCCAACCTCACCACTGGCAATATTGACGTGAAGTCGCGTCCCACCTCAGTCGGTAAGCTCTATCCCGAGCAAGAGGCGAAAGTGGTCGATGGCGAGTTGTGGTTCCGTGGCGACAACGTATTCCTCGGTTACTATGGCGACCCGGAAAAGACGGCCGAGACTCTTACCGAGGACGGCTGGATTAAGACTGGCGACCTCGTGCGTTTCGATGAAGAAGGTTACATGTACATCGTTGGCCGTATCAAGAACCTCATCATCCTCTCCAACGGCGAGAACGTCAGCCCCGAGAGCATCGAAGAGCCATTCTACAAGGACCCGAAGCTCCGCGACTGCCTCGTTAAGGAAGATGAATTGGATGGCCGTCAGGTGATTGCCATCGAGATCTTGCCCCGTATGGAGGAGTTTGGCAATGGCCCATGGGAAGAAGTGGAAGCCTATTTCATGGATTTGGTTGGCAAAGTCAATGCAGAGTTGCCTTCAACCCATCGTGTTAGTAAAGTCACAGTGCGTAAGGAGGACTTCAAGCGTACTGGCGCCATGAAAGTCTCAAGAAACCAATAAGCCATGGAAAGAGAACAGATTTTCAACGAGCTGAAGGAAATTCTAAAGCTCATCAAGCCTTCCGCTGATTTCAGCACGATCAATGAAGACTCACAGCTTGTCCGCGATGTGGGCTTGGATTCATTGACCATCCTGTTGCTGAGCCTCGCTATCGAGAACAAGTTCGCTTTCAAGTTCGAAGGCAATCCCAAGTTCACCACGGTGGGGGAGGTCATTGACTTTATCAGCGCGAATTCAACCCTTTAAGCCTATGAGCATCCGAATCGAAAAGGTGGAAAGTCACAAGCAGTTGAAAAAGTTTGTGACTTTTCCACTCCATTTATATAAAGACTGCCCGAATTGGGTACCTGCCTTGGAAGGCGACGAATATGACACCTTCAACCCCGAGAAAAACGGAGCTTACGACTTCTGTGAGGCTGACTGCTTCTTGGCCTACCGTGGTGACGAAATCGTGGGACGCGTGGCCGCCATCGTCAACCACAAGGCCGACGATACGGAGAATATCGTCCGTTTCGGTTGGCTCGACTTCATCGAAGACGAGGAAGTGTTGCGCGCCTTGATTGATACCGTTGCCGACTGGGGTCAACAACGTGGACGCACCGAGATGCGTGGCCCATGGGGATTCACCGACATGGACAAGGAAGGTCTTTTGGTGGACGGCTATGAACACCTCAGCCCGTTCACCTGCCTCTATAACTATCCTTATTACGGCGAAATGCTGGAACGCCTCGGCTTCACGAAAGATGTCGACTGGACCCAACGGACGCTTGAGGTAAGCAAAGAGCTGCCTTCGATGTTCCAATTCGCCAACCTGATAGAAGAGCGATTCAAGGTGCATGTGGTGCAGCCACACAGCATGAAAGAGATGGGAAGCCGATATGGAAGGGAGATCTTCCACATGTACAACGAGGCTTTCGCACCTCTAAATGGTTTTTCGCCCTTGACCGACAAGCAGATTGATGCCTACTTGAAGACTTATGTCCCCATCCTCGACAAAGACTTTGTCGCCTTGGCCGTCGATGCTAACGACAAGCCTATAGGTTTCATCTTCTGCGTGCCTTCGCTATCCAAAGCGGTGAAGAAATCCAACGGACGTCTGTTCCCGTTTGGCTTCATTAATATCTTGAAGGCCTTGAAAAAGAACGACACCCTTGAGGCATTGATCATGGGTGTGATGCCCGAGTATCAGCAATGCGGCATCCCGGTGTTGTTGTTCAAGTACCTGCATGAGAACTGCATCAAACGGGGTATCGACACCATCATCATGAACCCTCAGTTGGAGGAGAACTACAAGGTGCAGTCGCTCTTCGGCGACTACAAGACGACGCCTTTCATGCGGAGGCGCGCATACAAGAGGGCAGTTAAGCTGTAATGTAAAATAAACCGCTGCAAAGATTATGCTTGACCTTTGCGGCGGTTTAGTCATTAAAACTACGCCTTTTCCTATGCCTCCTAAAAATTGCTCCGTAGGAGCTTTCGTTTAATAACAAAACACAAAAACCCAACGAGTTGTGCTCCGTAGGAGCTTTCTTTAGTTCGATTATTAGAAGTCTCTTTATGAAGTAAACTCCACTATAGCGCTCGCCTCGTTTTCAATGGCAAGCTCGATGATGAAGCCGTTTTCAATTTCGAAAAGGGTGGGAGTGAGGCTGTCGCCCATTTTGGCGGCCACTCGGTATTCCACGCGAAGGCCTTTCACCACGAAGTCTTCGGGCAGCAATTCCATCGCCATGCGGATGTAGTTGGCGTTGTTGACGTGGCGGTTGTAGTCGATATCGGCGCGCATCACTTGGATGGGCGCGAAGCCCTTGCCTCCTTCTTTTGGCAGGATGATGCGGCGGTCTTTGTAGTTCATCTCCAGCTGCGGTTCGATGAGCAATGAGTTGGCCACGGCATCGTCCACGCGCTTCAGCTTGCCGTTGGCCTTATCCACAAAGGCACCCATGCTCCAAGTGCGGTAGCAAGGCTTGCCTTCTGCATCATAGATGAAGGTGTTGCGGAAGCCGAACATGGGCTTCATGCCGTACACCGAGGTGGTCACGGTCAGTTCTTCCTTGAAATCAGGAACTCTGATAATCTCCACCTGCCTTGAGGCCAGCAGCTGCGCCATGTTCTCGCGGGCGAAGTATTCCTTTACCTGTGGCTCGCTGTCGATCCACATCTCTGAACAGTCCTGCATCATCTGTAGGGCGGAAAACAGCTTGAGTTTGCCCTCGCTGTCGCAGGTGCTGGTGGTTACTTTATAGTTTAGGCTATACATATCGAAACAAATTACTAAACAAACCTACAAATAGTAGTATTTTCCCAATATTGCAGCAAACCATTTTGCTGGCAGGATTTGTTTCAGGAATACAGAGAGTCGTTGCTCAAAAGAGGATACCACATAACCATACCGTGGACGCTTCATTCGGATGACTTTGCTGATTTTATGGGCGACAACCTGAGGCTTCAGCCCGCCAGTCTCGTCATGTTCCACCTTGCCAATGGCTTTTTGATAGGCAGGATAGGCCTGAAAAGCTTCGTCATTTGTCGCTTTCTTTCGACTACCTGTGAAACCTGTCGAGAAGTCGCCAGGGCGGATCACTGTTACAGTGATACCAAACGGTTTTGTTTCCAAACGCAGGGCCTCGCAATAGCCTTCGATGGCGAACTTGCTGGCAGAATAGAATCCTTGAAACGGCAGTCCCATCAAGCCACCGATGGAGCTGAGAGCTATGATTTTGCCAGAGCCTTGTTTCCTCATGTGGGGCAGCACAGCGTCAACGCAATGCACCAAACCCATGAAGTTGGCATCCATCTGTTCCCTGATTTCTTCCTCTGTGGCAAACTCTAACGGTCCGCCGATGCCCATGCCGGCATTGTTGACCAACACATCGATACGGCCTTCCGCCTCGATGATTTGTTCCACGGCTTGTTGCACAGCCTTGGCGTCGCGGACATCCAAGCGAAGGTATTTCACTTTTGGCAAGGGTGTGACCTCACGGCGCACTGTTCCGTAAACGACATGACCTTCTTGTGAAAGTATGCGGGCTGTCTCCAAACCAAAACCTGAGGATATCCCTGTGATGAATATAACCATTATTCAATGATTTGAGCTTCCTTAAACGCTTTGGTGATTTTGTCCAATGCCTCATCTACTTGCTCGAAAGTATGCGTGGCCATTAAGGCAAAACGAATCAATGTGTCGTTTTCGGGCACAGCGGGAGCAATGACGGGAGTGACAAAAACACCATCATCCAACAACCTGTTGCAGAGCCAGAATGCCTTCTCTGAACTTCTTACAAACAGCGGAATAATCGGGGTCTCGCTCTTTCCGGTATCGAAGCCACGCTCTTTGAACTGCTTTCGGGCATAGTTGCTCAAATCCCAGAGGTGCTGTATGCGCTCCGGCTCTTCCAACATGATGTCGATGGCCTTGCTGACCGATGCCACGTTGGCGGGCGGCATGCTGGCACTGAAAATCAGCGAGCGGGCATTGTGTTTCAGGTAATTAATGGCTTCGAAATCGGAAGCGATGAAACCGCCCAACGACCCAAACGATTTGGAGAATGTCCCCATGATTAGGTCCACCTTGTCGGTTAGGCCGAAATGGTCGGCCGTGCCTCTCCCTTGATGGCCGAGGACACCCAAGGCATGCGCATCGTCAATCATGATGTCGGCATCGTATTGTTCTGCCAAGGCCACCATTTCAGGCAATGGAACGATGTCGCCTTCCATTGAGAAGATGCCATCGGTGACGATTAACTTGACGGAGTCGGGATTGCACAGCTTCAGCTTGGCCTCCAAACTGTCCATGTCATTATGGTTATACTTCCAGACCTTGCCAAACGAAAGCCGGCTACCTTCGATGATAGAGGCATGGTCGAGGCTATCCAAGAGCAGATAATCATTGCGACCGCAAAGTGCCGAAACCACGCCCAGATTCACTTGAAAGCCCGTGCTGAAACAGACAGCCGCCTCTTTGCCGACCAGTTTGGCCAACTTTTCTTCCAAAGCGACGTGGATATCAAGTGTGCCATTGAGGAAACGAGAGCCCGAGCAGCTGGTGCCGTATTTCTTGATGGCCTCGATGGCGGCCTCCTTCAACCGAGGGTCGTTGGCCAAGCCGAGATAGCTGTTGGATCCGAACATCAGCACGTCTTTGCCATTGATTTTCACCACCGTGCTTTGTTCCGACTCGATAGGTTTATAATAAGGGTAAATCCCTTTAGATTGTGCCTCTTGGGGAGCCGTATACCTTGAACAATTTCTCTTCAATATGTTGGTTTTCATTTTTTCTTTTTATGGGCTTTTTAATGCGCAAAAATAGTCATTTTTTGTTTGCCTTGAACCGTTTTTTGACGCATAGGATGACGATGATTATTTCATGCCTTCGCAAACTTCAAAGGCATGGTTATTTGAGGGTGTCCGTGTGTCGCGGTCCATCGACTCTATTTGTAAGCGCATTGAATACTAGCATTAGTAATGCGAAACGGACCCTCGGCGCATCGCCTCAACGAAAGTGTTGTAGTCATCGTAAACGTCCCGCACAACATCGTCCCAGCTGAGGTAAAGGTCGCGGCGGGCGGCGGCGGAGACCTGTTCGTAAGCTTCTGGGTCGGCAAGGATGTCTATGATCATCCTTGCATAACTGTCCTCATCAGGAGGGCAAACATAACCATTGACGTTAGGCGTGACGGTGGAAGCCGTACGGGCACCTTCCAAGAATACGGTGGGCGTACCCTGGCAAGCAGCTTCAATCTGTACTAAAGAGTTGGCATCGTAGAGCGACGGGAATAGGAAAAGCTTGGCACGAGAATAGAGGTTCTCCAGCATCTCTTTGCCGGTCAGGCCGCACATGACCACTTCTTCGGTCAGACCCTGTTCTCGCACAAGAGCAGCGAGTTTCTCCTCATCCTGTCCCTTGCCGGCAAACAACATCTTGAAGTTCTTCAGGCCCATCGCCTTGGCTTTCGCTAAAGCGCGAACGATGAAGTCGATGTTCTTGATGAAATTGATCCTTCCTACAAAAAGGAAGACCGTGGTGTCGGCTGCGATGCCATAGGTCTCGTTGACAATCCGGGCGGCGGCAACGGCATCGGACACAGGATGGTGATCAGTGGCGTTGAGGCGTACCTTGCAGGGGGCGGTTAGGCCATATTCATTGATATAGAGGTCTTTGATGCCCCCATTCACAGCCCAGCATTCATCGCAGGCGTTGAACACACGCATGATGGTGTCCATCGCTATATCCATGGTCAGCTTGAGTTTGAGCGATTTCTCGAAATCTTGCTTGTACTGCGAATGAAGTGTTGCAACCACGGGAAGCTTGTGAATTTTTGCATACAGGACTCCAGCCATACCAACTGCAAAAGGGGAATGAATATGGACAATGTCAATACCACTCTTGATAAGCTGCGCTTCAAATCGTGGGTCCAGAATGGGTGTGGGAAGGTCATAATCGCTCATGATGAGCGGTAGCGATGAACACCGCACAACCTTATACGGCAGTTTCGCATCCTCCTCACGATCAAAACCTTTGGTCTCTGGACAGAATACCATCACCTCGCAATATTGCACCAATCGGCGAGCGTAATTGTCCACCACTTTGATTACTCCGTCCACCATGGGATACCATGTGTCGATGAAAAGTCCTACTTTCATGGCTCTTTTTTACTGATTATGTGATACAAAATTAGACACATATGAGGTAGAAGCGCATTGTCCATACTGCAATTTTTCAAATTCTTCACATCACTTCCATGGTATTGTCTTCGTTAATGTGTCTGACGGTAGCGAGGGCATGATACGTTATATTGTGATCGCGCATGTTCGAAGGTTATTTTTGCAAAGGTATTGCTTTTTTCCATGGCCCGAAAATTTGTTCGAGAAAAAATACAATAATTTTACCTCTTGTCCGTTATACTTAGGAACATCGGACTCGCCATGATTGACTTTTTCCGAAAATATGTCTCTGTTGTCGCCCTCATCCTGATGGGTCTCTTCCTTCTTGACCTTACTTTCACGGATCAAGAGGATTTGTACGTCATGGAACAAACTGAAATCCAGTCCAGTATGTCGTTCGATGGTGATGAGTTTGATGACGACGAGGATTCGGATTTCGTGCTCAATGGTCCATCGGATGGTTTGCAATGCCGATGTGACCTCTTCCCAGTTACAACAATAGGAGAGGAGCAAAATGAAAATATGTGCTCGGCGGCTTTGCGCCTTGGACAGGTGAGGCGATATGCCCCAAGGAAAAATTTGGCTGACAGCCATAACTATATCATCACGAGAAACATAAAAGATGGTGCGGACTTCGGTTCGGACCATCTTTTTTTATCCCATAATTCAATTATTTATCAACTAAAATCTAACTAAAATGAAGAAATTAGCATTGTTTGCAGCATTCATTGCACTGTCTTTCGCAGTGTCATCATGCACAAAAGAAACGCCCACTGGAGGCAACACCAACAGCAACAACAACCAATGGGAAGCCGAAGGGAACGGTGCTCCCGTCAATGCGATTGACATTGCCACGGACATTGTCACGTTTGTCAACACACATTTCCCCGAAACAAGCATCCTCAGTTGTAACCAGACCGAACACTATTACCGTGTGATTCTAAGCGACAATACCAAGGTGTATTTTACCCAAGCGTTTGAATGGGTTGAGGTGAACTGCGAACATTCATCCATCTATGGTGCTGTGCCTGCGACGCTTGTCCCCGAACAGATTGCAGCCTATGTTACCGCCAACTATCCCAATCAACACATTGATGAAATCGAAAGGGAAAACAATGGCTGGGAGATTGAACTCAGCAATGATGTCGAACTTAAGTTTGATGCCAACTTCAATGTCGTCAACAATGGCGGAAACGGTGGCGGAAGCAACACTGAATACCCTGACATCAACACTTTTGTAAGCACTTATTTCTCTCAAACAGAAATCCTTAGCATCAAAGCGGAAGACGATGAATACGAAGTGGAACTTGCAGATGGTACCGAGATTTCTTTCAATCTCAACTTCGAATGGACTCACATCGACTGTGAAGAGTCCTCCATTTACAGTGCCGTACCCACAGAACTCGTTCCCGAACAGATTACTGCCTATGTAAACACGAACTTCCCCAACCAACAGATCGAACAAATCGAGAGAGAACATTATGGTTGGGAGATTGAACTCAAGAATGGACAGGAAATCAAGTTCGACACCAACTACAATGTCATCGGAAACGGCGGCGGGAATGGTGGCGGAACTCCTTCTGACTATGCAGAGATCAATACTTTTGTTGAGACTTATTTCCCTCAAGTTGGCATCCTCAAGGTTGAGGTGGACGAGGATGAATATGAGGTGAAACTGACCGACGGCACTGAAATCACCTTCAACCTCGCCTTCGAATGGAAGAGCATCGACTGCGATGAATCGAATGTTTATGGCGTTGTTCCTGCCGAACTTGTCCCCGAACAGATTGCTGCCTATGTTGCCACGAATTACCCCAACCAGCATATTGACAAAATCGAAAAGAAAGCAAACGGTTGGGAAATTGAGTTAAGCAACGGAGTTGAAATTGAATTTGACAGCGACTTCAACGTAACCCATATCGACCACAAATAAGAAGTCAATCTTTTTCTTTATAACGAAAGCGGTCAGCGAGCCATCGTTGGCCGCTTTCACAAATTTGCGCGTATGCTCATCGTTATCGCAGTTTTAACCCTAATCGCAGGCATCGGGGTGTTTTTAGTAGCCTGCAAGATGTTGAGTACAAGTCTTGAAAGTGCAAGCAGTGCGGGCTTGAAGCGGTTGTTTGCCAAGATGGGGAATAGCAAGTGGCTCGGCGTAGGCATCGGAACGGTGGGCACGGCAGCCATCCAAAGTTCGGGCGCGGTGACGGTGATGGTCATCGGCTTCGTGAACGTGGGCATCATGTCGCTCGCGCAGGCCGCCACGGTCATCTATGGAGCCAACATTGGTACCACGGTCACTGCGCAACTGGTGGCTTTGGGCATGTTTGGTGGCCACGGCATCTCCACGACAGTGCTCTTTTCCTCTTTGGCTGGCATCGGAGCCTTCGTGATGATGTTCTCGAAGCGCGAGAAGTGGAAACAAACCGGCAGCATCCTGGCGGGCTTCGGCTTACTGTTTGTCGGTCTCGGCATCATGTCGGGCGCCATGGATGAATTCGCTGCATTGGATTCGGTGAAACAGTTTTTGGCCACCATCAGTAACCCCTTGCTGATCGTTTTCATCGGTGCTTTGCTCACGGCCATCATCCAATCGTCATCGGTGCTGACGTCCATCGCCATCACCATGGTGGTGGCGGGACTGCTTTCGCTCGACCAAGGCATCTTCCTTACGATGGGTTCCAACATCGGCTCGTGCGTGGTGGCAATCTTGGCAGGCATGACCAGTGGACAAAACGCCAAACGGACGGCCCTTATCCATTTGTTTTTCAATGTGATGGGTGTGGTGCTGTTTTTGCTTATCGCCTTGATTCTCCATCTTTTCACTCAAGGGGATTGGGGCTTCGGGAGGATGTTTGAGGCTATGTTCCCTCATGCCCCGCAGGTGCAGCTGGCCATGTTCCATACCGTGTTTAATGTCTGCACCACCTTGGTTGCACTACCGTTGACCAATGGCCTGGTACGCTTGGTGTGTCGCATCATTCCCGACCATGTCGAAGAGCTCCATGACGACAAGTTTCATCTTCATTTCCTTGACGACTCCATGTTGGTGACACCCGCTTTGGCTGTCAGGCAGTTGAAGGCCGAAGTTGAAAACATGGGTGCGTTGGCCCACGACAACTTCTGTCGTGCTATACATATCGTCACTACATTGGATTTCAGCGACTTGGAAAAGTTCAAGAAGACCAAAAACGAACTCAACTTCTTAAATAGTGAGTTGACCCGATATGTGGCGGTGCTCTCTGCCAAGCGACTTAGCGAAACGGATAGTAAGTACCTCAGTTGCAGCGTGAAAAGTGTGAGTGACCTGGAACGCATCGGAGACTATGCCGAAAACATCGTGGAATATGCGGAAAGCCTTCAAACCCAAAATGAAACGTTCTCTGCGCCTGCTGTGTTGGAAATCAAGGAGATGGCGCGGAAGATCACGGCACTCTACCACGAAGTCATGAAAGCCTATCACGACCTTGACTATAAGGCTCTCGAATACGCCTATCAGATTGAGGAACAGATTGATAGTTTCACGGAGACCATGGAGTCGCAACATATCAAGCGGCTTGTGGCAGGACAATGCACGCCTCAAGTTGGTGCGGAATACATCTCACTGGCGCAAAATGCTGAGCGCGTGGCCGACCATTTCATCAACGTGGGCAAGAGCATTAGGAGTTTCGCGTAGTCCAAATGTTCACAATGGAATTGTAGTTCCATGGTCGTACTCAATGTCGTCTATATGCACTAAAAAAAGTGCAATATTTTTAATTTTATGCACTAAAAAAAGTGCATTTTAAATTTTGGAAGCTTAATGATAGGTATACCTAAATACAATTTGATATCATCTCACAAATCGGATCTTCCCGTAAAATCTTCGGAGCAGACTTCCCAGCCAATACCAACACCTTCTTGCCATTGCGATAGATGTGGAGCTGCCGTGAGCGAACCACAGCAGTCAGTTCCGCGTCATCTTGCATGGCCAACCAAAGACGATGGTACTCGCCATCCTCATTGAACAGCTTCTTCTGCAAATGCGAGCACATATTGGTGGTGTCGACGGTCATCATGAGAGTCTCCCTATGATTTCAGTATATTGCGGAAACTGTTGCAAAAGAGCATCTTTGTGCCCAAGCTCGAAGTTCTCGAAACTGAAGGCCGGAGCCACGGCGCAGCCCACCAAACAGAATCCTTTTTTCGAAGGGATTTCTGCGGCGAACCATTCCTCTGGATGGATGACCACCTGCATCTCACCCTTGGGCGACAGCTCGTGAACGGTCAAATGACCATCCACGTCGATAACATAGAGGTTTAGCGGCTCACCTGCATGATAATACCAAATTTCCGTCACGCCGTGCAGACGATGGAACGCTGAAATGTCGCTACCGGTGAGCATGTAATAAATCGTGGAGATGTCCTTTTTGCCCATGGCATCGTTTCCATACAGCTGACGGTAGTAGCCACCTTCTGGATGCGGCTCCAACTGAAGCTTTTCAATTGTATTTAAGTAGTCCGTATTGCTTTCCATTTTTCCCTATTTCGTTTTCTCAATAATCTCAATAATAGGTTTGAGCCCGTTATAATCCACGAAATCCACCTGCTTGCCGTAGGTTTCCAACATAGCCTTTGCGTCAGCAGTAAGCTCCGATTCGGGCTTCTTGAGCATCATGGAGTGGAACATCTTCATCATGATGCGATGCTTGAAGCCGAGCTGACCGTAGTCGATGGCTCCTCTCAAATGAAAGATCTTGTTTTCGTCGTAGAAAGTCGCGGGGAGTTGATCCTTAAGTGCTTTCCTGATACCTTCGAAATAGGTTGTTTCATTTGGATCAGTCATTCCAACCGTGGCCAAAACAAGCTCCTGCTGGGAAGTCATCTTGCTGACCGTTTTCTTCAGTCCCATGACACCTCCGGCAAAGAGTCCACCGAGATAGACAATCCTTTTGTAATCGCCAATGTCCTTCACTTCTTTGTAATTGACGGCTTCAATCCCCGTAATCTCCGACAACCGTTCGGCATAACGCTTGGTCGAGCCGTACTCGCTACCGTAAATGATGATTTGACTGTTCATAGTGTAGAATAGATGATTTGTTGATTTGGCGCAAAGATACTGGTTTATTTCGCTCGTGTCAATCTTTTCAGCGACACCAACACCAGCGGAATGCTAATCATCAATGTCATTACCTCGGCAATGGGCATGCTGAGCCAGATGCCTTTCTGACCGATGATGGGGGTGAGCAAAAACATGGGAATCAGCACGAAGACGATGCTTCGGCAGAGGGCGATGACCACCGACTCCAAGGGCCTCTCGATGGCGGTGTGGAAACTGCAAGCCACAATGTTGATGAACGACACCAGATAATGCAATGTGACATAGTTGGCCGCCATGGTGGTCAGCGCCTGCAACTCCAAGTCGCCGTTGCTGAAGGCACTTGCGATGCCGTGCTTGAAAACCAACACGAGCAGATACACTCCGATGCCGATGCCGCCACCGAGAAGCAAGGCATTGGCCAACAATGACTTGACCCTTCTGTGGTTTTGGGCGCCGACGCTGTACGACATCAAGGGATACATGGCCTGCGAGAGCCCGAAAATCGACATATTGACGATGAAGTTGAGGTAACAGACGATGGTGAACGCCGCCACGCCCTTGGTGCCAATCTCATGCATCAGCACGAGGTTGAAGATATAGGTGGTGACCGCCGCCGAAACCGAGGTCAGCATCTCGGACGAGCCGTTGAAAAACACTTTCTTGATTTCCTTGCGCCCACCCATTATCTTGCCGAAGCGGACAAAGCGAAACAGCACCAAAGCCGCCGTGGTGTTGGCCACACAGGTGGCAATGGCGGCTCCAGCCACGCCCCAACCGAAACGCAGCACGAAGAAATAGTCCAAGACGATGTTCACCACGCAGCAGATGACGCCGCTGACAAACACCCAGCTGGGCTTCCCGTTGAGGCGGGTGAAGGCCTCCGTGAAGTTGGGGATGCAGTAGAAGATGAATCCGCAACCGATGATGCCAAGATACTGTCGGACAAATGGATATACTTCATCATTGCTACCAAGGAAATAGCATAAAGGTTTGAGGAAGATGCCGACCAACACGGATAGTGCCGCTATGGTGACCAACAGCGTGACAAAGGTAAGGGAGGTGTAGCCTTTCGCCCGCGCTTCGTCGCCCTGCCCTTTGGCGATGCCCGTGATGACGATGCCGCCTGAAATGATCATGATGGACACACTCAGCATCGAGCTGATGAGCGGCATGGCGATGTTGACGGCAGCCAGACCCAGCGCACCTACGCCACGGCCCACGAAAAGCCCGTCGATGATGGTCTGCAAACCCACGATGAGCATCCCTATGATGCTTGGCAAGGCATATCTGGCAAACTCACGGAAACTGACGCCGATCAGGGCTTTGGTTCTGGAAGGGAGGCTGTTCATCTCATATCCTGAAGCTTAAACGAGGGCTGCAAGACTATCTCGGCGACTCCTTCTGATAAGCGGCTGCAAAAATAGGGAATTTGTTTAACAAGCCAATGATGATTTGTCATCGAAAAAATCACTATTTCTTGGGATTGTAGCGATAGGGCAAAGCGTCGGATTTTTGCAGCTGAATCAAACACAATTATTATGGGATTACTTAGTAAGATTTTCAGCAATACGCGCAAGCCCGAAGGCTTCTTCGGCAAAATGATGGTGAACGGGATGAACGGCGGCGGTCACGCCCAGATGGCCCACTGGGCCTTGTCGTCGGTGCAAATCAAGGAAGACGGCCAAATCTTGGATATTGGCTGCGGCGGTGGCGCCAACATCGCTCGGCTTTTGCAACGCGCCCCGAAAGGCGTGGTGCAGGGCATCGACTATTCGTCTGTTTCGGTGGCAAAGTCTTCCAAAGTGAATGCCAAAGCCATTGCAGAGGGGCGTTGCAAGGTGCAGGAGGCCAGTGTGGTCAAACTGCCTTTCGGAGAGAACACCTTCGACCTCGTCACTGCCTTTGAGACCATCTATTTCTGGCCCGACATCGAGCATTGCTTTGGTGAAGTGAAAAGGGTGCTCAACCCCGGTGGACAATTTGTCATCGTCAACGAGTCGGACGGCTCGGGACCGATGGATGCCAAATGGGAAAGCCTCATCGAGGGGATGCACACCTACAAACCGGAGGAAATCAGGTTGCATCTATCAAATGCAGGCTTCAAGGGCATCGACATCCGGAAAGACGAAGCCAAACATTGGCTGATGGTGACGGTGGAGAAATAAGTTTTTTTCGGTAATCCGAAAAAACAAAACCGCCGCAAAGGTCAAGAAAAACCTTGCGGCGGCAGCTTCTTACGCTATCGGAATCTGAATCACCGACAGCCATTTTTCGGGATCGTCTTGATTCCAAGCGCCATCAATGTAGCAGGTGCGGTGATGGCCAACGACCTTGTAGCCCTGCTCGTCGATGTAGCGGAAGGCCTCTGTGTACGACTCGTAGAAACGTTCGTATGGGCCGATATGCTTCATACAGAGTGCCTTGGGCACGGCTGGCAGACGCTTGAACTGGATGATGGCGCTGTCTTCGCCCATTTCTTCAACTTGTTCGCAATACTCGATGTCGATGTCCGTCGGCTTGTACTCCTTGTTGTGTTCGATGGTGAAGCAGTAGCCGGGCGGCGGACACTTGCAACCGAGCCTTTGCATCTCGGGGCCGATGACGTTGACGCACAGCGGGCCAAGGGCGGCATAGTTAGGGATGACTTCACGATGGCTTGCCACGATGATTTCGGGCAGTGATTGGATGCTGAATTTTTCCATTTTAGTGATTTGTTTGCGAGAGTCCCTCCAATTGAGCAGTTGGTCACGGCGGGCAATCAGTTGCTTCAGCTGCTTTTCCGTTTCCTTGATCTTCTCGTCCATCTGCCGGATGTCGGGCGTGTGTGAACCGTCTTCGTACAGTTCCTTGATTTCATCCAGCGAGAACCCGAGCCGTTGCAGGTCGCAGATGGATTGCAGCGTCTGCATCTGGTCGATGCTGTAGTAGCGGTAGCCCGTCCACTCGTCCACCTCGTCAGGCAAGAGTAGTCCCTTCTGCTCGTAATGGCGCAAGGTCTTCACAGTCACTTGCATCATCTTGGAGAACTCTCCGATTTTTAACTTTGTTTTGTTGCTCATCGTACGATTTTTATGCTTAAGCGGCTGCAAAGTTAAATAATGACCCAAGGGACGAGTCAAGAGAAAAATTCATTTATTTCATTTTTTCTTTTTCGGCTTCGGCTGTGGCAATGCCTTACAGGTCTCTTTGTGATTGCGCAAAGGTACGAATATTCACAATAAGAATGGAGTAAATGATGTGCAAAACCGCCGCAATGGTCAAGAAAAAACCTTGCGGCTGTTGGTTTGTTAGAACTTTGTGTTACGTTTCTTCAATGACGCCCACTGGGCACATCAGGCACTTTTTCCGTATTTTTGCGCTGAAAAAATACTGTTATGGAAGAACTGAAACGTGTCAAACTCTTTGCAGGATGCAGCGACGAATCTTTGGAGCGTCTGCTCGAAAGCCCTTGTCGCCGACAGGAATATTCTGCTGGAAGGCGCATGCTCAACCCGGGTGACCCTTGCCGTGCGCTGATGGTGCTTGTCGAAGGTCAGGCCGAGGCGCGAATGATGGGTGAGGAAGGCCGCGAGGTGCTCGTCGACCACCTGAAAGCCCCAATGTTGCTGGCTCCAGCGTTTCTGTTTGCCAACAATAATGTTGTCCCTGTGGAAGTCACCGCCCTCACTGATTGCGTAGTGTGGCACATCAACCGCGAAGCCTTCTTCGAGTTTATGCAGCAGGAGTCGACCGTATTGCGTTCCTTCCTTGAAGTCCTTTCCGAGCGAGGCCGTTTCCTGAGCCGAAAGATGCGCACCTTCGCCGTCAACAGCCTTCGCAACCGCGTCATCGAAAGATGCGCACCTTCGCCGTCAACAGCCTTCGCAACCGCGTCATCGAATACCTCGAAGCCAACGGCAGCATCACTTCCGTGGCCGCCGCTGCCGAACAACTTGGCGCAACAAGACCCTCACTCAGCCGCGTGCTTTCGGAAATGGTGAGCGAGGGCCTTATCACAAAAGATGGGAAAGGCTACAAGAAGTGTTAAATTCCAAACATTCTCATATCTTCCTCAACCGTACTAATTCCGCCAATGCCGAAGTTTTCGACCAAGACTTTGGCCACATTGGGCGAAAGGAAAGCAGGCAAGGTCGGGCCAAGGTGGATGTTCTTCACGCCGAGGCTGAGCAGGGCTAACAGAACGATGACAGCCTTTTGCTCGTACCAAGCGATATTATACGCGATTGGCA
>ONKA01000024.1 GCA_900318265.1 uncultured Bacteroidales bacterium | reverse complement strand
CCTCTTTCACAATCTTGCTTTCCCCTCTCGTTTAGCGGGTGCAAAAGTACTACCTTTTTCCCATTCCGCAAGCACTTTTTTCAATTTTTTTTCTTCTTTCTCGCATCTCGCTGATTGTCAGGTGGAAAAAATTACAAAAAAAGAAATAATCACCCGTTATTGACACCTTAATTAATAATAAAAGTGCAAAAACTACGGTAAAAACGCATCCTCAATATGCTCAATTACGGGTTCACCATCCCTAAAAATGATGGAAACGATGTCGAATCGCGTTTCAATTTCAAGGTGTTTTTGGAAGATATACGAATTCGCCGCAGCAATGAGCATCCGCTGCTTCTTGCGCGTCACGGCGATGTCGGGTTCGCCGTATTCGTCGGTCTGGCGCGTCTTCACCTCCACGATGACCAGGAACTTCCCATCCCTGGCGATGATGTCAATCTCCTTGTGGATATTGTGCCAGTTACGCTCCAATATCTTATAGCCCTTGCCGGTCAGATAATTGACCGCGAGCTCTTCGCCTAACTTTCCTAGATCGTTGTGGTCTGCCATACTATTCTTCTTATTATTCTACGGCTGCCACCATGTGACAGCCCTACAACTCTAAACTCTAAACTAATAATTATACCCCTTCCCCACTTTCATCTTTTCCGTCTGATAATGGCCAAGATAGACCATACCCAAGTCGCCGTCGATAGCGATTTCGCTGCCCATGCTGAGCGGCTGCCCGTTAAGCTGGCCAAACTCATCGTCAACGTCGACCTCCAGACCGTCGCAGCTGACCACGCAGACCTTACCCAAACGCACTGCCGTGACAGCAGCATGCGAAGTGGCACCACCACGAGCCGTCAACAGGCCATCGCAGTCGAAGATCATGCCGATGTCGTCGGGGACGGTGTCGGGACGGACCAAGATAACGTAACTGTCGGGATGCTGCTCACGCAAGGTCTTGATTTGCTCGGCATTGAACGCGGCCAAACCATTCATGGCACCGCCGCCGATACCCAAACCGTGACCCAGCTGCTTCATCTCTTCGGGAGGCAACACGAAGGCTGCCTTTTCCTCTTCAGTCTTCAGGTCTTGGTCGCGGATCTGCAAGATACGGAAGTCCTCGGGCTTGTCGGACTCAAAGGTGAACTCTATCTCTTGCGGGCTATAACCGAGATTTTCGGTGAGCTCCACGGCAATGGAATAAATCTTCTTATAGATATCGGGCAGCAAGGTCTGCATCGAAGGTCCTTCCAAACCCGCGGCCTTGCGTTGGGTCTCGCCAATGGGCAACGGCTTGACCAAACCACCCACGATGTCCTCGCCTTGACTGCGCATGGTGAAGTCGCCATAGAGATGCACACCAGGACGCTCACGATGCGGGTTTTGCGTAAACACCACGCCCGTGCCCGAGGTGTCGCTTCGGTTGCCAAAAATCATCTGCTGGACGATGACGGCCGTTCCCCAATTCTCAGAGATGCCCAGATGACGGCGATAGGCCAAGGCACGCTCCGAGTTCCACGAGTCGATGACCATGTTGACGCACTCGATCAACTGCTTGAAGGAATCCTGCTCAAAGGCGACGCCGTGATCGTCCAAGATGCGCTTGTAAGAGAAAGCCACCTCGCGCATCTGCTCAATGCTGAAATCAGCCTTCACCTTCACATTCTTCAATTGCTTATAGGCATTGATCTCGTCGTCGAAGACGTCGCGCTCGATGCCTTTGGCCATACCCCAACTCTGCAGGAGTCGGCGGTTGGAGTCCCAAGCCGCCCAAGCGATGCTTTCGTCTTGCGCCAAAGCCTCTGCAATCTCGTCATTCATGCCCACGTTGAGCAAGGTGTCCATGGCACCCGGCATGGAGATGGCCGTACCTGAGCGCACCGACACCAGCAAAGGCTTGTCAGCCTCACCAAATTTGCGACCTGAGATGTTTTCCAATTCCTCGATGTGTTTACGGATCATGCCGTGAATCTCGGTACGCAACTCAGGGATTGTGTTGATGGTCTCGTTGCGGCGGAAAGTCTCCGTGGTAATGACAAAGCCAGGAGGCACCGGCATGCCGTGCAGATACAGGTTCTTCAAGTTGTTGGCCTTGTTTCCGATAAACACCTGGTTGTCCATCTTCGGCGTCTTCTTCCAGAAGGGACTGATGAGCATCTCGGAGTTGTAGGTCATGATGTCGCTGATGAGCTTCGGATCGAGGGTGGCCTCCATGGTGCGCAACGAGTTGAGGATGCGACCGATGAAGTTGTCCAAAGGCTGCATGAGGAAAGCATCGGAGAGCAAGTCGCGGTGGAATTCCTCTGACTTTTTGTTGACCAAGGCCGCGGTCTCACGCTCATTGAGTTTCCCTTCGGGGTCGAAAAGTTGCGGGATGACAATCTTCAACGGATATTCGTAGGATTTCAAGAAATACTTGATGATAATACGGCGCACGTCTTCGGCGATGAATTGGAAGATGTTGATGTACTGGCCGAAGGAGAAGCTTCGCGACGTCAAGCTGTAGCGCAGCATGTCGAGTTTCGAGTTGAGGCTTTGGTTGGTGATGCCGTCAAGTTCGAGACCCTCGCGGAAGTATTCAAGGATGCTATAGATTTGATTCAGCGTGCGTTCGGAGATGTAATCGAGGTTGATGCTTTGCACCACCTTCTCCATCAGCTGGGTGGCCACACGCTCGAGACGGAAGGTCAAGCCCATGGCCTCAAACTTGTTCTCGCGATAGGTGCCATACATCGACGGGATGCCTATGGCGATATGGCGCTTGTGGTAGATGTTTTCCCAACCTTCGCTCTGTTCGGGATTGAAGATAACCGTCTTGAGCTTGTCCATAAAGGAATAAATCATCGTCAGCGACTTGCCGAAGTCCTTGGCCTTGTACACCTTCTCGAACTTGTCGATTTCTTCATCGGGAATGAAGGGGAAGCTACGCAACGAGCTAAAAATGTTAACCGACTCGAAGCTGTATTTCTCACGTAGGTAAGCATACAGGTCACGGATATCCATCAAGCGGGCACGCTCACGTTGGTAGAGGTCGTCCTCCAACTCAAGGCGTCGTGCTGCTGAACCGATAAGGTTCTCATAGTCGTCGCGCGAAAGCATCAGCACATCCTCGGGATTGAGGCACGAAATCTCGCACATGGTCTGCACAAGATTGTGGATGGGCACATACCAAGTGCTTTCCTTGTCGATGCTCTCGAAGACGTTATTAGGCAGGATAGGCTTCAGCAGGTCGAGGTTACCGTCGCTCCAGAACTTGAACACATCGAAGGTCAGTCCGATAAGGGTGTTGTTGCTCTCGGTGTGCACCTGCTTGCGGAGGAAATGCACCAGTTTGTCCTGACGACCCGAAATTTCGTCCATGTTGGTGGTCACATTTCGGATCTCGCCCTCAGCGCCAATTTCGTTGAAGTAGACGGGGAAAATGCGCGTCAGCTGTTTCACCTTCTTGTAATATGGCGTGATGTTGGAGTTGAGCACCTTGGTGATTTCGCGTTGGAAGAGGTCGGTATCGCTGAGGAAGATGCCACCCAGTTTCAGGTTGACGATCAAAGCTGACAACAGCTTTTCCATAGGCGTCTTGGAATGCTCAATCAGTTCAAGCCACACGCGGATGTTCTTGATATGGTTCTCATCCACAGAGAGTTGCCAGTCCTCGCCAACAAACACATTGCCCGGCGTGACAAAACCGAAGTTGATGAGTTTCTTCTCGAAGTAGTTGACGATTTCCTTCATCTCAGTCTGGTCGACATCGATGATTTTCAGTCCCAAGGTCTGCTGGAAATCGAGCACGGCCGACATGTAATCCTTACGCAGCTCCTCGGCCAAGCCAAAAATCGTGTCGATAAAGGGTATCAGTTCATCTTGGGGCATCTCGTCAACGGCATCGCGCATCATGCGGTCCATGTTCCAAATGAGGCGTTCACGCTGGTTTTCCATACCCGGCAGATGCAGGAGGAAGAAGACGTAGTGGAACTTCGTAATGAAATGCGGGAAGGCCTTCTCCGACTCGGTGAAACGCTTGGCCACCTGCTCGAAATGCGGCATGTCGGTGAGTTTCTCCCAAGTGTCGGCAGCCTTCAAATCAGCGTTCAATTGGTTGAAATAAGGTTGTCCTATCTCGTCGCAAACCGTCTTGATTTCCTCTTCGGACAGCAAGGCCTTCTTGCTCTCCACCCAGTTTTCCACCTGCGAGGTCTCTTGCCAATAGCGGTAGTTCTCTTGCAGCATCTTGTGGAGCAGTTGGCAAGCTTGGTCCTTGAACCGCTCGTCTTGTGCCACTTTGTCGAGGTAACGACCGGCATGTTTCGTGGCTAGGATATAGACATCCTTGTTGTTCTCAAAAGCGTCATTCAAGATGTCAAAGACCTTTGCTATCAGGTCATTGCGAGGAACGAAGCAATCTAGAGATGCAGCTTCATCAGCAGTTGAAATGCCATCCTGCGATACAACTTCCTGCCTGGATTGCTTCGTCGTTCCTCCTCGCAATGACGTGAACGTCTTATCGGCAAACTCCATCAAGGTGATGATGATATTAAGACGCAGTTTGGCGGCCACTTCGGGCTTCAGCAAGCTGTGCATCATCTCCAAGGGGATGTGCAATGCGTCGGCGGGGACGTCGTCGCGTGTGTAGAACCAAAAATCGTCAAGGAGCATCTTGCGCAGCTCCTCGGTCACGAAGGTATGGTTCGACAGGGGATGATGGTATTCGGTGATGCATTCCTTGGCGCGTTTGTTGATGCCGAAGTACTTGGCCGACAGGTCGATAAATTGTTGGTGTTCTTCAGGGATGAAGATATCTTTGTAGCGCGTTTGCGCCAGATTGGCCTCAAGGGCTTGAGATTTGAAGGTTTCAGACATATATTGAAAAATAGATTTTGCAAAAATAGTGAAAAACGGCTGAAGTTTTATTTAGAAATCGTATTTTTGCACCTTCAAAATAACGAAGAATTAAGTTAAATACACTTACAATGGAAAAGATTAAAGTAGGTATCAATGGTTTCGGCCGCATTGGCCGTAACGTGTTCCGCATCATCTGCGAACGTCCGAATCTGGAAATCGTGGGCGTCAACGACCTGACGAGCACCAAGGTGCTGGCCCACCTGTTGAAATACGACTCCACCCAAGGCAAGTTCCCCGGCACGGTGGAATATGATGAGACCGCACTGATCGTCAATGGCGTGCGCGTCCCCGTCACTGCCGAGCGTTCACCGCTGAACATCAAGTGGGGCAAGACTCCCGATGTCGTGGTTGAGTCCACCGGTGTGTTCCGCTCGAAGGAAAGCAGCAAAGGCGGCTATGGCGACCACCTGAAGAACGGCGCCAAGAAGGTCATCCTCTCCGCTCCCTCGAAGGATGCTATCGACGCCACTGTCGTGGTCGGTGTGAACAACAACGACCTGACCGACGAGGTGGAATGCGTCAGCAACGCCTCCTGCACCACCAACTGCCTGGCTCCCGTCGCCAAGGTCTTGAACGACCGTTTCGGCATCGAACAAGGTTACATCACCACCATCCACAGCTACACCAACGACCAAGTCATCCTCGACGGTCCGCACAGCGACCTTCGCCGCGCCCGTAGCGCCGCCATGTCGCAGATCCCGACCACCACGGGTGCCGCCAAGGCCGTGGGTATCGTCATCCCCGAACTGAATGGCAAACTCGACGGCATCGCTGTCCGCGTTCCTACTCCGACCGGTTCACTCGTCGACCTCGTCTGCACGCTGAAGACTGAAGCCACGAAGGAAGAGATCAACGCTGCCATGAAGGAAGCCGCCGAAGGCCCGATGAAGGGTGTGCTCGAATACACCGAGGACCCGATCGTGAGCTGCGACGTCATCCACAACCCGCACAGCAGCATCTTCGATGCCCAAAGCACTATGGTGATGGGCAAGATGGTGAAGATCATGTCGTGGTACGACAACGAATGGGGTTATTCCAACCGCATGGTCGACCTCATCGAGATGATGAAATATTGATTGTGGGATTTGCCTGCGGCAAAGAAATCTCAAAAAAAATTGTAGAGACGCGCCATGGCACGTCTCTACGTTTTTTTTTGCATTTGTCGTAGAGACGGTGTGCACACCGTCTCTACCTATTAACCGTGATTATTCTTCAGTCTTCTCAAGGCTGAAATCGTTTCCATTCCAGCGGAGGCTATAAACGGTGTTTTCGCAATTGTCTTCTTCGACGTTGATTTTGTGACCGATGATTTCTTGATCCTGCAGTCTGACAGTATAACCACCGTCGTATTGGGCCATGGCTTCAGCCACCTTCTTGCCCAGTCCCAGCTCGGGAGTCATGGTATTGGTGGCAGGGTCGTAATCGTAGAAAACCAAGAGTTCATCATCATCACCCGACTCAGAAGCTTCTACCATCCAGAAAGCCACGAGGGTATGACCATTGTCGCGTTTCCAGCAACGGCAATCCGTATCTTGGGAAAACTGCGTCTCGGCACGGCACAAGATGTATCCCTCTTCTTTCTGATTGTCGACATTAAAACCAAAACCGATTTTCTCCAGATCCTCTTTAAACTTCGCTTGGTCTTTGAGATAGTCGTAGAGCACCTTGTTGGGCACATAATTGGAATACTCATTGCAGAAAGACAGTGCAAAACGCTCAATGTCAGCCATTCCTTCGGCAGGGGTGACCGGAATCGGAGCCAGCTCCCATACGCTACGGACAATTCCAATTGGCTCATCCATAAAAGCCTCTTCAGGTAGTTCTTCCACAACCGTTTCGGTCTGGTTTTCGGTGTTTTGCTCTTTGTTGGCTTTATTCTCACAGGCGGTCAGCATGAAAGAAAAGGCGGCCAATGCCATCAATAATGTTTTGATTTTCATAGATAACAATATTTAAATTATGTTTTTATTTATCGTATTGTGGTAGAGACGGTGTGCACACCGTCTCTACAGGTTTTATCGGACAATGGTAATCGACCCTTGCAGATGCAGTGTCTCCTCACCTGTCACACCCACGTAGGTGATATCCGTAACATAGAAATAGGTTCCCGGCGGGCAGTCCATCTTGGTCTGCTTGCTCTTGCCATCCCATTGTATGAGCGGGTCGTCGGTGTCCCATAGGATGTTGCCCCAACGGTTGAAGATGACCGTCTTGGCTCCCGTAATCAGCGACAAGCCCGTCACCTTGGGTTCAAAGATATCGTTGAAGCCGTCGCCGTTGGGCGTGATGACATTGGGCAAGGTATAAGAGAACTCCTCCACAGGCTCCTCGTGCCCGATGCGCACCGTCTTGATGGCGGAATAGTTGACCAAAGGCTGCATGATGCCTTCCATGGTGTAATGGCCAAAGGTACGCACATAATAGCGATAGGTCTCGTCGCTCTCCACGTCGGAATCGGTGTAGGTCATGCCCGTCACAGAGGCAATTCTCACGAAATGTTCGTTCTCTTCCTTGAAGACTTGGGTGCTGTCCACAATCCACGGCACAGCTTCGGTCCACGAGAGGTTGGCTGCATCGTTGCTGCCTTTGGCCGAAAGCATCACCGCCGAGGCCGTAGCACTCTCACCCATCAGCTGCTGATGGGCATCACGCATCTCCACCTTATAGATTAATGTGGCGGCCTCCGCCAAATCCACCGTCGCGTCAAGGAAAGTCGTGTCGGCACCTTCGTAAACGACGGAAGTCTCACCATCGAGGATGCGGGTAAGGCTATAGTTGAACGGCGTCACATATTGCGCGTCTATCTCTTTGGGCTTGGCCCAACACGTCCTGACCTGACCCGAGACAAGGTCGATGCTGTCGTTAGTGACGTGGGTCATCAGCGGGCTGTCGTTCTTCAGTTCCACACATGCCGCATCGCTGACGATACTCAAGGCACCATCGGGGAATTGGGCGAGGATGCGATACTCGTACGAAACGCCTTGCGCAAGGTCATGGTCGGTATAAGAGGTCGCCGAGACATTATCCAAGGTGACAATCAACTGATAACCATTTCTGATGCCCGTCTCGCAAGCGTCGGGTTCATAGCCGTCACAACCCGCCTTGCGGTAGACCAGCAAAGACGTCGCATTAGGACAAGGATAGGCCAACCACGACAGCGTCACATCATGGCCGTGCAAGTCGGCGGCAAAGCCTTGCACCTTGGGTGCCATCACGTTGATGCTTATCGTCTTCACGTTGGTCAGGCTGACAGGCGTGTCGTCGTCCTTGGCATGGACCACCAACTGATATGGTGTGTTGCGGACATGGGCGTAGGTGGTGTTCCATAGGAACTCCATCTCGGGATGCATGCCAAAAGCGGTTTCCGGGTTCACCATGGCCGGACTGATGGCCAGTTCCAGCGGTGCACCCGAAACAGTCAAGGTCACATTGTCGCCATTGGGGTCGGATGCCGAAATGACAAAGTCGAGTTGCTCGCCAGCCACGAGGCAGTATTGGTCGTCGCATTGGATCTGCGGCAGGTCGTTGTCGCAAGCCGAAATCAGGATCTGCATATCGCGGACGACGGAACCAATTTTCACGCCATGGCGCCATTCCTCCACCATGATGGCCACGTTATACTCGCCTTGCATGAGCGGCGCATCCCAACGCAATTCTCCCGTGACGGAGTCGATTACAAAAGACTGGGAGGCTTGTGGCAAAGTATAGCCAGGGATTTCTATGCCATCCTGCCCCTTGCAGGTCACCAGCCGATAGCTCAAGCTGTCGCCATCGGGGTCGTATGCCGAGGGATTATGGAGATAGAGTTTGCCCACGCAGCCTTTGTCGACAGGCGCATTAAGCAGTTGCACCGAGTTGTTGTAACCCAGGAACGGGTTGATGACCAATTCCGTCTCGATGTGCATGGGCACCATCACCGAGTTAGGCACATTGATGACGCCGAAATTACGGTTGGCGTCTTCCATGCTGATGGTATAAGTACCCGAAGACGAATAGTTATGGATTTGTTTGTAGACGTTCAATGTATAGTCTTCGCCCAAGTTTTGCAGCACCACGCGGGGGATGTATTCTTCCATGCCGTCGCCCCATTGCACTAGCAGAGAGTCACGCTGCAGGCCAGCCGGGCTGGGCGTGTAGGTGTAGCACGTCAGCGTAAACTCGTAGGCATTGCCGCCGAGCCAGGTATAGGTGATCTCAGCCGCGCGCTGGTGCGTCGCCTTCGCAGCGAAGACGAAGCAGAAGAGGAATCCTATGACGAGCAAAAGCTTACGCTTCATTGTGCCTATTCATTGAAACTGCAAATGTAGTGTTTTTTTCTAAAAGCGGCCCTTCGACAGGCTCAGGGACCGCAAAAAAAGCACCCACCCTTCGTTTAGGTGGATGCTTTTCATTTGAGGACGAGCCAAAGATTACTTGTTCTTCAGCAAATCGCGAATTTCGGTGAGGAGTTCCTCTTGACTTGGACCCTTGGGAGCTTCAGGAGCAGGCTCTTCCTTCTTCTTCAGCGAGTTGAGGCCTTTCACCACCAAGAAGATGCAGAAGGCGATGATGAGGAAGTCGAAGATGACTTGGATGAAGTTACCCCATGTCAAGGCCAGCTCGGGCTTCACGACATTTTCACCCTCCATGACGGCTTCGCGAATCACCCACTTCCACTCCGTGAAGTTGAGGCCACCCGTGGCAGCACCGATGAGCGGCATGATGATGTCGGACACCAAGGAAGTAACGATCTTGCCAAAAGCGCCGCCGATGACGACACCAATAGCCATGTCCATCACGTTGCCTTTAACGGCAAACTCTTTAAATTCTTTGAATAATCCCATTGCAATAGGTTTTAATGGTTAAACAATAATGATTTGATTGCAAAATTAGGGATTAATTGAATTGGTGCAAGAAAAAAGTTGAAAAAATCAGAACTCCGAAGTGAAGTGGAACTCGATGTCGGGGTATTTCTCCATCGCCATCTGCAAGGCATAAGGCGACTCGGCAAGGAAGACGTCCCTACCCTCTTTGTCCTCAGCCAGATTCAAGGCCTTGCGCATCTTGAAGTCGGCGAGTTGAGCCTCGTTGTCACTAGTAATCCATGCGGTCTTATAGAGAGAGATAGGTTCATAGCGGCAGGAGGCATTGTACTCATGCAACAAACGATATTGGATGACCTCAAACTGCAACTCACCCACCGTGCCGATGATCTTGCGCCCAGTCATCTTACCCGTAAAGAGTTGTGCCACGCCCTCGTCGGTGAGTTGTTCCAAGCCCTTGGCCAACTGTTTCGACTTCATCGGGTCAGCGTTCTCCACATAACGGAACTGCTCGGGCGAGAAACTCGGGATGCCTTTGTAGTTGAGGATTTCTCCCTCGGTCAGCGTGTCACCGATCTTGAAGTTGCCAGCATCGTAGAGACCCACGATGTCACCAGGATAGGCTTCATCAAGGACGGATTTCTTCTGCGCCATAAAAGCCGTGGGGTTGGAGAACTTCAACTCTCGGCGCTGACGCACGTGGAAGTAGTTCTTGTTGCGCTCGAAGCGTCCCGACACCACGCGCACAAAGGCGATACGGTCGCGGTGGTTGGGGTCCATGTTGGCGTGGATCTTGAAGACAAATCCTGTGAACTTCTCCTCCGTCGGCTCGATGCGGCGTTCCACCGTGTCGCGACCAATGGGCGTAGGCGCAATCTCGATGAAACAGTCCAGCAGTTCCTTCACGCCAAAATTGTTCAAGGCAGAGCCGAAGAACACAGGGCAGATGTCGCCTTTCAGATAGGCTTCGCGGGAGAAGTCGTCATAAACGCCTTGCACCAACTCGGTCTCATTGCGCAAGGTCTCGGCATCCTCGCCTATCATCTTGTCCAACTCGGGGTTGTTAAGATCGTCGAAAGCAATGCCTTCGGTGATGTGCTGCTTGTCGGAGTTGAAGAGATACAGGCTCTTGTCATAGATGCTATACACGCCCTTGAACTTCGGTCCACTGTTGATAGGCCAGCTCAATGGCGTCAGGCGGATGTTCAGCTTCTGCTCGATTTCGTCCAACAGCTCGAAAGGATCCATGCCAGGTCGGTCCATCTTGTTGATGAACACGATGATGGGTGTATTCCTCATGCGGCACACCTCGACCAGCTTCTCTGTCTGCGACTCAACGCCTTTGGCCGAGTCGATGACCACGATGACGCTGTCGACAGCCGTCAAAGTGCGGAAGGTGTCTTCGGCGAAGTCCTTGTGGCCAGGGGTATCCAAGATGTTGATCTTGATATCCTTATAATCAAAACCCATGACAGAGGTAGCCACCGAGATGCCACGTTGGCGCTCGATCTCCATCCAGTCGGAAGTGGCGGTCTTGCGGATCTTGTTCGACTTCACGGCACCGGCCACTTGGATGGCGCCGCCGTAGAGCAGCAGTTTCTCGGTCAATGTAGTCTTACCCGCGTCGGGGTGGCTGACGATGGCGAAGGTCCGCCGTCTGTTGATTTCATCGATAAATGACATAATATTCGTCAAGAATTTGAGAATTAGAGAATTGCTATTTCTTGCTTGCCTATGTTGAAATACTATTGAATTGGAGAGAAGACCATTGGTCTTCGATGTAGAAAGACAAGGCCGTCAAAAAAAGCGTGCAAAAATAGGAATAAAAACGACGCGGGGCAAATCTGAAATCACTCCCGACACTGGTCGAAGTTGGAGAGGCGTCCCGAGATGGCATTGTACTCGGTATGCAACAGGGTGCTGTCGTATTTGGGCAGACTGAAATCATATTCCCCATTGAGATAAGGCACACAGGGCACGACATAGTATTGGTGTTTCCCATGGATAGTGCCAATGTACACAAAGTAAGGGATGTATTCAGTGGCCTCGACGCGTCCCGTAAAGCGGTTTACCGTTGCCTTGACCATGATGCCGCCCTTGGTCTCCAATCGCTGTTGGTTGGAGATGAAATTGCCCATGGAATAATAGAGCACGACTGGTTCGCCCGATGCATTGAATATTGTATCAGCATTTTGCACCACATGGGGATGTCCGCCAATGATGAGGTCGGCGCCGTGGTTGGCCAGCGACTGGGCACAGCGTAGCTGGCTCTTGTTGCCTTTCAGCTCGTATTCATTACCCCAATGCAGCACTGCCACTTTCAGGTCTGCGCCCATCTCGGCAAGCCGTTCCAAGTCGCGGGCCATTTGCACCGTATCGAGCCTGTTCACCACATTCGGCGCTTTTTCCCTGATGCCATTAGTGCCGTAAGTCGCATTGATGAAGCCCACCTTCAAGCCTCTAACATCCATGATCAACGGATAGCTCGTGTCGCGGCTGAGTGTGTCGACATAACTGCCGGCATGAGGCATGCCCACACTATCGAGCATCATGATGGTGCGTTCCACCCCAGGCTTGCCACGGTCGAGCACATGGTTGTTGGCAGTGAAAAGCAGGTCGAAACCGATGTTTTGAACCTCAAACAGCAAAGCGTCGGGGGAAGAAAAGCAAGGATAACCCGCATAAGGTGGTCCTCCCAAAGTGACTTCCAAGTTACCGCAGGCAAAATCCGCCTCCTGCACGTAGGGCTCCACATAGCGGAAGCAATCCGAATAATCATATTCTCCCGTCTCAGGATTATAAGCCACTTGATATTGGGGTGTGTGACCCATGATGTCGCCTGCAAAAAGCAAAGTGACCAGGCTGTCAGCACGATAAGCCTCCCATTCCCGGCGTTCCTTTTCCTGCCGTTCCGCCTCATCGAGCATGAAAAGGGAACCCAGCATAATCCAAACGATCAGTACGAAAGACAGCTGATGAAGGAAGGGTGTCGTATTTTCGAATTTACCTTTCATAAACGAAAAGAGCGCAGGCCTTTCGACTTGCGCTCTTTGCGGTCCGGACGAGACTCGAACTCGCGCGTGACAGGCAGGCATTCTAACCAAGCTGAACTACCGGACCAGCCTGAAAAAGAACTCTATTGCTTTGCTTTGCGGGTGCAAAAGTACAACCTTTTTCCAAACTGGCAAGCAATTTTTTTCATTTTTTTGAGATATTTTTCGGTATATTTTATAATCTATTGTAAAACAATAAATTAAAAACCTATTTCCATAGCTCCTTCACCAACATTATAATATGGAAGGTGCAAAGTCTCGGCCTGCGACACCCATTTTTCAGCCAAATAGCGCGGCACTGAGCCGTCGATGAGAAGCATCTTGGCATCATAGCCATTCACGACAGCTTGCACATCGGGCTTTTGCTTCCCTGAAACCAAGAGATAATCCACAGGAAGCCGATAGGACAGGCTATCATCGAACTGTTGGCCGTCCCAAAGCGCCAACAACTTTCCGTCAAATGAGACCAAATTGGACTTTTTGCACACATACTGATTCGCATAATCTTCATCTAACCCAAAAACTTGCGGATGGTGCGACAGGTGACGTTTGCTCCAAGCGCCTTTTATGCTATAGTCGACAGTGGATTCGTCGGCCATCAACGTGGAGTCGGCCAAAAGGACATGCTCCCCACCACTGACGAAATCAATGGCCGTGTGGTTGCGCAGGCTGAATGCCGTCATCCCTTTCTGTTCATCGGAGCCATACAGCCTGAGGGTTACCGAAGCCATCACGACCAACAATGCCGCCAACATGGCGATGAACAAACGTCGTTTACGCAACATGAAAGTCAGCATAAGCAGCAGCAAAGCCACCAGCAACACGGCAAACTCAAAATCGCTGACATACAAGCCTTTGATGATGGAATAAGGAATGCCTTCAATCTTGGCCACCACCCAGTTCATCACATACACCGCACCCCAAACCAGATAGCCAACCAGCGTGTTGACATAAGGTATCCAAGACACCAGAAGCAATATCATCCCGCTGATCACCACGATGAATGAAATCGGAGTCATGAATAGGTTGCTAAGCCAGAAATAGGTGGTGAACTGATGGAAATAGAACAAGGTAAAAGGAATCGTCGCGATTTGTGCCGACAAGGCAACTGCCGTAATCTGCCAGGCCTTGTCAAGCAGTTTGTTCTTGACATACAGCATATTGTAAATCGGCCTTTGCAACACCACGATGCCCATGACAGCCGCATACGACAACAGGAAACCGATTTCAAACAAGTTGTTCGGGTTAATGCAAAGCAAGATGAAAGCCGATGCCGCTATGGAGTTGATGATGAACCCCTTACGACGAATCATCTCTCCAATGATGACAAAACTAATCATCAGCGAGGCGCGCAAAATGGAGGGTGAAAGACCCGCGATGAGGGCATAAAACCAGATCAAGGCCAATAGAAGCACCTGTTTCAACGTCTTTTGCCACTTCTTGCGGTTGAGGAAACCCAAAAGGAACGAAGCCAAAAGATAGATGATGCCCACATGCATGCCCGACACGCAAAGGATATGCATGGAGCCTGCAGCCACATAGTTCTTGCGCACTTCATCGGCGAGGTAATCATCGTAGCCCAATAGTATGGCAGCGGCCACACCAAACTCATCGTCGCTTAAGCCACTGCGCTGCAACGAGGCCAGCAAGATATCACGAAAACGATAGGAAAAGGCGTAAATCGGATTGGCATCATTGGTCTGCAGGTCAATCCAATCCTCGTCCTTCAGATAGACCTGTCCCGTGATGCCTTTGCGCCCAAGATAAGCTCGATAGTCGAACTCCTCGGGGTTCAATGGCGGCGTGACCTCGCGGATGGGCGCTGGAATGGCAATCAAATCTCCGTAATGCAAGGCAAAAGCCGAGTCGGACTTGGGAAAATACGCCATCACCTTGCCAGAAACAGGGCGCGAAGCGGCACTGTCGCCAAACTGATACTCCAATTCCAATACCGTCCGGATTGAATTGGGACGCTCTGTGGGATAGTCGTATACGCGAGCCACGTAATTGCTCGCATGCGTCTGGAAATTGCGGTAATAGTCTCTTTGCACCTCCGCCTCATGCACCCGAGCCAACGAATAACCCGCCATAAACAGGTAACAAGCCATGACCGCGCCAAAGAACCAACTGTTCCGTTGATGCTTCAACAAAAATGCCATCAACGCTGCCATGGCCAGGAGTGCCAATGCAGCAGCAATCAAAAACGTGGGCGACAACCGAAGAGCAACAACAAAAATGCCGACCCAAATGCCCAAGGCAAAAGGAATCAGCATCCTGACAAAGGGATATTTGCTCAGGTCGGTCATCGTTCAAATGGGTTTATTTGCCTTTCCTCATTTTTTGGTCGAATGCGCAGGCATCCTTTAGAAGCTTTCGCATAGGCACCAAGAGGGTCAGGCGTGCCTCCACATTCTGCAGATATCGATTGCCCAAGGTCTCATGCTCAATATCGCCCCATCCTTGAAACGGAATCGACTCGTCCATTTCCTGTTGCGAGAAATTGTTCAGCACGCTCATGCCATAAGAAAGGTCGAACTTAAAAAACAGTCGGGTCTGTTTCACCATGATGCGACTGCAAAGGCCCACACCTGCCACCGCACTGATGTCGTAAGGTTGCATGGTGGCTTTGTTCAATTCACTCTCATACGTCACGGGGGCATAACTCTCGTCGTCGTAGGTGCGTTCCCAACGGAGGTTGCCATTGAGCCAGAGGTCGAAACGAGGAGCAATATAGATGTAAGGTCTGAAAGTCTCATCATAACCCAAATACCATGTGATGGGGATGCGCACCTCGACTGCGTTCATCCGCATCGCATAATTGACACGAGCGAACGTCGTGGTGGTATAACTGGTCAGAAACTCCGTGACAAAGACCTCGTTTGAACCACGCATGGCATAGGAGGCGTCGAGGCCCACCGCAAGTCCACCCATAGTGTTCCACTCAAGGGCAAGCCCTCCCGTCGGAGCGAGATAAGGCTTCAGTATAGACTTACTTACGGCAGTATAAACCATGTCGTTACCAGCAATACTACCCGTCAGGCCAATGCTCAATGCGCTTGTGTTGCGGCACAAATAATTCCTGTTTTTCAAAGGCTTGGCAAACTGCGCATGCAACGAAGCCATTGACAAAAGGCCAAAAGCCAAAACAAAAGCGAATCTCTTCATGGCTTCATCGATTTTCAGGGTTGACAAGGGAATCGTTATACCAAGAGTACCGCTCCGCTATCCCATCATGGTCCTTGAAGATGAAGATGGAGTTGACGGGATAAACCGTAGGGGGCACAATGGAGTCGTTATACCCCATTATCTTATAGCCATACATAAAACCCATCACCCCATCAGATGTCAAGGTGCCGGAAAAAAGAACCGCATGCTCGGGATGGCCTTCTGTTTGTGGTGCTTCGCGATAATAGACCGTGAAGTTGTTGCCGCTACCCGTGAGATACACAGGCGAAATCTGTTTGCAATAAACCTCCTCAGAAGTCATGCTAACATATTCAGCAATCTGGTAGTACTGTTGGTTGATTTTATGGTAATGCGTGATAGGCGAAAGCTGTCCCGGCTGTGGCGAAAAAGGTGGCTGCAAATTGGTGGCGGCATACTCGTGCATCGACTTAAACTCCATGTCGACTATAGGGGGCTGGTCGCCGAAATAAACGTTTTCTTCACCGAACAAGTTGAGCAGATCTTCGGGAAGGTATTCGGTGATGAAAGGGATGTCCTGCGGATCGTTAACCAAAATCGTCTCGTTGCCTTCTTTGAGGCAGGAAGGCATAACAAGAAGCACTAAAACCGTCAAAAACAAATGTTTAAAATACGATCGTCTCATAGTCCTAGCGTTTTAATATGAGTTTTCGCATCAAAGTGCTTCCTTTGATTTTCACAACGAAACAATATAGTCCATCAGGAAAATCAGGCATCATATAAGCCATCTCTCGGTTTTGGATTTCATCTATAATAAAAGCATCCACTTTCTGGCCAATGCTATTGAAAACCTCAATTTCGGCCTTACCCTGCACGTCTTCAAAATATAC
This sequence comes from uncultured Bacteroidales bacterium, assembly GCA_900318265.1. Taxonomy (GTDB): domain Bacteria; phylum Bacteroidota; class Bacteroidia; order Bacteroidales; family F082; genus Limimorpha. The sequence continues at coordinate 24,367 of ONKA01000024.1, read as the reverse complement.
ATTGACGTTGCCATCAGTTGGATTGGGAGCAATCATGAAACCAGGATCTTGCACGTTATCATCCATGCCGTAATACGAAGTCTGGATGAAGAACTCCTCATGCACCGTGTCGCAGCGGTTGATGGCCCAAGCGTGCAAGGCAACAGGTTCCAACAAGTAGGAATGGATATAAAGCGTACACTCCTCGCCTTTGCTGCCATGCGGTTCCACATGCCAGTTAGGACAGTCGATTTGCCATAGCACCGTGTCGAAATGCGTTCGTGGCTCTATGGGTTCAATCGCATATTCGTTCACGCTGATATGCGTCTCCGTGCCACCGATGGGCCAATGAGAACCGACAAACTCAAAATGCGGCGTAAACTCCATATCAAGATGCAGGTAGTAGATGCTGTCACAGCCATAGATATTGGTTCCAATCCGCTCATAATATCCCGATTGCGTGTATTCCACTCCATAGTAATCAAATGCATCCACATCGCAAACCACATGGGTCTCATCATGGTATTCCGGTTGGCCGACATGCACAATAAAAGATAGCGTGTCGTAAACTGGCTCATTCGTAAAGGCGTCAATGCCTTCGACACATGCCATAGTGACAAAATCCCCGACTTGCTCAAAAGCATGCGTCACAGTCATTCCTCCCTCTATCATAGAGTCATCGAAATCCCAAAACACGCGCCGCACAGGATAGTTGGTACGCAACTTGAAATCGGCACTCTCACCAACACAAAGGTACAAGCCATCATGATACAAGTGGCTTGCCTGTCCATTGACAAAAAGACTTCCCGACAAATCCAACACATTGGCGCCCACACAATAAGCATAGCCCTTAACATTACCGAAGCCATAGACATGCGCTATCAGTCCCCACATGCATGAAAGGCGATGAACGCCATGCGAGATTTGCACTTTTGCGCAAGAATAGGCCTCGTTGCCAATAAGCGGATGGAACTGACTGGGGTCAAGCAGATTACCATCCAAATACACATCTCCTACGCTCTCAGTCTCCACAACAATATTCACGTAATGATAATCGATGGTAGCTTTGATATGATTGAAAGTGCAGAAAGTAATTTCGTTGATTTTTTGCTCAACAGGCGGTATCCACACCATCGACGGGTCTCCATCTTCCATTGACATATTCTCAGCATCGTAAGATGTTGTGTTATAAAGAAAAACCATACTCGGCAATGAAGTATTGACAAAACATGTACCTCCCTCGAACTGATGTTCTCCTGTAGAAGAATAGAGCCAAAAATCATACGATTGTCCAGCATTGAGAACTGTCAGAAACTGGCCATTACACCACACAGTGTCATTGTCATGACCCGCTGTGACCTTCACCAAATCACGCGTGCGGTTCAATGAGCCTGTGACCGCAAACTGTTGGCCCCAAGTCTCCACGGGCAACGCCTGTTCAAAAATATGGTCATATCCATCCGTAAACGAATTGGGTATGGTAGTCAGCGTATTACCGTTGAAAACAGCGATTTTCTTGCCATCGTGGGCACTAATCTTTGTACCTGAGAGGTCACGCTCGTCGGAATAGCTGTTCGAACGCATGGAATAAGTCTGCCCTTTATCCAAACTGACCGAATAAAGAGTATCAGCAAGATGACCATCATGGGTTTTCACAGACGGGATAATATCGATTTGAGTATTGTCCTCCGTTGCAACGATGAGGAAGGCACTCGTTTCGTAATCAGGAAACGCAACCTGGGTCTTCGACTGGCTGTCGCTCTGAACGATATAATCCGAACCGAGGCTTTCAGCAGGAAGCACAAACGAGGCATCAAACGAATTGGTGGCACAGTTGGCTGTATAAACCGAGATGGTATCCGTAGCTGTCAGTTGCAACCCAAAACTGGAAGGGGTGCCCTCATTGTCGGTATTATAGCCTTGGTTCAATGGGATTTGCAGCACCACCACGTTTCCGCTCTCAACCGTAAAAGACATTGACCACGAAGTGCGCGGATTTCTGATCGTCCCACTACAATCCCGTTTTGCGCTAACCATCACCTGCGTCTCCACCCACTCCGTACCATTATACTGATAGCCATTTTTCATGAACGAAAGCCAAAACTCTTTCCCCTGAGTCGAATTTTGACTCCACGAAACAAAGCTCAAAGCAAGCAATAACAACAATAGAGCAAATCTTCTTCCCATAATAATACCTATGTTTTCGACTTCAGCTCAGCCATTATAACCGTCGCCGCCCTCTCGGACGCACCTGCATTACCGAGTCGGTCTTTCAGTTCGACATAATCCTCCAACAACTTGCGTTGACGCTTGGCGTTGTGCAGCAACTGGTCCAATTCCTTTACGAGATTGTCCTCGGTCAGGTCGCCCTGAATCAGCTCCTTGACCACTTCCCTGTCCATCACCAGGTTGACCAACGAGATGAACTTCACCTTGATCATCCATTTAGCAAGACGGTAGGAGAAGTCAGTAGCTTTGTAGCACACCACTTCCGGCACGGTGAACAGTGCCGTCTCCAAAGTGGCCGTGCCCGAGGTGACCAAAGCCGCACTGGAGTTTTGCAGTAATTCGTATGTCTGGTTTTCCACCAAAAACACATCTGCGTTACCAATGATGTCCTTATACAAGGACTTGTCGAGCGATGAAACGCCGGCGATGACAAACTGATATTTCGGGAAATGTGGCACCACCTTCAACATGACAGGCAGCATGCGCTTCACTTCCTGTCGGCGACTACCAGGCAACATGGCGATGATCTCGCGCGACTCGCCTAGGCTGTTGCGCCGCAGGAAGATGGAGCGGTTGGCCAGACCAAACTTCGACATCTCGTCCAAAAGCGGGTTGCCGACATAAGTGACATCCACGCCGTAACGCTTGTAAAACTCCTCTTCAAAAGGCAGGATCACCAGCATCTTGTCTACCGAGCGCTTGACCTTCTTCACGCGGCGGCGTTTCCAAGCCCAAAGCTGGGGCGAGATGTAATAAATCACCTTGAAGCCTTTCTCATGAGCGAAATCGGCGATGCGGAAATTGAAGCCGGGATAGTCAACCAAAATCACCACGTCGGGCTGATACTCCAAGATATCCTTCTTGCAAAGGGAAATGTTGCCCAACACCTTGCGCAGGTTGACCGCCACCTCGACGAAGCCCATGTAGGCCATCATACGGTAATGCTTCACCAAGTCGACGCCTTGCGCCTTCATCAGGTCGCCACCAAAACCACGGAATTCTGCTTTCTTGTCCTTCTTCTTGATTTCGGCGACCAGATTCGACGCGTGCAAATCGCCTGAGGCTTCACCTGCTATGATATAATACTTCATTGATTGTCAGTTTTCTAAACAAGGAAAAACACCAATAACATGCCCACCACCGTCACGGCCAACACACCGCGACCCATCTTGTCGAGGTTCCATTTCACCAGCATCATCCTGAACAGGACGACACCGGGGATGAAGGCCAAGAGATAAGGAGCACGGGTAGAAAACCTACCGAGGCTTTCCCAAGGAATCAAGCTAAACAAGAGGAAAAACAGCCCGAAGCTGGCCGCTCCGATCAACAATCCAAGCCAAAAGTTATCTTTGATTTTCATCGCTATATGCTTAAAGTATCAAATTCTTTCATCGGTTTTATCTGCAAATGCGCCGTCCAATCGAAACAAGTCGGGACCACCGAGATGTAGTTGTTTTGCAAAGCCCAAAGGTCGGTGTCGGGCGTGATGTCGTCACTCTCAAAGGTGCCTTCCAGGTCGTAAAACTGTTGCCCGTTTTCGTCATATTGATCCTTGAAATACTCCACCCATCGGCAGGCCGCCTGTCGGCACACTTTGATGCCTTTCATGGGTTCCTCACAGCGTTTGGGGAAGTTCACATTGAGGCAAACGCCCTTGGGGAGGCCTTCTTTCAGCACTTTTTGCGTGATTTCAAGGATAGCCGTGTCGAGATGATCGAAGTCGGCATCAGGATTCAGGCTGAAGAGGCTGTATCCTATGGCGTTCAAGCCATTCATGCAGGCCTCGATGACAGCGCCAATTGTGCCCGAGTAGACCACCGTCGTGGCAGCATTCATGCCGTGGTTGATGCCCGAGACGACCAAATCAGGTGGCGTCGGCATCAGTTTCTGGTAACCGAGCTTCACGCAGTCGACGGGCGTGCCGTTGCAGCGGTACTCCTTGAAACCTTCCTCCTCTTGAACGAGACGGACATAGAGCCTTTCGCGGATGGTACAGGAATGGCTTTTGGCCGACATCACCTCATCCGTCGAAATGAGCACCACGTCGCCAAGCGTGCGCATCAGCGTGACCAGCTTGCGCAGGCCTTTGGCGGCATAGCCATCATCGTTGGTAATCAATATTTGTGGGCGCTTTTTATTCATCGCACAACAATATTCTGCAAAAATAGCAAAAAACTCAGAAGCTTTTCAAGCATTGATACAATTTCCGCGTCGGCAGTCCCATCACATTGTAGAAAGAGCCTTCCAGCCCGCTGATGCCCACATAGCCAATCCATTCTTGGATGCCGTAGGCACCCGCTTTGTCAAAAGGCTTGCAATGCTCAATGTAATAGGCGATTTCTTCCGCATCCAATTGAGCGAAAGTCACATTGGAGCGCACCGCAAAAGATTCCGTCTTCGCCGCCGAGCGCACCGTGACGCCCGTCACCACATGGTGCGTCTTGCCCGAAAGCAGTTCAAGCATCCTTGCTGCGTCTTCCCTATCCTTCGGCTTGCCCAAGATCTCGCCTTCGCAAATGACGACGGTATCGGAGGTAATCAACAGATAATCGGCTGGAAGCTCATCGTCATTAAAAGCCAACGACTTTTGCAGGCTGAGGTATTTCGGCACTTCATCCAAGGGCAAATCTGTTGGATAGTTTTCTGGCGTTTCCTTGGTCAAAATCTCGAAATTGACACCCATGCCGCGCAAAAGTTCCTGCCGGCGCGGAGATTTGGATGCGAGAATGATGTGATATTTATTTAGGTTGGAGAGCATAATGTACAAATGTGTATGTGAGGCAAAGATACGAAAAATGGAGAAGCATCTGCTTCTCCATTTTTCGTTTCAAACTGCTTAATTACAGCAACTTCTTCTTCAAAGTCTCAATCATGTCGACCGTCATCTTGTCGAGGTCGTACTTGGGATTCCAGCCCCACTCCTTGCGAGCGCAGCTGTCGTCCATCTTGTTCGGCCAACTGTCGGCGATGGCCTGACGGATCGGGTCGAACTTGTACTCCATCTCAAAGTTCGGATAATACTTCTTGATGGCGTTATAGATGATTTCCGGGTCGAAGCTCATGGCCGTCACATTGAAGGAGTTGCGGTGGACCAGCTTGCTCGGGTCGGCCTCCATAATGTCGACCATGGCATCCAAAGCGTCGGGCATGTACATCATATCCATGTAGGTGCCTTTGCTGATGGGGCAATAGAACTTCTCGCCCTTCACTGCGGCGTAGTAGATCTCAACAGCGTAGTCGGTGGTGCCTCCGCCAGGCAAAGTCAAGTTGGAAATCAAGCCAGGGAAACGGACGCTGCGGGTATCCACACCAAAGCGGGTGAAGTAATAGTCGCTCAACAATTCGCCAGTGACCTTTGTCACGCCGTAGATGGTGTTAGGACGCTGAATGGTATCTTGAGGCGTGTTGTCGTGCGGCGTGCTGGCGCCAAAAGCGCCGATGGATGAAGGCGTGAAGACGGCGCAGTTGAAGATACGAGCCGTTTCAAGGCAGTTCACCAACGAGCCGATGCCGACATTCCAACCCAACATGGGGTTCTTCTCGGCCGTGGCCGAAAGGATAGCAGCAAGGTTATAGATGGTGTCGATGTTGTAGCGTTTCACCACGTCGACAATCTGCATGATCTGCGTCGAGTCGATTCTTTCAAAAGGACCGGTCTCAACAATCTCACCGGTCAAAGGGCGAAGATCCGATGCCACCACGTTTTCGTTTCCGTAGGTAGCACGGAGCTTCTTCACCAATTCTGTTCCGATCTGTCCGCCGGAACCAACGATTAATATCTTTTTCATTGTGTTATTCCTTATTTCAAGATACCAAGTTCTTTACCAATCTTCACGAAGGCGGCGATGCACTTGTCGAGGTGCTCACGCTCGTGGGCGGCGCTCACCTGCACGCGGATACGGGCCTGTCCCTTCGGCACCACAGGATAGTAGAATCCCGTGACGAAGATGCCTTCTTCCTGCAACTTGGCGGCGAACTTCTGCGACAACGGGGCGTCGTAGAGCATCACGGCGCAGATGGCGGATTGCGAAGGCTTGCAGTCGAAGCCGGCCTCGGTCATCTTCTTGATGAAGTAGGCGGTGTTTTCATGCAGCTTGTCCTGCAGGGCGTTGGTCTCGCTCATCATCTCGAACATACGGATGCCAGCGGCCACGAGGCCAGGAGCCATCGAGTTGGAGAAGAGGTACGGACGGCTGCGCTGACGCAGCATGTCGATGATTTCCTTACGGCCAGTGGTGAAGCCACCCATAGCGCCGCCGAAGGCCTTGCCAAGGGTACCGGTCAGGATTTCGATCTTGCCACGGAGGTTATAATGTTCAGTGACACCACGACCCGTGCGGCCAACCACGCCAGCGGAGTGGCTCTCGTCAACCATCACCATGGCATTGTATTTCTGTGCCAGTTCATAGATCTTATCGAGCGGGCAGACGTTGCCATCCATCGAGAACACACCGTCGGTGACGATGAGGCGGAAGCGGCAAGCCTGGGCGTCTTGCAGTTGCTTCTCAAGGTCGGCCATGTCGGCATTGGCATAGCGGAAACGCTGGGCCTTGCAGAGGCGCACGCCGTCAATGATGGAAGCATGGTTCAAAGCATCGGAGATGATAGCATCATCGGGACCGAGCAGCGGCTCAAACACGCCACCATTGGCGTCGAAGCAAGCAGCATAGAGGATGGTGTCTTCCGTGCCGAAGAACTCAGCAATCTTGGCTTCCAACTTCTTGTGGAGGTCTTGACAACCGCAGATGAAGCGGACAGAGGCCATACCGAAGCCACGGGCGTCCATGCCGTCCTTGGCGGCTTGGATCAGCTCGGGGTTGTCGGCCAAGCCGAGGTAGTTATTAGCGCAGAAGTTGAGGCACACTTTGCCACCAACCATGATCTCAGCGCCTTGGGCACTCTCAATGATGCGTTCTTTTTTATACAGGCCATCGGCTTCAATCTGAGCCAATTCCTTCTTCAGATACTCTTGAAAATTTGTGTACATCGTATGTAAAATTAAAGTTGTTTTTCTTTGGGTGCAAAAGTACGAAAAAACATTTGATAATTGTTCCAGCTTACTTAATATCCTTGATACGGCCTTCGGTACCCGCATATTCGGTGCCGACGTGGTTGTTCTTGTAGTTCTCCAAGAAGTTCTGGATGATATCGGTATCGAGGACGCCTAAGTCTTGGATGTTAGAGCAACGGCTCATCATAGCGAAGCCGTCGCCATGGTCAATGGCCACATAGGTGGAAGCCGCGAATGTGTAGGTCTTCTTGGGATCCAAAGGCTCATATTTTCCCGTTTCCTTGTTAAAGACCTCAACCTTCTTGACACGGCGTTCGCCTTTCACGCCATCGAAGTCGTGGTTGGCGTTATAGACCACGGGGGAAAGAATGCTGGAGTCATACTCGAACCTAAGTCCTGAGACCTGTTGGAAGCCACCAAACTCACCGGGGGCAATGGAGACAGAGAACTCGAGGATGTCGAGCAGGACCTCGCCCGTGCATTCGCCCTTGCAAGTGCCGTTCTCGAAGGGGAACATCGTGTAAAGGTCGTTGAAAGTCACGTCGCCCTTGGGAAGGTCAGCTCTGATGCTGCCACCACCGAGGAAGGCGATGTCGGTACCAAACACCGTTCTATAGGCATCGGTGCAGAAGTTTCCGATATTCGTTTCCTGATTACGGACAAGGCGGTTCTTCTGGTCGTCAAAAGCGGCAAGCTTGACATCGCTGGTGAAGATGACTTGCTCAGCGACTTTCCTGTAACCTTCCTTGATCTCATCGATGACCTTAACCACCGACATGTCTTTCTTGGTGTAGGTTTCGGTCGGGATGAGCTCGGTCTTGAATTTGCCATCAGTGCTGATAGTGAGTCGGCCCATATATTGGAATTTGGTGCCCGTGGAGGTCAAGGTGACGTTCTGGCCATTCTTGTTTTTCACTATCGAGTCAAGGATTACGCTATGCGAGTGGCCGTCGAGGACGATGTCGATACCGTAAGTGTTCTCGATCATGCTGGGAGAGTTGATTCCGCCTTCGCCTTCATCTTCATCTCCAAGGTGCGAGAGAACCACCACGAAATCAGCGCCTTTTGCTCTGGCTGAATTGACCGCGTTTTGAACCGTTTCGTAGAAATTGTCGATGTAGAAACTGTAGACGTAATTCCCTTGCTCATCCTTGAAATAGGTAGGCGTCGAAGAATTGATCGTGTAGGGCGTCGACATGCCAACGTATGCCACATCGAAGCCGCCATAGTTGACGATATGATAAGGCTCGTAAATCTGCTTGCCCGTCCTCAGGTCCTTGAAGTTGCAGCAGAGGCATTCGGCTTCAAGGGCATCCATGAGCTCCATTTGACGGGGAATGCCATAATCGAACTCGTGATTGCCAAGGGTCACGTAATCATAACCCACGGCGTTCATGATGTTGATGATGTTACGTCCGTGAGAGGAAGCACCCAAGCTACCGCCTTGGACAAAATCGCCATTGGACACAACGGTGACATACTTGTGGGTTGCCTTCATCTCGTTCTTGAGAGCGGCAAAATTGGCGTATCCGTCAACGCCACAGTGGACGTCGTTCTCATAAAGCACAATGATGTCCTGCGGAGGAGTTGAGGCTTGGCGGTTCGAACCGCATGAAACCGAAAGGAAGCAGCAGACGATGCTGGAGGCAAGAATGAGTAAGAATTTTCTTTTCATAAGGGTGTTGTTTGTTGATTAATGTTAGGGTACAAAAGTACGAAAAGGTTTGATAGGGTGTACACCTCACCCCTCTTTTTTTATTCTGAACAGGACTAAATAAAAAAAGCACGGACGAATCCGTGCTTTTCGATATGATAGTCCTGACGAATTAAGCAGCAAGATTTGCCAACCCTGCATAAACAAGGTAGAAAATCACGCAACCTGCTAAGCCAAAGAGCACGCCAACGATGGCCAGGCCTTTTTTTCTATTTTTGAGGAACAAGCCAATGAATGCCAACAGGAAGCCAAGTCCGCAAAGAACCAAGCTGATGATGTTAAGGACAGGCACCCAGCAAATAACCAGGCCAATCAGGGCCAAAATAAAACCGGCGATGCCGAGTCCATTCTTTCTTTTGACGATTTGATCCATTACATAATCCCTAATTCGTGTCGGGCGCAACTTTTAGTGAGTGTTGATTGTTTTAACCGCGCAAAAATAAACCAAATTTTAATATTTCCAACGTTTTTGACATTTTTTCTCTAGTTTCCGCCCCTTATTTGCACAATTCTTAAGCCAATTGGGACGCTGCTTCGGCTTTATTTTGTACTTTTGCCGCAAATATCAAAACACTTCAATAAGATGAACGGCACCTTATATATTTACAATAGCCTTTCGCGCTGCAAGCAGCCTTTCAAACCCTTGAACGCCCCGCATGTGGGCATGTATGTCTGCGGACCCACCGTCTACGGCGACGCCCATCTCGGCCATGCCCGTCCGGCCATCACTTTTGACTTGGTCTTCAGATATCTGAAACACCTCGGCTACAAAGTGCGCTATGTTCGTAACATCACTGACGTGGGCCACCTGGAACACGATGCCGACGAAGGCGAGGACAAAATCGCCAAGAAAGCCCGCCTCGAAAACCTCGAGCCCATGGAAGTGGCACAATACTATACCAACCGCTACCATGCCGCCATGGACAAGCTGAATGTGCTGCGTCCGTCCATCGAGCCTCACGCCTCGGGTCATATCATCGAGCAGATTGCCATGGTACAGAAGATCCTCGATCACGGCTACGCCTACGTGGAGAACGGCTCGGTGTATTTCGACATTGAGAAATATAATAAGGAGCACCCCTACGGCATCCTTTCGGGTCGCAACTTCGAGGAGATGCTCAACACCACGCGCGAGCTGAGCGGCCAGGAGGAGAAGCACAACCCCGTCGACTTCGCTTTGTGGAAGAAAGCCGAACCCAAGCACATCATGCGTTGGCCTTCGCCTTGGAGCGACGGTTTCCCAGGTTGGCACATGGAATGCTCGGCCATGGGCTGCAAATACTTGGGTGAGACGTTCGACATCCACGGTGGCGGCATGGACCTCATGTTCCCCCACCACGAGTCGGAAATCGCACAGAGTGTGGCGGCCAACGGCAAGCAACCCGTCACCTACTGGATGCACAACAACATGATCACCATCGGCGGACAAAAGATGGGTAAGTCGCTAGGTAACTTCATCACACTCGATGAGTTCTTTAACGGCAGCCACATCAACGCCAAGGGCGAGGAGATGATTGCACAGCCCTACAGCCCCATGACCATCCGCTTCTTCATCCTGCAAGCCCACTACCGCAGCACCTTGGACTTCAGCAACGAAGCCTTACAAGCTGCTGAAAAGGGCTACAACCGTCTGATGGAAGCCGTAAAAGCCGCCAAGGGTCTGAAAGCCACCGAAGGTGCCGCCAGCCTCGACATCCAAAAGATCGTCGACGCCTGCTACGATGCCATGAACGACGACTTCAACAGCCCCATCGTCATCGCCAACCTCTTCGAGGCCGTGCGCATCGTCAACACCGTCAAGGACGGCAAGGCGCAAATCAACCCCGAGGAACTGGCTTTGCTCAACAAACTGTTCCAAGACTTTGTATTAGACATCTTGGGTTTGGTGGAGGGCAACGCTTCCGACGGCAGTGGCGCCCTTGTCGACGGCCTGATGCAGACCATCATCGACATCCGCAAGCAAGCCCGCGCCAACAAGGACTGGGCCACCAGCGACAAGATCCGGGATGAACTGGCCAAACTTCACATTACATTGAAAGACGGCAAAGAAGGCACCTCTTGGATGGTTGATTGAAACTAAAATCCAACATGCCATGAATAAGAACAACGACACAAGCAAGTACCACTTTAAGAATCTCGTCTTCGAAGGAGGTGGTGTGAAAGGTATCGCCTATGTTGGCGCCCTTGAGGTGCTCGACCAAGAAGGCATCCTCAAAGACATCAAACGCGTGGCTGGCACCTCTGCAGGCGCCATGGTGGCTGTCCTCGTCGGGTTGGGCTATTCTGCTGCCGAGTTGAGAGATATCCTTTGGAACCTCAATTTCCAGAACTTCTTGGACGACTCCTGGGGATACATTCGCGACACCAAACGCTTCATCACGGATTACGGCTGGTATAAAGGCGACTTCTTCCGCAACCTGATGGCCGACTTCATCAAGCAAAAAACCGGCAACGGAGAAGCCACCTTTAAGGACCTTCAGAATGAAACGAAATACAAGGACATCAACTTGATTGGCGCCGACCTCTCGACAGGTTGCACCCAGGTGTTCAATGCCAGAAACACCCCGGATGCCAAAGTGGCCGATGCCGCCCGCATCTCCATGTCCATCCCGCTGTTCTTTGCTGCGGTGAAAGGCGTCAACAAAGACAACCATATTTATGTCGATGGCGGCCTTCTCGACAACTACGCCATCAAAGTTTTCGACCGCAAGAATCTTGTATATGACCAGCAAAACAACGCCAGAAGGACCGAGTATTACGAAATCCTCAATGAGAAGTTGTCGACACTATCGCCTAGAGCCGCCAGACCTGGTCAATTCAAAAACCTCTATGTCTATAACAAAGAGACATTAGGTTTCCGCTTGGATGGAAAAGAAGAAATCGCCAAGTTCATCGATCCGGAATTCCAACCCCCGGCGAAAGAAATCAAGTCGTTCTTTTCATACACCAAGGCCTTAATCACCACACTTCTTGACGCCCAGGACAGCGTTCACCTGCATAACGATGACTGGCAGCGCACGGTCTTCATCGACACCTTTGACATTGGTCCCATCGACTTCGACATATCGGACGCAAAAAAGCAGAAACTTGTAGATTCCGGCACGGTCTGTGCACAAGCCTATCTTGAATGGTACAACAACGACGAGGAGAAGGCCAACAAATAAACCTTACTCGCCGTAATCGACTTCCTTGACAAGGTCACCCATCTCGTCGTAGTATTTCCACTTTCCGACGTGTTTGCCCTCTTTATAGTAACCTTCCTGGAGCAAGTTGCCGTTTGCTTGCCAAACCGTGGCTTTACCCGTGCGTAGGCCATTCACGAAAGTGCCTTCGCTTTGCACGCGACCGTCAGGAAAATAGGCCTTCCATTCACCATCGCGCTTATCGCCTTTCATGGTGCCTTCCATCTTCACCTGACCCGTTTCGTAGAGCTCAACTTCTTTCACACAATTGCCTCTCCTATTAAAATACTGGGCCTTTTGGGTCTTGCCATCAGGATAGGTCTCGACCACTTTTTCATCCAATTTGGGGTTACATGCTGCAAAGGCTATAGCCACAGCCAATAACAAAAAACACTTTTTCATATCATTTCATTTTAATTGTTTCATCTATCAAAACACAAGCGCATGCCCTTGTCTTCTTCATGGAACACTCCATTTTCAAAGACTAGGTTCCCATTCACGAAAGTGTGCGTCACGCGGCAATGGGAGGTAATGCCATCATACGGCGTCCAACCGCATTTTGAGAATTCTTCCTTATCAGAAATCACATGGCTAACGTTCATGTCAACGAGAGCCAAATCGGCATAATAGCCTTCTCGGACGAAGCCACGACGGTCAATCTGATACAGGATGGCGGGGTTGTGGCACATCAGTTGCACCAAAAGCGACAAATCGTCTGGCAACACATTGGCCATCACCTCAAAGGAATGTTGGACGGACGGGAAACCCGACTTGCTCGTGAAATAGTCACCCGTAAACTTCTCCTCTTTCAGATGAGGAGCGTGGTCGGTGCCGATGGTGTCGATTAAACCATCATGCAAAGCCTGTAGCAAGGCTTCCTTGTCGCGGTGCGACTTGATGGCGGGATTGCACTTGATGGCGAAGCTCTTGGCCTCATAATCGTGGTTGTCGAACCACAGGTAATGCGGACAAGTCTCAGCCGTTATCTTTTTGTCTTGCAAAGGAATGTCGTTTCTAAACAAAGACATCTCCCTTTGGGTGGAGATATGCATCACATGCAGTCTCGCACCAAAATGATCTGCCATGTCGACGGCCTTGAACGAGGACTTATAGCAAGCCTCCATGGTACGAACAAAAGGATGAATGCTCGCATCAGCAATGACTTCACCTTTGGCAGCCAAGTCCTTGCAACGCACCGTATTCTCATGGATGGTCTGTTCGTCCTCACAATGTGCAGCAATCAGGCACGGCGACTCCCTAAACAGGCGTACCAAAACCTCATTCTTGTCCACTAGCATGTTACCCGTGCTGGAGCCCATAAACAACTTGATGCCACAGACCTTCTTCGGATCAGTCTTGACGACTTCAGCAAGATTGTCATTGGTAGCGCCCAAATAGAAGGAATAGTTGGCCAAAGACTTCTCGGCTGCAAGGTCAAACTTTTGCTGCAATAATTCTTGAGTAGTCGTTTGCGGATTGGTATTGGGCATGTCCATGAACGAAGTCACGCCACCTGCCACGGCCGCACGGCTCTCCGTGTAGATGTCGGCCTTATGCGTCAGGCCTGGCTCACGGAAATGCACATGCTCATCGATGATGCCGGGAATGAGGTATTTGCCTGTGGCATCGATGACTTGTGTACAAGGTCCCTGAGCTTGTCGAAGGGCCGTCCCAGAATCGACCGGCCCTTCGACGGGCTCAGGGACCTGGTTTTCACGGATAATCTTGGCAATCTTTCCATCCGAAACGAAAACACTTGCCACAAAGGTCTGGCCTTCATTGACAAGTGTCGCATTTTTTATTAGGTAGTTCATGCTGTCTTCCTCGGTTTGATTTTTCCGAACATGCCTCTCAAACGCAGGTTGATGACGCCGAACACAGCCTCGCGGAAAATGCCCTTACTCATCTTCGACTGTCCCTCACGGCGGTCAGTAAAGATGATCGGCACCTCCTCGATCTTGAAGCCGAGTTTCCAAGCGGTGTATTTCATCTCGATTTGGAAGGCATAGCCCACGAATTTGATTCTGTCGAAGTCGATGGTCTCGAGCACCTTGCGGGTATAGCACACAAAACCTGCCGTGGTGTCGCGCACCTTCATGCGGGTGACGAAACGAACGTATGCCGAGGCGTAATATGACATCAGCACGCGACCCATGGGCCAGTTGACCACATTGACACCCGTCTTGTAGCGCGAGCCCACCGAGAGGTCGGCTCCATTGGCGCAGGCATCATGCAAACGAGATAGGTCATCTGGGTTGTGTGAGAAGTCGGCATCCATCTCGAAGACATACTGGTAGTCGCGCTCCAAAGCCCATTTGAAACCCGTGATATAGGCTGTACCAAGGCCCAACTTCCCTGCTCGCTGAATCATGAACAGGCGGTCGCCAAACTCCTGCATCAGACCTTTCACGATGTCGGCGGTGCCGTCGGGGCTGTTGTCGTCGATAATCAAAATATCAAACGCCATCGGCAGGTTGAAGACGTAGCGGATAATCTTCTCGATGTTCTCTTTCTCCTTGTAAGTCGGGATGATGACCAAATTCTCTGACATACCAAATTCGTTTTCCTTTCAACGTGCAAAGATAGGGGAAAATTGCAAAAGCACAAAAAAAGCCTGCGCAAACGCAGGCTTTTTTTTGTGCTTTTAACGATCATTACTCTTCCACTACGAAGTTCTTCACCTCCCAAGTGGACGAAGCGTTCGTGTTGCTGGTGTACTTGAAAGCGATGGTCACCCTCTGACCAGCAAATTGGCTCAAGTCGGCAGTGGAGTTGACGAAGGTCCAGTTGCTGCCAGCAGGCCATTGGCTGAGGTTCAGCTCAGTCCAATTGCACTGCAGGACTTCACCAACATAATCGGTGGAAATCATCACCGACAAAGCGCCATCAGGTGAGGCATAATTCACAGCCTGGTCGAACTTCAGCGTAGCAGCACTGGCATTCGAAAGATCGATGACAGGCGAAACCAGCCAACTCTCTGCAGCGTAGGCCTGGCCGACGTAGGCGCTGGCCTTCATGCAGGAATAGTTGGCGTCATGCTGCCAAATATATGTCAACTCTTCAGGCATTAATACATCTTGTATGGCGAACTCGCCTTGACCGCTTGCGAAGGTCTCGGAGAAAATGGTCGTTCCAGGAGTCGGAGGAGGCGTGACGCCACCTTCCAACACGAAGTCGGCTTCAGTGCCACCGCTGTCGCGCAGACCCGCCTGGTTGAAGTACTTGCGGAGCTTGCCGTTCACAGCCAGATGCTTGCCGAGGTTGTCGGGGTTGTCCATCAAGTTGACTTGCGTACGCAAAGGCTTGCCAGCAGGCAGGTTGACGATGATGCACTGGCTGATCTCATTGCAGCTGGCATCGTCGGCAATGACCACATTGGTGGCCAAGTCGAACGGAGCGCTCCAGTTGATGTCAGCATTGCTGGTGACCGAGCTCAAGCCCGATTTCACGGCGCCGACGATATAGCCATGCACCCATGCGATAGGTTCTTCACTCTGCAAGCCGATACCGGCAGCCACATTGTACGGGTCGTCGGCCGTGCCGCTGCCTTCGCCCTGTCCAGGAGTGGGAGGCGTAGGAGGTGTCACACCACTACCCTCTTCGATGGTGATGCTTTGGATCTCCATCGTGCCAGCCTTGCTGTCAGTGGAAATGTATTTCACCGCGAAGGTAACCGTCTGGCCAACATAATCGGTCAGCGAAATCTCTGTGGTGATGAAGTCATTCCAGTTGCTGCCTTCCACCAAAGCGGCAGGAACTTGTGTCCAGCTAGCCATATTCGGGTCACTGCCCCAAGTGTAGTTGGTCGATGCCCAAACGGTGACTTCCTCATTGATGTTGTTGAAGTAACGGCCGATGTAGGACATCGTCATCTTGGCATCATCCACACCCGTAATAGCCACCGGCGAGGAGATGAGCCAGTCTTCGTTGGCATAATAACTGCCGCCGACATAACCCGTCATCTTGGCGGTGTTGTAGTCGATCTCCCATGATTGGGCACCAAAGATGTCGTAAGTCATATAGGTGCCAAACTCCGAGGCAAAGCTTTGGCTATAAGGCATGTTCTGCACCTCGCCACCCGGGTTCGGTCCAGGAGGAGGCGTCGGGCCACTACCCTCTTGGATGAGAATGCTCTGCACCTCAATGGTACCCGCCTTGACATCATCGGAGACGTATTTCACGGCCACACAGATCTTCTGACCCACAAATCGTGAGAGGTCGACGGTGGTGGCGACGAAGTCCGTCCAGTTGCTACCCGAAATCCATGTGGCAGGAACTTGCGTCCATGAGGCCAAGGTCGGGTCGCCCGAAGTGTAATCAGACGAGACCTGGAGGGTGATGTCGCTATCCAAATTGTTGAAATAACGGGCAATGTAGGTCATGGTCAAGCTGGCACTCGAGACATTCTCCAAGGAGAACTTGGCCGAGATCAGCCAGTCTTCGTTAGCGTAGTTGGTGCTGTTGGCATAACCCGTCATCTTGGCGGTGCTATAGTCGATTTCCCATGATTGGGGACCAGCAACATCGTATGTGGTATAGGTGCCAAACGAAGAGGCGAAGTCCTGATAATACGGCAGGCCATTGTCGCCGCCAGGCACATAGCCATCAAACTCGAGTTCACGGGCCGAACGGAGAAGCAGTTGCCAAGTGCTGTTGTACACCGTGGCGATAGCCACCAGGCTACCCGTGCCTTGCGGCAACGAGTCGTTGGCGAAGTTGGCGTAGTTGCTTGTGCGAACGAGGACAGTTTGCGAATAGTCCGTCGGGTCAGCCAAGGTGCGATTACCATAACCAGAAGGTTCGGCGAAGGTATTTTGTTCGGTGAACCTCACGTTCTCCAAACGTATCAACTGGGCAAGATGGTTTCCTGCGTTGACGTCAGCAATGGTGGTCACTTCCGGCTCGATGGGCTTGTTGTTGGCCAAGATGACGATGTGGCCATCAGCCTCGAAGTTGCTCAACTGCGGCAGGTTGTTGTACATGGCATAGGTGACGTCCTTCAGATAGATGCGGACGGAGTCGCCGATGCGGACGCCACTGACAGCGTTAAGGTAGAGCTCGATGGCGGCACCCGTGGCACGGTCCTGCATAAAGGCAGCCTTGTAGAGGTTGCCCGAAACCTCGTCAGCAGTGATGATACCATACACTGAGGCGTCATCAGTAAACACGGTACCCGGTTCCATGGCAAGGATTTCATCGATGGTGTAAACCGTTCCTATCGGCAAGTCCTGGATAGGCGGTTCGGGATACTCTTTCTTGCAGGCGGTAAACATCATGCCCACCATGGCAAGAAGAAGGAATGCGTTGAATAATTTGTTTTTCATATCGTTGTGAATTTAATGATTCAAGATTTAAGATTTAATATTCAAAATTGTGGTCGCTTTGCGCAATTTTAAATTTTGAATGTTGAATTTTGAATTTACTTCCTAACCGTAAAACTGATGTAATAATTGATACCGTACATATAGGAATACTTCTCGGGGAACATATCGGGGTTGTTGGCGTTGAAGCGCAACTGTTCGTAACCGTAAAGGATGGCGCTCTTGTTGTTGAGCAGGTTGTTGACGCTCAAATTGAAGAGGAAATAGTAGCCTTTGTAACGCTTCGAGAAACCGCCGTAGAAGTCAAGTGTGAAAGTGGGCTTTAACGGGTTTTGGCTCAAAACGTCCTCGATGCGGATGTCGCCCACGGCGTAGTGGTCCATACCGTGTTTCGTGTGGTTATAGGGGTTCACGTCGAAATACATATTGGCCATATAGTTACCGTTGAGGCTCACCCACCAATACTTAGGCGAGTTGTACTTGATACCTAACGAAGTCACCGTCTCGGGACCTGAAGAAACGTGATAGTGTTTCAGATAAGCTGTATGACCATCAATGTAGGCGATGTCGTTATTGTCGTCATACACCGAGAACAGCGGGTTGTTGGCATAGACATGGATGCCGTTGGCGGCAGCGGCCTGCAAGGTGACCGTTGGCGAGACGTTATATTCTGCTCCCATCTCCAAACCGACGCAACGTTGTTTGGTGCCCGTCATGATGAAGTTGATGAACTCACTGGTGTAGGAGTTGGCACTGGTGGTCGTGTTTTGATAGACGTTCTCGCAATAGAAGCTACGGTTCCAGATGATGTTGTTATAGGTGTTGTAATAACCCGTCAGACGGAACTTGAACTCGGGCGAACGGTACATGTAGCTCAGGTCGACAGCGTTGATGCGCTCGCTCTTCAGGTCGCCCTCCACGACGGTGTGACGCGTACGCGGCGACACATAGATGTCGCGGAATTGGGGAGACTGAAGCAAATAAGCCCAATTGACCACGATGTGGTTGCGGCCGTTGATGGCGTAGGAAACGCCGGCCTTCACACCCGGATCCAAGAAATTGTGCTTCTCATCGTCGCCGTAGGATCTGTCGGCAAACTCACCATTCTTGAAGAGGCCGGTACGCCAGATCTGAGTGAACGAGAGCTGCACGCCGAGGTACATGTCGAAGCTGCCGACGAGCCAGTCGATCTGGTCCCAAACGCGACCGTAGTTGCGGTTGGCATAATAGTTATAATTAATGATGTCGCCGACCTTGGCCACATGGTTTGTGTTGAGCAGGTTGGTCTGACACTCATCAGTTTCAAGGTTTTCGGCATACTTATTAATATCGTAGTAGTAGTCGCCGCCAAGCAGGTCATTGACGCACTCGTAATAATGTGTCCTCGAGACATTGACCGCCAAGCCGCCTGTCATGATCAGGTTGGGCTTGAACTCATGCTTGAAGTAGGAAGCACCACCTGTCTGCATCTTGTCGTAGTGACGTTCGGCGAGGATATACTTCGAGAAGCTTCCCGTCACTGTGCCGTCTTGGCCGTTGTTGGCGTTCTGCACAGAGAAAAGGTGGTTGCGGTTAGCCATGTAGAGACCGTCCCAGTCGATTTGGGTGACTTTCGGGTCACGGTTACGCCATGCCTCAAACTGAGCCTCGATTTCCGCCGTACTATGGGCATTAGTCATGTAATAACTCGGCAGGTTCTTGTAATAGTCGGGGCGCGGGTCGGGAGCTTCACCCCATTCCAATGAGGTCTGACCAGCCTTGCCAGCAAAAAAGTAGGCAGAGGTCTGGAAGGAGGTCTTCCTGTTCGGCGTCCAATACCAAGTGAGGCTGCCGAAAGGTTGGTGATAGGTGCTCACGCGTGAGTTGCGGACAACCTGCGTGCCGTTGGCGTCGATGGTCTGATAGCCCCAGTTGGGGTTGTAGTAGTTCGACCCGACAAGGTCGTATGCTTCCTGCACCACGGGTGCCGAGCCGCCACGTTGCGAGGGCGCGCCGAACACGGTGAGGTCGAGACTGTGCTTGTCGTTGAACTTCTTCTCCACGGAGAGGAAATAGCTGTAGGCTTGGTAGAAAGAACCTTCCGTGTAGCCCGTCACGGTGCTATACAAGTTGTTCTTCCAATTGGCATCATAGTTGCCATTGGCATGAATCCCCGAATAGCGTCCGCTGGCGGCAGCCATCAAATACCAGCCCTTCCCTATCTCGCCTGTGCCGATGGAAGCCATGGCGCGGTGATGATAGGAACGGTTGCTGAAAGCGTAGCTCACGGAAATCTGTTTGCGGTACTCCGAAGCGCGGGTCGAGAAAGCCGTCAGGCCACCCAGGTTGCCGAAGCCGGCACTGGTCTTGCCAAGGCCTTCTACAATAAACGAGTTACGGAAAGCGTCGTTAAGGCCTCCCCAGTTGGAAAAGACCGGACGTCCCGTCTCAGGGTCGTTCATCAGGATGCCGTTGATCATCACGTCGCTGTACTTCGAGTCGTTACCGCGCACTCGGTAGCGCAGCGCCCCGAAGTTGTAGGCCGCGATGCTGTTGAACACGTCACGCGACGAGTTGAGCAGCGTAGAGGCATCGTTGACCGAGGTGGAGGACTCCTCAAAGTCGGAATCCATCAAAATCACCGTCGGTAATTCGTTGTTGTGCAGGTCGGCAGTGTCGATAACCTGGGCATACGCCCCTGTCACCAGCATCGTCGCGACCAAAAAAAGTAGGAATTTCTTCATATTGAACTTATTATGATTTGCGATGGGTTTTGTGTAAATCAATCGGACAAAAATAGGAAAAAGTTCTTTTATCGCTATCATTTTTATTGGATTAATTTGTTACCTTTGCCGCGTTATCAATCCTAATATTGCGCTCTCCATGAACAAACACTTTGCTTTCATACTTGCTCTTTTGGCCTTTACCCTAGGTTTTACAAACCTCAATGCGCAAGAAAAACAGGCCTATAAAGTCGGCTTGGTCGGCTTCTATAACCTGGAAAACCTCTTCGACACCATTGATGACCCGCTCAAACTCGACGAAGAGTTCCTGCCCCAAGGCGCCAACCAGTGGAATACAGAGAAATACCTCAACAAACTCCACAACATGGCCTACGCCATCTCCACCATCGGCTCCGACATCACTCCCGACGGTGTGGCCATCCTTGGCATGTCGGAGATTGAGAACCGCCATGTGCTTGAAGACTTGGTGGCCCAGCCCGAAATCAAGGACCGCAACTATCAGGTGGTGCACTACGACTCGCCCGACCGCCGTGGCGTGGATGTGGGGTTGCTCTACAACCCTAAGTATTTCAAGCTGACGAACAGTAAGACGTATCATACTATCGTCCCCAGTGACCCTGAATTCATCACCCGCGACCAGTTGGTCGTCTCCGGCCTCTTCGATGGTGAGATGATGCACTTCATCGTGATGCACTGGCCTTCACGTGTGGGCGGTGAGAAGCGTTCCATGCCTGGCCGTATCGCAGCCGCCGAGTTGTGCCGCCATATCGCCGACAGCATCATGCGCCAAGACCAAAACGCCAAGATCATCATGATGGGCGACTTCAACGATTATCCAACCAACAAAACTGTTACGGAACACCTGCGTGCCTCAGGCGACATGAAAGACCTGCGCGACGGCGAGTTTTTCAACCCCATGTACGAGCTGCACAAGAAGGGCTACGGCACCAATTTCTACCGTGATGCCCCGGGCGTGCTCGACCAGATGATCCTCACCCCTGCCCTTCTGCCCAACGGCTACGACAGCTACCAGTTCAAGAACGCAAAGGTTCACAACAAGGAGTTTCTGAAGCAACACGGAGGCCGCTACAACGGCTATCCCTTCCGCACCTTCGCCGGTGGCGTCTGGATGGGAGGGTATAGTGACCACTTCCCGGTGTATGTCATTTTGCTGAAGAAAGCATAAAAGTTAAGGTCCCTGAGCTCGTCGAAGGGCCGACCGATTAATGACGGTGCTTCGACAGGCTCAGCAACCTGCTTTACCACACCTCAATTTCATCCACGAAAATCCAAGCAGGATTGCCAAATCCGCTATGGTCTTCGGGCAGGTCGTAGCCTGAAATCACGACCTCGACAAACTTTGTCGTAACGGGCTCAAAGTCCACTTCGTAGGCGAAGATGCCGTCTCTGTCTTCCCAAGTGGAGATTGGGATGTCTTTCTGCGCCACCTCGCGGAAGGTCTCGCCATCATCGGAGACCAACACCTTGACTTGGCTCGGATTGTAGATCCAAGCACCTTTGTTCACCAAAGCATGGAAACGAACATGCTGCATCTCGGCTTGTTGCTCCAAGTCGATAACAGCATCGAGTGGATAGCCGCAGAAACCCAGCCAACGCCCCGAGTTGTAGGCTCCCCTACCCAAGTTGCCGTCGTTGAGCAACGATGCCCCTTCGTAGGTGTATTTCTCGGCAGGCTGCTGGCGCAAGGTGATGGGCTTGCGGGTGGCCAGATTGGCTTCCACCGTATCCGCCCAGACCTGCGGGTTGAAGATGTGGTCGGCGTAGGTGTAATGATAGAGTTCGTAGAGTTGCACCATGTGGCGACAGCGCTCGACAAAAGCATCAAAGTCGCGCTCCTGGGGATTGTTCCACTGTATTTCTGTCAAGGCTTCCATGCGTGGCAGGGCCATGTACTGCACATGCCAGAAATGGGCAATGTATTCCGTCCAGATGTTGGCTTGCACGCCGATGATATGCTTTTGCTGCTCAGGTGTCAGCTCCTCAGGCAAAGGCTGGAACTCATACACACGCTCCACGGGCAGATAACCGCCGATACACATGGGTTCGCTGGCGATGTCCTCGCTCTGGTAGTAGTCGAAATAGAGGTGCGACGACGGCGCCATAATCACATCGTGACCTTTGCGTGCCGCCTCGATGCCGCCTTCCGTGCCACGCCAACTCATGATGATGGCCGTTTCGGAGACGTTGCCTTCCAAGATCTCGTCCCAGCCGATGACACGTCTTCCACGGGCCTCCACCACCTTGGCCATGCGGTTCATCACATAGCTCTGCAGGTAGTCCTCGGCAGAGAACTTGTCGTCTTTCTTGATGCCCAATTCCTTGATTTTGGCTTGGCACTTGGGGCATTTTTCCCAGCGCACCTTGGGACATTCATCGCCGCCAATGTGAATATAAGGCGAAGGAAACACGTCCATCACCTCGTTGAGCACATCCTCGGCAAACAGCATGGCCTCCTCATTGCCTGCACAAAGCACGTCTTCCGACACGCCCCAGCGCTTCCACACCTCATAGGGACCACCCGTGCAGCCCATGTTCGGATAACATGCCAAAGCCGCTTGCATGTGGCCCGGCAGGTCAATTTCAGGAATGATGTTGATATGACGCTCGGCGGCATATTCAATGAGGTCGCGGAGCTCGTCTTGGGTATAGAAACCGCCATGGCGGATGGTGTCGTAGAGGTTCCCGTTATGCCCGATGACCGTGCCGTTACGGTAGGCACCAATCTCAGTCAATTCAGGGTATTTCTTGATTTCGATGCGCCAGCCTTGGTCCTCGCTGAGATGAAAGTGGAACTGGTTCATATTGTGCATGGCCAGCATGTCAATGTAAACCTTAACTGAATCGAGCGGGATGAAGTGACGGCAGGGATCGAGGTGCATGCCGCGGTAGGCGAAGGTGGGATAGTCTCGGATTGTTACGCAGGGGAATTGGCAGTTTAGAGTTGAGAGTTTAGAGTCAGGCTCGCCCATGTCATTCCTGCGTTGGAAAGTGCGTTGGCTGGAATCTATGGGCGAGATAGGTAGGCTCTTGCGGAGGGTTTGGATGCCGTAGAAAACACCGGAAGCGTCGGCACCTTTGATGGTGACTTGCTTAGGGGTGATGTTGATTTCGTAGGCTTCGGCTTGATCGAAATCCTCGGGGACCACTTTCAGCACAATACCATCGGGTTGGCTTTGATATTCTTGCATCTGTAAGACATAGCCCATGATATCGTTCACGTATTCGACCAGGAACTGTGCCTCACGCTGAAGGCCCGATTCGTAATAGACAATAGTCTTTGGGCCTAGTTCGAATGGCTTTTCTTCATTCAGCTGCACCTCTTTGGGCTTCGGGATGATGTCGTAATTGGCGACAGGAAGTTGTTCTTTTGTGCAAGCAGCAAAAGCCATCGCTGCAAGGCAGAATAGTAATAGTCTTTTCATTGTTTTATAATCATTTCGCATTAATACAACGTGACTTGATGAAATTATAGACAAAATCAAAGTCTTCGTCGGCAACATAAACCTGGTTCTTATCGAATAGTTGGTTAACCTTGATCAGATTGAACCGACGGCGCGCTTTGACACGCCGCACATGTACAAACTCCGAAGTGGATTTTGTTTTGGCGGTGGCCAGCATGCCAGCACCCATCGTCGTAGGACTTTTGGCCATAGCACCCACCAGCGCCGTAATCAGGCCAATCACCTCCGCCTTCTTGACTTGTCGGGGCATCTGGATGTGGGTCACTTCATTCTCGTCCATCTCGAAAAGAACAACATACTTGCCTAACACGGCTGCCGTAATCAGAATACCAATGACTGTCAAGACAAAAAATATTCCGATCATGATGCCGGTAAGCTTTGTCCAAAACAGGAAATAATCCAAGCTCATATTGCCTATGCCTATGACCAATCCGAACAGCCAAACGATGCCAACGGAAATCATCATAACCTTGAGAACCGTAAAGAATATGGTCGGGTTTTTCAGCAGGTTCATCTCGTACACCCAACGGTATTTGCCATCGCTGCATAGGCGGACTTCTTTGCCTTGATATGTCTTGCTTTCAACGGACTGCGATGCCTTTTCTATGGAATTGTCCATGTCTTTTTTTTGCAAAAATAAAAAAAGGACGGCTTGCACCGTCCTTTTTTGTTGATTTTGTGAAAATCAGGCTTATTCGCCCAACTTGATACGCACGAAGTTCACCA
>ONKA01000023.1:11220-49403 GCA_900318265.1 uncultured Bacteroidales bacterium | reverse complement strand
TGAAATGAAAGTTCAAGCATCTGTAAAGAAAAGATCTGCCGACTGCATCATCGTGAAGCGCAAGGGCAGAGTGTATGTGATTAATAAGAAGAACCCTAAAGAGAATCAGCGTCAGGGTTAATCTTGGTCGAAAATTTAAACTAAAGAATAAGAGAATATGGCAAGAATCGCTGGTGTAGATATCCCGAGCAACAAGGCCGGTGAAATCTCGTTGACCTACATTTACGGCATTGGACGTTCACTGTCCAAGGAAATCCTGAACAAAGCCGGTGTCGAACCTGCCAAGAAAGTCCAAGACTGGACCGACGACGAGCAGAAGACTGTCCGTGACATCATCGCCGAACAGTACAAGACCGAAGGTGAGCTTCGCGGTGAAGTTCAGATGAACATTAAGCGCTTGATGGATATCGGTTGCTACAGAGGTGTCCGTCATCGTGCCGGCCTGCCCGTCCGCGGACAAAGCACGAAGAACAACGCTCGCACCCGCAAGGGCCGCAAAAAGACTGTCGCTAACAAGAAGAAAG
This sequence comes from uncultured Bacteroidales bacterium, assembly GCA_900318265.1. Taxonomy (GTDB): domain Bacteria; phylum Bacteroidota; class Bacteroidia; order Bacteroidales; family F082; genus Limimorpha. Next base: position 48,879 of record ONKA01000023.1, on the reverse strand, counting down.
CTACGAAGTAATAAGTAGTAGTTGGATTATATCAAAAATTTAAAACCACACAATTAAAAATGGCAAAGACCAATAAAGTTACCAAGAAACGTGTTGTGAAGATTGAAGCAACGGGCATGGCTTTCGTGAAAGCTTCGTTCAACAACGTCATCGTTTCTTTGACCAACGGCTCAAAGAAGAACACACCATACGCTGCTCAGATGGCTGCTGAAGAGTGCGCCAAGACTGCCTATGACTTGGGATTACGCAAAGTTAAAGTTTATGTGAAGGGACCTGGTTCAGGACGTGAATCTGCCATTCGTGCCATCCACTCGATGGGCGTTGAAGTGACCGAGATCATCGACGTCACCCCGCTGCCGCACAATGGATGCCGTCCTCCAAAACGTAGAAGAGTGTAAAACAATTAAAAAACTTGAATTATGGCTAGATATACAGGTCCAAAAACGAAGATCGCTCGTAAGTTTGGTGAACCCATCTTCGGTTCCGATAAGTACTTCGAAAAGAGAAATTATCCTCCTGGAATGCATGGCGCCAACAGCAGAAGAAAGAAAGTCTCGGAATACGGCACCCAGCTGAAGGAGAAGCAAAAGGCTAAATATACCTACGGAGTTCTCGAGAGACAATTCCGCAAGACCTTCGAGCACGCCCGCCGTAAGGAAGGCGTCACAGGTTTGATCCTTATGCAACTTCTGGAATCACGCCTTGACAATGTGGTCTACCGTCTGGGTATTGCTCCCACTCGCGCCGCCGCCCGTCAGCTCGTGAACCATCGTCATATCGTCGTCAACGGCAGTGTCCTCAGCATTCCGTCCTACTTCGTGAAGGTTGGTGATGTTGTCGGCGTTCGTGAAAAGTCAAAGAGCTTGGAAGTCGTCACCAATTCCTTGGAAGGCCGTCAGGGCAGCAACTTTGCCTGGCTGGAATGGGATTCGGACAAGATGTGTGGCAAGTTCATGAACTATCCGGCTCGCGAAGAGATTCCGGAGAACATCAACGAACAGCTCATCGTCGAATTGTATTCTAAGTAATTGTTGATTGTTAACCTGGTAAAATTATTAAATATGGCAATATTAGCGTTTCAAAAACCCGATGAGGTTATCATGGTTGAAGGCTCCGACACCAAAGGCGTTTTCGAGTTTCGACCTCTAGAACCAGGTTTCGGCATCACCATTGGTAATGCGCTTAGAAGAATCCTGTTGTCTTCACTTGAAGGCTTCGCTATTACTTCTATCCACATCGACGGCGTTACCCACGAATTCGCCTCCATCGACGGCGTTATTGAAGATGTCGCCGACATGGTCTTGAATTTCAAACAAGTCCGCCTCAAACAAGTTGTTCCCACCGAAATGCACGAGAAGGTCAGCTTCACCATCACAGGCCAAGAGCAATTCAAGGCTGGTGATATCAACAAGTACCTCTGCTCCTTCCAAGTGCTCAATCCGGATCTCGTCATCTGCAACCTCGAGCCTTCCGTGAAGCTCAACATCGAGCTGACCATCAACAAGGGTAGAGGTTATGTGCCTGCCGACGAGAACAAGGTTGCCGGTGCCCCTGTCGACACCATCGCCATCGACTCCATCTACACGCCCATCCGCAACGTGAGCTACAAGGTGGAAAACTGGCGTGTCGAACAGAAGACCGACTACGAAAAGCTTGTCATCGAAATCGATACCGATGGTTCGATCAATCCTAAAGATGCTTTGAAAGAAGCCGCAAAGATCCTCATCTATCACTTCATGCTCTTCTCCGACGAGAACATCAATCTCGTTCCCGACGAAAAGACCGTGACTGAAGACTTTGATGAAGGTTCGTTGCATATCCGTCAGCTCCTCAAGACCAAGCTTGTCGACCTCGACCTTTCGGTCCGTGCGTTGAACTGCTTGAAAGCTGCTGAGGTTGAAACGCTTGGTGAACTGGTTGCCTTCAACAAGGCCGACCTCCTTAAGTTCCGCAACTTCGGTAAGAAGTCGCTCACCGAACTAGTTCGGTATGAATGTCAGCAAATATAAATTAGATAAGGAATAAGAAAGATGAGACACAATAAGAAATTCAATCACTTGGGAAGAAAAAGCGCTCACCGTAAGGCTATGCTTTCGAACATGGCTTCTTCGCTGATTCTGAACAAACGCATCATCACCACGACGGCCAAGGCCAAGGCGCTGCGCGTCTATGTCGAGCCTCTGATCACCAAGGCAAAGCCTGAGAACAACGCCACCACCGAGACTGGTTCGAGCAACCGCAGAATCGTTTTTGCCGAGCTGCAAAACAAGTTTGCTGTGACCGAGCTGTTCCGTGAAGTGGGTCCGAAAGTGGCTTCTCGCCCCGGTGGCTATACGAGAATCATCCGTATGCCTGAGAATCGTAAAGGCGACGCCGCTGAGATGGCTCTGATGGAACTCGTCGACTACAACGAGGTCTACACCCGCGAGGGTCAAAAGCCTGCTAAGGCCAAGAGCACCCGCAGAAGCAGCAAGAAGGCCGCTCCTAAGGCTGAGGCTCCTGCTGAAGCTCCCGCCGAGGCTCCCGCTGAAGAGACGAAAGAGTAATGTTTTTTCAATACAGATGGAGAAGGCTGTCCGTTTTGGACAGCCTTTTTTTTGTTTTTGCCTATGAAAATGCGCTTTTCTGGTGTTTTTTTTGAAAAAACATGAAAAAATAGGTAATTTTACCTATGGTTGTATTGTTTTTTATTTCTAATTTTGCAGTAAAGAATCATAAAAACACTCAAATAAAACCTTATTATTAACTTAAAATCCAAACATCATGAAGAAAAACTTTTTCAAAACAATGGGTAAGACCTTTGCGATTGCTCTCTTGGGCATCAGCTTAGTGACTTTAACGGGTTGCCCAAACAATCCATCTGACGATCCGACGCCTGATCCGACTCCCGTCAATCCTACACCAGATCCTGATCCCAATCCGAATCCGGGTCCCACCTCGAATGACTCTTGGGCCCATCTTATCAATGAGACCCCACACGAGGCTGTTGTCAATGGTAACACCATGACATATGGCGACCACGTGTACACTGTGAATGGCGAAATTGATCTTAATGCCACTACTTTCCAAACCCCGACCGCTTTTGTCAGTTTCACCAACATTCCTTCTGGTTTCACTGAGTTTGAAGCCGTGTACAACCAATTCTTGGGTAAGTCAATGCAAGGCACCGCAGCCATGATTCCTATGGCAATGGAAATGTATGCTCGTGACGCTGCTCTTGGTGAGAGATGCTTCAACCTGATCTGCAACAGTGATGCTACTGTCGCTGGTATCATCCGTATCCTGAAGACCAAATTCAACTATTCTCCTTACAGCCCTGATGGTGACCCGTACGTCCAGCGTTACCTCCCGGCCGTTACCATGAAGAATGCCGCTTGGAACAATGGTTACAATCCTACCGAACCTTATACGCTTGAGATGTGCCGCTCGGCAAACGCTCCTCAAGAAACCACCTTTACGGGTTATGGTATGGTTTATTACCTCTACATCTTGGCTCCCGGTGGCTGGGATAGCTTCCAACGCAGTGTTGAGATTTGGCAGCCCATGGGCTCTGACATGTACAAAGTCTTCAATTGCCCTGCTCTTTACACTCAGTGCAAGAATATCTATGGCACTTGGAATGGCTTGAAGTAATCAATTCGATTATTGAACTAAAAAGGGACGAGGTTTCTCGTCCCTTTCTTTTTGTGTTATAGCCACAAAAAAAGCCGCTCAATTGAGCGGCTTTTTCGTCATCGGAATACCCGAATCTTAGTTCTCAGCCTTCACATTGTCCATGCCAACCTGGACGGCCTGCATGTTCAGCGGGATGAGCTTGTGAGCGCGCTCCGGCAGGGAGTGACGCAGACCCTCTTCGACGTTCTTGTTGTCGATGATGGGACGCAGCTTCAGGAAAGCACCCAAGATGATCATGTTGAACACCTTGCTGTTGCCCATATCGGAGGCCAGTTGTGCGCCTTCGATGCTGTAGATGTGAATGTCCTTACGGGTGGGTTTGTGGGTGATGCCGTTGGGATCATAGAGCAGATAGCCACCGGGCTTCACCTTGTCCTCAAACTTGTCGAGTGACTGCTGATTCAGAATGACGGCAGTGTCGAAAGCGTTGAGGATGGGGGAGCACACGCGCTCGTCGCTAACGGGGCCGTATGAAGGCATCCAGCTGACTTCCTTGTCCTGCATGATACCACTGTAAGCAAGGATCTTACCCATTGACAAGACACCTTGTCCGCCGAAACCGGCTATAATAATTTCTTCTGTCATTGCTTTGTCGTTTTTAGTTATTTCTTAATCAGCTCGAAATTGTCCTTGAGGTCGCCCAAAGGATAGACGGGCAGCATGTTGTCTTGCAACCACTTGTTGGCGTCGACTGCGCTCATCTTCCAGTTGGAATTGCAGTTCGAAACGATTTCAACGAAGTTGACACCGTTCTTGTTCTCAATCTGGTTCTGGAAAGCCTTCTTGATGGCTTTCTTGGCGTTACGCACAGCGGCGGGGCTGAATACAGCCTGACGGGTGACGTAGCGGGTGCCAGGAAGTTGTGCCAGCAGTTGGGTGATTTGGAGCGGGAAACCGTTGTTAGGTGTTCCGTCGGGCCACTGAGGCATACGGCCGTAAGGCGTGGTGGCGGTCTTCATGCCCACGAGGGTAGTAGGAGCCATCTGGCCACCGGTCATGCCGTAGATGCCGTTGTTGACGAAGATCATGGTGATGTTCTCACCACGGTTGCAGGTGTGGATGGTCTCGCAGGTACCGATGGCAGCGAGGTCACCGTCACCTTGGTAGGAGAACACGACCTTGTCGGGCCACACGCGCTTGATACCCGTGGCGCACGCTGGGGCGCGGCCGTGGGCAGCCTCGACGAAGTCGACGTCGAAGTAGTCGTAAGCCATAACGGCGCAACCCACAGGGGAGACACCGATGGTACGGTCGTCAACGCCGAGCTCTTCGAGCACTTCAGCGATGATGCGGTGCACAGTGCCGTGACCGCAGCCGGGGCAGTAGTGGAAAGGTTTTTCCGTCAGCAGCTTTGATTTTTCGTAAACCAAGTTTTCAGGCTGGATGATATCTTGTAATGTGATTTCTGCCATTGTCTTATTCTCCTATAATTTGTTTCTTCATAGCTTCGAGAACTTCTTCCGGGGTGTGGATGATGCCACCGACGCGGCCAAAGTGTTCGGCCTTGGCGCGGCCATTGCAAGCCAGCAGCACGTCTTCGATCATCTGACCGCAGCTCAATTCAACAGAGAGGAATCCCTTGACGCCCTTGTCGATGAGGCTTTGGATAGCCTTGGTGGGGTAGGGCCACAGGGTGATGGGACGGAGCAGACCGACCTTCAGGCCTTCGGCGCGACCGAGTTGCACCGACTTCTGAGCGATACGGGCGCTGGAGCCGTAAGCGACGAACACGTAGTCGGCATCGTCGCAGTCGATCATTTCGTAGCGGACTTCATTCTTGGTCACTTCGTCGTACTTGCGCTGCAAGGCACGGTTGTGCTCTTCCATACGGGCTGAGTCGAGGTCCAAAGAGGTGATGACGCGGTGTTGCGTACCACGTTTGCGGCCTGTCAGTGCCCAAGGATACTTGGCTTTGATTTCCTCTTCGGTGAGGCGGGCCTTCTGCTCGGGCAGGACGACCTTTTCCATCATCTGGCCGATGGCACCGTCGGAGAGGATGCACACTGCCATACGATACTTGAAGGCGAGGTCGAAGCCCAGCGGCACGAAGTCGGCCATTTCCTGGACGGAAGCGGGGGCGAGGACGATGTTACGATAGTCGCCATTGCCGCCACCCTTGGTGTTCTGGAAATAGTCGGCCTGTGAGGGCTGGATGGTACCCAGACCCGGGCCGCCACGAACGACGTCGGCGAAGACGCAAGGCACCTCGGCACCTGCGATGTAGGCCAAACCTTCCTGCTTCAGGCACACGCCCGGGCTGGAGGAGGAGGTCATGACATGCTTACCGGCTGCACCAGCGGCATACACCATGTTGATGGCTGCCAATTCACTTTCAGCTTGAAGAACGACCATACCGGTGCGTTCATAAGGGTTCTGTTCCGACAGATACTCGATCACTTCCGACTGGGGGGTGATAGGATATCCGAAATAAGCATCGGCGCCGCAGCGGATGGCGGCTTCGGCCAATGCCTCGTTACCCTTCATCAGTTTTAATTCTCCCATTATGTAAGATTTTTTGATTTGTTAGACAATAGGTTTTGATTACAGGGCTTTCTTGTAAACCTTGATGACGCCGTCGGGGCAGGTGATGCCGCAGCTAGCGCAGCCGATGGCAGGCTTCGGGGTTCGCCATGAAGGCGTAATTGTAACCTTTTCCGTTTACTTCTTTTGCCAATTCGATGACACCGCAGGGGCAGGCCGTGATGCACACGCCACAGCCTTTGCAACGCTCAGTGTCAACTACGATGGCTCCTCTGAATTTTGCCATATTGATTAAGATTTAGGATTTGTTGTGTCTTTAAATAATGAGCCACGAAATTAGGGAATTTTGGGCAAATATTATTCGTCTTTTCGTTTTATTTCTTGGTTTATCGTTAATTTAGATTGATTTTAAACAAAACCGCTGGTTTTTGTTTGTTCAATATAAAAATAGAGACGCAAGGCCTTGCGTCTCTACATTTCAATTCTTCTAATTTTTCACTTATTTCACGGGGTGATCCAAAGCAAAGGCCTTCAATCTCTCCGCAAGAATCGGGATTTCTTCCCGCTGGATCAGCGAGGTGCAGGCGCGGACGCCTTGCTTGGTGCTGCCGCAGGTGTCCAATGAGATGCCAGAAACACCGTAATACAGCATTTCTTCCACGAGGTCGGCTCCTGTGAAACCAGGATAGCAGTAGGTGAAATAGAAACCATCGGCAATGGGCTCGCCGCAGTCCTCATCGTAGGTGATGTAGAAGCCGTTGTCGATGAAGGCTTTCTTCATCAACTTTGCCTTGCGGCCGTATTCCAACACATCCTCACGATAGTTGTAGGTGCCATCGTTCACGGCTTTCAGCACGGCGGCCAAAGCATGTTGTGCCGAGTGTGAAGTGCCAGAACTCAGCGGATGCAAGGCACCGAAGAGAATGGCACGCAAGAAGACTTCCTGTCCGCAGAAGGCTTTCAGGTCGGGGAAGTGGTGCTGGGCCAGCTTATCGCTGATGCCAAGGATGGCGCAACGTTCTCCAGCGTAGCTGAAGGCTTTCGAGCTGGAGATCATCAGGATGTAGTAGTCGGTATATTTACCCACGGTGGGTTGGAACGGGGCTTCGCCCGGATGGCTGTAGTCCTTGCGGAAGTCCATGCCGAAATAGGCGAGGTCTTCCATGACGATGACGTTGTACTTGTTGGTCAATTCGCCGATGATGCGCAACTCCTCGTCGGTGAGGCACACCCATGTCGGGTTGTTGGGGTTGGAGTAGAGCAGGCTGTGGATGTTACCTTTGCTCAGGATTTCTTCGAGTTTGGCGCGCAGCTTCTCGCCACGGTATTCGTAAATGTCGAAATGCTCCATCGGGATGCCGAGTACCTTGTTTTGGAACTTGTGGACGGGGAAACCGGGGTCGATGAAGAGCATGGTGTTTTTCTTCGCGTCGGAATGTCCGGCAATCATAAACGAGGCGAAAGCTCCCTGCATGGAACCGACGGTGGGCACGCAGTTGGCGGGGGCGACATCGAGGTCAAGGAAGTTCTTGATGAAGCGAGATGCCTCTTTCTTTAAAATAGGTGCGCCATCGATGGGCGGATAGTTGGCGGCCACGCCGTTTTGCAAGGCCTTGATCTGGGCTTCCACGCCAGCGCGGGCGGCGGGCAGGCCAGGGTTGCCTAACTCCATGTGGATGAATTTCTTGCCGCTGGCAGCTTCGAGGTCGAAGGCTAACTTGTTGATTTCACGGATGCCAGCTCTTCCGATGCTCGGCAGACCACTATCTGCAAAGAGTTTCTTCGCTAAATCTTGGGGTACAATATTGTGTTGCATCATATCTGTTTTGGTTTGTTTTGCACATTTTAATTGGAACGGCAAAGATAGGAAATTATTTGAGACGTGCAAAAATAAAATGATTAAGTCTTTACCGTGGTAACTGTAGTTTTCTTATTTTTGCGCTTGTAAACCTCACGGCAGACTGTCGAGCTGCAAATATTAGGTTTGTCCTTAGATAGTATATCATTAAATTCCAAATACTGATGAAAAAGCAATTGTTACTTGCCTTAGCCCTGATGATGGGCTTCATGCCCGTCAAGGCACAAGATGAAAAGAAAGAAGAAGGATTCCAGTTTACTACAATCAAGGAAATTCCAATCACGGCCGTTCGCGACCAACATCGCTCTTCCACTTGCTGGGCCCATTCCGGCATTGCCCTGATGGAAGCCGAAGCGCTCCGCATCAAGGGCGTTGACGTCGACCTCTCCGAGATGTATGTTGTCAGCCATTCCATGATGGATCGTGCCGAAAAATATGTCCGTCTGCACGGCAACGCCAGTTGGGCGCCAGGCGGCAAGTGCGGCGACGTGCTTTACTGCTTGGAACACTATGGCTTCGTCCGTCAGGAAGACATGCCTGGCAACCGTTATGGTGGAACCTTGCCCAATCACACCGAACTCGACCTCGTGGCCACAGGCTATGTGAAAGCCCTTGCCAAAAGTGACATCAGCAAACTCAGCCCCGTGTGGAAAGAAGGCCTGCAAGGCATTTACGATGCCTATCTTGGCAAATATCCTGAAAAGGTGAATGGCACGACGCCACAAGAATATGCCAAGTCGTTGGGCCTCGAAGCCGACAACTACATTACCCTCACATCTTTCACGCATCACCCTTTCTATGAGCCTTTTGCACTTGAGATCGAAGACAATTGGCGTGGCTGCCCCTATTATAACCTGCCTATCGACGAACTGATGGAGGTCATGCAATATGCCATCGACAAAGGCTACACCTTCCAATGGAGTGCCGATGTCAGCGAGCAAGGCTTCACCCGCGATGGCATTGCCGTCTGCCCCGATGCCGAGAAAGCGGTCGAACTCTCAGGCTCCGACATGGCACATTGGTTGGGCATGTCGGCGGCAAATCGTCGCAACGAACTGACATCCAAACCAATGCCAGAGATTGAAGTCACGCAAGAGATGCGCCAGGAAGCCTTTGATAACTGGGAGACTGGCGACGACCACGGTCTGCTCATCTTCGGCAAGGCCAAAGACCAAAACGGCAAGGAATACTTCATGGGCAAGAACTCGTGGGGCGACAGTGGCAAATACCACGGCATATGGTATGTCTCTGAGACTTTCGCCAAATACAAAACCATGAACATTGTCCTGCACAAGGACGCACTTCCTAAGAACATCGCCAAGAAACTCGGTGTGAAATGACACGCTATAGAAGCGCTCAATAAAACGCAAAACCCGCTGAAACCAGCGGGTTTTGTTGTTGGTGGGACGTACTGGAAGGTGATCGAGCGTCACGGATTCACGCCCCTGTTCAAAGTGGACATCATGGACGAGGAGGGCGAGATGCGCATCCCCGTGCAGGACTCGACGCACCTCAAGTACGACATTGTGGGCGGCCATATCGCCAACTACGACTTCATGATCGCCCTCAACCACTTCAAGGGTCACCCGATGGGCGGCTACGGCGGCGCACTGAAGAACCTCAGCATCGGCTGCGCCAGTTCGAACGGCAAGGCCTACATCCACTCCGCTGGCAAGATGGAAGTGCTCGATATGGCGAAACTTTGGACAAAGGAATACATCGGCAACCAGGACGGCTTCCTCGAAAGCATGGCTGCCGCTGCGCAGGCCGTGGTGGACTATTTCCAGAAGAAGGATGGCATCATCTACATCAACGTGATGAACAACATGAGCATCGACTGCGACTGCGTGGACCATCCCGCCCCCGTGAAGCTCGAAGACTACGGCATCCTTGCCTCCACTGATCCTGTGGCCTTGGACCAAGCCTGCGTCGACATCATCAACAACCAACAGGTGACGGCTACCAACGACCCCACCGACTTGCTGAACCGCATTGACAAGCAGCATGGTGTCCACACCATTGAGCATGCTGAAACCATTGGGCTCGGTAGCCGCAAATACACCATCGTGAACATTGACGAAGCAGAATAATGAACTAAAGAAGACAAAAGTCACGTTATTTCAATGAATTAAGAGCAGCTATGAAAGTTGGACTTTTCATCGACACATGGTACCCCATGGTGGACGGAGTAATCAAAGTGGTGGACAACTACGCACGCCGATTGGTGCAATATTGCGAGGTGGTGGTGTTCTGCCCTGAAGCCAAAGGCTTTGATCGCAAGGAGGATGCAAAACTGCCGTACCCAGTCGTGCGATGCTCGTCTCTGCCGCTCATTACAACCGACTACGACCTTCCCATGCCTGCGTTGGACCCACGGTTCGAGGCGCAGCTGATTATGAGCGGTATTGACCTTGTTCATATTCATTCTCCTTTTTCGGTAGGTCTGGCGGGAGTAATGTACGCCAAAATACACAAACTACCCGTGGTTGCCACCCTGCATTCGCAGTACAAGCAGGATTTCGAGAAGTCGCTCAAGCTCAAGTTGACCGTGGACATAGCGATGGACACCATCATGCGTGTGTTCAACGCCTGCGACGAGTGCTGGGCCGTGAACGGCGGCATCAAAGACCTTTATGTCCATGAATACGGTCTGACCGCGCCCTGCAAGGTGCGCCTCAATGCCACCGACCACAGCCCTGTTGCCAACCCCGAGAAAGCCGCCCAAATCGTCAACGAGACCTACGGCATCCCTGCCGATGCCACAGTTTTCCTTTTCGTCGGACGGATTAATTTCATCAAGAACATAGACTTCACTATCCGCGCTTTGGCGAAAGCCAAGGCGATGGGCCTGAAGAACTTCCGGATGTTGTTCGCCGGCAAGGGGCAGGACGAGGAGAAACTCGCCGCCCTCGTGCAAGAACAGGGCTTGAACGAAGAAGTGGTCATGTGTGGCCTGACGGACAAGGAGATGCTGGAAAACCTCTATTCCCGCGCCAAACTCTTCCTGTTCCCTTCACTTTATGATGCCAACTCGTTAGTGCAGATTGAAGCAGCTTGCCAAGGTACGCCCACCGTATTCTTGGAAGGTGCTCGCACGGCAGCCACCGTCACGCTTGGCGTCAACGGCTATGTTTGTCCTCCGGACGAGGACAGTTATGCGCGAATGATTATAGACATCATGGCCGCCCCGGAGGCTTATGAACGCATCGCCGCCGCCGCCCGCCGCGACCTCTACCTCAACTGGGACGATGTCGTGCGGGACGTTTACAAGGACTACTGCACTTTCGTTGAGGCGTAGAGTTCTCTTTTTGTAATTGCCTCTATATCAAAAGAAAGTTGTATTTTTACAACGTCTTTTTGAAGGCGGTTTGTGACCAGGTTGGTGTTCTCGTTCACCACTTCGACAAGTCGTCAGCACGGTGTGTTCTATGATGGCGAGAACATCTACACCACCACATGGGGCAAGTCGTCGAACGTGCTTTACATGTTCTACAAATACGACATGCAGGGCAACCTCATTGAGCAGGACGTTGTCAAAAAAATGGCATCGTTCCGTGTTATTTTGTATTTTTGCAGTGTCAATAAATAAAAGAAAAAGACATTCCTTATGGCAACAAAGAAATATCCGCTGGGTATAGCCTTCAGTGGTGGCGGTGCCAAGGCTGCGGCCCATTGTGGTGCACTTCAGGCACTGAAAGAATATGGCATCCAACCTGATGTGGTGTCGGGCACTAGTGCAGGTGCTCTTGTGGCGGCGCTCTACGCATCGGGTTTCACTCCAAAACAAATGATAGAAACCTTTCAGGGCATGAACTTTTTCAAGGATATCGTCACACCAAGTGTGCCCAAAGGGGGATTGTTTGATTCGCGTCCGTTGTCGGAATTGATTCAGGAAAAATTACCTTATAGTCGTTTGGAAGAGTTGCCTATACCGACTTTCCTCGTTGCATCCGACATTGAACATGGTGTGCCGAAAGTGTTCACTAAAGGTGAAATCGCTCCTCGTGTGGTGGCCTCATGCTCCATTCCGGTCATCTTCCAACCAAAATACATCAACGGAATCCATTACGTCGACGGCGGCGCTTTCCAAAACCTGCCTGTGTCGGCCATACGACAAAAATGTGAGAAGGTCATTGCACTCAACCTCAACCATTTGGAAGAGGACAAATATAAGGATAATCTCATATCGGTAGCTTATCGTTCGTTTATGATGATGATGGTGTCCAACGTAGCAGTCGACTCTGCCCAAGCAGATCTCTTCATCGAACTCGACACCTATGGTTGCACGGCTTACGATATGTCAAAGATCGAAGATCTGTTTTTCCGTGGCTACGAAAGTGCCGTGAAAGCCTTGGAAAAGAACGGTTATCAGCGTATTATGCCCAAGGAAGTCATCGAATTCCCCAAGAAAAAACACAAGAAAGACAACTTGAAAAACCCAGAGGAGATATTCCGTAATACCATAGAAAAAGGAATGACGGCCATCAGGACTATAAGAAAAGGAAACATCAAAAAAGAGTGATTCTATCATTCCATCTGGGCATAATCGCGGGCGAGACCTCCTTTGGAGGTTTCCTTATATAGTGAAGGTATGTCCTTGCCCGTTTCCTTCATGGTTTCCACCACCTTATCGAACGACACGCGGTGGCGGCCATCGGAGAAAGTGGAGTAAATGTTGGAGTCAAGGGCACGGGCGGCAGCGTATGCATTGCGCTCGATGCAGGGAATCTGCACGAGGCCGCAAACCGGGTCGCAAGTCATACCGAGGTGATGCTCCAAAGCCATTTCAGCAGCGTATTCTATTTGTGCCGGACTGCCTCCAAACAGCTGGTTGGCGGCAGCAGCGGCCATGGCACAGGCCACTCCCACTTCGCCCTGACAGCCTACCTCGGCACCCGAAATGGAGGCATTGGTGCGCACAATGTTACCCACCAATCCCGCCGTCACCAAGGCGCGGATGATACGTTGGTCTGTGAACTCATAGTTTTTCGAAAGGTGATACAATACCGCCGGCATCACGCCGCAGGAACCACAAGTCGGCGCAGTGACGATCCGTCCACCAGAGGCGTTTTCCTCTGCAACGGCCAAGGCGTATGAATACACCAAGCCACGGTTGCGCAAGGTATGTGTATAGCCCGAAGCCTTGATATGATACATGGCGGCCTTGCGGCTCAGGTTGAGCGGTCCAGGCAACACGCCTTCGGCTTGCAATCCGCGCTCGACGGCGGCTTTCATCACTTGCCACACCTCCATCATGTAGGCCTCGATTTCTTGTTGGTTCTCATATTCGTAGACATATTCCCAATAGGTACGCCCTCGTTGTTCGCACCAGTTCAGGATGTCAGTCATCTTGCCCAACGGATAAATGTCAGGCTGTTCGCTCTGTTTGCCTTCCTCAGCGAGGTTGCCTCCTCCGATGCTGAACACCTGCCACTCGCCGATAAGGTTCTTGCTTTCATCGAAAGCCTTGAACAACATGCCATTAGGATGGAACGGCAAAACGACATCAGGTTTCCAAATGATTTCGGTCGGGGCCTGCAAAGTGTTGAGAATGGCCCAGTCGGTCATGTGTCCTTTGCCCGTGGCGGCGAGACTGCCGTAAAGCGTCACCTCAAACGCCGAAGCATCCGGATAACGTTCGTTGAAGATGGAGGCGGCCTTTTGCGGCCCCATCGTGTGACTGCTTGAAGGGCCTATGCCGATTTTATAGATGTCTTTGATGGTTTTCATGGCGATGAGTTTTGATGCAAAAGTACAAAAAAAAGCCGACCCATAAGGCCGGCTCCAAATGATTTAAGCCTAATCTATTAAAGCGTAAAGCCGAGTCCGACAAACAGTCCGTTGGTCTTCAAAGAAGCGTTATCGGTTTTGTCGAGGTCAAGCAGGCCGAGACGATAGCCGCCGAACAGGTTGAAGTTGGCAAACTTCACATCGGCACCAAACACGGCGTAAAGGTTGAAACGGCTTTGGTTGCTGTTGTCGCCGTACCAGTCGTAGCTGTTTTCGCCAAAGAGGGGGTCGGCGCCTTTTGTGACACCCGTAAGGGCAATACTCGGCATAGGGCCGACAAACGGAACGATGGCCAAGTCGCGGTTGACTGCAACCTTATAGTTGAACAAAATCGGCACATCAATGATGGTCTGGGTTTCATTTGTTTTGCCGGTGATGCCCCAAATGGTTTGGGTCGTGTTTCTCATGTTCATGCGGAATTGGGCACCGGCGGCCACTCCGATACCTTTGGCCAATTCGATGTTCTGTGAGAAACCGACTGAGAAACCTTGGTAATTCGTGCTGTTGCTGCCAGCGACAAAAGTCTCAGGAGCATAAGTTGCATAAATGGTTGATTGTGCCTGCACGTTTCCGGCAACGAACATGGCGGCTACGAGAGCCACGATTGCTAATGCTTTTTTCATTGTTGATTGTTTTGATTAAATGAGTTTTATTTTCTGGTTTTGTCTTGCTTTTAAAGGCTTAGTTCATACATGTAACCGTGATATTGCAGCGAGCCGTCAATGACTGGGAAGAAGAACTCGTTGTCGTGTTCCACGTTTTTCAGTTTGAGGTTTTCCATGATAACGGTCTTGGTGCCGTCGTCGTTGGTGACCACTTTCATGGTGCCGCTTTGGGCAATATAGCCCGTTTGGGGCTGGAAAGTCAAGAAATCGCTGTCGAGAGCGACATGCACGCATGGGAATTGGGGCAGATATGGTGTGCCGATATATCCAAGCTGGTATTCGCCGTCCACGACTTGACCACCCAAATAGCTGACGATGAAAAAACGCTTGCGGTCGGCCGACATGAAGAGCATTGACTTGACATCGAGCCCCAAAGAGCTTAGATTGTTGAGTGTGGTGATGCCTGCCAGTCCTATGGGGCTTTCGATATCCTTGATTTGGAACTTGTTGCTCGTGTCGAAGACGTATGGGGGCAAAGTGCCATTGAAGTTCAGAGCCATATTGACATCATGTCCGTTGGCATTGGTGCCTACGCATTGTGACAAAACGACAGTGTAAGTGCCGTTGTCTTCAGTGATGGAGAGTTGCCCATTGACCCAAAAGTAAGTGTCGCCAAAATACAGCGTGTCGGCACCCATAAGGAAAGGCAATTCACCCATGTTGAACTCATGCAGGCCGACCACTTGAGGAACCGTACTCTTGGTATCTTCGCCAATCGTGTAGGTGCCAGGGACAATGTCGCCGTTGAAAATAATAGCAATGCCTTCGTTGTCAGCGGCAGTCATTTCCTTGGAAGTGAGGACAATGGCATTTTGTTGGCCATATTTGACTGCATTGGAGGCGACGATGTCCATAGTTTTGCTACCGACAGTCACAGCTCCTTCTTCCACTTCGGGGGTTACTGTGTTGTTGTCTTTGTTGCAACTGGTGCTGATGAGGGCCAAGCCACAGAAAAGCACCAAACTTAAAAATACTTTTTTCATGATGATAAGTTTTATTTTGTCGAATTTTTGTCTTTATAGATAATCTGCCCAGCGGGCCTGCAAGCGTTCTTCAGCCACCTCGATGATGTCTTTCAGGTGTTTGCCATAGGAACGATAGTACAACAACCATGCCGTGATGCCGTAGACAAAGGTTTGTACCCATAGGCCAATCAACTCGGGCTTCACATCGCGGAGCACAGCACCCATACTATTAATCTTCACGTAGCCATTGATGCCAAAGGTCGATGGGAATAGCCATGAAACCACTTTCCAGAACTCCGGTACAGAGCATGTAGGCCACGAAATGCCCGAGATGAACAGCAACGGCACCGAGACGAATACGAACATGATGATGAAGACCTCACGGTTGTACGCAATGCTCGAAAGCGTCATGCTGAAGAAGAGGCATGCCAACAGATAGGGGAACAGGAACGCCACCAAATCGGTCCACTTGCCAATTTGGATGAGGTGGAACCAATGCGGCACAAGGCAAAAGACGTAGGCCGAAATCACCGAATAGATGGCGAGATAGGCCGCACTCTTGCCGAAAAGCATCTCGATAGGTTTTTCCCCGATGACATGTGGCTCAAGGATGCCGCGACGTTTTTTCTCGGTTTCCTCGCCAGCCATCATGCCGATGCCCAAAACCATCGTCTGCTGGATGACCATCACCAAGACCGCCGGAATCAGGAAGGTGGCGAAACCGCTCTGCGTGTTGAACATCGGGACATATTCGTACTTGATGGGATAGGCAAAGGTGGAGGCTTGTTTTTCGGTGGCTCCCACTAAGCGCTGTGTCTTGATGTCCTGGTTCATCGCCAAGGAGACCTCGGTACACGAAGCCAGCACCGCCTTGTAATACAGCATACTGCCCATGTCGGAATACAGTTCCACAACGGCCTGCCGACCTTCCATCAAGGCGTAGTCGAACTCGACGGGGATGTAGATGAGACAATGTGCCTTGCGACGGTGGATCAAATCCTTCGCCTCTTGCATGTCGGCGCAATGTCCCACGATTTCAACATCGGCTGTGGCATCCACCTTGCGCAGAAACTCACGGCTAGTGGTGGAGTTGGCCAAATCGACCACAACGGTTGGCACTTCGCGCACGGTCTCATTGCCATAAAGATAGGCGTAAAGCAACGGATATAGCAACGGCACGACGAAGAAAAACACGATGACACCCTCGTCGAATATCGAGTTGTGGAGTTCCTCGCGGAAAACTTCCAATATGTTATGCAACCATTTCATCTTGTATATTGATATTCTAACAAACACTTTTTCAATCGGTTGGGGAACAACAAGGGCAATGCCAGAAACACTAACAAAGCCGCATAGTTGACCCATGAATAATGCAGCGGCAAGCCGTTCAACGCTTGGTCGACATAGATGAGGTAATAATGCCTCAGCGGGAAGAGATACGACAGGGCTTTCAACGGTGCTGGAAATGCAATTTGTGGAAACGAAAACCCTGAAATCGGGAAGGAAAGCACGCCCCACAAGGTAGCAATACTCAAGGCCCAGCGCAAGGAAGGCAAGGCTTCACAAAGGAACACGCCAAAGGCCTGCGAGACCACAATCAGTAGCAACGATGCCAATGCCATCGGCCATAATCCGCTTTTTAGCGGGAAATCCCAATAGGCGTAAAGCAACACTAAATAAGTGGCGCCCATCACCATCCAAACCAGCAATTGAGGTAATAGTTTGCCGGCCAATGCTTTGTAGATGTTGTTGTCGGCCAGCTCGAGCCAATGCTTGGAAGTACCCTCTTTGACCTCGCTATGGATGGAATAGATGGTCACTTGGAAGATAAGCAGCATCAGCATGGCGGGTAGCAGGATGTTGGAAAGGTATTGGGAATAATTCAATCCCGGGTTGCTGATGGCGTGCATCTCCATCTTGATGGGTTGCAGGATGCCCATCACTTGGCTGTCGGCATAGCCCTTGGCATACAAGGTCTCGCGTGCGATGGCACCCGAGGCTAATTCCGCCATCGTCTTCATGTCGCGGTATTCCAATGAAGCAGGAATCAGGTAGGCTGCATTCGTATAGAACGACACGGTGGGCTGTTTGCTCGAGAGTGCCAGCTCCGTCGTGCCTTCTGGGATGTAATAGAAGGCGTAGATCTTGCCCTGTTGCATCGCCTCGCGTGCCTCGCCGAAGTTGGCGTATTGCTTGACGATGGCGGTCTGCTGGAAGGCGTCGAGGTTGCGCAGCACCTGTCGGGTAATGGAGGTGTTGTCCTCATCGACCACACCAACAGGGATGTCCATCGGCAGACCTTTTCCCATCAAGGTGGTGAAGAAGAGGAAGCCGATCAGCGGGGCAACCACCATGCAGAAGACATAGACCGGCTGCGACAGCATTCGAGCCACCTCGCGCTGCACCACGCGCCACACGCCTTTCTTCTCTGTCGTTTCAGAATTCATTTTTTATGCTCCTTTTCCACAATCACGCTCATGCCCGGGCGCAGGTCTTCACTTGTCGAAAGCGGTGTGGCACGCACCTCGAAGGTCTTCAGGTCGTATTGTCCTGTCTCCTTGGTGGCCTTCCATGCGGCGAAGTCGCCGATGTCCTTCATGTAACTGACTTTCATGCGGATGCTACGGTCCAAGGCGGGCACGTAGGCATCAAACTCACTGCCGATGGGGAACTGCTTCAGGTCATCCTCACGCACATTGAAGGAGGCCCATTGGTCGTCCATCATCGCCACGTTCATGATGGGAGCGCCTGTGCCGACCAACTCGCCCACATGGGGGAAGATTTCAGTAACCTCGCCGTCGGAGTATGCCGTCAGCACCGTCTCGTGGATGTAGGAATTGACTTCGGCCACAGCGCCTTGTGCCTGCAATACCTGAGCGGCAGCCATCTGTTTGTCCTCCGAACGGGCGCCTTCAAGGGCAAGGTCGTATTGCGACTTGGCTGCTTTCTCCGTTGCGATAGCGGCATCATACTGTGCCTTGGTCTCATCATATTTCTGTGCACTCACCACGCCGTCCTTGTAAAGGTTGCTGACGCGGTTGAATGATTTCTCCATGACATCCACACCCACTTTCGCCTTTTGCCACATCTCGTAGGCGCCCTCGATTTGCCCTTTCTGTGCACCATGCTGTGCCTTGGCGCTTTGGGCTCTCGCCGCTTTTGCCACGGCTTCGGCTTGGGCTTTCTTGGCCTCCACTTCAGGGGCTTCAAGGATGGCCAAGGTGTCGCCCTTGCGCACCTTCTGGCCTTCCTGCACCTTGTACTCAAGGATACGGCCAGGCACCTTGCTCGAGACTCGGTATTCGGTCACTTCGGCCTGACCTTGCAGATACTCAGTTTCCTTGTGGAAGGTGATGATACCGATCACGCAAACCACGATAATCACACACGCCAGCACACCTAATGCAAGATACGTGTTCACTCTTTGTTCTTTTAATGTGCTCATAGTATTTCTTTTTTTGTTATTTCAAACTCACTCCTGCGGCTTTGCGAAGGTTCACTCCCGCCATGATGCAGTCGATTTTGGCGTCGATATAGTCCGAATGGGCTTGCAGCCAAGCCGTTTGTGCCAGGTCGATGACCGACGACTCCACCACGCCTTCACGGAAACCTGCCGTCGCCATACGGAGGTTCTCGTCAGCGTCGTTCAGTTTCTCTTGTGTCAACTTCAGACGGGCATTGGCCTCGCCAAGTTGTTTTTCGCATTGGCGTACCTGAAGCATAATCATCTCCTTCGAGTCCTCATAGTTATATTGCTGGATCTTGGCTTCAGCCTTGGCCATGCGCGTCTTGTTGTAGCCCTCGCCCCAATGGAAGATAGGGATTTTGGCCATCACGCCGAAGTTCCACATGCCGCCGAACTCGTTCTGGAAGCCGTTGAAACACGAGGGGTTGCTCACTGTATAGTTGCCGAAAGCCCCAATTGTGGGCAGGTAGTCGGCGCGGGTGACCCACACCTTCTTGGCATAGATGTCGTTGGCGATGCTGAGGCATTTCAGTTCGGGACGATGGGCTTCGACATCGCTTTCGGAATAGAAAGGATGAGTGTTCGTCACCAACACATCATCAAGGTTCTCGTCCGCCAGCATGATGTTGGAATCCAAAGGCAGACCACAGATTTGGCAAAGCAGCATCTTCGACAGCGCCAAGCCGTTTTGCGCCTTCAACAAGGATGTTTCGGCTTCATTCAACTTCACTTTCACCGAAAGTTGGTCGGAAGTGGTCGCCACGCCTTCGGCCACCAACTTATCCATATCGTTGGACAGCGAGCGGAGCGTCTCGGTATAGTTCTCGGCCAATTTCAACTTGTTGGCGATGGAAACGATTTGCCAATAGGCCTTGTCCGTCGTGACCACCGTTTCCTGCTCTTGCATCTCCAACTTCGACTCGGCCAGTTCCTTCAAATCCTTGGTAATCTGGTTGTAAGCATATATCTTGCCGCCAGCGAAAATCGGTTGCTGAATGGAAACTATGCCTGCATAAACGTTTTTGGTGTCGATTTTGAACGCATCGCCCACTTGCTCGCCGATTTGGTTCAAGGCATCCTCAACATTAAGGCTCATCAGGTCGGTGACAAGTTTGTTGACGGTTGGGTCGTTTTGCAACAAAGTCCAAGCGATGACCGCTGCCGGGTCGCTTTGGTAGACCTGCAGCAGTTCCTCGCGGTAGGCATCGATTTGGGCTTGCGTCATCGTGCCGATGCTGCCGAGCGTCGCCAGATTCTCATCGCTCAAGAGTTGGAGGCTCTTGTTGTTGTGCATGTAAGTTCCCGTTGCCTCCACTTTGGGAAGGTAGTTGGCATACGAGGAATACATCTCGTACCTTGCCTTGTCGACTTCCGTTTCGGCCACTTTCAGTTTCTTGTTGTTCTCCAACGCGAGGCGGTGACATTCGTCCAAAGTCAGCACCCTTTGTGCATTCGCTGTGACAGCCATTAAGCAAATCATCAGCACCATCTTGATTTTCAGTCTTTTGTTCATATTGCTCTTTCCATTTGTTTGATGGCGCAAAGTAACGGCAACTTTTTCGACCAAAAGCAATCTTTTTGGAACTGAAAACTATCTAAAAGTCGAAATAATCATATTTTTTAATCAAATATCAATTAAAAATATCTACTTTTGCCGAAAATTTCAACAAATGGAAACACAAAAGCTAACAAGTATCAGCCTGTTGAGGGCAAAAGACTTCATCCCATCGGGTGACATCATTAATATAGGTGACGATTTCTTTATGGCGGAGCGCACCAACGAGGCCAACTACGACCTGTTGCGCCATCCATGCCGCATTGATGCCTACGTGGTGGCCTTTTGCAAAAGCGGCAGTTTCAAATGCCACATCAACCTGAAGGAATACGAAATAGGGGAGGGGATGATTATGGTGAACCTGCCGCAAAACATCATCAGCGTGGAGCCTAAGGAATCTGCCGACAAACCCACGCTGACGGTCATTGGCGTTTCACCCAAGTTTTTGTCCAACTTCAGCTCCGACATCAGCAAGATGCTCAACGAGGCCATGACCCTTTTAGACAATCCCTGCATGCGTCTTGAAGAAGAAGAACTCTACATTGTAAAAGAATACATTCAACTGATTGACAAGTATATACACTCGGACTATGTCTATGCTTGCGAAAGCGTCAGTCACCTGATTTCGTCGGTGTTCTACCTCTTCGGTAGTTTCATCAACAAACGGATTATGAGCCAAAACGACGAGGAGAAGTCCGCTTCGACGCGACACAAGATTGTCTTTGAGCGGTTTATCGAATTGGTCACCCGGCACCACAGCAAAGAACGCGGCGTAGGGTTCTATGCCGACAAGCTGTGCATCACTCCCAAATATCTCTCCAAAATCGTGAAAGATACCAGCGGCCTCTCCGCCCCGCAATGGATTGACCAATACGTCATCCTTGAAGCCAAGCAAATGCTGAAACATAGCAACCTATGCATCAAGGAAATCTCTGACGAGTTGAACTTCCCCAATCCGTCGTTTTTCTTCAAGTACTTCAAGAAACACACGGGAATGACGCCGAACCAGTATCGGAACAGTTGATCGGGAATCCGCAATTCGGGCGCAGGCTTGGGTTGCGGAATGCGTAGAAAGATTTCAGGTCGATGGCTATGTAGGTACGCTGCTTCATGTCCGCAAAGATACAAAATAATGCCGCAGCCCGAAAGCTACTTAATTGTTCTCAGATTATTTCGTATTTTTGACCACTGAAAACACAGCTTCATGCCATCGCCCTTCATCACATACATTCAAAACGAGCAACACTACACCGAGGTAATATCAAGGGTGGCCACGGTGAAGCAATCATTATGGATAGGGACGGCCGACATTAAGGATCTATATGTAACGAAGGGCAAGGAATCCGAACCTTTCCTTTCAGTACTTGCCGATTTGCTGAAGAAAGGTGTCGATGTGAGGTTGATACACGCCAAGGAACCAGGGCCGATGTTTAGGGATGATTTTGACCGTTACCCAATCCTTGCGACTGAATTGGAAAGGGTGTGTTGTCCAAGGGTGCATTTCAAACTGATGATATTCGACACGGGGACAGCATACATCGGCTCCGCTAATCTGACGGGCGCGGGTATGGGGATGAAGAGTGAAAACCGTCGCAATTTCGAGGCGGGCATACTAACCAACGACCCCGAACTACTTGAAGCCGCCATCAACCAATTCGATATGGTATGGATGGGGGCGTGGTGTAAAAACTGTGGCCGGAAGGATGTGTGTATTGATAGGATAGGGTGAAAATGCCACGTGATATTACTCAGGCGAAGATGGTTGTTCTGGCACCTGGGTATCTTCCTCTTGTTTGTTTGAATACAGGTATTTCACTTTATTCAGAAAGACATCTATGGCACTTGTTATGCCATCGTATTTTTTTAGGTTTTTTGCATAGCTATTCTGTAGCTTCTTTATTCTTAAGAGTTCTGGGAAAACTTTGGATATATAATCGTATTTGCCTCCGTATAGTCTCCATGTTAGATAGCACATAACATTAGCCCATTTTCCAAAAGTCGATCCCTCCCATTTAACCCCTCTTTTTATTCTTCTTCCTGTTAGAGCACGCGCGAAAGCAAGTTTCGTTTCGTCATCATTTTTGAAGCATCCTTCTTTGGCAAGCGCATTGATTAATTCAGAGAAATACCCGGATAACTGGAAGCCTTTTTTCATGGCCTCACCCGTCACATCAGTTCCTATCAAACTAAAATCCACAATACCCGACAAGAACCCCGGAATATAATCTCCTTCTTTACATGTTTCATCAATGTAATCAGTTTCAAAGAAGTCAAAAGGCAATGGCCACGTTTCAGCTCGTTTTAGGATCAAGGAAGTATTATCATGCGGGCATGTGGGATTATTAACTGGTTGTGCGACTTTTTTAGGAGATGCATTCTCAGCTTCATCAATTTGTGCCGCGCCTGACCTTGTTGGAATGTCAAGATCACAAATCATCGAATTGATGTCTCGTGGAGGGCAAGAATCAATATGAAAAGACTCCTTATCAATTCGAATAAATCTGCCACTCTTATCCTCCCTATCTTGAAGATATGAATCAATAAAGCCTTCGTCCAAAGAGGAGCAAATGGATTTTATTCTTAATACATCATCAACGAATTTTTTGCAATTTTTATCAGTTATTTTTTTGTAGTAATAATTACTGTCTGCCTCTTTGCCTTCTTGTAATCCCAAAACCACTGAAAAAATCATATTACACAAATTCTTACATGGTAACACCAGCCCTCTCCATTCTTCCCATTGTTTAACAAGAGGTGCAAAAGAGCCACGTACGTTAAAAACAAGTTGAACATTGCTAACAAAAAGATCGTCAGTAAAACCATCCTTCGAATGATAATTGTGCTCCAGATACTTCATTGGGGTCAAATAACCATTTTCAGTGAGATATAACCCGTGAATAGCAACCAATGGCGCTAAAATCAAGTTCAACGAATGATTGAAAGTACTAGGGACAAAGTATTCAAGCGCCTCAAAAACCAGTTGAGCCACTTTTAAGTTACTTTGCTTATAATAAAAAAAAGCATCAACTAAATTTCTGCGTAAAGCATCGTTAATTATTGCCACATATCCATAACATACTTCAATGGACTCAATCCGATTAATAAAGTCCTTATCAACAATAGTGTTGTTGATATCTATAGCATTTCGAAGCAATAGGCCAATCGGTATTATTCCTGACTCACAAGGAACACACGCATCCCAAAAATTATCAAATTCTGCTATTTCACTATCACTCTGGCTTGTATCTTGTGGAATGTATGCATTCCATTTTTTCTCAAATTCTGTTTCTCCACTTAAACTCTGCCTTGTCTTTTGGCTATAGATTACGGAGATTGGTGCAGAATACTCAGATGCTAGTTTTCTTGTTGATTTCCAATGATATGCACTTTCAATTGCCTGTAATACCTCATGGGGTATATCGTATTTTTTGCAATACTCGTTGATGTACTTATTTACAGCATCCTGATATCCATTCCAAACACATGCGTTTTCATAAAGGTATTTATTTACATATACATTGTACTCCCAAATGGCAATACCTATCAAAAAATCATAGTTATCAACTATAATTCCCTTGTCTTTAAGTGTTTCAACAATAACACCTTCTATGGTATCGGTAGAGTGTATTGGTATGTCACGTGAATTTATTTGGACATCTTTCAAATCATTTTCAAATAATTGCTTTGCTATATTATCAAAATAGTCGGCCATTGGGGATATTTGTGTTTTTCTCAGGCAAAAATAAAAAAAACAGTTTTCCCAATATGTCAAATTGGTAATAAAGATATACCGGACGATAGTAGAGAAATTTAGAAATTGTCAAAACAATGCTTGCAAGACAGACCTTATCATCACAAAACCATGAACTTAGGGTATCTTGGGGGGTAAAATAGGGGGTAAAACTTGTGAAAAAAGAAAAACCTGCTGAAAATCAGCAGGTTATCTTCGTTTGTTGTGGGACGTACTGGACTCGAACCAGTGACCTCTGCCGTGTGAAGGCAGCGCTCTAAACCAACTGGGCTAACGTCCCGATAATCGCTTGGGGTTTAGAAAAGAGACGCATTCAATGCGTCTCTACAGAGTGGGGCGAACAAGGATCGAACTTGTGACCTCATGCCTGTCAAGCATGCGCTCTAAACCAACTGAGCTACCGTCCCAAATGCGGGTGCAAAAATACGGCTTTTTCTGAAACCCACAAGATTTTTTCTGCTTTTTTTCAAAAAAATTCTACCTTTGTGCAATCAAATCTATTTGTTATGAAGTTTAAATACCTATTAGTCAGTTTGTTCCTTGTTTTTGGAGCAGTTTCGGCTTCGGCCCAAGAGAAGAAGAATTTTGAATTGGAAGACCTTTATCAGCGCGGTACTTTCTATGCCAAGAGTGTGCGCGGCATGAACTCGATGAAGGATGGCAAGACCTACGCCTCATTCGAGAAAGGCCAACTCAACATCTACAATTACAAGACAGGCAAATTGGAGAAGACTTTATTCGGTATCGCTGACCTCACCATGCATCCCGATTCGCTGCCTATTGGCTTGCAGAACTATGAGCTGAGCGCCAATGAGGATAAGATGCTGTGCCTTACCGATATGGAAAGCATATACCGCCATTCTTTCCACGCCAATTATTATGTATATGACTTCGCCACCAAGACCTTACAGCCGCTTTCAAATAACGGCAAGCAGCGTCTGGCTACTTTCTCGCCTGATGCCACCAAAGTGGCCTTTATGCGCGACAATAACCTTTTCATCAAAGACCTGAAGACAGGGGAGGAGAAGCAGTTTACAAACGACGGGCTTTACAATCATATCATCAATGGCGCTCCCGACTGGGTCTATGAGGAGGAATTCAGCTTCTCGCAAGGTTTCTATTGGTCGCCCGACAGCAAGAAAATCGCCTTCATGAAGTTCGACGAGAGCAACGTGCGCGAGTTCCAGATGGAAGAGTTTGAAGGCCTTTATCCTGATTGGTACAGCTTCAAGTATCCCAAGGCTGGCGAGGACAACTCCATCGTTGAGATTTATGTCTACAACCTCGAAAACGGTAAGACCGTGAAGATGGACACGGGCAAGGAAACCGATATCTACCTGCCCCGCATCGCTTGGACGAAGGATGCCAATGTGCTGGCCATCCAACGCCTCAACCGTCATCAGAATCATCTGGAGATTTTGGCCGCCGATGCCACCACGGGCAAGAGCCGTGTGTTCTACGACGATACCAACAAATACTACATCGACATTACCGACGACTGGCATTTTCTTGAGGATGGCAAGCGTTTCTTGATGACTTCTGAGAGAAGTGGCTACAACCACATCTATCTTTACAATCTGGATGGTACATTGGTGAAGCAACTCACCGACGGCCCTTGGGATGTGACTTCGGTGTACGGTTTCGATGGCAAGGAAGTGTATTTCCAAGCCGCAAAGAACACTCCCGTCGACCGTCAGATTTATGCCGTTAACTTGAAAGGCCAAATGCGAGAGGTGATTGGTCGCCCGGGCACCAACAGTGCTACTTTCAGCAACGACTTCAGCTACCTTATTAATATAAACAGTACCATCAGTCAGCCCCGCCAATTCGAGCTTTATACCAACAAGGGCAAGTTGGTGCGCGTGCTTGAGGACAACCATGAGTTCGCTGAAAAGCTGAAGACCTTCAACCTCGGTGAGAAGAAACTCATGAAGATCAGCGACCCCGCTTTCGTGCTTCCCGATGGAACGCAAGTCGACGTGGACGCTTGGCAGATCTTGCCTCCCGACTTCGATCCCGCAAAGAAATACCCCGTGTTGATTTACGTGTATGGTGGTCCCGGTCATCAGACGGTCAACAATTCATGGGCCGACAGCGATTATTGGTGGATGCAGTTGCTGGCTCAGCATGGTATTATCAGCGTGTCCATCAACAACCGCGGTAGCGGCGCCCAAGGCGAGGTGTTCAAGAAGATGACTTACTTGCAACTGGGTAAATATGAGACTGAGGATATGATTACGCTGGCCAAGTATATGGCCAAGCAGCCATACGTGGATGCTGATAGAATTGGCATTTATGGTTGGAGCTACGGTGGCTTCATGGCCGCCAATGGCATCACCAAGGGCGCCGATGTCATCAGCACGGCCGTTTCGGTGGCTCCTGTGACCAACTGGCGTTATTACGACAATGTCTACACTGAGCGTTTCATGCGCACCCCGCAGGAGAACCCCGATGGCTACGACCTCAATTCACCCGTCCACAACACGGCGATGATCAAGGGCAACTACCTGCTCTGCCATGGCAGCGGCGACGACAATGTCCACTACCAGAACGCCATGGAACTCATCAAGGCCATGATTTCTAATGGCAAGCAGTTCGACTTGATGATTTATCCCAACAAGAACCACGGCATCTACGGTGGCTACGAATATGGTAGCGGCGAGTGCCGCATGCATCTCTTCAACAAGATAGACAACTTCTTGTTTGAGCACTTGCTGGGAGAATAAAACCATCTCGTAAGAAGGACAAAAAAAGCGAGCGACAAACGTCGCTCGCTTTTTTTGTTGTCTGTAAACCTCAAATTATAAGGTGAAGCCAAGGCCAACGAAAAGGCCATTCGTCTTTAAAGTAACATTGTCGCTCGAGTTGAGGTCAAGCAGGCCGAGACGATAGCCACCAAACAGATTGAATTGGTTGAACTTTACATCGGCGCCAAACACGGCGTAGAGGTTGAAGCGGTTCATTCTGCTGTTGTCGCCATACCAGTCGGAAGTGCTAGTGCTGCTGCCAACAGAGACTTTTGTGTTGCCAGCCAGGGCCAATGATACCATAGGACCAACGAAAGGCGTGATCGTAATATCGCGGTTAACGCCGATGCCATAGTTGAACAGAATCGGAACATCGACCAGGAATTGGCTGTTCTTGGTGGTGGTGGTCACTCCCAAAATGGTGTTCGACTCGCTCTTAGTGTTCATACGGAATTGGGCGCCAGCGGCAACGCCAATGCCTTTAGAAAGGCCAAAGTTCTGGGTGAATCCAGCGAAGAAGCCTTGATAGTTGGTGCTTGAGTTGCCCGAAACGAAGGACTCAGGAGCGTAACCTGCATAAATTGTTGATTGTGCCTGCACATTTCCGGCAACGAACATGGCGGCTACGAGAGCCACAATTGCTAATACTTTCTTCATAGTGTAATGATTTAAGTTGTTAGATATTAGGTTGTTATTTCGTTTTCTTCAATATTGGTAATGCTTGTTTTCAACTGCAAAAGTACGGTTTTTTGGCGTAAAACTGTTCATTTGGGGTAAAAAAAGCGATTCCATAAGGATAAACATGTTCGTTTTCTTTGTACTTTTGTCACATTAACCCATAAACTTATCATCATGAGAAAACAATTACTCGTTCTTTCTCTTTCGGCACTCATGCTTTTCGGGTGCGGAGGAAACAATCAACAACAGCAAACAACGAATACGGACGCGGCGGAAATTAAAGAGGAGGTCCATGAGGCACCCGTGCTGCCTGTCTATGTGCTTTCCGATCAGTATGGAGAGCGTTTCCTGTTGCAAACGTATTTTGACGATGGTGAAACGCCCCAACCTAACGATAGTCTGAAAAACTACAAGTACATCATCTATGACGGCAAGTACTACACTGTGAGTTTCAAAGGCGTTCAGTTGGGGGACAAAGAGAAAAACAGCGGCCGTGACACCTATTATAATTTTGACAACCTTTCGGGGTGGCTCTATGAGATGCAAGAAGGGAAACTGTTGGAAAATCCAGAGAATGAATACGATGCCATTTGGGATGCCGCGCTGTTGGTGGATGAGAATTACAAGAACACCTCCACCATACTCGATTTGAAAAACCGCGAAAACGGGATGACCAAAGTGGTGGCCTTGTCGGATGACCTCCAAAAGGCTTTTGAAAACAAATACGGAAGGAAGATCATAACTAGCTGCGCTTCGGCGGTTTTTGGTGACAACAGCGAATACCAACTGGTCAACGTTCAGTTTGAGAACAAAGGTGATGACGCTTTGGGCGTTACTGCCTTGGTTGAAAACGGCGAGATCAAGGCGGTGAAGGAATTCCCTGCAACCTACAACGAGACGTCGACATGGCGCGTGGACGATGGAGGAGAGTTTTATGGTCTATGGGCAAGTCTAATTGTCATGGAAGACGGGACCTTGACGATATACACGTCCAACAGCGGCGAAGAAAGCTGCAATTACCAGAATTATGTGGTCAAAGGCGATGCGCTTTGCGAAGGAAACATCACGGCAAGCTATTATCATTTCCCAGAGTGACATAAAGCCAAATGAAGTTATTGACGCACTATTTTAAGAGATTTATGAAACAACTGATTGTCCTTTTTCTCCCGCTCTTCCTGCTTTTTGCATGTGGCCGTAATATTGGGAACATGGCTCTAAGTACTCAAGAAAAAACAGTGACCGTGGCAAAATCTCAACCCGAGGAAACCAAAGAGAATAGCATGCCAGTGTGCGATATGCAGCTGGTGTGGGATCAAATTGAGAAAATGCCTTTGGACGAGGAGGCTGAAGCCAACAGCAGCTTCACCATCGAACCTAATTACATCAGCTATGAGTTGGGTGTGTACCATCACCGAGATCGTAAGATTGTAAGCTTCTTTGATGGAACCTTGTTCAAGGTCTTAGATGTGTACAACTATGAGCATATCTATGACGACGAGATCCAGAACGAGTCGCATCACATCAAGGAATACCTCTTCAAGGACGGCAAACTCACTGAAAGTGAGTTACAGGATGAATTGAATGGTTTCAAGGAAGCCTATTTCGATGAAGATGATTTGGTTGCCATTGATGAAGAAGGCAACCGTACGGTTTTCTTCTGGAATGGGAAAAAGATGGAAAAGAAGGAATAAGCTTTATTCTTCTCTTGGTTCGACATGCACTACCACGTGTGTTTCTTCACCATAGCGTTGTCGTAGCAAGGCTTCCGCTTCTGAGGCTTTGTCGTGGGCTTCCTTTAGGCTGATGTTGCCATCCATTAGGATGTGCAACTCTATGGCGTAGTGGTTGCCGATGCGTCGTGTGCGCAGGTCGTGCGGCTCTTCAACACCAGGCACTTTGGAGACTATTTTCAGGATTTCCTCTTCCACTTCGTCGGGAAGCGATTGCTCCATCAGGTCGCCTATTCCGTTTTTGAGCAGATCAAAAGCTACCTTGACTATGAAGGCACCCACGGCTACTGAGGCGACGGGGTCGAGGATGGTCCAACGCTCACCAAGGAAGATGGCGCCGCCGATGCCCACCGCTGTGCCGATGGACGACAGCGCATCGCTGCGATGGTGCCAGGCGTTGGCTTCGACAGCCTTCGAGTTCAACTTTTTCGCTTTGATGATGGAGTAACGGTAAACACCTTCTTTTAGCACGATGGATACGATGGCGGCCCAGAAGGCCAACTTCCCAGGAGCTTCGAGTGCCTCGCCATTGGCCCAGGCTGCAATCTTAATCGCACCTTTCACGATGATGCTGACGGCCACGGCCATCAAGGCAAGTCCGATGATGGTCAGTGCCAAGGTCTCGTATTTGCCATGACCGTAGTCGTGCGACTTGTCCTGCGGCTTGTTGCTGATCTTGACAAAGACCAACACAATGATGTCCGTCACAAAGTCGGAAAGCGAATGGACGGCATCGGCAATCATGGCCGAGCTGTGTCCCACGATGCCTGCCACAAATTTGAAAAGCAGCAGGATGACGTTCACGACTCCACCGACGAGGGTCACTTTGTAGATTTCCTTTTCTCTAGTTGACGTTTCCATTGGCTGTTCACTCCATTGAATCGCGATTTGGGCTGCAAATGTAGTGGTTTTGTCAAAACAATTGGCTATTTTTGCCGTCAGAATCTTTAATGTCAGGAAACATGACGATGAAAAAACGTCGTTGGGGCAAACTCTTTGTCTTAGGGTTTCTTTTGGTGCTGATGGTAGGCGGTGGCCTGACCGGCGTCTGCAATGCAGTCGTGAAACACTATGCCAAGGGGAGGTTGTTTGCAGATGTAAGTGAGGTCCATTATCGTAAGGTTGGTTTGGTACTGGGGACGGTGCCCATCGTCCAAGACCACCAAAACCTGTATTATAGATACCGCATGGATGCGGCCGCTGAGCTTTATTTTGCCGGCAAAGTTTCGTATCTGTTGCTAAGCGGTGACAATCACATAAGTCATTACAACGAACCCGAGTCGATGCGGCAGTCGCTCATCGAAAGGGGAGTGCCCGACTCGGTCATTTACCTTGATTGTGCGGGCTTCCGTACCTTTGATTCCATGGTGCGTGCCAAAAAGGTCTTCGCTCAAGATTCGGTGACCGTGGTCTCGCAACAATGGCATGATGAGCGAGCCATATACATCGCAGGGCATTATGGACTTGATGCCATCGCTTTTTGTGCAAAAGATTATACCGCTGGCCGTAGGGTTTATCTGAAGAACCATCTGCGCGAAGCCTTAGCCAAGGTGAAGGTTGTCCTCGATTTGATGTTTGATAAACAGCCTCATTTCTTGGGTGAAATAGAGAATATTCCTAGCAATGAGCCATGTCGTTGCCCATGATTTTTTTATGTTTTTTTGAAAATAAGTGGTAATGTTTGAGAAAAAGCATATTTTTGCATTTTAAATGTACAATCTAAGAGTATAAAATTTAATTACACATCAATAAAAATTCAACACTATGGAAAAAGTATTACCATTACTGTTATTGGCCTTTGTGATGTGCCAATGCAACTTCCAATCTTCTAATGAGCCGGCCAAAAAGTCGTATCGTGACCAGTATCCCGAAAAATTCACCGAGGAATACATCGCTACGCGCAGTATGGACCTTGCTGAAAGGCTTTGTAATTGCGACCCCTACAATGTGTATTCCTTTAATAACGTGTTTACAAAGGAGTACGACGATCTGCTCAAAGAGGTGCTGGCGCTTCCTGATGGTTTCAACGAAGACCATTCTGAACAGTGGCTTGAGTTTGCAGGAGAATTATGCAGCCTCAATGCCGTTACTGATGTTAAAGTGACTGACAACAAAGCTAAGATCACCATGGATAGCGATGAATACTATGGCACGGATAATCTCGACCTTGTGTTTGTAGATGACGAATGGATGATCGACAATCTTGGCAATTGCTCCAAGAAGTATATGAAGGAAGTGATTCAAGAGAGTCGCAAATACTACAAGTCCATCGATTGGCTGGAATTCATCAACGATCTTGAGCGTACTGGCATTTCCAGGCAGGATGCCGTTGACCTTGCCGATGAATATAAGCAGGAAATTGCAACTTACTTTGAAAATTTCCCTAAATAAAAAAACAATTAAACTAAACAGCTATGAAAAAGATAATACCATTACTGTTACTGGCTCTAGTGATGTGCCAATGCAACTTCAAGTCTTCAAATGAGCCTGCAAAAAAGTCACTTCGTGACCAGTATCCCGAGAAGTTCACCACGGAATATATCGCTAACCGTAGCGTAGACCTGGCTGTTAAGCTTTGTGGTTGCGACCCCTATAATGTGTATTCGTTTAATAATGTGTTTACGACCGAATATGGCGATCTGCTCAAACAAGCTTTGGCACTTCCTGAAGGTATTGATGGAGACGGGCCAAGCTCAGGACTTTGGATTGAATTCGCCGGAGAACTCTGTAGTATGTTGGCCGTTACCGATGTCAAAGTGACCGACAATAACGCCAAGGTTACGGTGGATAGCGAAGCTTATGATCTAGATGAACTTTCTATGAAGTTTGTTGGTGACGAATGGATGATCGACGATCTTGGAAACTGCTCCAAGAAGTGGTTGAAGGATATGATTCAAGAGAGCCGCAAGTACTACAAATCCATCGATTGGTTGGAAATGATCAACCAACTTGAAGAGAGAGGCTATTCCAAAGAGGATGCCGTTGAAGCATCTGAGGGCTTGAGGAGCCAAATCGAAGAATACTTTGAGAATTATCCCAAATAATTCATAAACAAATATTTAAGCGCTATGAAAAAAGTATTTGCATTACTACTTTTGGCTTTAGTAATGTGTCAATGCAATTTCGGATCTTCAGATCAACCGACCAAGAATTCGCTTCGCGACCAGTATCCCGAGAAATTCACCGAGGAATACATAGCTGACAGAGTTATGACCTTGGGTGACAAATTGTGCAACAGCGACCCTTACAATGTCTATGCCTTCAACAATGTGTTCACCACCAAATACGGAGACATTCTGAAAGAGGCTTTAGCTCTTCCTGCTGATTTCAACGAGGATTATAACTTAGTGTGGATTAGCTTCTCCGAAGAAATGTGCAGACTGGAGGCCGTTACGGATATTAAGGTGACCAACAACAAGGCCAAGGTCGCTATGGAAAGCGGGTATTCAGGCTCCGATGAGCTCTCGATGGTGTTTGTCGACGACGAATGGCTGATTGACGACCTTGCCAATTGCTCTAAGGATTTTATGAAGGAAGTGATTCAAAACCAGCGTAAGTTTTACAAATCCATCGACTGGCTGGAATTCATCGACGACTTAGAAAGTACGGGTCATTCCAGAGAGGAAGCCGTTGAACTGTCGAATCAATTCAAGGAGGAGATTGCGACCTACTTTGAGCTCTATCCGAAATAAGCAAAGACGACGTTCCGATTACTAATGATCGGAAAAAAAGGCCGAACTTCGTAAAGAGGTTCGGCCTTTTTAATGTTACCCTTGTTGCTTTAGCTGTTCCACAAAGTCGTCGATGCGGTGCAACTCAGTGGGGATGTCGATGTTTTGCGGACAGTGCTCTTTGCATTGACCACAACCGATGCAGTGGTTGGCTTGGCGTAGCGAAGGTACGGTGCGGTCAAGGCCGATGAGAAAGCGCTTTCTGGCTTCCTGGTATGCCTTGGCTTCGTGGTTTCCTGCGGGCACCTTGCCTTCGGTGACGCATTTGTTGTAATAGTCGAAGATGACGGGGATGTTGAGCCCGAAGGGACAGGGCATGCAGTAGTTGCAGGCGGTGCAAGGCACGGTCGGCAACTCGATGATTTCTTCGGCAATCTTCATCAAAAAGGCGTCTTCTTCCGCGCTGATGGGGCGCAAAGGCGAGTAGGTCGCCACATTTTGTTCCAAGTGCTCCATAT
Organism: uncultured Bacteroidales bacterium; assembly: GCA_900318265.1. Lineage (GTDB taxonomy): Bacteria > Bacteroidota > Bacteroidia > Bacteroidales > F082 > Limimorpha. The sequence goes on along the minus strand of ONKA01000023.1, from coordinate 15,329 downwards.
AAGTCATACCGCTCAAGACGGTGAGTATGCCTTCGGGCGTGCCGGCGAAGCGGAAAGCCCAACGGGCCACAGGTGTCTCAGGCTCGCGTTCTTGCAGTTGCTTCACGATGTGGTCGGGGAGCGAAGCCAAGCGTCCGCCCAACAGCGGTTCCATGATGACGGCAGGGATACCGCGCTTATGTAACTCTTCGTATAGGTATCGAGCGTCGGTGTTGCGCGCATTCATCTCGTCGGCATAGTTCCAATCCAAGTAGTTGAGCTCGATTTGGACGAAGTCCCAATGGTATTTGCCCTCGTCGTGCCATTGGAGCAGCATGTCGAAGATGGCAATGTCGCCATGGTATGAGAAGCCGAGGTTGCGGATGCGTCCCGCTGCTTTCTGCTCAACGAGCCAGTCGAGGATGCCGTTGTCGATGAAACGGGCGTTGAACAAGCCGTGGCTGTCCAATTCGTTGGTGCTTCCTCCGATGCTGTGCAAGAGCAGGTAGTCGATGTAGTCAGTCTGAAGCTCCTTAAGCGAGTTCTCGAACATGGCCTTTGAACTTTCAGTGTCCCATGTGGAGGGACTGAAGTTCGACAGTTTTGTGGCGATGTAATATGAATTGCGGGGATGCCGTGCCAAGGCGATGCCCGTAGCGCGTTCTGACATGCCCTTGCAATAGGCAGGGGAGGTGTCGAAGTAGTTCATACCATGGTCGAGGGCGTAATCAATCTCTTGGTTGACCAGCTCTTGGTCGATTGGGGAATCGGGGTGATCGCGCAAGGTGCCGCCTTCCTCGATGGGTAGGCGCATCATGCCGTAACCCAGCAACGACACTTTGTCTCCCGTGTTGGGGTTGGTGCGATAGGTCATCTCACCTTGTCCGTCGATGACGTTTTTGGCGATGGGGGTCTCGTCGCCTTCTGATTTGCAGGCGGAGAGCACCACCGAGGTCGCCACAGCCGCGCCGCCTATATGTTTTAGGAATTCTCTTCTGTCCATTTTGTTTAGTTTAGAGTTTAGTGTTTAGAGTTTAGAGTTGAAAGATTGTAGTGACAACTTATAATAATTATCAATTATCAATTTTCAACTATCAAATCGAAGATTCAACGTAGTTAATTATCAATTGATATGATGCATTTCGTTTCCTTCCACGTAAATCGCGCTGAACGGTCGGGCGGGGCAGAGGTTCTCGCAGGCGCCGCAGCCGATGCATTTGTTCTCGTCAACGGCAGGCACCTGCACCGTGCCGTTCGGGCCTTCGTAGTCCACCATCGTGATGGCGCCAGTGGGGCAGTGGCGGGCGCAGTTGCCGCAACTGATGCCTTTTTCTGAGGCAACGCAGTTCTCCTTGATCCACACGGCATGGCCGACGTGTTGCATGGTCTTTTCTTCCCTCGTGATGGGCTTGATGGCCCCAGTGGGGCAGACCTCACTACAACGTGTGCACTCTGGACGGCAGTAGCCGCGTTCATACGACATGGTGGGTTGCATGAAATGCTGCAAGTCGGTGGAGGGACGCAACACATTGTTCGGGCAACTTGACACGCAGAGCTGGCAGGCTGTGCAATGGCGTTGCAGATGTCGAGCCGAGACTGATCCGGGAGGTGTGATGGGCGTTTTGCGCTTCGGGGCCACCTTGTCCTCGATAACCGCCAGGCCACCATCCACTTTCATCTGGGTCTGTGCCATGGCAGCTGTGGTTCCCGCTATTGCGGTGGCAGCAAGGAAAGCACGACGTTCCGTGTCGACGGGCTTGGGTTGGGTTGCAGGTTTCTTAGCGGTATAGTGCAAGGCGTCGAACTTGCACTTGGCCAGGCAATCGCCGCAGACCACGCAGCGTGCATAATCCACCTTGCCCTCCTTGAAGTCGATGGCTTGTGCCTTGCAGTTCTTTTCGCACATACCGCAACTCTTGCACTTGTCTTTGTCGAAGCGCACACGGAGCAGCGGGTAGCGCGAGCAGAAACTGAGGAGTGTTCCAACAGGGCAGATAGTGTTGCAATAAAGACGACCTTTCCATAAGGCCAGCGCGCCCAATATGACTAAGGTGGCAATGGCTACGACGAAAGTCGTCACGCTGCGCATCCAAATTTGTACCTCGGTGAAGTTGTAGCGGTCGTTGGCGGCATCCATCCCGGCGAGCCAGTTGTTCAGCATGTCGTAAAGTGGCTTGAACAGGCTGTTGACGATACGGCTGTAAGCGCTGTAAGGCTCGATTAAGGTGGTGACAGGCGCGAAGCCGATGATCATCGCAATGATGAAAACGACCAAGCAAACCATGCGCAACCAGAGTTTCTCCTTGGCATAGTAGAAGCGGCTTTTCTTTACCTTGCCGCCAATCCACGAGAAGATGTCCTGCATGATGCCCAAGGGACAGACCACGCTGCAATAGATTCTCCCGAAGATGAAAGTGGCGGCGATGAGCAGTGCCAACACGCCGAAGCTCAATGCCAGTATGGCAGGGAAGAACTGGATCTTGGCCACCCATCCTGCCCAGAGATGCACCTGGAAACCGATACCGAGCAGCAGCAGGGTCACCAGGGTCATCGTGATGATTTGTAAACAGATTCTGATTTTACGTAGCATATTAGATCGTTTTTGAGTTAGTTCTTTTCACAATAAGTATACTTGTCTCATACAGCAGATAAATGGGCAAGGTGACCAGCGTCAGCGTCACCGCATCGCCCGTTGGGGTGATGACGGCCGCCACGATGGCAATGGCCACGATGGCATGGCGGCGGTATTTCTTCAAGGCCTCAGCCTGTAATAGTCCCGCCTTGGCCAAGAGGTAGTTGACGATGGGGATCTCAAACAGGATGCCCATCAGCAGGCTGAGCATGAGCAGGTTGGAGATGTAGGATGAGAGTGAGATCTGGTTTTTCACCTCTTCGTACACTTGGTATTCGTTGAGGAAACGGAAGGCGAAAGGGAAGATGATGAAGTAGTTCATCAGCACGCCGAGCATGAAGAGCAGGGTACCCCAGATGATGATGGGTGCAGCATGACGTTTCTCCTTTTCGTATAACGCAGGTGCTACGAAGCCGTAGAGCTGTACGATAAGGTAAGGCGATACCACAACGAGTCCCGCCCCAAGCGCCACTTTGATGTGCGTCATGAACTGTGCCGCCAATTCCGTGTTGATGAACGAAGCTTGGAAACTGCCTGGGCAGAGCGACTGCCAACCTGTCTTTTCGCAGAGCCATGTTAAGCCTTGATACGAGATGAAGTCGTCGCGCGAAGGGGCAAACAGCAGGCCGAACAGCAGGTTCTTGAAGCAGAACGCAGCCACCGCCCCGACAAGCCAGGCAATCAAGCAGCGGAACAGCACTTTCCGAAGCACCTCCAAGTGGTCCCAGAAACTGCTGACCACACGTTCGCTCATTCCTTATTTTCCTTGTCTTCCTTGATTTCGGGTTCCTCCACGCCGTTCATGCCGTCCTTGAAGCTCTTCACGCCTTTGCCCATGCCGCGCATCAGCTCCGGGATTTTGCGTGCACCAAAAAGTAACAAAACGATGAGGGCGATAACAAGAATCTCTCCCCAACCGATGCGTAGTAGTGTCAATAATTGCATAGTATTATGAGTTAGTTGATTAAAACTGCAAAATTAGCAAAAAGATGGTTTTTGACAAATGTTTCGTCACAGATTCGAAACTTTTACATTTTTCTGCAATTTTTTGTTGCGGAAAAAGAAAAAGTTGTACTTTTGCAGCCTCAAAAATCAACCATAGTATTAACAATTAAAAGAAGGAAGTGTTTTAAAATGATTATTGTTCCTGTTAAAGAAGGCGAAAGCATCGACAGAGCTTTGAAGCGCTACAAGAGAAAGTATGAAAAGACCGGCGTCGTGAAGGAATTGCGCGCTCGCCAGCAGTTCACCAAGCCCTCAGTCATCAAGCGTGCACAGCTGATGAAGGCTATCTACGTGCAGAAACTCCGTCAGGCTGAAGAGAATATGTAATTCATTCCGTTCGCGTTACGGAAGCGCCCGCTTAGGAAAAATAATTTTTTTAGGCAAACTTCGCTGTGAATTGGTAAATTATTACTAATTTTACAGCGAAGTTTTATTTTTGTCATGCTCATTGACCAGTTCATAGGGTATATCCAGGCTGAAAAACGCTTCTCGG